>CAYUKA010000011.1:0-64113 GCA_964445195.1 uncultured Micavibrio sp. | reverse complement strand
CACCATCGCGTAGGCCATGCCGAGATAACCGAAAATCGGCTTTTTCGAGAAGGTCGAGACGATATGGCTGATGATCCCGAAGGCCGGCAGGATCATGATATAAACCTCCGGGTGACCGAAGAACCAGAATAAATGCTGGAACAGTAGCGGGTCGCCACCACCCTCGGGCCGGAAGAACGCGGTGTCGAAATTCCGGTCGGTCAGCAGCATCGTGATCGCTCCGCCGAGCACCGGCACGGCCAGCACCAGCAGGAAGGCGGTGATCAGCATCGCCCAGACGAACAGCGGCATTTTATGCAGTGTCATGCCCGGTGCGCGCATGTTGAAGATCGTGGTGATGAAATTGGCCGCGCCGAGAATCGAACTGGCACCGGCCAGGTGCAGCGAGAAGATCGCAAGGTCAACCGCCATGCCCGGATGGCCGAGCGTATCCGACAGCGGCGGGTATACCGTCCAGCCGGTCCCGGCGCCGCCGACAAAGGCCGAGGCCAGCAGCAAAAAGAAGGCCGGGACGATCAGCCAGAAGGAAATATTGTTCATGCGCGGAAAAGCCATGTCCGGCGCGCCGATCATCAACGGCACGAACCAGTTGCCGAAGCCGCCGATCAGCGCCGGCATAACGACGAAGAACACCATGATCAGCCCGTGCGCGGTGATGAAGACGTTCCATAAATGACCGTCAGGGTTACCGGCTTCATCGACCAGGAACTGCATGCCGGGGTCCTGAAGCTCCATGCGCATGATCATTGAGAACAGCCCGCCAACCACGCCGGCAATCAGCGCGAAAATCAGGTACAGCGTGCCGATATCCTTGTGGTTGGTTGAACAAAACCAGCGGACGAAAAAGCCCGGCTTGTGATCGTGATCGTCCTGATGATCGGCTGTCGCAGCGGCCGCTCCACTCATGAATCCTGTCCTTCTTCTTCTGTCTGTGCTGTGGTATCCCCGCGGCTGGCGAGGAAGTCATCATACGGTATATGCTGGTCGGCGGCCTGCGCCACCCAGGCTTCGAAATCCTCTTTCGGCACCACCCGGACCTCGGACGGCATAAAGGCATGCCCGACTCCGCACAGTTCCGAACACATGCCGAAATAGGTGCCGGGTTGCGTGACCTTGACCCAGGTTTCGTTCAGCCGTCCCGGAACCGCGTCGGTTTTGATCCCGAAGGCGGGAACGGCGAAAGAATGCAGCACATCGGCGGCCGTCACCTGAATTCGCACTACTGTATCAACCGGCAGGACAAGTTGCGTATCGGTCGAGAGCAGGCGTTGCTGGCCCTTGCTTTCGTCGATTTCTTCATCCGGGATCATATAGGCGGCGAAGGCGAGGCCGTCGTGATCGGGATATTCATAACCCCAGTACCATTGATAGCCGGTGACCTTGACGGTCATTTCGGCATCTTCAAACCGGTTCATGTAATAAAGCAGGTTGAAAGACGGCACGGCGATGACGATCAGGATGACGATCGGAATAACCGTCCAGACGACCTCCAGCGGCACGTTATGGGTGGTTTTTGACGGCTCCGGATTGCGCCGCGCGCTGAAGCGCAGCAGGATATAGGCCATCAGCGCGATCACGAACAGCGCGATAGCGGTGATAATCGCCAGCAGCAGATTGTGGAAATCGTGCACCCGTTCCATAACCGGTGTGGCGGCGGGTTGCAGGCCTTTCTGCCAGGGCAGCGGTTCGCCGGCAAGGGCCGGGTCGATCAGGAACAGGAACGCTGCGCCGGTCAGGCTCACAGCGGCGAAAAACCAGATGCAGTATTTCATCATAATGGTGGTGAAACCGTATTTTTATTCATGATATCAATGATACAAGCAGGCACAACTATGCCCGATTCCACCTATCAGGTACACCGAAAAATAAGACGTATGCAAGGGGGCGTGTCTGAAAAAAATGTAAAGTGTGGCGCGTTATGCCCATTCTACGCCGGGGCGGCGCGGGCTGAGCTGCGGCAACCGGCCTTCCATGAAAAGCTGCGCCCAGCTTTTGCGGCTGCTGTAAAGCTTTGTATAGGCCTGCGGATCGGCCGTTAACGCCCTGATCGCTTCTTCCTGCTCTTCGACACTGCCGAACGAATCGTACCAGAGCTGCGCGTTATTCATGCCGAAGGCTGCCGTGAAACGCAAATTATCCATCTGTTGCTTGGCTTCGGGATCGTTCCAGTAATGCCGTTCCATGACATTGACCAGCGCCCGCAGGAAATCAATCATCGTTTTACCCTTGCTGCCGAACGGGCTGAGCAGGAAAATGTCCCGGCTCATGTTTGGAGCATTGAAAGATGGATTGCCGCGGTGCAGGGCCGTTTCCATGTTTGACTGAATGATGGCTTTGGCCATGCCGGGGGCGCTCATGATTGGGATGCCGAAATCATCCTCCAGCTTACGGATCATC
Source organism: uncultured Micavibrio sp. (assembly GCA_964445195.1). GTDB lineage: Bacteria > Pseudomonadota > Alphaproteobacteria > Micavibrionales > Micavibrionaceae > UM-FILTER-47-13. The sequence continues at coordinate 61,716 of CAYUKA010000011.1, read as the reverse complement.
TCGGCGCGGCGATCAGAGTCGAGCGCGAGCATATTGACGATCAGGCTGATATTCTGTACCACCTCGGGACCGCTGTCGAAATCGCGCAACTCGTGCAGCATGCCGCTCGGCCCGTCGCCGGGCAGCAGCTTGTACTTGAACGACCACCAGAATTGCGAGAGCGCCAGTGCGAATTGTGAAACATTTTCCGGCCCCAGCCCCTGCATGTCACCGAGTCTGATGATTGTCCCTTCTTCAACACGGGTAAACTTGCCGTCATGATTCCAATAGCTGAGCATGGGCTGCTCCAGCACTTTGCGGATCATCAGGTCGAAGAAATCGTCGGCATTTTGCGCTGTGAACAGGAAATCGGGGAACAGGCCGCGCTGCTCGACCGCGTTGGCAAAAATCGTGCGCAGGCTCTGGCGGGCGAAAATGCCGGTATGGATGTTCGTACGCTCGGCGCTGCCGTTCTGGTAGGGCGGGCGGTTCTCGCACAGCACGAAAAAGAACGGCATCATTGCGGCGAGAACACGCGACATTTCAAAGCCGTGCTGCCGGTCGCTGACGCCATGCGTGACATGAACGGCGCTATTGGTTACCGGGTAGGCCATGCCGTTTTTCTCGCAGTAGGACCGGTAGGCTTCCATCAGCAGGCGCGGCCGTTCGCTGTATCGTTCTCCTTCGCCTCGGCCGGAGATAACGCTTTCCATGCATAATGCCGGATCGGCGAACGGTACGGTGGCAAACGGGCTGATGACGATATGGTTATCAGAGGGCTGAACATCGCTGCCCGGTGCGGCAATGGCATAGATACCCGGCTCCTGCAGAATCTCACCGAGCACGGCTGTGTTGGCGGCGATCTCCGGGCCGATAAAGCGTACATTATCTTTTGTATAGGGTTTGCCGATGGTTTCGAACATAAAAGTGCCCGGCTCCTCGGTGGCGTGGATGGCATCGGGGCCGGCGGCGGCGCGGGCGAACAGGCGTTTGTTGGTTTCGTCATCGGGCAGGGACAGCGTGCCGTCGGCATTGACGATGATCAGCATGACCTCAAGCTCTGCGCCCAGCCGCAAGGGACCCGCGCCTGTGCCCTCAAAGTAAGGAACCAGGGTTTCCGGGCCGCGAATGACCTCTTTTTTATCAAAGACGAAACCACCCATATCGGTTTACGATCCTGTCACATAATGCCAAATTTATATATATATCCATAATACTATTGGACTTGTCAAAGATTTTCTCTGACAGTTTGTCCCAGCATATAAAGCGCCGCGGTTTCGCTGCGCAGGATCAGCGGGCCGAGCGAGACGGGAGTGATCTTGGCATGGGCTGTGAGCATTGCATTTTCTTCAGCCGTAAAGCCACCTTCCGGGCCGACCAGGAAGGCGGCGGGGCCGGGTTTGAGAACAGTGGGCAGTGCCGGGTAATTGCCGCGTTCGAGCGCGGCATAGACAGGAATGGCTTCCTCTTGTCCGGCGAGTGCTGCGGTAAGCGGCTGTGGTGGGAACAGGTCCGGCAGGTCCGGCCGCTCGCACTGTTCGGCGGCTTCGATGATCCGGGCCCTGATCCGGTCCTCTTTCAGTGTACGTGTCTCGGTATTTTGGGTGATGACCGGGCGCAGATGCGTGACGCCGAGTTCTGTCGCCTTTTCGATCAGCATGTCCATGCGCGCTTTTTTCAGCGGGGCGAACAGGAGGTGCCGGGCGGGACCGGGCGCGGGCTGTGGTTTTAATTGTTGCCGGGTTGTGGCTGTCACGGCTTTTTTATCGGCCATGTCCAGCGCCGCCGCCCACTCACCGTCACAACCGTTGAAGACACGGACAATAGCGCCGGGCGCGCGCCGCAGCACATGGCGCAAATAATGCGTCTGTGCGGCATCAAAAACGATAACGGCCCCTGCGGATAATTCCTGATCGACATACAGGCGCGGGCATTTTATAAACGCGTCATGATTATCAGTGTTACGAGTCATGAGCAGAACTAAAACCGAAAATCATACCGATATCAACCGCGATGGCTGGATTGAGCGCTACCTTGGCCCGCAGGCCCGTCCTTATGCCTACCTGATGCGGCTTGACCGTCCGGTCGGCACGTGGCTTTTGCTGCTGCCCGGCTGGTGGGCGATCATTCTGGCCGCGGGCGGCGGGCCGGGCATTTACGACCATGTGTTCGAGACTTTTGTGCTGTTCGGCATTGGCGCGGTGGCGATGCGGGGCGCCGGTTGTATCATTAATGATTTGTGGGACCGCGAACTGGACCGGCAGGTGAAGCGCACATCCGCAAGGCCGCTGGCCGCCGGGACGCTGACAGTACGCCAGGCGCTGGGGTTGCTGGCGGTCCTGCTGCTGACCGGGCTGGCTGTTCTCTACCAGATGCCGCCGGTGACGGTCCTGCTGGGGTTTATCGTCTTCCCGCTGATCGTGCTCTATCCGCTGATGAAGCGCTGGACCTGGTGGCCGCAGGCTTTTTTGGGCCTGACCTTTAATTTTGGCGCATTGATGGGCTGGACGGCGGTGAATGATGTCGTGGGTTCGGTCGCGCTATGCCTGTACGGGGCGGGGATCTGCTGGACGCTGGGCTATGATACGATCTATGCCCATCAGGACAAGGAAGACGATATGCGGATCGGCGTGAAGTCAACGGCACTGCTGTTCGGCGAAAACAGTAAAAACGTCGTGACGATCTTTTATGTGATGGCGATGATTCTGTTCGCGGCGGCCTTTATGCTCGCGCAGGCGGGAGCGCTTTCCTTGCTGCTGCTTTCCGGCGCCGGCTTGCAACTGATCTGGCAGGTCAGAAGCTGGGATATGACCGATCCGCAAAATTCCCTCGACCGGTTTAAATCCAACCGCGATTTCGGCCTGATCGTCCTGCTGGCGATCATTTTATAGCCAAAGTATATGGAAAAGTGTTGACGGTGCACGCAATTCTCCATAATATTTTGCCCGGACTGCATATATAACAATTGCGTATATAACAATAAAGACGACCACGATTCAGGAACAGGATTCATGACGCTGACCTACGAACAGAAACAGTTGATTCTGGCGCATCTTACCCAAAGAGCCCATTGGCAAAACCGCTTCGATTATACTTTTTTCATGAAGAGCGCAACATCCCGGGAAAGACGGCCGGAACGGTTCTGGCAGAATGTAGGCTATAATCAGGCGCATATGGAAGCCTATGTGAGTCCGGACAGGACGCAGGCTTATGTTGCCGACCGGAACACGGGCGCGTTTCTGTGGATCAAGAAGCAGGGCAACAGGATACTGCTGAAAGACGAATCCGGCCGGCGGCAGGCTTTTATCGGCGGCCGGACCGTGGCACAGGATACGCCCGATATCATGATTGATGAATTGCGCAGCGTGTCAGAAATGGACGATGTGCCGGAGGGTGCTACACCGATCAGGATGAATGATCTGGGCATCACCGTTCATATGCACGCAAGTGGTGAGAAAACGGTCTTTATCGATGGTATCAACCAGACTGTTCATTTTGATGTGCCGCCCGAAGAGACTGAAATAAAATCTCACCCCGGCCGGTTCCTGCATGCGGTGACTTTCAACGCCGCGGCGGCGGACGAATGGGGGCTGGATCTGCATGACCTTTTGATGATGACCAAGCTGATCGTCGCCCGTGATCTGGATATCGAACCGGAACTGAGCGCTTTTAATGCGTTGAAGGAAGAGGAGGTTGCCGCGCTGCTGCTCTGGGCGATGACGCCGGAAAAAGATTACAGCGTGCAGGTTGACAATGAGCGCTGGCGGCCGCTGGTCCAAAAGGAGCTGGGCGATATCTCGGCGTTGCAAAGGGAGTGGACCGACGTCACCGACTTTGAGGGCTATGCGGCCGGCCTGCCTAGGCGCTTTGCCCTGCGCTGGATCGAGGACGGTTTTGATCTGCTGACCTCGTTTGATCACCGTGAACAGATTCTGGCACAGGGCAGCCTGCTTGATCATGCGCGGCTTAATGATACGCAGGCCCTGTCAACGCTGGCGCAGCGCCTGTCACCCAGCAGCCTGCTGCACATGCTGGAAAACGGTGCGGAAGTAAAAGATCATCGCGGCCGGCAGTGGCATTATGTTATTTTCGAAAATGACAAGGCCGGTGTGATTGCCCATCTGGCACGGCTGATCAGCCGCGAGCGCTTCGATCTGACCGGGTATCATTTTGCCGCAATCGCCCATAAGCCAGATGCCTGCCTGCTGGGTATGGACAGCCGTAAACTGGCAGAGATCAGGGCGGCATACACGGCCAGCCTCGATCTACGGGCGATGATCCATGAAGGCAGCGAGGATACCGAACGAATGTTCGGCTTATTGGAGCAGGGTGCGAGTTTGCGTCTTGTCGCTGAAGAGATCGATGGCGGCACACGTACTTTTGCCAATGAAATGTATGATGCCGGGGCGACAAAATTACTGCTGGCTTACCAGGAGCGGTTCGGTGACCGTGACCTTGGCTTCAGAGTGCCGCCGCTGCCCGCGCCCGGCAATATCTAAAACCGCCGAATTAACCGCCATACAGCGCGCGCAGCCGCTGGCCGGCAATCAGCAGCATTGGCAGGTCGATGCTGCCGGCCCGGCGCATCTCTTCAAACAGCGGTTCAAGCTGGCGCGCCTGCGGCGCATGGGCGCTGACCCATTCATCGACAATATCTGCTTTGCCGCCGGTCTTTTCCGTTTTACCCCTGCTTTGCAGGATATGCGCTGTCAGGCCGGCCTGACACTGATGCAGCTCGTCGATCATGCCGTCGATCGCTTCGGCGGCCCAGCGGTCCTCGGCCTGCATAAAGCGCGCCTGTCTGCGCAGCCAGTCAATGTGGAAATACTCTCCCAGCGCGAAATAAATCCGTCCGGTCAGCGGCAGGTCGGCTCTGGTGTCCGTGCTGGTGCGGATAATGTCGAACGCGGCCGCCATGGTCGGGATCAGGGCAATTTGCCGTGCCAGCGCTTCCGGCAGGCCGTCATTGATACCGGCGGCAGTGCGTTGTTCGACCGCCAGCGCCAGAGATGCCGGCGCGAGCTGATCGAAATGCTTATATAATGTCCTAATACCGGCACCGAAAGCGGCGGTATCCTTTTTCATGTCGGGCGCGCGGCCGAGACGGGTCAGGAACCATAGTGTCTCCCGCGTCATCATGCCGGCCATTTGCGCCATGGCCTTGAGCTGGACCTGTGCAGGTACCTTATTATCGAGCGCTTCGATCTCATCCCAGAAAGCACGGATATCGAACGCTTCGCGGACGATCAGGTACGCGCGGGCGACGGCGGCACAGCTGGCACCGGTTTTATCCATCATCTCTTTGATGAAGGTCGGGCCCATGCGGTTGACAAGGCTCGTCGCCATCGTTGTTGCAACAATTTCACGGCGCAGCCGATGATCTTTGATCTCGGCGGCATATTTTTTACGCAGCGGGGTCGGAAAATAATTGGCCAGCCAGTAGGCATGCATTTCCGGCCGGTCGGGAATGTCGCTGGCCAGCAGGTCTTTGGTGAACAGGATTTTGGCATAGGCCTGCAGTACGCTGAGTTCCGGTCGGGTCAGCCCCTTGTTGCCCTGGATCCGGCGCTCGATTTCTTCCTCATCAGGCAGGCCTTCAAGCGTGCGGTCGATACCGTGCCGGCGTTCCAGGTCACGGATAAAGCGCGCCTGCACCGGCAGGTCCTGCGCCGCCCGCATTTCCATCAGGCTGATGCCCTGCGCTTGTTGATAATTATTGCGCAGCACCAGCGCCGCGACCTCGTCGGTCATGCTTTCCAGCAGCGTATTGCGGCGCTTTAATGTCATTGTCTGTTTGGTCTGTTTGCGGCTGCGCATCACTTCGGCCAGCAGGATCTTGATATTGACCTCATGATCGGAGGAGGCAACCCCGCCGGCATTGTCGATGAAATCGGCATTCAGCCGTCCGCCGCTTTTCGCGTATTCGATGCGCGCCGCCTGCGTGACGGCGAGATTCGCGCCTTCGCCGATCACCCGCGCCCGTACGTCACCCGCGTTGATCCGTAGCGGATCGTTGGCCTTGTCGCCGACATCGCCGTGGCTTTCTGCGGCGGCTTTGATATAAGTGCCGATCCCGCCGAACCACAGCAGATCGGTACGGGCTTTGAGCATGGCCTGAATGAGTTCATTCGGGGATACGCGCTCCTGCTCTATTTCGAATCGCGCCCGGATCTCCGGTGTCAGGCTCAGGCTCTTTTCTGTACGTAAGAAAATGCGCCCGCCCCTGGACAGCTTTTCTTCATTGTAAGCGTCCCAGCCCTTGACGGCTCTGAACAGTCTTTTACGCTCTTTGAAACTTTCCGCCGGGTCGGGATCCGGGTCGCAGACAATATGCAGGTGGTTGAACGCGCCGATCAGGCGGATATGTTTTGAGAGCAGCATGCCGTTGCCGAACACGTCGCCGCCCATATCGCCGACACCGACGACATCGAACGGCTGGCTCTGCGTATCGTGGTTCAGTTCGCGGAAGTGGCGTTTGACTGACTCCCACGCCCCGCGCGCGGTGATGCCCATCACCTTGTGATCATATCCGGCGCTGCCGCCCGAGGCGAAGGCATCGCCAAGCCAGAAATCGTACTCTGCGGCAATGCCGTTGGCGGTATCGGAAAAGGATGCGGTGCCTTTATCGGCGGCGACGACCAGATACGGGTCTTCGTCGTCACGGCAGACGGTCTGCGCCGGCCGGATGACTTTTTTGCCCTTGCGGTTATCGGTGATATCGAGCAGGCCGCTGATAAACTGCTTGTAGCAGGCAATCCCTTCGGCGTTGAAGGCGGCGCGCCCGCCTTCGGCCGGCGGGTTCTTGATAACGAACCCGCCCTTTGCGCCCATCGGCACAATCACCGAGTTCTTCACCTGCTGCGCTTTCATCAGGCCCAGAATTTCGGTGCGGAAATCCTCCTGCCGGTCCGACCAGCGGATACCGCCGCGGGCGATCACATCGCCGCGCAGATGGACGCCCTCAAAGCGCACGGCATAAACGAAAATCTCGCGGTAAGGCACCGGCTGCGGTATGTCCTTGATCTTGGCGCTGTCTAGTTTCAGCGCCAGATAAGGTTTGTACGCGCCGTTCTTGTCAGTTTGGAAATGATTGGTGCGCAGCGTCGCATCGATCAGGTTGGCCAGGCTGCGCAGGATGCGGTCTTCATCCAGTGACTCCACCGTCTCTAATTTATGATCGATCGCGACCATACAGCCGGTGGCCTGCACGGCGGCTTTGTCCTGCCCGGCCGGGTCGTGCAGCGCGTAAAAGAGCTTGACCAGTTCGCGGGCGATGTTCGGGTTATTGGTCAGTGCCTGTTCAATATAGCGTGTGCCGAAATAATAGCCGATCTGCCGCATATAATGGACATAGGCGCGCAGGATCTTGATATCGCGCCATGGCATCCGTGCCCCGAGTACCAGGCTGTTCAGGCTGTCATTCTCGACGCGGCTGATCCAGACCAGCGCCAGGGCTTCTTCGAAAATATCCTTGACCTGATCAATCCGTTTGGCGGACACCTCGTAGTCAAGCTCGAGCTGGAAGTCATGAATCCAGACCGGGCCGTCGCAGGCTGAGGGCGCGACTTCAAACGGCATTTCGGAGATCACGCGCACGCCCATATTCTCCAGCACCGGCAGGATGTCGGACAGGGTCATCGGCGCGCCGGCGTGGAATACCTTGAGGCGAATCTGCCCCGGTTCGCAGCTTTTGCATTTATACAGGTCAAGTGCCAGCGCGCCGCTTTCAAGCACCTCGTCGATCTTGCGGATATCGAACAGCGCCTGTTTCGGTTCGTATAATTCGCGGTAGTTGACCGGGAAGGCTTCGCCATAGCGGCGGGAACAGGCCAGCGCTTCATCCTCTGTCTCGCAATGCGCGAGCAGCACATCGTTCAGCTTTTCCTGCCAGAGCTGGCCGGCTTCCTGCAGCTTTTTCTCAATGGCTTTGAGATCGTAGCGCGGCGGGCTTTTCCGGTTGATATAGATAATGAACATCACCCGCGCCAGCGGCGAGTCATCTAAATTTGTGTAAAAATCCCCGGTCTTGCCGGCGAAGGAGTCTTCGAGGATCGTCTGGATCTTCAGGCGCAGGCGCGTGTCGTAGCGGTCGCGCGGTACGTACACAAGACAGGATACATAACGCCCGAACGGGTCGGCCCGCGTGTAGAGCGCAATCCGCTGCCGCTCATGCAGGTTCAGGATGCTCAGGCACGTCTCGAGCAGGGCGGCTTCCTCGATCTGGAACAACTCGTCGCGCGGATATTTTTCCAGCACATGGCGCAGGGCTTTATAGTCGTGGCTGCCCGGCTTGAAGCCGGAGCGCCGCATAACGCGCTCGACTTTGCTGCGGATCAGCGGCACATCCTGAATGCTGCGCGAATAGGTGACGGAGGTAAACAGGCCGATAAATAAATGTTCGCCGATCACCTTGCCGTTCTTGTCGAACTCCTTGACGGCGATCGCGTCAAGCGGCACGGCGCGGTGGACGGTGGCGCGACGGTTGACTTTTGACACCGTAAGCGGCGGCATGTCGCGGCGCAGCTTTTGCAGGCGGTCGGTCAGGCCGTGGTCGTGCTCGTTGATATAAACCGGCGCGATATCGTCATGCAGCAGGCCGAGGCTCGACCCCTTCACCGTTACGCTTTCCACCTTGCCGTCCTTGTCGCGGAACCGGTAGGCGCGGTAGCCGAGCAGGGTGAAATTATCCTTGTACAGGTAATCAAGGAAATGGATATATTCCTCGATTTCAAGATCGTTATACTGGTCCGCCGGCAGATTATTGACGATTTTCTGGCATTCGCGCAGCTTCGCCCGCATGGCCTGCCAGTCGCGGGTGGCGTAATATACATCGCTCAATACCCTGTAAAGCGCGGCTTCGAGCTCTCTTGCGACCGGACCCGGCAGGGTGTCCTGAAGCTGGATATGGATATGCGACTGCGGCACAATGCCGTCACCCGGCGCATCGGCGACGCTGATAAAACTGCCGTCCCTGTCGCGTTTGATCAGGATCAGCGGATGGATCAGCAGGTGGATCAGCCGGTAATTCTGGGTGATTTCAGCCGCGACCGAATCAACGATAAACGGGCGATCGTCACTGACAATATCAATCAGCGTATAAAGTGTCTTGTCATCACTGTCCTGCGCCGGTGCCGAGCGGATGCTGATGCGCGGCGCGCCATTCCTGCGTTCTTTGCTGAGTTTATGATGCTGCCGGGCGGTGGCGGCGAGCAAACCGGGATCGACAAGGCCGCGGTCTTCGGCCGGCATGCTATCGTAGAGTTTTTCAAGGAAAGGAATGACGGTTTTGGGGACGTCGGCGGGCAATTCCTGCGCGGCTTTTTTCATCAGGTTTTGGGCCATGATATCCGTGGATTGTTGCGTTACGTCTGTTTATGCGGTCTTTATGCCGTCTGGCACAAAATGCTAATATTCAAGAGTAAGCGTAAACTGAATAAACGGCAAGGCTGAAACCGATGTGTGGCCGCTATAGTCTTTATGCACCGCCGCAAAAACTCAAAGATCTGCTGGCGGCTGAAAACTGGCCGGAGGGGCCGCCGCGTTATAATGCGGCGCCGATGCAGCATATGTCGGTGGTGATCCGGCACCGGGCCGGTATGGCGCGCTGGGGTTTTACGCCGCCATGGGCTGCCTCCGATGATACGGCGCCGGCGGCCAGGATGATCAATGCCCGCAGCGAGACTGTCGCCGACAAGCCGGCCTTTCGCGACAGCTGGGCGCGTGGCCGCCGCTGCCTTGTGCCGGCAAACGGCTTTTATGAATGGGCGGCCGCTGAAACCGGCGGGCGCAAACAGCCTTACTATATTCATGATCCGGATAACGCTGTGCTTGCCTTCGCCGGGCTGTGGTGCCGGCACGGTGACCTGGTCACCTTCACGATCCTGACCAGACCCGCTGACGGCAAGATTGCACGGTTGCATCACAGGATGCCGGTTATGGTTGCGCCTTCGGAAGCACAGGCATGGTTTGGCGGTGATGAGCGAGAGGTGCAGGCAATCATTGACCGTGCTACGGCGCGGCCTCTTGCCTATCATGCGGTTGACCGCAGGGTCGGGGCGGTGGCTAATGATGATGAAGAGCTGATCATGCCTGTGATCAAGGACGAACCGACAGACCTGTTTACAGCACCCCCGTCAGCAGCTTGATAAAGATCAGTGGCATGATGACCCAGCTCAGGGCAATATTGATCTTGAAAATATGCGCGCGCAGGAACATGAAGCTGAGCACCGTCGCCGCGCCGTAACCGATCAGGCACCAGCCGAAAATGAACAGCGCGTCCTGCGCAGCTTCGTTTTCACCCAGATACGGTGCAACGATAAAGCGCAGGATGATCAGCCCGATTCCCATACCCGCGGCCCATGCGCTCTTTTTTAAAAGGCGCCTGATCTTTTTTTCACGTTTGCGTTCGGCAGCGGCAGGATCATACATCAGCCGCAGTATAACCGGAAAAGGGCTATAAAAACAGCCCGCTTTACAAAACTTTGACATATGATTCGGTCCTGTGTCATGAATGGCCGGACATGAAATGGAAAGGGATAAGCGTTATGGCTTTGGCCGGTAATCTACACCTTATACAGACATCTGATCTGGCGGCGATTGCCGATACTGTAGCGGCGATGGGACCGGCCGGGTTGCATGTCACCAATGGCATTTATGCCCCGCCGCAAGAGATCGTACTGAACACGACATTGGCCGGGTTTCAGTATATTGCTGATAACCGCGCCGGCCTGCACGACATCTTCATGATCGCCGTAAACTCAGATGCGAGTGTCGCTGCCATCAAGCCGGGCGAGCCGCATGAGGACCAGGTGACCCGCGCCCTTAAAGTGGCGCAGCCGCTGGCCGTGCAGCACCCGGACCGCCCGGTCGTTGCGGCTTTCTTTGATGCGGCGACGCCGGTTGAACTTTATGAAACTCTGCATAGTGTGAGTTTGGAGTCGATCCATAAATGGGGCGGCTATGGGGCCGGTAAAGATAAACCGGTGATTGAGGGGGCGGAACTCTTTCGTGAATCCTTCGCTTTCCCGTATCTCGACCCGAAGGCCAAGCCGGCCTGCTATGATGAAACGCGGCGCGGCGACCAGACCGATCATGTCGAGGCGGTGAGCCTGCACCATGAGATCGGCCGCCACGGCGTACCCTATCTGAAGGGCAAAGAGAACCGGGCGCTGTTCGCGATCAGGCCGTTTTAGGCTTGAGCCGGTATATCTGCAGCCGCCAGAACCGGTCCGGGCGCAGCAGCGCTTCATCCTCTATGGTAAAAGAATCGGTGAGCAGTTCTTTGAGAGCCGCCTGTGAAAAAGCCCGGCGATGCGCCGGCTGCAGGGTGCGCCAGTAAAGCTCTGCCGCGTTTAGGACGAGTCCTTCAATGGCAAAGTCGCATAGAAAGACCGCGGCGTTTGCGGCGCACAGCCTATGCAGTGACCCGATATGATACGCCGCGTCGGGCAGATGATGCAGCACGTTTATTGATAAAACCGCATCGAACTTCCGAGCGGTTTCATATGTCATGAGATCGGTTTCAAGAAGATGCGCCGCCGGTACAGTCTGCGCCGCTACAGCCAGCATATCCGGACTGGCGTCAAGCCCGGTCAGGGCCGCGGCGGGATAACGGTTATGAATCTGTGCCAGCAATCGCCCGGTGCCGCAGCCCATATCAATAACATTGCGCGCTCCGTCAAGCCGGTCCAGCACCCAGCCATGGGCGGCATCATTGAACGCCGCCCAGCGCGCATCATAATTATGGGCGAGGCGTCGGTAATTTGTCTGAACCGGCTGAAGGTGCATCTTTCTCTCCGTCTTGCGCAGCGCATCATCAAAGAGCATGGACAATTTGCGGGTAATTTTCTACCCTGCGGGCAGCTTTGATAAGAATAACGGGAGGACAGGATCATGGCAGACCTTTTTGACAATCCGCTGAAAACCGACGGGTTCGAGTTTCTTGAGTTCACCGGCAAGGATATTCCGCGGCTCGAAAAAATCATGGATGATTTCGGCTTTACCGCGATCGCCAAACATAAAGACAAGGACATTACGCTGTACCAGCAGCGCGATGTGAAATTCCTGATTAACCGCGAAACCGGCGGACAAAGCGGCGCGTTCGCCGCCGAACATCATGGCGGGGCCAGCGCGATGGCCTTTAAAGTCGCCGATGCCGATTTTGCGATCGCCGAAGCGCAAAAGCGCGGGGCGGAGGTCGTTGAAGCCGGCGCGCATGGCGGGTCGATGAACCTGCCGGCCATTAAGGGGATCGGCGGCTCGTTGCTTTACCTGATCGACAGTGAAACGGTTTATGACGGGGAATTCGAAGGGCTGGCAATTGCGACGCCGGGGGTCGGGCTGACCTATCTTGATCATGTCACCCATAATGTATTCCGCGGCAACATGGATAAATGGGCGAAATTTTACGAGGACATCTTTAATTTCCGCGAAATCCGCTATTTCGATATCGAGGGCAAGCTGACCGGCCTGAAAAGCAAGGCGATGACCAGCCCGTGCGGCAAGATCCGCATCCCGCTCAATGAATCATCAGACGATAAATCGCAGATCGAGGAATTCCTGCAGCGTTTTAACGGCGAGGGCATCCAGCATATCGCGCTTGGTACTGACGATATCTATAAAACCGTCGAAATGATGAAAGCGAACGGCGTCCCGTTCCAGAGCACGCCGGATACGTATTACGAAAAAACCGATGCCCGCGTCCCCGGCCATGGTGAGGATTTAAAGCGCCTGCATGATCTCAACATCCTGATCGACGGCGCGCCGACCGACGGGCAGGGGTTGCTGCTGCAAATCTTCACCCAGGATGAAATTGGCCCGGTCTTTTTCGAGATCATCCAGCGCAAGGGCAATGAAGGTTTCGGCGAGGGCAATTTCCAGGCCCTGTTCGAGTCGATCGAAGAAGACCAGATTCGCCGCGGCGTGTTGGAAGAGAAGGACTCGGCCAGCGGTTAATTGACAACAGCCGTCATTGCGAGGACCCCGGACTTGATCCGGGGGACGCGGCAATCCAGAATGGTTACCAGATGGAAAGACTCTGGATTGCTTCGTCAGGCTTAAAGCCTTCCTCGCAATGACGATTTTGCAAAGGACTTGAAATCATGAAACTCGCATCGTTAAAGCACGGCCGTGACGGACGCCTGATCGTCGTCAAAAATGATTTAAGCCTGTATATTCCGGCGACGGATATAGCGCCGACATTGCAGGCGGTGCTGGATGACTGGGCGGCGGCGGAACCAAAGCTGCGCGCTTTGGCCGGCAGGCTGGAAAGCGGCGATATCGCGGAGACACATCCGTTCGACCCCGCCGCCTGCGCCTCGCCCCTGCCCCGCGCCTACCAGATTGCGGACGGCAGCGCCTACCTGAACCATGTCGAATTGGTGCGCAAAGCGCGCGGTGCTGAAATGCCGCCCTCATTTAAGGACGACCCGCTCATCTACCAGGCGGTCAGCGATACGATTCTCGGCCCGCGCGATGATATCCCGGTGCCGGATGAGGAATTCGGCATTGATTTCGAGGCCGAAGTCGCCGTCATCACCGACGATGTACCGATGGGCGTGACGCCGGACGATGCGCTGGCGCATATCAAGTTGATCATGCTGATGAATGATGTGTCTTTGCGCAACCTGATCCCGAACGAGCTTGGCAAAGGCTTCGGCTTTTTCCAGGCCAAGCCGCCCAGCGCCTTTTCACCGGTGGCCGTCACCCCGGATGCTCTCGGCACGGCCTGGCAGGGCGGCAAGCTGCACCTGCCGCTGATCAGCACCTATAACGGCACCGAAATCGGCCGCCCGAACGCCGGGGTCGATATGCAGTTCGATTTCGGGCGATTGATCGCCCATGCCGCCCGCACCCGCCCGCTGGGCGCCGGCACGATTATCGGCTCGGGCACGATCTCGAATTACGACCGCGCGGCCGGCGTGTCCTGTTTTGCCGAAACGCGCATGATCGAAAAAATCGAAGACGGCGATTTCAAAACCCCGTTCATGAAATACGGGGACAGGATACGCATTGAAATGCTGGATCAGAACGGCGCGTCACTGTTCGGCGCGATTGAGCAGGAGATCGTACCGTACGCGTACGGCGAGAGCGCAGCACAGAAAGCGGCGAACGGATGACATAAGGAACCGTCATTGCGAGGACCCGGACTTTATCCGGGGGACGAAGCCATCCAGACTCTTTCCGTTTGGTGAGCATTCTGGATTGCCGCGCGCCTTTCAGGCGTTCGCAATGACGAAACGCCAAATGACGAAACGTTAGTATAAAAGGAACAAGCATGCTCACACTGTACCACTATTTTCGTTCCTCAACATCCTACCGGGTGCGCATTGCGCTGCATCTGAAAGGACTCGCCTTTGAAACGGTGCCGGTCAATCTGCTGGCCGGGGAGCAGCGTACTGACGAGTATCTTAAAATCAACCCGCTTGGCGGCGTTCCGGCCTTAAAAGACAGCGATTTTGTGCTCTCGCAATCACTGGCAATCCTTAATTATCTCGACAATCTCGCCCCGGAACCGTCGCTGGCGCCCGGCGATGAAAAAGACCAGGCTTATGTCCGCCAGATCGCCTTAAGCGTTGCTGAGGACATCCACCCGCTGATTAACCTGAAAACGCAAAAATACCTTGCCGATCATTTCGATGCTGATGAGACGGCGAAACACGTCTGGTATACGCACTGGACGACGCAGGGCATGGCGGCGATCGAGGCGATGTTAGAGCGCGATGGCCGGGCCGGAGGCTATGTGCTCGGCGACCAGGTCAGTGTCGCCGATCTGTGCCTGATTCCGCATATGTACAGCATGCGGCGTTTTGACGTTGATTTATCGCCTTACCCGTTATGCCGCGCGATTGAACGGCACTGCGTCCGGCAGGAGGCGTTCATAAAAGCCGCGCCCGAAACCCAGCCCGAGGCCCCGGCCGGTCTGGAGCAAATCCACGGTTCCGCCGCCCCGCTTCTGAAGGACGCGGCATGAGAATGCTATGATAAAAAGATATAAAGGTTGCTGTCATTGCGAGGAAACGAAGTTGACGAAGCAGTCCAGAGTCTTCCCGCCAGGCAAACATTCTGGATTGCCACGCCGCTCTCGCGGCTCGCAATGACACAGAATAAAACAACAGGAGGATAAAATATGGTTGCTGATAAAGAGATAAGCTATGCGGACCTGATCATCGATCAGGGCTGGAAAGATTACACTCCCGATCATCACGAGGCGTGGAAACTGCTCTATAACCGCCAGATGGAGGTGCTGGAGCCGCGCGCCTGCCCGGAATATTTGCAGGCCGTTAAGGATCTTGGCTTTACCGCCGATAAAATCCCGGATTTTAACGAGGTCAATGAATGCCTGCGTGAATTTGCCGGCTGGGAAATTGTCGCCACGCGCGGGCTGATCAAATCCAAACCGTTTTTCGATATGCTGACCGACCGCAAATTCCCGTCGGGCAATTTCATCCGCGATAAAGACCAGCTCGATTACCTGGAGGAGCCCGATATCTTCCACGATCTGTTCGGGCATATCCCGCTTTTGACCAACCGCGCCTATGCCGATTACATGCATGAATACGGCAAGGGCGGCGCGCGGGCGCTGGAATATAAAACCACCAAAAATCTCGCGCGCCTGAACTGGTGGACGATCGAGTTCGGCCTGATCAAAAAGCCGGACGGTCTGAAACTTTACGGCGCCGGGCTGTGCTCGTCTTACGGCGAGGCGATGTACGCGATCGACGACCCGAGCGCGCATCACATCCAGTTCGACCTCGAACGCTGCATGCGCACCAGGGTCTATATTAACGACCTGCAGCCCTGCTATTTCGTTATCGATAGCTTCGAGGATTTGTTCGAGCAGGCCGTGCATACCGATTTCAGCCCGATGTATAAAAGCTTCAAGGGCCTTGAGGGCCTGGATCAGGCCGAGGAGTTCCTGCCGTTCGACTTGCAGCCCGGCGATACTGTCATCCGCGAAGGGACGCAGGATTACATCATCCCCAAGCGCGCGTTCCTGGAAGAAAGCATCAGTATTTAAAGTCTTGTATGCCCTGTCATGTCGAACGGCCTGTGAGGCCGGAGACATCTCATGGTACTGCGCCCTGCGGCATGATGTCGTTCACAAAAGCCAGCCCCCGCGTAGGCGGGGGTTCGGGATGACATGAAATTAAGTTTTCATGTCATTTCTTCAGATCAATGACGATCCGGTAATTCTTGTTACCGTTCGGCCGGATCGCAATTTCATAGGCGATGGATGTCCGCTTTTTCAACTGGACAATGACGCGGCTGCCGCCGTTGAACGGGTGAACGCTGTAGCCGGCGATGACAGGTGATTTGCGGATTGTCTCCTGCATTTTGCCGGTCCACCCGGCCTGCGGCAGTTCAATAACCAGCAGCATTTCCTCGTTATCGAGATCGTAGCGATACGTTGTCGGCCCGCTGGCATCAAGCACGATCCGGCTCTTATCGGGGTGCTCGCCGGTGCGCAGCCGCCCGACGGTCACGCCGCTGCTGCCGGCAATAGTTTTGCCGCCGCTGATCATATGGCTTTTTTGCTGCGCGTTCATTGTCGGCATCGGGGCTGCTGATGGCATCGGCGCCATTTGTACCGGAGCGGGCGCCGGCTCCGGCGGTGGCGGCGCCTCGACGAAGTCGGCAAGCTGGGCAACCAGCGCCTGAATGTCCCGCTCGACGGTGATCAGCCGTTTGATCGGCGGGGCGAGGGTGCGCAGATCCTTCTGGATTGCGGTCACCGCGCGCTCAACCCGGCTGACGCGGGTGTCGATATCGGCATTGTCATCGAAGTACTCCTCGAGATTAATACCGAGCGCGCCCATCGGGCCGTCTTCGCCCAGTTGAAGAGGACCGGCGGCTATCACAGGATCGATCGGCGGGGTGAGCGCCGCAGGGATGGGTGCAGGGACCTGTGTGTAGCCGTCCGGAACCATGCTTGCCGTGCCGGATTCCGTCATTGTATCCGCTGCGGGATCAGCGGCTGTGACAGCGGGTTGCGCGGCATTATCTGTTGAGACGGGGGGGCGGGGTGCAGAGTTTTGGGTGTTGTTTGTATCGCCAAAAGGAAGCAGGCCACAGCCCGTTAACGCCATAACCGCAATGGTCAGGCAGGCGAAGTTGGCTGTTCGTTTTAATTCCCGAATGTGGCTGGAGCGCCACAAAGTGCCGAATGGCATAATTGGAATCCTAATTCGATCTAGTCTGCACCCAAAGAACGGGCGATTCACCCATATATCAGCGTAGGTGCCGGTGGGCGGGGCGTCAATTCAAAGGTGAATAACCCGCGGATAAAATGGGGATAACAGCTGAAATATCCTTAAAACAGGCTTGTTGTTCAATATGATCGGGCGTGTCGTATTATCGTGGATGGATAGGGTGAGTGCCCAATAGTGGCTTTACTGATTGTGCAGGAGCGCTTAGTTTTTATAACAGCATTGTAAATGTTCTGAAGAGGAGAAAAATCGTGTCAGTAGCCGAAAAGCCAGCAGGGGCCACTGTTGATGTGGAAAAAGATGATGCTGAAACAGGAGAAAGCGCGAAATACGAAGTGTCCCTGGACGATGCCCTCAGGCTTGCCAAGTCGCATCATCAGACGGGTAACTTTACAATTGCCGAGCGCACCTACCGCGATATATTGCGCGCTGTACCGGACCATTACCCGACGGTTTATTTTATGGCGGCTTTGCTCTTTCAGCGCGGGAATTTCGATGAGTCGCTAAAATACGGCCAGCGGGCGACAGAGGCCGATCCTGATAATGCCAGTTGCTGGATTAACTATGCATCCGCTTTGTCGGCGCTGGATCGTTATGAAGAAGCGCTGGAGGTTTTCGACAAGGCCTTGTCAATCGACCCGGAAGCCTATGAAGCCTACAGCAACAAGGCGTATGCGCTGTGGTTGCTGGATCGGTTCGAAGAGGCCGAAGAGGTTGCGATCCAGGCTACCCTGATGATGCCGGATAAGCCTGACGCTTACATGAATCTGGGTATTGCTCTTGCGGCGCAGAACAAGTTCGAAGAAGCGGAAGATCTGTGGGAGCGGCTGGCCGAAATGACACCTGATTCGGTGCGGGTTTATTCGAATTGGGCGAATACATTGCGCCAGCAGGGTAAGCTTGAAAAAGCAGCGGAAATTGTTGAAAAGGCCATCGCGCTTGACCCATCCTATCACGAAGCGCTGAATAATGCCGGCTGTATTCACCGTGATATGGGTGACAATGACAAGGCGATCGACTATTTCAAAAAAGCCACCAACGCCAAGCCTGATTACTATGTAGCGCATCACAATCTTGCGATCACATATTTACAGGCGGATCGTCCTGAAGAGGCCATGGTGTCCGCCCGTTACGTTGTATCGTTTAAGAAAGATCACGCCGCGGCTTATGCCACCCTTGCTGTGGCGCAGATGCGGCAGTCCCTGTTTCATGAAGCGCGTGAGTCGGCAGAGAAGGCGATTATGCTTGAGCCTGACGAGGCTGTGCATCATCTCGTGCTGGCCGATGTGATGATTGCGTTCGGCAATTATGACGAAGCGGATGCTGTGCTGCATAATGCGCTGGCACTGGAATCAAGTGATACGCAGGCGCTGGTCAAACTTGCAGAAGTGCGTATGAATCTCGACATGCTCGATGAGGCCATTGAAGCTATCGATATGGCAATGGACAGTTTCCAGGAAACGCCGCCGCTTCTGGTCCAGAAGGCCCGCATTTACGAGCGGGCCAGCCGGGTTGAGGAAGGCTTGGTTTTTGTCGACAGGGCGCTGGCGTTACGGCCCCATAACCCGAATGCGCTGCTGGCCAAGGCTGATATGCTGCTAACAATCAACCGTAAAGACGAAGCCAGCGAAATTCTTGAGGCGGCCCGGCCTTATGTCCTGGAAAACCCGAGCTTTTATTACAGTTTGCAGGCTTACAAGACTTTTACGGCCGATGATCCCGATTTTCTCAAGCTGCAGGAGATTGCCGAAAAATGTGATGAGTATAGTATTGAGACGCAGGTGATTATCGATTTCGCCATGTCCAAGGCCTATGAAAAAATGGGCGAGTATGAAAAAGCCTTTACCTATCTCAAGCAGGCGAATGACAAAACGTTTTCCGGCCGCATATTTGACAAGAGTGAGATGGGGCCGGGGTTTGTTGCTCGTAAGAAGCACTTTACACCTGCCGTTATCAAGGCGCATGAAGGCCGCGGCTATGATTCGGATCTGCCGGTCTTTATTGTCGGTATGCCCCGTTCAGGCACAACACTGACGGAACAGATTATTTCCTCCCACCCCGATGTATTTGGCGCCGGAGAACTGTACGATCTTAGCGCTGTCATCCGTGAAAAAGGGCCGTTAACGACGGATACCGCGGAGCAGATGGGCCGGGCCTATGTCGACAAAATCAAGGCGCGGGATGTGACCGGCAAGGCGCTGCGTATTACTGATAAAATGCCCGGTAACAGTCTCAACCTTGGTATGATGCATTGTATTCTGCCGCAGGCTAAAATCATTCACTGCCGGCGCAACCCGATCGATAATTGTCTGTCTTGTTACAAACAGAATTTTGCAAGTGGTCACGATTATGCATACGATCTGGAAGCTCTGGCCCAGCGCTATATCCTATATGATGATTTGATGAAATACTGGCTGCAGCTTTTGCCTGCCGGCAGTGTTCTGGAAGTCGACTATGAAGACACTGTTGAAAATTTTGAAACACAGGCCCGCAAGCTGATCGATTTTGTTGGGTTGCCGTGGGACGATGCCTGTCTTGAGCCGCATAAACAAAAACGCGCTGTTTTGACCGCCAGCAAAAATCAGGTCAATAAGCCGATCTATAAAAGCTCGGTTGAGGCATGGCGTCGTTACGAAAAACAGCTGCAGCCGCTGATTGAAGGCCTGAAGCCGGTTCTGGACGAGCGCGGCATCAAGGTTTAGCCGACGGCAACAAGTGACATGTTATCTGCGCAGCGCTTTCATACACTGGCATGCGCTTATGATAGTGACAGATCGTAACCATTAGATGAGGTGCCCAGCTATATGAAATGTAACAGGTTTTTGGCTTATTAAGGCCGCTTTGCAAACCCTGTTATTAACTTTTTGTTTATCTGCTGCGGCTAAGCTTATATAGCAAGCACATTTTTTTGCTGTGACGGCGATTTTACGCTGTTGATGGTTCAGGCCCGCATTTGGTCTTTGCAAGGGTAAGTGCCTGTGCTAGAATGCAGAAGTGTTTGACCTGCGTGATTGCGTGAAAAACAGGAGTTTTGCGATCGTGTAGCGATTTCCATTAACGAAGCAAGGAGTGTAGTCAAAATGAGTCTCAACCAAAAAAGATTGGGTGCGTCCGCTGCCGTTGTAGCGTTAAGCGCCTTTGTTCCAAACCTGTTTATGGCAGGTGACGCTATGGCCCAGGCCACGGCATCAGATACCCTGAAAATTTCCGCCAGCGTTACCAACCCGCTGGGGGTTAACTCCGCTACGACCCTGAATTTCGGTACCTTTGCTGTGAATGCGACAGCCGGTGTGCTGACATTCGATCAGGCCACAACAACGATCTCCAACGGTGTGATTGTTAACACCGGTGCTCTGGGGTCTGTGACATTCACGGCACCGAAAGAAGCCACCTTTACAATCAGTATCCCTGAATTTAACCCAGGCGATATTAAGCTGACGACGGGTGCTGCCGGTGGTGCGACGCCGAGTAAAACCATGACCGTTACCTTGCTTAAGTTCGTTTCGACCAACGCGACCAAGTTCACATTTGGTGGTGCTGGCGGTGCTGATGCAACATTCTCGGACGGTGCGGCGACAACCACAGCCAAAATTCTGGCGGCTGCAGCCGGTACAACCGGTAAAGCCACGATCGGTGGCGTACTGAACTTCACGCCTGACCAGCTTACTGGCGGCTATGACGGTACATACACTGTATCGATCACCTTCTAAGCCGAAGGTCTGAAAACATACAGATAAAAGCCCGCTTTATAGCGGGCTTTTTTAATGAATGCCAAATTGCGACAGGGCCATCAATGCCGGCCGCCGGGTTTATATAAGATTACTCGGCGGCGGCCGTGGCCGGCTTGGTCTCCGCCTCATCATCAGCTGCGACAAAACGGCTTTCGTCGTAAGCGTATTTATACAGTTTGGTCAGTTGCAAATGGGCGATATCCATAATGGTATCGCGCAGCATCGGCGACCCCTGATCGTTTTGCGCCGTTTTCATGAGATATTCATAAAACGCGATATTTTCGTTCAGGATGCGCTCTTCGACCATCATGATATAATCCCATATCTGATCGGGTTTGAGATTCTTCGATGTGGCGGCCGCCCAGTTGGACAGTACAAGGCGTAAGGCCCGGCGCAGCGCATTCGCGTGGCCATGGCCGACTATGGGGATCAGCAAATGGGAGAGTGCGAGCGTGTCCTTTGACCTGTTAAGGACTGTCGGGATGTAAGCGCGCAGGGAAGCCATGCTTTTCGTGAGTTTGCCCTGGACACCGCGTCCCATTGCTGCGTGGATCTTGACGGTGCCGGCCCCCGGCAAATCAATCTCAAACGGGACAGAGCGAACATAAGTCGTATATCTGTCAGGAAAGCCGTAATTGATGAATGAATCCAGCGTATCGAGCTGATTGTAAAACGCAAAGCACTCATTGCTGTAGGGCAGCGGGCGGCTGTCTTTAACCAGTAGGGTTTTGATTTTGCCTTCATTCGGCCCGCCCGCGGGATCGTAGGGGCTGAAATGAAAATTGCTGCCTTGCGGATGGTGGTTAAGGAAATCGATAATCGGCATGATATCCGTCGTCGGTGCCGCTTCGTCTTCGCCCTCGGTCTGCACGTTCTTGCGGCCGATCGTCCGCGTCTTGATGTAGCTTTTACAGACCAGATCATCTTCATCTGTTTCTGTATCCCGCCCGGCCGTGAAGTCCATCAGGGCCTGTTGCCTTTCATTCAGCGTACGCCCTTTCAGCAGTGATTCGAGTAAAGCCGGGTTTTCACGGAATGTCAGCCAGCAGCAGCTTTGTTTATGCAGCCCGATCTTGTCAGTCAGATTGTATATTTCGACCATACTTTCGGCGAGGCGGCGCTGTATATCGCTCAGGCTGTTATCCGGATCAAGATCCATATGGTTGCCTTTTGTACGCAAGCCGAGTTTTTCAGAGGGTAAAAGCAGCTCGTGCGGCAGTGCGATCAGGGGCTTGGTCGGATCGTGAAAACCATTATTCACGATACTCATTTCTCCGCCCGTACTGGTGATTGTGAGGTCCGGGGCAACCCAGCCGTCATGGTCCATAATCGTGGTTTCAAGAAAACGCAGATTTTTCTCAATCGCCGCGTTGTCGCTGTTGATTTTCATGCTGTGTGCCTTTTTCGTTGGTGTCTAGGCAAAGTCCTTCCTGTCATGTTATATGAATGACATGAGCAAGCAAGAGCATATTCAGCACCGGCCGGCCGCAGCTGCGCCCGGCGATGGTAAGCAGGTGGCGGGTCGTGCGAAGATACATAGCGGCCGTAAAATGATGGTGTGCCTGTCACTGGCCACGGCCTTGTTGCTGCCGAACGTGGAAAGCGCGCATGCCCAGCTTGCCGTCAACTGCACCCGTAACCTTAATTTTTCAACCATTGCCGTTTGCGGCGGTGGTGGTACATTGCGCGTACAGCCGGACGGCGATATCAGTGAAATCAACTGTATGATTGCTTTGGGTGCGCCCGTGGCCGGTGCCTGTGAGGCAGACGGTTTTACGACAAACGGCACTCTGCAGCTCAAGGTAACATCAACCCTCACGGATATTACCGGTGCCGGTACGATGGAAGTTAACAATTTCAAGCTCGTGACTGATGCGGGCGGGCCGACGGTTACCTATACGCCTGTGACTTTGACAGTGACCAGTATAAAGTTCGGTATTGGCGCTGATCTTGAGGCGAGTGGCGGTCAAACGACCGGGTCTTATGATGGTCAGCTTATGCTGCGGGTGACGTTTACACCTTGAGGGGCCATATCAGTAGCTGGCACAGCGGCCGCGAAATACCGTTTTGCCTTGGACCGGTTTTTTTGTAATTTAAAGGAATGAGCAATACAGGAATTTGAGTTATGCGCTTCACATCTTCAAAGCTACGCCGATCATGCCTGACAGTTGCGATGGCAATTTGCAGTTTTCTCATCCTTGCGGCTGTGACGCCGCCGCCGGCGCAGGCGATGATGGTGCTGGGGCATCATATTGTACTAGGCCCGAACCAGTCGGCGACGACATACCGGATTAAAAATACACGTGATGTACCCCTGGGCTACCGTCTGCAATGGATGCAGTTACGCCAGGTGCCGCAAGGACCGCGCCAGAAGGTCGCGCCGGGTGAGATTATCCCGAATGTGAATTCAGCTGAACCGCACATGTTTGTGTCGCCGCGTCGCATGATCCTGCAGCCGGGGCAGTTGCAGCATTTGCGCTTTATGGTGCGCCGTAGTCCTGATATGGTGCCGGGTGAATACAGATCCTATATTTATCTTGAGCCGGAAGAGCTGCCCGATGCATTTACAGGGGCTGGGCAGGAGAGCCGCCAGCCGCGTAGCGGCGCATCAGGGTCGTTAGCCATGTTGACCGGCTACAGAATTCCGGTCATCTTCCTGCATGGCGAAACAACTCTGGATATCGGCATCACCAATGCCCGCTTCGGTCTGAATGCGCGCGGTGTCGGCGGTCTTCATTTTACCTTTACCCGGCAGGGCACCCGTTCCGCTATCGGTGATTTAAGTATCAAATGTGTAAACGCCGAAGGTGAAACGCAGGTTTCATCTGGTGCGATCAAAGTCTTTACAGAGCTGAATGAAAAGGATTTTTTCTATCCCGTTCAGTTCCCGGATACAGGCTGTTCAGCGCTGGCAGTTGATTTCATGCCGAATAAAAACGACCCTGATTATGTCAGGGGGCCGGTAAGGCTGGTTATGGTGCCTGTCCAGTAGCCTTTCCATAGTCTCGCCGGCTTGTGAGCGCTTTTGGGATTTTCTGTCTTTCTTTTTTGTCCCGAAACCGTTTCATGCTACCCTGTAGCTAATAATTTCTGTTTTATTCTTGGCCCATTTCGCCGGGCATTTTGCTTATAAGATATCAGATGATGGCATTCAAACGTGCCCTTTTGCTCGCCTTCTGCGTCTGGCTCCTTTCGATCGGCCAGCCGCCCTCTTCCTCGTGGGCGCAATCCGGTCAGGACGCGATCGCTTATGAAGATATGTATGATCTCGTCATTCAGGTCGAGCGTGACAAGACAATTTTATCGCGTACGATTCTGGGGCTACAGCGGGGCTATGACGATTATTACATACCCGTCGGTGCTTTGGCGAACCTGCTGCGGATTAAAGCGGATATTGATCTTGCTACAGGGACGGTCCAGGGATGGTATCGTAAGCCGGAGCATGAGTTCAGCATTAATGCGGCTGAAGGGTTTTATACCTTGCGGGGTGAGCGGGTCGATATGGCGCCGGATGACGCCTTTACGCGCGAACTCGGCAGCGGTTTTGGTGATATTTACATCCGCTATGGGGTGCTTAACCAGATTCTGCCGCTTGAGCTCACATTCGATTTTTCGCGGATGAGCCTGGAATTAAATACAACGGATCGTTTGCCTTACGAAGAAATCGCACTCCGGAAAGAGCGCCGGGAGAAGCTGTTGGCGCGGCAGAACGCAGCAGGCATTGATACGACCGGTTTCAAGACTGTGCGCAATCCTTATAAAATGTTTACCAGGCCTGTGCTGGATATACGGACGTCCACCGGTTGGTCTAATCAGGAAAGCGAAATCACTAATAACACGAATATTTCGGGTAAGAATGACTTACTGGGCTTCTCAGCTGATTACGGCCTTGATTTCAGCCATCAGGACGGCAAGTTTGAGGCACCGGATGTGTTGCGCATGACGCTGACGCGGCGCGCATATGACGAACCGATGCCGCTTGGCGTGCGTGAACTTAAAATCGGTGATGTCAGTGCGCCGACACCGACATTAATCCGCGGCTCGAATAGCGGCCGCGGCGTGAGTGTTTCGTCCCGGCCGCTTAGCCGCCAGGGGGTCTTCGATGAAGTAATCGTCGAAGGTACGGCGCCGTCTGGCTGGGAGATCGAACTATACCGGGGCAAGGAGTTGATAGAGTTCGGAACCGTTGGCGAGTCCGGTATTTACCGTTTTGAAAATGTACAGCTTTTGACAGGTGGTAACCGTATTCGCGTTATGTTGTATGGCCCTGAAGGGCAAGTTGAAGAGCGTGTTGAAGAATATCGTATCGGTAATTTGTTGCGGCCTGGTGCGTTTGAATATAATGCCAGCTTTGTCGATACGGAAAACCGGCTCATCGAGATTGACTCCGACAGCGACAGACGATCGGTCAGCGGTGAAGATGATCAGGGTTTTGCCTATAGTGGATCGGCCCGGCTGGGTGTTAATCGCTGGATATCCCTTTTTGGTACAGGCACCAGTTCGGTCACGCGCGGTGGTAAAATTGAATATGCAACACTAGGGGCGGACCTGTCTCTTGGACGGGTCAGGGCGAACATTGAAGGTTATAGACAATTTGGCGGCGGCAATGCCGTCGATACGCGGGTGGCGACAAATTTGCTTGGTTGGCGTGTCAATCTGAATACACAGTTTTTAAATGATTTCGAGAGTAATGCCGTTGGCTTTGATGATAGCGCGAAAGTTTTTGATTTTAACGGTAGTCTTTCGCGGCGGTTCCAAACATCTCTGGGCCGGTTGAGCTTGCGTGGTTCTGTGAACTATGAAGAAGATGAAGACGAGACTTCAACGACGCGCTACCAGTTGAATAAGAGTATTACACGTCGTGGCCAGACCTACGGCAACCGGATTACCGCGAATTATAAAGACCATGATCTGAACCGGGTCGAGGGTTTGTTCAATACCAAGCATCGTCTGACACCGAAGCTCTCGTTACGGTCGCGGGTGACATATGATGTGCGGCCGAACTTTGACTTTAGGGACGCGCTTCTGGATTTTGATTACCGTCATTCCAAAGACTTTAATGCAGGGTTGAATATAGGCCAGAGTCTTCAGAACTCACGTACCCGTGTCACTGCCAATGCCTCTTATGATTTTCAGAAATTTCTGGGGTCGGTGAATACCGGCTGGAGCCGTGGCGACGGTTTTGACTTTACAGTGCGCGCGTCCACATCGCTTGCACCATATGGGAAGAATGGCAAGTACATTATGAATAGCAGAAGCCTGCGGAGCCGGACGGCTCTGAACAGCCGCTTGTTCCTCGACCGTAACCTGAACGCCGTCTATGACGAAGGTGATGTGCCGGTTGATAATGCGATGTTGATGCTGAACAAGCAGGAGAGCGGCGACAGTGATGTAGACGGGTTTGTCCAGAACGTGCGTTCAGCCAGGGGTAACTATGTCGCGCTTACTTTGGTCGAAGAATCGACAGAGAACCCATTCTACAAATCCTATTATCCCGGCTTTAATGTTCTCAGCCGTCCCGGTGTCCGGCAACATGTTGACTTCCCGATAGTGGAAACCGGGGTTATAGAAGGCTATGCAACTTTTGAAGATGGTCGTCCCGTACCGGGTTTGCGGATGCAGCTTGTTGACGGTGAAGGCAGGCTTTTGAATGAGACGATGACATTTTATGATGGCTATTACAGTTTTGAGTTTGTCAAACCGGGCAGTTACATCGTCCGGGCCGATCCGGCCCTGAATTTGAATCTGCCGCCGCGGATTATCACACTGTCTACGGATGCTTTGTTCGCTTATGGTTCTGACGTTCGTTTGCTTGAAAAAGCAGGCCTGCCCAAATCTGATATTACCGTTGATAAACCGACGGTGCAGAAGAACGTTGCACCTATTTTGGCAAAGCTCGTACAGCTCCAATCGGCCCTGCGCGGTGCGGCGGACAGTACGTTCTAATCATCAAGCGGGTCGCGCAGCTTTGCCCGGGCCTTGTGAATTTTGCGCAGCAATTTATAAGGGTCGCGCATCGCCGGCAGGTAAATATCGCCGACAAAGCGTGAGTCCAGATGTAGTTCGCCGTAATGCAGGAACCGTCCCAGTAATCCATGATGAACATGTTCGGCCCTCACTTCCGCGAGATCGATCTCTTCGACATTGACGAACAGCCAGCCTGTTTTATAGATGATCCGCTGATCGGTTAAGGCGATTTCAGTCGCATAATATTTAATGATGTGCAGCGTGGCGATCATCGTACCAAGGAACGTCATCATCCAGGCAAGCCAGGGATATTGCGAACCGAAGGGAAGGCCGAAAATTTCCTGCCTGTGATTAGGAATGTGAGCGCCGAAATAGGTCCAGAGCAGACTGTCTGCAAAATAGCCGCTGGCGCTCATACCAATGCCCCACATTAAACCGGTTAGAACATAGATCCAGTGGAGGTAGGCCCGGCCCAGGACCGTTTCTTCGTCACCGATAACCCTGTCCAGAAAGCGGGTCATTCCGGTGCAGCAATGATAGCGTTATCTTTGGCGGTCATGCCGGCCTGTGCCGCATTCTGATTTTTTGTATCCGGGCGTTTCTTTGCCGGGCCGAGTAACAAAGCCATTTCGGTTTGCTGATTGGCTCCCACTTTCAAAACAAAGCCGCTGTTACCATCGAGCATGCCATGTATGTCGGCAATGTAAAATATGCTGTTATTCAGGTAAAGCTGTACCGGTTTGTCGGTATGACGTGCGATAAATTCTGCAAACCGCTCGTCCGTATCGGGCGCGAGGGTCAGGTGGTAATGTTGGCCGCTTGGCCCCACGTCCCAGGCCATAATATCGGAGTCAGACAACGTGAACTCGGCAGCGTCCAGCCTCTCAATCTCATCGATTGCTGCGGTGTCCGGGGACTCTTCCGCGACGGGTTCAGCGCCGGCTGCCGGCTCGAGGCGTAATTCTGCAGCCTGCCCGGTCTCTTCAGCGCCGGCAAACGGCGAGGACACGGTAAGGACAAGCGACATCAGGAGGCTAACAACTATAAATAAGCATAATTTTTTCATGATCCCGGCTTAGCATGAAATGCTATGGTAATCCAGAGCCTTTATTTATATGTTTGTAGATAACAGAGAACCGACAGATATGAAGGGGCAAAGAGATGGAATGGACAACCGCGGCAGCGACAGCATACCAGCTTGATCAGGCGGATGAGCTGCGTGCATACCGTGAACAATTTTATATGCCGCGTGATAAAGACGGCCGCGAAAAGATCTATTTCCTGGGCAATTCGCTGGGGCTGCAACCGCATACGGCCGAGGCCGGCGTGCAGGACATATTAGCCGACTGGCGCGAAAAAGCCATCGACGGCTATTTCGAAGGCAATAATCCCTGGCTGACCTATAATGAAGAGCTCTGCAAGCCCTATGCGGCGATTATCGGGGCACTGCCGGATGAAATCGTCGCGATGAATACGCTGACTGTCAATCTCCACCTGATGATGGTCAGTTTTTACCGCCCCGAAAAGACCCGCTATAAAATCATCATGGAGGCCGGGGCATTTCCATCCGATCAGTATGTGGTAAAAAGCCAGCTTGCCTTTCACGGGTTTGACCCTGATGAGGCGCTGATCGAACTGACCCCGCGTGCGGGGGAACATACGCTGCGTGATGAAGATATCCTTGCGGCTATTGACCGCGAAGGGCCATCTGTCGCGCTGATCATGCTGGGCGGTGTCAACTATTATACCGGGCAGCTCTTCGATATGGCGGCGATTACTGCCGCCGGTCATAAACAGGGCTGTGTGGTCGGGTTTGACCTGGCGCATGCTGCGGGTAATGTGACGCTTATGCTGCATGAGTGGGATGTCGATTTCGCCTGCTGGTGCAGCTATAAGTATCTGAATGGCGGCCCGGCTTCAATTGCCGCTGCTTTTGTGCATGAACGTCATCATGCCCGCGAAGACCTGCCGCGTTTTGCCGGCTGGTGGGGACATGAACAGGCAACGCGCTTCCTGATGGGACCGGATTTCAAAGCATCCGTTGGTGCCGCGGGCTGGCAACTGTCCAACGCGCCACTGCTCTCGCTCGCGCCCGTGAAAGCGTCGCTGGAGATTTTTACGGCGGCTGGTATGAAAATGCTGCAGGAAAAAAGCCGGTGCCTGACCGGCTATCTTGAATATCTGCTGGATGCGCTGGGCAGTGATAAATTTACGATTATCACGCCGCGCGAACCGGAACGCCGCGGCTGTCAGTTATCCCTGATCGTGCATGATAACGGCAAGGCGGTGCACAAGGCGTTGATGAAAGACGGTGTTGTCTGCGACTGGCGCGAGCCGGCATCAATTCGCGTGGCGCCGGTGCCTTTATATAACAGCTTCACCGACGTTTATAATTTTGTGAGGATTTTCGCGCAGCATATTGGCGCGCACAGCACAGCAAAAAAACAGGCGTTTTAGCCGTAGCGTGCTGCCAGAGCCGGGCCCCGGTCATTGGCGGCTTCCTGCTGCGTTTCCCAGTGCTCAATCGGCAGGGCATCGACGGCGCGCGGTGCAATGCCGTCACAAGCATTACAGTTAAAGAATTTGCGGATTGGTATGCCAAAGGCTTTTAACTCCTGGGCGCTGCGGCCCAGCTTTTCGGACAGGTCTGCCATAAAATCATCACAGCTTAGGGGCACATACCGGAAATCCTTACCCTGACGGTGGGTGATTTTGTGCACGTCACCTTCGCCCGGCAATCGGGTCAATGCCGGGTCCATATGCTTAAAGGTTTCATTTTCGCCAAACACGTTCAGGTCACGGTTATACATCACATAGTGACGCGTTGCCCGCTGGTCTTTTTCAACATGTATTAGTGACACAAGTCCGTTCGGATACAGGGCCATGATCAGACCGTCGTTCTCGGCATTGTAGATCGTATGAAATTGTGCGCCGTGATAACGGTGTGATGCGGAACTCAGCCGTTCATAATCACGCCATTTCCGTTCTGGCGGTGAGGGAACCTCATCATCATACATCATATCGGCTTCTTCGAGGCTGAGCAGGCGCAGATGCTTGGTAGCCTCCGGGTCGAGCTTTTTGAGGTTGCGGTTGTGGTTGGCCTTTGTATCGAGCAGATAGTTGTTAATGTGCTCAATTTCTTCAGACAGCATTTTGGATTGTTCTTTCTTCGTGTCCGAATCTTTTCGAAGCCATTTCAAGAGGGCGCTGGCGGTTGTTTCCAGGCTCTTGGAAATGGTGCCCCAGAAAAGAATCGGTCCTGCAGCGGCCAAAGCCCCAAGGAGGGTACCGCTCAAAGCCGTGCTGGCAAAACCGACCGCTGTACCCCAACCGAGTGATCTGCGCCAGTCAAGCAAATAGCGCTCTTTAACCCACATAAAAGTCGATAAAAGCTTGTTTTTGTTACGGTTGATGGTGCCGCTCGATCGTTCCGACATTGTTTCAATGCCGCGGAAGATATCTTTTGACTCTATACGCCAGCGCCGGCGTGCGTCTGTCAGCGCGTCTTCGAGCGTATCGAACTCTTTGATCTTATTATCTTTGTCGACAATATAGTGATAGGGCGTGAAAACACTTTTCTGCTCTGACGATGTTGCCGTGAAACCGGCGGCCTCATCCCAGGTACTGCGCAGATTTTTATAAAAGCGAATACGCCATTTCCCTTCATCGGTTTCGACGATCCCGTAAGCCACTTTTTTGTTGGCGAGCTTAATCTTGCGCCGGGGTGAAACGCCCGGCGTTTCAGACGGGATGGTCATTTCCTCGGCATGAAGGTTCAAATCCTGCTGTAGCATGTTGCTGAGCTGCCACGTATCCCTTTCCATCAGGTAGCGGAACAGGGCGCCGCGTTTTGAGTCGCGGGCGGCGATACCGTAAACATCGGTTGCATCATCGGCCAGCACGATATGGCCGTCTTTTTCAACGCCGGTCAGCTGTTTACGTTCATAGGAATGAAGCAGCACCCGCCGCCCGTTGCGCGTATCCTCGGCCAGGCGGTAATAACCGCGCGTCGTACGGATCAGCCCGTCGATCGGGGCGGCGCGGTTAAACGCGTCTTTCAGCGCGATATATTTGGGGCTGTAATCAAGACCGGCAGCGGCCAGAATTTCCCACGAGCTCTCGCGCAATTGCTGGCCTGTGGTAATGTCCCGCTGTGGTTCGGTTTCGTATGTTATTTCGCTTACTGTCATATGAACTCCGTACTTAACGGTAACGGCGTATACGCCGTTCGGGTTAAGAACGTCTGACTATGGCAAAGCTACAAAATTTTTCGTAAAAAGGCAAGCTTTTGTTTTGCGGTGCAAAAAGTAATTCTCCGCTGTCAATTCAGGGCGGCAATGCTATCTTTGTTAGCAGCACGCAATCGCCGGAGGAAAGGATCAGAAAAATGAATGACTTAACAGGTAAAACGGCCATCATCACCGGCTCAACCAGCGGCATTGGCCTGGGGATCGCCGGGACGCTGGCAAAAGCGGGCGCCCACATCATGCTGAACGGCTTTGGCGATGCTGATGAGATCGAGGCACTGCGTGCTGATATGGAGAGCGCCTGCAATGTAAAGGTCCGCTATAACGGGGCCGACATGACCCAGCCTGATCAGATCGACGCGCTGGTCGCCGAAACGGCGGCGGAACTGGGCGGCGTCGATATTATCGTCAATAATGCCGGCATCCAGCATGTTTGCCCGGTTGACGAATTCCCGGCCGAAAAATGGGACGCGATTATCGCGATTAATTTAAGCAGCGCCTTCCACATGATCAGGCACGCTGTGCCGCATATGAAAGATAAGGGCTGGGGCCGGATCATTAATATTGCCTCGGCGCATGCGCTGGTCGCCTCGCCCTATAAAAGCGCCTATGTCGCCGCCAAGCACGGCGTGGCCGGGCTGACCAAAACAGTGGCGCTGGAACTGGCGCAGGAGAACATCACCTGTAACGCGATCTGCCCCGGCTATGTCAAAACGCCGCTGGTTGAAAACCAGATCGCCGATACCGCCAGGGCGCGCGGCATTACCGAGGAGGAAGTGGTGCGCGACGTCATGCTCGCAGCCCAGCCGACCAAGAAATTTACCGAAACCGCTCATCTGGGGGCGCTGGCCGTGTTCCTGTGCGGTGACGACGCCTGTAACATCACCGGTACGATGCTGCCGGTCGAGGGCGGCTGGACGGCGCAATGACCAAAAAGAAACCCCTCAATCTCGCCTTGCAGGGCGGCGGCGCGCACGGCGCTTTTGCCTGGGGGGTGCTCGACCGGATGCTCGAGGACGGTCGGCTCGCCGTGGACGGCATCTGTGCGACCAGCGCCGGGACGATGAATGCCTGTGCACTCGCTTATGGCATGCATCGCGGCGGACCGGACAAAGCACGCGAATGCCTGCATGATTTCTGGTGGAACATCCATCAGGCCGGCAGTCTGTTCAGCCCGATCCGCCGCATGCCGTGGGAACGCAGCTGGTCGTGGAACATGGATAACTCGCTGAGCTATTTTATGTTCGACACAGTCACCCGGGCCTTTTCGCCGTACCAGCTCAACCCGCTCGACTTTAACCCGTTGCGCGAGGTGCTGGCTGAGACAATCGATTTCGATGTGCTGCGCGCCTGCGAGCGGGTTAAATTGTTTATCAGCGCCACACATGTCGAAAGCGGCAAGGTGCGGGTGTTCGATACGGCCGAGATAACGCTTGATGTCGCGCTGGCCAGCGCCTGCCTGCCGTTCCTGTTTAAGGCCGTGGAGATTGACGGCGAATATTACTGGGACGGCGGCTATGTCGGCAACCCGGCGCTGTACCCGCTATTTTACCGGACCGAGAGCCGCGATATCATGATCGTCCATGTTAATCCCCTTAACCGGCCCGAACTGCCGACAAGCGCGCCGGATATCATGAACCGCGTTAACGAGATCAGCTTTAACGCCTCGCTGCTGCACGAGTTACGGGCGATCGCCTTTGTGAAAAAGCTGATCGAGCACGATATGCTCAAAGACGAATATAAAGACGGGTTCAAGGATATCCTCGTCCATTCCATTCGTTCCGATGGCGCGCTCTGTGACCTGTCGGTCGCCAGCAAGTTCGACACCGACTGGGAATTTCTGACCTATCTGCGCGATAAGGGCCGCGCTGTTATGCAGGACTGGCTGGATCAGAATTACGATGCGATTGGCGTGCGGACTACGGTTGATATGAACAAAGAGTTTTTACGCTCCGTCACCGATATGTTCGAGGGCACGCACGGCAAAAAGCCCCGGCGCAAAAAGGCTGCCGGTTAAAGCGTTCTAGCCGCTGCGCTTGCGGATATAGTCGAGAATGACCGCCGGATCGCCACCATTGCGCTGGATGATGCTGGCAAATTCCGACTTGGTCGACAGGGCGAGGCTGATATTCTCAA
The DNA here is from genome assembly GCA_964445195.1 of uncultured Micavibrio sp. GTDB lineage: Bacteria > Pseudomonadota > Alphaproteobacteria > Micavibrionales > Micavibrionaceae > UM-FILTER-47-13. The sequence goes on along the minus strand of CAYUKA010000011.1, from coordinate 28,449 downwards.
TCGCGACATCGATAATCCGGTGCTGGCCGTCACGCGTCCGCACCCGCCATGTGACAGGGATTTTCTGGCCTGCGCGCGGCGAGATGTAACTGTGAACCAGGCTGTCATGCTCGCTTGTGGCCGTGACCCGTTCAATGACAAACTCCTGTCCCGTATAGTCGGAAAAACGCGCCGAATAGACCCGGATGATCGCATCATTAAACAGTTTCATATAATCTTTTTTCTGCGCGTCTGAAAGCCGCCGCCAGTTCATGCCCATCACAAAACGTCCGATCGTTCTTGTGTCGAAATGCGCCGTCAGCAGGTCGCGGAATTTGGCCTCCTTCTCTTCCCGGCTCAGCGTTTCGTCACCGAGGAATGAGACGGCCTGTTCGCCCATATCGGTGATAAAAGACTCCGGTGTTTCGTTCGCGACCGCGGCCACACTCTGGCCAGCGGCACTGCCAGCAGAACTGGTTATATGGCCGGGCGGGAACGCCTGTACCACCGGGGCGCTGATCAGGGCCGCACTGAATATGACGGCGGTATAAAGCGGTTTGAGGGCGATCGCAAGAGTCATGGTACGTATCCTTATTACAACAATATTGATGTAACATGTTCCGCGCTGTAAACAAGCATAAAAGCCGTTTGGCGCCATGCCATGGGCTGATTTCCGGACTTGTCCCGGCCCATGATGAAGACGGGCTGATGGTTTATACCGTTTCACCGCTCTCCAGCGCCGCGAAAAACCGCCTTGCATCGTCCTGAATAGCCGCAATTTTCTCGTCATCCATACGCGCCAGCGTCCGGTAGCTGTGGCCGAGGCGCGGGTTGCCTGCGAGCTTGTCCTGGTGACGGATGAAAAAATCCCAGTAGAGATAGTTGAACGGGCAGGCCTCCGGCCCGTTTTTCTTGCTGACCTTGTACGAACAGTTTTTGCAGTAATCGGACATGCGGTTGATATAAGCCCCGCCAGCGGCATAAGGTTTGCTGGCGAGACGGCCGCCGTCGGCGAACAGCGTCATACCGGAAACATTCGGCATCTCGACCCATTCATAAGCATCGGCATAAACGATCAGGTACCATTCATTGACATCTTTTGGGTCTATCCCGGCCAGCAGCGCGAAATTTCCCAGCACCATCAACCGCTGGATATGATGGGCATAGGCGTTCTGCCGGGTTTCCGTGACGCATTGCCGCAGGCAGTTCATTCTGGTTTCGCCCGACCAGTACAGCCACGGTAATGCGCGCCGTGCGTCCAGGAAATTTTCATTCTCATAACCCGGCATGGCCAGCCAGTAAATCCCGCGCACATATTCCCGCCAGCCCAGAATCTGGCGGATAAAGCCCTCGGTGGCGTTCAGCGGCGCGCCATGGTCGCGGTAGGCGGCTTCGGCGGCCTGAATAACTTCGAGCGGGCCAAGCAGGCCGCAATTCAGATAGTGGCTGATATGGGCGTGATACATGAATGGCTCGCCCTGCAGCATCACGTCCTGGTAATCACCGAAGCGGGGCAGGCGGTTTTCAAGAAAGTCTGCCAGTATTGCCAGCGCCTGTTCACGGGTCACGGCGAAGTAAAACGGCTCCAGGTCGCCGAAATGATCATCAAAGCGCTGCGCCACCAGCGCCATAACCTCCTGTGTGATGGCATCCGGTTCAAAGCAGAGCGGCGGCGGCGGGCTGATATCCTTGCCGGGCGGCTTGCGGTTTTCCGGGTCGTAATTCCAGCGCCCGCCTTCCGGGCCGCCTTTCCCGTCAATCAGGATATCGTATTTTTTGCGCATCTCGCGGTAAAAGTGTTCCATCCGCATCTGTTTGCGGCCTGCGGCCCAGCGGGAGAACTCGTCCTGTGAACACAGGAACCGGTCATCGGCGCGGATTTCGACCGGTGCATCCAGAATGTCCTGCCAGCCCTGCATCGCCTCTAACACCCTGTATTCGCCGGGGGCGGTGACAATGACGCGGTCGGCCCGGCACTCCTGCACGGCGCGTCCGACCTCACCGGTAAAGGAGCCGCTGTTTCCTTCATCATCAAGCCGGATATACCGCACGCGGTAGCCATCACGTTCCAGGCTGCGGGCAAAGTGGCGCATGGCCGCGAATAAAAAGGCGATCTTCTTTTTGTGATGTCTGACATAGGTGGTTTCTTCGGCGACTTCGCAGATCAGGATCGTATCGGCCTGCTTATCGCAGCCGCGCAGCGTTGCCAGGTCGCGGCTAAGCTGATCGCCGAGAATGAGACGCAGACTGCCCATTAATACGGTATCTCCTGTCCGTCCCAGGCGAAGATCTTGCCGCTATCGGCAGCCTCGACATTATTGATCACGGTCAGCAGCTTGTCCGCGGCGAACGCCGGGGCGAACAGTTTGCCCTCCGGGACGTTGCCGCTAAACGGGGCGGACAGGGCCGTATCGACCGTACCCGGATGCAGGCCGATCACGGCCGCCTGTTTATAGCGGCGCCCGGTCTCAATCGCGGCATTGCGGATCAGCATGTTCAGAGCGGCTTTGGAGGCACGGTAACTATGCCAGCCGCCAAGCCGGTTATCGGCGATACTGCCGACCCGGGCCGAAAAGGCGGAGAACACCGCTTTGCGGTCGCGCGGCAGCAGCGGCAGCATATGTTTCATCACCAGCGCCGGGCCGACCGTATTCACGGCCAGTGTTTCCAGCATCGGCGCGGCGGCCAGATCGCGCAGGCTTTTCTCCGGCGCAATGGCGGGCGCGCGGTGCAGGATACCGCTGGCGACAATCACAAGGTCCGGTGTGCCCTGTGCCTTGATTGACGCGGCAGCGGCGGCAATAGAGTCTTCGTCGGTCAGATCAAGCGTCCCGGCGCTGATTTTATCATGCGCGGGTTCGATCAGTGCCCGGCTGAAAGCATGGATATGGGCGACATGCGCATCATCGGCCAGCGCAGCGGTCAGTGCCCCGCCAATGCCGCCGGCCGCGCCGATGACAACGGCCCGCAAGGCAGGGCTGAAACTGGATAACTGGCTCATGTGACAGGCAAAATATAATCAATATCTATAAGAACATATAGGCGGTCTGTGCGGGCTGGCAAGGCGCCCCGGGGGAAGGCGATCGCTGCTGGTCGATCCCGCCGTTAGTGATGCGGGTGCTGAGTGACTGGATTTCGTTTTTTGTCACGTTTACTTGTAGGCAGGCTATAACGCATTTTGAAGGATCTCATCAACGACATGCTCCAGCGGCGCGGTTGAATCGATGACTGTACCGGTTTTCGGGATATCTGCCCTGGAGAGATGTAATTGCCTTACAAGTTCTTTTTCTTCGGGTTTGCCGCCAAAGTCAGTTGGATCACGCGCCACCCTTTCATCCAGACGGGCATAGATTATTTCAATGTCGGCCACTTCAAGAATAAAAACACCGTCAAGCCAATCGATAAAATGATCGATATTCCTTGCCCCACCGCAGAAAAAAGAAACCGGAACGCTCTTGTCCGCAATCACGGATCTGACCTTATCGATATCCCAAAGCTGATGCTTTTGACGCCATACTGCTTTATCCCACTCATTCTCATGGTCCGGCTCTGCCAAGGGCTCGCCCGTTTTGGGATTGCCGCGATATCTTAGCTCCCTGTCGCCATGAAGGACGTGATAGCCGCGTTTTTGCAAAGCTTCCGCCACGGTCGTCTTTCCTGTGCCGGAACCGCCATCAATCAGAAAGTTTTTTATGCCCATTGTTTATCTCCGAACCATTCAAACGGGCATGAGCTTAGCGCTGATGAGGGGTGGCGCACCCGGGAGGATTCGAACCTCCGACACCTGGCTCCGGAAACCAGTGCTCTATCCCCTGAGCTACGGGTGCAGTCCATGAGCACAGTATAAATCATTAAAGCGCCGGATGTGTCAACTTTTCTGCAGTTCGGCGGGCCGGGCCGGATCAGGCGGCCGGTGCGCTGCCCTGCGTCAGTTGCAGGAACACATCCTCAAGGTCGCTTTCATCGGTGGAGATGTCGACGATCTGATAGCCGGCCTTGCCGATCGCGTCGATCATCGCGCCGACGACGTTATCGCCGGGGCTGTAGCGGCAGGTGATGCTGCGCCGCCCTTGCTGTTGCGGGTTAAAGGCGGCCAGTGTGTCCGGCATGGCCTCAAGCGCCCGGTCGAGGCGGAAGGTGATTTCTTTCTGGTCGATGCGCGAGAGCAGCCCTTCTTTTTCATCATTGGCGACGATGCGGCCGTGATTGATGATCGCAATATAATCGCACAGCTCCTCAGCCTCCTCGAGATAATGGGTTGTCAGCAGCACCGTGGTGCCGGCCTTGTTCAGCGCCCGTACATTGTCCCACAGCTCGCGCCGCAGCTCGATATCCACGCCGGCGGTCGGCTCGTCCAGCACCAGGATTGGCGGGCTGTGGACCATCGCCTTGGCGACCATCAGACGGCGGCGCATACCGCCGGACAGGGAACGGGTATAGGCCTCGGCCTTGTCCTCCAGCCCGACCATGCGCAGCAATTCCATAGTCCGGCGCTCCGCTTTCGGCACGCCATACAGGCCGGCCTGAATATCCAGCAGCTGGCGCGGCGTGAAGAACGGGTCGTAATTGATCTCTTGCGGTACGACGCCGATCGCGGCTTTGGATTGGCGTGGGGCGTCGTCGATATCGCTGTCCCAGATTTTCACCGTCCCGGCCGTCTTGGTGACCAGCCCGGCCATGATATTGATAATTGTTGATTTACCGGCGCCGTTGGGACCGAGCAGCGCGAAGATCGCGCCTTTCGGGATGGTCAGGTCGACATCGCGCAGCGCGACTTTTGCCGGGCTTTTGCCGCTGGCTTTATAGGTTTTGTTCAGGCCGCTGATATTGATCGCCAGTTCTGTCATCTCTGTTTACGCCTGTTTCTGATACTCATAGTGGTCGTCCTTATCCAGATATGTGTCGATGACGCCCGTCGTCAACCACGCGGCTGCGCCCTGATCTTCGCGTAAATACGCATCCCAGAATGCCAGCGAGCTGATTTTGATAATATTTTCATGCAGGTGGCGCAGCGGGTTGTCGGCCAGCTTGCCGCGGCTGCCGGCAAAAACCATGTGATCGCCGTCCTCGAGCACGAGTAAGTGTTTTTCCGGGCTGCCGGCATGTTCATAGACCGGCAGGCGGTACGTGTAGTCAAAATCGCTGAGCGGGCTGTCATCGGCGGTGCCGGTCATGAAAAACAACGGGATGTTCATCGGCCCGAACAGCTCCGCCGGCGGCGCGTCGGTCAGGTGCGCCATCGGCACGAAGCTGTACAGAATGCCGGCGCTGATCCGGTTCTCCTCGATGCCGATCAGGTGATCGTCAAGCCCGGGAAAAAGCTGCCCGGCAATAACCTGTGTGGTCAGGGCGCCAAAGGAGTGACCGCACAGCCCGATCCGCGATAAATCCATATGTTTGCCGATCTCCGGCTTTTCACGGGCCAGGTCGCGCAGGCGGCTGAGCGCAAACGGTACATCGTAAAACCGGTTCAATGTTGCTTCGCGCGGGATAGGGGTCTGACGGATAATATCCCACGGGTGACCGGGCTTGCCTTCCCACAGCGAGGAGTCGGTGCCGGGATGCTGGATATTGACAACGACATAGCCGTGCGAGGCGATAAAGCGGGCGAGGAAGGCCGCACCGTCGCGGCTGCCGCCTAAGCCGTGCGACCACATCACGACCGGCAAATCGGTCAGGTCATGCGCCACCGGGTAATAGGTTTTGTAGGGTACTTTGCGGTTCTGTCGCGCTTCGTCGGTCCAGACGCCTTTATGTATCAGGATGCGGTGCGGCTCGCGGTCAGGGTCGATATCGGGGCGCCAGAACATGAAGAGCGCCGCCTAATCCTTCTTGCGGAAATTATCAAGGGAGACGACTTCGCCGGTGGTGCCGCCTTTGCCTTTATCTCCGGCATCGCCGCCTTCCAGCTCTTCATCCAGCAGTCCTTCAGGATCGAAGTCGGGGCCGCCATCCTCACCAAGCGGCTGGAACTGCAGGGCGAAATTTACCGACGGGTCGGCGAAAATCGTAATCGCCCCCAGTGGAATCACCAGGCGCTCCGGCACATTGTTAAAGGACAAGGTGACATTCATTTTGTCATCATCAATGCTCAGATCGTAAAACTGGTATTGCAGCACGATTGTCATTTCGCCCGGATAGCGGTCGCGCAGATAGTCGGGAATATCGACACCGGGATAATCGGTCATGAAGGTGATGTAAAAGTGATGGTCACCGGGCAGGCCCTCATCCATGACCTCCTCGATTGCCTGCTGCACCACGCCGCGCAGCGCGTATTCGACCATCTTGTCGTAACGCAGGGTTTCGTTATCGTGATCGTCGCTCATATTCACTTACATGCCGCTTTACGCCGTGGAAATCAAGAGGGAAGGCTTTTTGAGTAGACATCCGCACCCTTATGATTCGCACGAAGCGGGCGGGCAAATCCAGCGTGGACTCGCCTTTATGCACAGATAGCTGTGGAAAAGCCCGATAAGTGAGCTTTATCCCGCCCCCGGTGGTGTTGGCGCCGGTGCCGGTGTCGGTGTCGGCTCCCCGCCGTCTGCGGGCGGTGCCGCTTCGGGTGCCGTATCCGGCGCTGCTTCCGGAGCGTCTTCTGTCGCATCGTTTTCTGCGGCCTCTGCTGGCTCTGGCCGGTCGGTCCAGTAATTGCCGAGTGTGACGGGCATTTCGATCAGCGCGCCGTCACGCTGGACGTCGAACGTGACAGTTTCGCCGGCGCGCGCGCCCATGACGTTTCTGACAAGAATACCGGGATGTTCAAGCGTTATCCCTTTGATATTTAACAGGATGTCGTTTTCCTGCAGGCCGGCAGCCTCGGCCGGGCCGCCAGGCACCACTTCCCGGATCAGAACGCCTTGTCCGGCTTCAGCACCCAGCTCTGCTGCTGTCGTTTCATCGATATCGGCGATTGAAACGCCCAGCCAGCCATGCTGGATGTCGTTATTTGTGGCAATAATTTCTGCGATGATCGGCACGGCGGCGTTTGACTCAAGCGCGAAACCAATACCGGCATTCCAGCCGGTGCCGCTAAGGATCATGGTGTTGATGCCAATGACCTCGCCATCCATGTTGAACAAAGCGCCGCCTGAATTGCCGCGGTTGATGGGGGTGTCGGTTTGGAGATAGGCTTCCGGGCTTGAACCGCCCAGAGCGCGTCCAAACGCTGAAATCATGCCGCCGGTCACGGTGCCGCCAAGACCGGCCGGGTTACCGATGGCAATGGCTTCATCGCCGTAAGACAGGGTATAGCTGTCACCAAATGCGGCGCAGGTCAGCGCACTATCAGTTTCAATTTTCAAAACAGCCAGATCGTGCTGTATATCGACGCCGATAATTTCGGCCTTTATTTTTTCCTCGCCCATGCCGCCGCGGCCATGATTGGCGGCCGGGTCAAACAAGGTTACAGTTACGCCATCGGCCTCTGCGATCACATGTTGGTTTGTGAGAACATAGCCGCGGGGATCAATGAAGAAGCCTGATCCCATGCCGCGCGGCATGAGTTCCGGTTCAATGACGCCCGGTGTGTCTTCGTTTTTCGGTTCTGCCTCGGGCGTGCCTGGTGCCGGGCTATCGTCGTCCTGCGGTGTCTCTTCCTCCGGCTCGTCCGGAATGCCAAATCGCTCATGGAAGTCCGGAAACCGCTCTGGCAGGGGCGCTTCATCAGGATTCTCTTCATCAGCGCTGGTGGAAAGGACGGTTGTATTGATTGACACTGTGGCCGGCAGGACGGTGTCGATGATATCCACCCGGTCCATATGCGACAGGTCCGGCGCGTCACAGGAGAACGTCTCTGTGTCTCCAGTCGTGGCGATTGGCGCAGGCTCATCCGCCAGTGCCGGCAGGGCTGTCATTGTCAGTGCGGCAGCAAATATGGCCGGCGCAGCGGCAGCACGGCTGAAAGGTAATTGCATAAGGGCCTCCCTATATCGTTTTTATATTATCACCCCGCACCATAGACAATGCGATACGGAAAAAGCAAGCGTTTAATTATGGTTTATATTTGTGATGCGCAGGAGGGCTGGCAATAATCCGGGGTCACTTGAGGCCGGCAGGCCGAAAGCAGTAACCGGGAAAATTAATCCGGGGTCACTTGAGGCCGCAAGGCCGAAAGCAGTAACCGGGAAAATTAATCCGGGGTCACTTGAGGCCGCAAGGCCGAAAGCAGTAACCGGATAAAAGTGACGGCTTCTGTTGCTAGGCGCCCCTCTAAAAATAAAAAATGGGCCGGTTCTGTTGCTAGGCCCGGACTCTAAAAGAGAGAGCGGCGGCTTCTGTTGCTAGGCGCCGCCGGGCCCCACCTCAATCATGCTAGCGATTCAGGAATTGAATGTAGCGTGCTTTGCGCCCAATTAGGCGGCTTCGGCATAACCTTCAACAACGTCGAAGTTGTCGTTGGCTGCTACAGCATAGTTGTTGTCATTTGCAACTATAACACGGCCCGATAACGGCGGTACCATGCCGGACGCAGACTGTGCCTTTACTGCGCGTGTCGATCCTGTTTCGGCCCCACTCTTTATGACGACAAGTACAACCTCAGTTCCGTGCTCTCTTTCAAGCCCGCAACGGCGGGCCGCCCGTAAGGGCGAAGCCTGCGTGGCGTTTGAACGCAGCCTTGCAAAAGCAAGGCGTCATCATAAATGGTGGAGCCGCCGGGTACTGCCCCCGGGTCCACAACGCTTATTCCGCAAAGCGTTTAGCGTCATAGCCGCCCAGCATACTAAAACACTGTCCGGCACTTATAATTATAGAGCAAAGCGGTTGATTTTTCAATGCCGGCGATACTTTACGGCCAGAGATTTTTGAAGGTGCACTGCCGGTCTTGATCGGCAACGAACCGTTCGTGAATATCGACCCGCTGGGCGCTGAGAGGATACAGAATGGCATGAAATTCATTATAATATGTTTTAATCGCCAGCCGGTCTTCGAGTGTCAGGTCGCCGGTTTTGCCTTGAATTGTCCCGATCATTTGCGCTGTGGCCGGCCTGAACGTCTCAAGCGAGGGGTTAATTGCCTGTTCAATCATCTCACTCATGGCTGTCCGCAATGGTTCGGGAATATAATGAGCCGTGGCACAGCGCTGGAAGAAGCCCTGTATAATTTCCATGTTGTGCAGCTGGGATTCGAGCGCCTCGACAATTTCCCCCTTTGTACCGTCGCGGAACAGGTCGCCGCCGCCCGAAGCCGTGCGGGCAAGGTGATTGGCCGGACCGTTATCGGGGCGTGACAGCCGGTCCTTGAAGCGGACCAGGTCTCTGACGCTGACCGTTTCCGCCTCGGCAGTGAAGGTGCCGTCGGTAAAATGCTGACGCATTGAGTCATCAAGAAAAGCCGCCGCTGTATCAGGCAGGGCGGTAAAGCCGGCCAAATCATCGAACGTGACGCCGCGTCCCGGCCCTTGATCGCGCAGCACGGCTGATAACGGCGCACTGGCCCTGTATTTTGCGAGGTCCTCGTCAGACAGCACGTGTGAAGCGTAATACAGCACATACCATTCCGATTCCGATGTGCCGTAAAAGGCTGTGTAGGCATCGCGCAATATATCGGGCCGCTCATGCAGGTGCTCGTCTTCGCCGAGCTGCGCGAAAATGGTATCGGCCATCTCCGGGTTAAAAACGCTGTAATAAACGGCATGGCCGCTTTCCGGTATGCCGAACTGCACTGATAGTGGCGGGGCGCTGCCAATCTGCGCATCCTCGGCCATACCCGTAAAGGCTGTGATACGGGCGATGGCTTCGTTGCCGGTATGAACGCCGTCGACATGGTCTTCGGCGTGCAGGCCGCTGGGCTTGTCGGTTTCATGGTGACGAACGGCGTGATCCAGCTCCTCGTACATCACCCGCCTGCCGGTCAGGACCAACTCGTCGAACGTCTCTTCCGACAGGCCCAGCGGTACTTCCAGCGTCACTTTATTCGTGCCGGGATTAAATTCGCCGATCCGGTGATCGAGATTGGCGGCGAAGCCGACTGCGACGCCGTGTTGCGTGGCCCTGTCCTTGAGATAAGTGCCGGTTCTACCCTGCATGCTGTCCAGAATGCCGGCGATCCAGCGGCGGCCGAGGTCATCGGACTGCAGGCTCTCCGGCGTTTGTAAATCTGTGATGCTGTCGTGATTGCCTGGATCTGCGAAATCGCAGGCCACGGTCCCGAACAGGGTACACAGGCCCAGCAGGGTATTTGCTAATCGTCCCATAACACACGTCTCTTTCCGTTTATTTTTTACGGAAATAGTAGCACAGCACGTATTATGGATACAAATTTACATCTGGACCGGGGTGTCATGATCAACCGGGATGGATAATATCGGGCTCAGGCCGCAGAAATTGGCAATATGATCCCATGTTTGATCATGATTAAGCGCGATCATCTGTGCCCCGGCTGCTGTCAAATATTCGGCTTCGTGGTCTTCGCGGTGGGCTTCGCCGACAAAACCGACGACACTCATACGGGCGGCTGACCCCGCCGTGACGCCGGTGACGCTGTCTTCGACAACCATACAGTCCTTCGGGGCAATGCCGCGGTCCCTGGCGGCCAGTTCATAAATATCCGGTGCCGGTTTGGGATTCTCGACATGGTGGCGCGAATAGATATGCGGTGAGAAATCGTCAAACAGCCCTATTTTTTTGAGCTTATACAGCAGGTTTTCGGCACCGCTGTTCGAGCAGACGGCAAAGGGGATGTTGTGGTCTTTCAGCTTTTGTAACAGCTCTTTAACCCCGTCGATCGCCCGCATATGCTCGTCTTCGTTTTTTTTCGTCGCGACCATAAAAGACGCGAAGAATCCATCATCCAGTTCCGGATGATTCTCACGTAAATTAGTACAAAACTCTTCATAGGTAATGCCGGACAGCATCTCGACATAGTCTTCGCGCTCGTAATGGATATTACGGGTGGCCAGCATTGTGCTTAGGGTTTCATAGCCCAGCTCTTCCGTGTTGGCCAGAACGCCATTGAAATCAAATAAAACAAGTTTCGTCACCTGAGTTCCCCGTTAAAAAATTAATTTTATTATGGTTATACTTATGCCCATGATTCACCGTATTGGCAAGCAAATTCTTTTGTAAAATTGTGCCGTGCTGCTCTAATAAAATAAAAGAATCGGTGAAGGAGATACACATGGAACAATATCATGATCTTATGCGTCATGTGCTGGAAAACGGGACCGACAAGGAAGACCGCACCGGTACCGGCACCCGTAGTGTTTTCGGTTATCAGATGCGCATGAATCTTGCTGATGGCTTCCCGCTGGTCACGACCAAAAAGCTCCATCTGCGCTCGATTATCCATGAATTGCTATGGTTTCTCGCCGGTGACACGAATATTCAATACCTGAAAGACAATGGTGTGCGCATCTGGGACGAATGGGCCGATGAAAACGGCGAACTCGGCCCGGTCTACGGCCATCAATGGCGCAGTTGGCCCGCCCCGGGCGCGGACGGCGAATCCGGCCATCATATCGACCAGATCTCCAATCTGATCCATCAGATCAAAACCAACCCCGATTCGCGGCGTCTGATCGTTTCGGCCTGGAACGTTGCCGATATCGGCAAGATGGCGTTGCCGCCCTGTCACTGCCTGTTCCAGTTTTATGTCGCCGACGGCAAGCTGTCCTGCCAGCTTTACCAGCGCAGCGCCGATATCTTTCTCGGCGTGCCGTTTAATATCGCCTCTTACAGCCTGCTGACCCTGATGATCGCGCAGGTTTGCAGCCTCAAGCCGGGTGAGTTCATCCATACGTTCGGCGACGCGCATTTATACAGCAACCATTTCGAACAGGCGCGCGAGCAGCTCTCCCGCACGCCTTATGCGTTGCCGGAAATGCACCTGAACCCGCATGTCACTGATATCTTCGGCTTCAAGTACGAGGATTTCGAGCTGGTCGGCTATCAAGCCCATCCGCATATCAAGGCGGCCGTGGCGGTGTGATGGTGGCGGGCGATCAGCTTAGGGTCAAAACTCATTGCTTTCATACAATGTCCGTTCCAAACAAGACGAAAAGGGCAAGTTTTGGCCGTGCAGGACATGCCAAAGCATATTCAAACGGACGAAACGCAGAAATTTTTGTCTTGTTTTGGAACCTTGAAAAGGCGCGGCAAATTTTTGTATCTGGGCTTTCAAACCGCTTGGCATTAGCTCGGCTAGTCCCGGCGCGCTTTTCAAGCCCATCTATCAAAAATTTGACTGGCGCGGAAATGGATAAAAGCAATGAGTTTTGACCCTAAAGTCAGCGCCATTGTCGCCATGGCCGAAAATGGCTGTATCGGTCAGGACAATAAAATGCCGTGGCATATTCCGGCCGACCTGAAACGCTTCAAGGCGCTGACGATGGGCGGGATTATCGTTATGGGCCGTAAGACATACGAGTCGATCCTCGGCTATCTCGGCGGCCCGCTGCCGGGGCGAACCAGTCTGGTCGTCAGCCGCAGCGGCTATCAGGCTGCGGGGGCGGTGACCTGCCCCGACCTGGGCAGCGCCCTGGAGGCGGCAAAAGCGATGGCGGCGGACCAGGGGCTGGATGAAATCTTGATCGGCGGCGGGGCCCAGATTTATGAGGCGGCGCTGCCTGTCACCGACCGTATATACCTGACCCGTATTCATGCCGTGGTCAACGGTGATGCCTTCTTTCCCGATCTTGCGCCGGAGGAGTGGCGGGAAAGTGCCCGTGAGGCTCATGACGGCGATCCGTCCTTTTCTTTCATCACGCTGGACCGGGTATGACCGATAGCGCACGGACCGCCGCTCTTTTTACGGCGCTGCTGGCGCTCTCTTTATTGCCGCTGCTGTTCTTCACTCATTTACCGTTCCAGGATTATCCCAACCATCTGGCGCGGGCCTATATCATGGCCCATCAGGATCATGACATTCTGTCGCAGTTCTACCGGATTAACTGGGCGTTTATTCCCAACCTGACCGGTGATCTGGTGTTGTGGATGCTGGTGGAGATATTGCCGGCCCATGTCGCGGGGAAAGTGTTTGTTGCGCTGATTTTCGTGCTGTTGGCCGGCGGCGTGTTTCATCTGCAAAAAACGCTGCACGGCGCGATTACGCCCGCGGCGTTCCTAATTTTCCTGCTGCTCTACAATGCCGCGCTCGCCCAGGGCTTTTTGAATTTCCTGCTGGCGATCGGGCTGTGCTTTCATGCGCTGGCGCTATGGGTCAGGCTGGCTGACAAAGGATTGTGGCGGCATCTGTTCGGGCTGGCGGCTGCCTTTGTGCTGCTGCTCAGTCATCTATACGCGTTTGGTTTTTTCCTGTTGTTCCTGTTTTGCCTTGAAAACCGGCCGCTCTGGGAAAAAGTCCGCCCGTGGCGGGCGGCGTTCTGGCGGCATAACCTGCGCTTCCTGCCGCTGCTGGTCCTGCCGCTGATTCCGTTTGTGTTGTTCAGCCCGACGGGTGCGCACGACGTCTCGGATTTCGTTTATAGTCCGTTGATCGCCAAATGGGCGCTGGCGTTTTTCGGCCTGCTTTATACCTACCATCCCGCTGTCAGCGTCCTGACGGTAACGGCGATATGCTGGATGCTGGTACGGGCCCGGCGGCCCGGGCGTGCGGACGCGCTGCTGATCCTCGGGGTTGCCTTTATCGTCTATATGGTTTTGCCCCACACGCTCATGAGCGCGGCCAATGCGGACTGGCGGTTTATGCTCCCGGTTTTCATGTTCGTGATTGCGCTGTTGCCCGTGACGCTCGAAAAGAAGCGGCACCGTTTGTTTTTAGGAATAATTGTGATGCTGGTCATTCTCCAGCAGGCGGCGACCCTTCACAAATGGCGGCAGTCTGAAGCGGTGTATCGGGATTTCCAGACGGTAACGGCAGATTTACCGGATGGTGCGCGGGTATTCCCGGCCCTGATTGACAGTGAGGAGCCGGCGCTGGACTGGCCGCTCTGGCCGGAGCATATTTTCTCCTATTTAGTGATCGACAAACACGCGTTCGTGCCGTCGATGTTTGCCGGGCAGGCCCAGCAGGTCCTGTCCTTCGCACCGCCTTATGATGAACAGCGCGTGCGTCTGCGGGGGCAGTACGGTGTCGTGCCGACCCGCTATGTAACGGCGGATACCTTTATGTCGCGGCTGCCGGAACGCCTCTATGATTATGCCGTGATCATTGCCGACAGCCCGCCGGCCGTGCCTAACTTTCCTGCGCCCGGGCGGGTGCGGGGCTATGTGTATTTATACCGGCTTGCGCCGCAATCCGGGCCGCCATAGTGCGGTAAATTTCGCTGGCTTTGTGATCGGGCGCGGCCAGCACAATCGGCGTGCCGTTATCCGCATGTTCCCTGATTGCCAGATCGAGGGGGAGCGCGCCAAGGAACCGGGTGCTCAGTTTTTTGGCTTCCCGTTCCGCACCGCCATGGCCGAATAAATGCTCCTCATGACCGCAGGCCGGGCAGGTATAGACGCTCATATTCTCAATCAGGCCGAGGATCGGCACGCCGACCTTGCGGAACATCTCGATCCCCTTGCGGGCGTCGATCAATGCAATATCCTGCGGCGTGGATACAATCACCGCCCCGGCCAGCGGCACTTTCTGGGCCATCGTGAGCTGGGCGTCGCCGGTGCCGGGCGGCATGTCGACGATCAGCACATCAAGCGCGCGCCAGGCAACATCCTGCAGGAACTGCCGCAGCGCGGTCTGGATCATCGGGCCGCGCCAGATCATCGGCGCGTCGTCCTCGACCAGGAAGCCCATCGACATCACATCCAGCCCGTGCGCCCGGTGCGGCTTAAGCTTTTCGCCCTCAAAGCCCGGCTGGCCGTGCAGCCCTAACATCATTGGTGCCGACGGGCCGTAAATATCGGCGTCCATCAGGCCGGTTTTCAGACCGCTTTGCGCCAGCGCGGCGGCAAGATTAACCGCGACGGTCGATTTGCCGACCCCGCCTTTGCCGGAGGCGACGGCAATAATCCTGCCGATTTGCGGGGCGAGATTTTCGATGCGTGCCGGCTTTTGCGCGTAGCCGCGGGCCTGGCCGCTGCCGGGCGTGCGCTTTGCGGTCAGGATCGCCGTTACCTGCGCGACGCCGTCAAGGGCGAGGACGGCCTGTTCGGCCTGCTGGCGCAGGGATTCTATATCGGGACCGGCCTGCGGGTCGGCTTCAATCACGAAGGTGACCCGGTTGCCGGTGATGCGGATGCCGGAGATGCCCTGCGTGAATCCGGCCGCGCTGAGTGCGGCGGTAATGGTCTGTTCCGTTTGGTCTTGTGCTGTCGTCATGCGTCCGCTGTACCTGATCCCGCTTTCCCTTGCCTTATGGCGTAAAAAATATATTGTTAGTGGACGGTGACAATCAAGTCCAGCAAGGAATTTTCATATGTCATGGAATGACAATCAGGGTGGCGGCAAGAAAAACCCGTGGGGCCGCGGTGCGAATAATAATGGCGGCGGTCCGCAGGGGCCGTGGGGCGGCGGTGCCGGTCAGCCGCCGCCGGATATTGACGAGATGTTGCGCCGTGCGCAGGACCAGTTCCGGCACATGATGCCGGGCGGTTTCAAGGGCGGCCGGATTGTGTTGCTCGCGCTGATGGCCGTGGCGGCGCTGTGGTTCGCCAGCGGCATCTATATTGTTGTCCCCGGCGAGCAGGCGGTTGAGCAGCGCTTTGGCGCGTGGAGCGAAACCAAGGTCGATGAAGGACTGGGCTATCACCTGCCGTGGCCGATCGAGACTGTAACCAAGGTTAATGTCTCTGAAGTCCGGCGCATGGAGATCGGTTTTTCGCAGGCGCTGCGCGGCGGCACAGAAAAGCGTGATATCCCCGAGGAAAGCCTGATGCTGACCTCTGATGCGAATATCGTCGATCTTGATCTGGTCGTGCTGTGGAATATCGAATCGGCGGAAGACTTCCTGTTCGAAATTCAGGATCAGGAAAACACGATCAAAAAAGTTGCGGAAAGCGCGATTCGTGAGGTCGTCGGCCAGACGCGCATGTTCCCGATTATCACCCAGGACCGGAGTTCGGTGGCTGACCGCGCCCGTGCGATCATGACTGAAAATCTGGATGATTACGGTTCCGGTGTGAATATCACCCGGGTGTTGATTCAGGAAGCGGAAGTCCACCCGGATGTACAGGACGCCTTCCAGGATGTCCAGTCAGCGCGTCAGGATGCCATTGATGTCCAGAACCGGGCGCAGGCTTACCGCGAAGATATTCTGCCCAAGGCCCGCGGTGAAGCGATCCGGATGCTCCAGCAGGCCGACGCTTATAAGCAATCGGTTATCGCCCGCGCCAATGGTGATGCCGACCGTTTTAACTCGGTTTATCAGGCGTACCTGACCGGTGAAGACGTGACACGCAAGCGGATCTATCTCGAAACGATGGAAGAGGTCCTGCAAAACGCGCAGAAAATTATTCTCGATGAGCAGGGCGGCAGCGGTGTTGTACCGTATCTGCCGCTGAACGAGCTACGCCCGGCTGCCGGCGGCCAGACACGTGGGAATGCCACGGCGAATACAGGCGGCGGACCGGATATTAATGGGATCGGGCAGATGATGTCCGGCGGCCGCCAGCGTTAGAGGCAGAAGCGGTAAAGACAGAAGAGACAGGATCAAAGGATAGACAGATGAAAACGCAATTCGGGATTGTACTTATTGTACTGGCAGCCGGCCTGATCGGCCTGAGCCAGGCAGTCTTCACCGTCGATGAACGCGAGCAGGCTATTGTGCTGCAGCTTGGTGAGCCGGTCGGTGACGTCAAACAGCCGGGCCTGCATTTCAAAATCCCGGTCGTGCAGGATGTACGCCGTTTTGACAGACGGATCCTGTCGGTTGATCCGCTCCCGGAACAGATGGTCATTGCCAGCAGCAGTGACAGCCCGCTGGTGGCGCAGGATGGTGTTGTTGTGGAAGAACCGGAAACCGGCGCGCGCGATATCGTCAGCGGTGAGCCGATTATTGTTGATACGTTTACACGTTACCGTATTACCGACCCGCTGATGTTCCTGAAAACCCTGCGGACCGTCAGTATGGCGAACCAGCGGATCGAAAATATCATGAACGATGCGACCAGAAGTGTGCTTGGTAAAACGACGCTGCGCGAATTGTTGTCTGAAGAGCGCGCCAGTGTCATGGCCGAAATCCGTGAGCAGGTGAACCGCAAGACCGAGGAAGACCAGCTCGGGATCGAGATCATCGATATCCGGATCGTCCGCGCCGATTTGACGCCGGAACTGCGCCAGTCGACCGTGCGCCGGATGATCTCCGAACTGCGTGAACGGGCGACCGAAACCCGCGCCAAGGGTGAGGAGCGGGCGCTGGAAATCCGTTCGACCGCTGAAAAAGAGCGCACCGTGCTTCTGGCCGAGGCCGAACGTGATTCGCAGATCGCCCGCGGTCAGGGCGACCAGGAAGCGATCAAGATTTATGCCGAAGCCTTCAACAAGGATAAAGAGTTTTACGGCTTTATCCGCTCGATGGAGGCGTATCGCAATACGCTGGCAACCCCGGATACGCGGTTGATTCTGTCGCCGGGAAGCGACTTTTTCCGCCACTTCCAGGGGGCCGGGCAGTAACGCCCGCTTGCCGGTGCCCGGTTTATGAGCGCCTTCTGGCTGTACATCCTGACGGCTTTTGCCTTTGTATTCGTGATTGAAGGGTTGCTCTATGCGCTGTTTCCCGGCGCGGTGCGGCGGATGTTCGCCATGGCGCTGTCCTGGCCGGAGGCTGTTTTGCGCCGTTTCGGGACGGTGATGGCGTTAAGCGGTTTTCTGATCGTCTGGCTGCTGCACAGCCTTGCGGGCGGTTGACCCGCACGGCGTAAAACCTTATTTTAAAATCCGTATCTCGCAAGCCGTTTACAATATCGATAATCAGGGGGCAGGAAGCCATGCGCGCATTTATCACCGGACTTTGTCTTTTTATCATGATCGCCGCCGTGCCAGCGGGCGTGCGGGCGCAGGACAATGTGACCGGCCCGGACGGTTTTGCCAATCTGGCCGAGCAGCTGTTGCCTTCGGTGGTCAATATCTCCTCGACCCAGAAACCGATCGAGGTTGAAGACTTCCCGGAAATGCCACACTTTCCGCCCGGTTCGCCGTTCGAGGATTTCTTCGAGGAGTTTATGGACCGGCGCGGCCACGGCATGCCGGCGATTCCACCCGCATCATTGGGATCCGGCTTCGTGATTGACGCCGAAAACGGTTATATCGTCACCAATAACCACGTTGTTAAGGATGCCGACGAGGTCCGTGTGACATTCCATGATGATTCAACCATTCCGGCCGACGTCATCGGCCGTGACGAGAAAACCGATCTGGCTGTGCTGAAGGTTGATACCGAACTTGACCTGCGTGCGGTGACGTTTGGTGACAGTGATGAGTTGCGTGTCGGCCACTGGATTCTGGCGATTGGTAACCCGTTCGGCCTGGGCGGTACGGTGACGGCGGGGATCGTTTCGGCGCAGCAGCGCGATATCAATGCCGGGCCGTATGATGATTTCATCCAGACCGACGCTTCGATCAACCGCGGTAATTCCGGCGGGCCGATGTTCAATATCAGCGGCGAGGTGATCGGTATTAACACGGCGATCTTCTCGCCCAGCGGCGGCAGTGTCGGGATCGGCTTCGCGATCCCGTCGAATCTCGCGCAGCCGGTGATCAAACAGCTGATAGAATTCGGCCGTACGCGCCGCGGCTGGCTGGGTGTACGGATCCAGTCCGTAACCGAGGAAATTGCCGACAGTCTCGGCCTTGATGAAGCCCGCGGCGCACTGGTTGCCAGCGTTACCGAAACCGGCCCGGCCGAGAAAGCCGGGCTGAAGGCCGGGGATATCATTACCGAATTTGACGGCCGCGCGGTTGAGGATGTGCGCGATCTGCCGCGCATGGTAGCCGAAACCGAAATCGGCAAAGCGGTCGCCCTGAGCTATTGGCGCGATGGTGGACAAAATGACGCCAGCGTGACGATCGGCGAGCTTGAAAAAGCCGAGGATGAGGGTCTGATTGCCGCCGGGCCGCGTGAAAGCGGCACCGCCGGCGATGGCACTAGCATCGATATTGTCGGGATGAGCGTCCGCGCCATTACCGATGCCGACCGCGAGGATTACAATATCGAGGCCGATCTTGAAGGGGTGCTGATCAGCGCGCTTGAACCGGCGGGCGAAGCGGCGGAAAAGGGCCTGATGGTTGGTGATGTGATCGTTGAGGTCAACCAGCAGGAGGTGACGGTGCCGGCCGATACAGCCGATATCATCAACAAGGCCCATGCGGCCGGGCGCAGCTCCGTGCTGCTGCTGGTCAACCGGGACGGTGATGTGCGCTTTGTCGCGTTGCGGCTTGAGTGATTACAGAGTTATTGAGCACTTGAAAAAATTCGGTGACCGGCGCGCTGGAATCTCCGATTACGGGCACACTTAATTTGCCAATAGTATTTTCCATGCCGGCTTTTACCGTTGTAAACAAGAATGCGGCAGTCAAAGCGCCTATCCCAATTTCCCATCCGGCAGTAAAATAGGTGGAACCATTTGCCAAAGCGTCTAGAGCGTCCCCGATACCTTCGGTAAATGCGACAACAGCTGTCGAGCCTGACATAGCCCATTGAAAAAGATTACTTAGTTTCATTTCATTATTCCCTAAAAGAGCTTAAAAATATGGCAACGCGCAGTATAATTAACACGACCTTGTAATTATGTCAAATAAAGTATTTTTGATATACGGCCCGACGGCGGGCGGCAAATCGGCGCGAGCGCTGGAACTGGCGGCCGCGCGGGACGGTGTGATCATCAATGCCGACTCGATGCAGCTTTACGATGCGCTGCATGTGCTGACCGCCCAGCCCTCAAAGGCAGAGCAGGAACAGGCGCCGCACAGGCTGTATGCCGCCTTGTCGCCGGCTGAGAAAAGCAGCGCGGCCGGCTGGCGGGCGCAGGCGGTTGCCGAAATAGAGAGCGCCTTCGCGTCCGGGCAAACGCCGATTATCGTCGGCGGCACCGGCTTTTATATTAAAACACTGGCTGAGGGCCTGTCGCCGATCCCGGCGGTGCCGGACGATATCCGGCAGGAGGCCGCCGCTTTGCAGGGACAGCTTGGTAATCCGGGTTTTCACGAGGCGCTGGCGGCGAAAGACCCGGTGATGGCGGCACGCCTGCATCCGAACGATACCCAGCGGCTGATCCGGGCCTGGGAGGTGCTGGCGGCGACCGGCAGGAGCCTTGCCGACTGGCAGGCCATACCGCCGCAGGGACCGCCCGCGCAGTGGCGTTTTGCGCATCATTTCATCAACCCGGAGCGTGCTGTGTTGTATGAGCGGTGCAACCGGCGTTTCGATATTATGCTAACGAACGGCATTCTTGATGAGGTGGAGCAGCTCGCCACGCTGATTGAAACCGGCGCTGTACCGGCTGATGCGCCGATAACCCATGCGCTGGGCTTTCATCCCCTGCGCGCTTACCTGAAGGGCGAAATCAGCCGTGATGAGGCGGCGGAGCAAGCCAAAACGGAAACCCGGCAGTACGCGAAGCGGCAGGTGACCTGGTTCAAAAACCAGCTGGCTGACGGTGAATCAGGGACTTTTCATGCAAAAAACGAATAGCTGACCCGGAAAAAGATAACAATAGTATGATTTTGCTCCAAAAATTGTAATTTTATTACCATTTAGTTTGACACAGCGCATCATTTCTGGCTTAATTATACTATGCCGTAACAACGGACAAATGGTGGTAATTGTGGTAAAGCACCATTGCTGATGCATATATGAAGCTATAAAGACGCTATAAATATGCACAGACAAAAAAGAAGAGTGCAATTGAACTGGTAATAGGTGTGTGAACTCTAAAGAATAGACGAGTTTGGTTGGACAACTTGACAAAGCCGCGCTTTCGATAACGAAGCGGGCTTTATTTTATAGCAGTCATTCACAAAGGCATGAGGACGATGAGCACGGCGAAATCCCGCACCAAAAAGCCTGCGGCACGCGCGGCGGGTAAGGCAACTCCGGATAAAAAAACACGCGGCAATACGCCCAGGGCGGCGAACAAGCCGCTGACCGGAGCGGAGATTGTGATTCAGGCCCTGATCGACCAGGGCGTTGATACGATTTTCGGCTATCCGGGCGGCGCGGTGCTGCCGATTTATGACGAGCTGTTCAAGACCGACAAAATTAAACATGTGCTGGTTCGCCATGAACAGGCGGCCTCGCATGCTGCCGAAGGCTATGCGCGGGCGACCGGCAAGGTCGGGTGTTTTCTTGTCACGTCCGGTCCCGGCGCCACCAACGCGGTGACCGGTTTGACCGATGCGCTGATGGACTCGATCCCGGTTGTCTGCATTTCCGGTCAGGTGCCGACCTTCCTGATTGGTAATGATGCGTTCCAGGAAGCCGATACAACCGGCATCACCCGGCCCTGTACCAAGCATAATTACCTGGTGCGCGATGTGAACCGGCTGGCCGATGCGATTCATGAGTCATTCCATGTCGCACGTACAGGACGGCCCGGCCCGGTACTGGTTGACATTCCAAAAGACGTACAGTTCGCCGAGGGCGCATACAAAAAGCCCGAGGAAAAGAAATACCGGGTTTACCAGCCGAAGGTACAGCCGCAGAAAAAGAATATCGAGAAGGCCGTGGCTCTGATCGCCAGGGCCAAAAAACCGGTCTTCTATACCGGCGGCGGCGTGATCAATGCCGGTCCTGAGGCTGCGAAAAGTTTAGCGAAATTCGTACGCATGACCGGCTTCCCGATCACCAGTACGCTGATGGGGCTGGGCGCTTACCCGGCCAATGACAAGCAGTGGCTCGGCATGCTCGGTATGCATGGCACGTTCGAGGCCAATCACGCCATGCATCAGTGCGATGTGATGATCAATATCGGCGCGCGCTTTGATGACCGGGTGACCGGTAACATTGAAGGGTTCGCGCCCCATGCCGAGAAAATCCATATCGATATCGACCCCAGTTCGATCAACAAGAACGTGCCGGTCGATATCGGCATTATTGCCGATGCCGGGATTGCGATCGAAGAGATGATGAAGGAATGGAAGGCAAGGCAGTACAAGCCGCAGGCCGCTGCCCTTAAAAAATGGTGGGCGCGCATTAATCAGTGGCGCGGGATTAACTGCCTGCATTACAAGCAGCTCGGTGATACGATCAAGCCGCAATACGCGCTGGAGCGGCTGCGCGACCATATTGCAGGGCGCGATGATGTTTATATCACCACCGAGGTCGGCCAGCACCAGATGTGGGCGGCGCAATTCCTGCCGTTTAACCAGCCGAACCGCTGGCTGACCAGCGGCGGTCTGGGCACGATGGGGTACGGTTTCCCGGCGGCGATCGGCGCGCAGATCGCCCATCCGGACGCGCTGGTGATAGATGTTGCGGGCGAGGCCAGCATCCAGATGAATATCCAGGAGTTGTCAACAGCTGTGCAATATGATCTGCCGGTCAAGATTTTCATCATGAACAACCAGTGGATGGGTATGGTCCGCCAGTGGCAGGAATTGCTGCACGGCGAGCGTTATTCGCACAGCTATTCCGACTCATTGCCGGATTTCGTCAAACTGGCCGAAGCGTATGGCGGTATCGGTCTGCGGGCGGAAAAAACCAGCGATCTGGATGATGTGATCGCCGAGATGATGACCACCGACCGCGTCACCGTGGTCGATGTGATGGTCGACCCGCAGGAAAACTGTTTCCCGATGATCCCGTCGGGCAAGGCCCATAATGAAATGATCCTGTCCCCTGAAATCGAAAAGTTCGAACAGGGGCTGGTTTAAGTTGACTCCGTAAATTTGTGACATTACTCTTACTTCTGCGTGGAGGTAATATGAAAACACTGTCGCTTTTAGCAAGCGCTGTCGTTGCAGCACTTCTCGGTACACAAGGTATCGCTAATGAACTTGCCGATGATGAGCAAGATGAGCAAAGGGCGTTGCAAGATCTTCACGAGAGGCTTGAAGATCACAGATATGAACTGCTTTTTGCGAACACCATCGGCCAAATGCCCGTTTTTCTCAACGACGCTGGCGAAAAAATCGGCAGTGCTGACATCCGCGCCCAGCAAAGCTATTGGTTTGATAGACAGACCCAGACAAATATACTGTGTAACGGTTTCATGGTTGCAACCTATGGCGTAAAACCGGAAGACGTCGATTTGGAATTTACGACCAACTCTTCCACATTAAGAACACTCTGGTATAAAGCCCCGGCAGAAAGGTCCGCAATAGACGCCGAGCAAGTCTACGGGCAGGAACTGGGCGATGATAATGTAAAAAGTTACGGCTCATGCATTACAGTCAACCCCGAGATGCTGGCCACAAGACATGTCTCTATATATACATTTATTGATGGCATGATCGAAGAAATGCGCATAAATCCGAATGCTCATACAATATCCATGTCATCTAAAGCGCCCTTCGGCATTGAATCTAATCAATGGATCACTTTCAACACCGATTATCCACCGCCTCGAATAACTTTCACCCCACCTGAAGGAACTTCACAAACAGAAGCAATACGCTTGTTATCATCAGCCTTCAAACAAACGACTCTAGCCGTGCCAAACGAGAATTGGACGTGCGATAATGCCGGGTACTCAGATTATGTGCTTGAATATTACAGTGAGCAGGATTTTGAAATCCAGCTTTGCGACGAAATTCAATATAGACCATCGCAAAGCCCATAGCGAGATGATTCTCTCTCCCAAAGTCGAAAAGTTCGAACAGGGACTGGTTTAAACACCGTCATTGCGAGCGACGATTTCAAGTGAGACAACCCGTGGTCATTATATGATCTGTGGTGAAACCACTGAAAAGAGCCAAATTGCTAACCGGCGCGGGGTTTATAAATTCAGTTTGGTGCGGGCGAGGTCGAGCACGGCGCTTTGCGCCTGCATGACGCCGCGGTGAATATGGGTGCGGGCGGTGCCGAACAGCCCGACAGCATGGCGCTGCACTTCAGCCTCAAGTGAGCCGGACTTGTTTGAAAACGGGAAGGGCGCATCCGGCGCCGGCACATTCAGGAAGCCGCAAATCTCGGCCCAGCCGTGACCCTGACCGAAATCGATCTCCAGCAAATCGTGCGGCCGGCCGGCGAAATAGGCGCGTACGTCCTGGTTATGCTGCCGGTAGCGGCGCAGGCATTTGCGCGGGTGACGCAGCGGTGTGACGCCATCACCGTAAATCCAGGCTTCGGCCGCGGCTTCGTAATCACCGAAATATTTGCGCATGCTGCGAATCCATGAGCGGGGCCG
The DNA here is from genome assembly GCA_964445195.1 of uncultured Micavibrio sp. Classification (GTDB taxonomy): domain Bacteria; phylum Pseudomonadota; class Alphaproteobacteria; order Micavibrionales; family Micavibrionaceae; genus UM-FILTER-47-13. Next base: position 4,291 of record CAYUKA010000011.1, on the reverse strand, counting down.
GCGGGTGGTCAGGATAAACTTGCTGCCCGGGCAGGCCTGGTCAAGTTCGCGGTAAAGCAGCGGCCACGGGTTATCCTCAAACGCATCATAATAGGGAATTTTGTCAAAGGCCCAGTCAAGCGCCCTGGCGCCGATCTCCGGGTTGGTCACACCGACCGGGCCGCAGACCCGGTAACCCAGTATCTCAAGCGCCTTGCCGAGGGATGTGGTGCCGGTTTTCTGGAACCCGATGCAGAAGACTTTTTCCATGCGCATGTCCGTCTGATCTTGCCTGCCTGATCTCAATTGAGGCCTAGGTAACAATTTAAAAATAACAGATCAAGGTTTTTTGCGCCAATTTTGTGCTGCCAAAAACGCGATTTAAGCCGGGATAACACAAAGGACGCTGGACAGGCGTATACAGGCGCAGTAAAACCTTAAGGAGTAGAGAGTGAAGCGGATTTATCATGTCAACCCAAAGCGTGTACGGTACTGGGCCGGAGCAGGAAGCGATCGCCACCCACACCTTGTCGGTGCTGGTCGATAACGAACCGGGTGTGCTGGCCCGTGTTATCGGCCTGTTTTCCGGGCGTGGCTACAATATCGACAGCCTGACCGTGGCCGAAACCAATGCCGACAAGCATTTGTCGCGCATCACGATTGTGTGTTCGGGCACGCCGATGGTGATCGACCAGATCAAAAACCAGCTGGGCCGTCTTGTGCCGGTGCGCAAGGTCTCCGACCTGACGATCGAGGGACCGCATGTTGATCGTGAGCTGGCGCTGGTCAAGGTAGGCGGCCAGAACGAAAAACGGATCGAGGCGCTGCGGATCGCCGATATTTTCCGCGCCCGCGTCGTTGACAGCACGCTGGAATCCTTCGTGTTCGAAGTGACCGGCACCAGCGAGAAGATCCAGGCTTTTATCGATCTGATGAAACCGCTAGGTTTGATTGATGTCAGCCGGACCGGTGTTGCCGCCATTTCCCGCGGCGCGACCAAAATCGGTGAAGAGGCTTAATAGAGTGCAAAGAGGCCGAAAATGAGACAGAAGCTTTTGACCATCCTGCCGTTAATGACTTTACTGGCGTTGACCGGCTGCGTGAACCGCGAGCAGGCCGACGCCAAGCTGGCCCGGGCCTGCGCGGCTGCGGTTAATACAATTCTCTATGAGGGGCAGCGCATTGACGAGGTGCGTGACTCCACCTCTACCCCCTCGCCGGAAGGCCCGGATTTCCGCCATATCACGATCCATACGATTATGGGCGATGGCTGGCTCGAGACGGAAAACGATTACGAGTGTATTTTCCAGGAAGGGTTCGGGTTCCTGAATTCGAATTACACGGCCTCGATTTACCAGGTCCGGACGCCGGAACGTACAATCGGCAAGGCGGGTGACGAGATTATGGGCAGCGCGCAGGACTTTATCGATCTGACCAACGCGGTGCGCGAAGCGCTGTATGAGTAGGCTGGCACGGTCAGAGAGCGGGCGATGAAAAAATTCACCTTTCCCGGCGCGCAGGGGCATGAGCTGGCCGCGCGACTTGATCTGCCTAAAGGCGAAGTGCGGGCTTACGCGCTGTTCGCGCACTGCTTTACCTGCACCAAGGATATTTTTGGCGCGGCGAATATCGCCAGAGCGCTCAATGAAAACGGCATTGCCGTTATGCGCTTTGATTTTACCGGTCTTGGCGCCAGCGAGGGCGAGTTTGCCAACACCAATTTCACTTCGAACGTTCAGGATCTGGTCGCCGCCGCCGCGCATATGCGCGAAACACTTGAAGCGCCGGCGATCCTGATCGGCCACTCGCTGGGCGGGGCGGCTGTGCTGGCCGCGGCCGGGTCGATTCCGGAAGTCAAAGCCGTGGCCACGATTGCGGCCCCCGCCGATGCGGCCCATGTCGCCCATCATTTCAGCGACAAGCGCGAAGATATCATGGCACAGGGGGAGGCCGAGGTCTGTCTTGTCGGCAGGCCGTTCCGGATCCAGCGCCAGTTTATCGAAGATATCGAGGCCCAGACGATGGATGCGCATATTGCCGGGCTGAAACGGGCGCTGCTGGTTTGCCACGCGCCGCTTGACGATGTTGTCGGGGCCGAAAACGCCGCGCATATCTTCACCACCGCCAGGCACCCGAAAAGCTTCTTGTCGCTGGATGATGCCGATCACTTGCTGAGCAGGAAGGAGCATGCCGTTTATGCCGCCGGCGTGATCGCGGCCTGGGCGGCGCGTTATATCGAGGATAAGCCGGTAAAAACGCGGCAGCCCGATCTGCCAGATCATGTAACGCTGGTGCGGCCGAGAGGTCAGGGACTGTTTCAGCAGGATGTTTTTGTCGGCAAGGCGCATCATCTGACCGCTGATGAACCGGCGGGTGCCGGGGGTAAAAATGCCGGCCCGACGCCGTATGAGTTCCTGGCCATCGCGCTGGGAAGCTGCACGGCGATGACACTGCGCCTGTACGCCGATCACAAGCAAATCCCGCTTGACGATGTGGAAGTGTACCTGACGCATGACAAAATTCACGCGAAGGATTGCGCCGATTGTGAAACGCGTGAGGGCAAACTTGACGAGTTCACCCGCGAGATTGTTATAAAGGGTGACAAGCTGACGGCGGAACAGCGCGCCCGCCTGCTGGAAATAGCCGATAAATGCCCGGTGCACCGGACGCTGGAAGGCGAAGTGAAAGTGCGGACGGCGGAAAAAACAACCCGGACCAAAGCCGCGTAATTATAGTTATCAAAGGAAAGGACGACAGAGAAATGGCGAAAACAAAACAGGCGGAAATTCACGCCATGCCCGCAAATGAAACCTCGATGCGGGTCTATTATGACAGCGATGCCGATGTGAACCTGATTAAAAAGAAAAAGGTCGCCGTGATCGGTTACGGCAGCCAGGGCCACGCCCATGCCAATAACCTGAAAGACAGCGGTGTTAAGGATGTTCGCGTCGCGCTGCGGCCCGGCTCATCCTCTGCCGCGAAAGCTGAGAAGGCCGGGATTGAGGTTATGGATGTGGCCGAAGCCGCCAAATGGGCCGATGTGGTCATGATGCTGACGCCCGATGAATTGCAGGCCGATATTTATAACGAGCAGCTGGCGCCAAATATGAAAGAGGGTGCGGCGCTGTGTTTTGCGCACGGCTTTAACATTCATTTCAGCCTGATCGAGCCACGCGCCGATCTTGATGTGTTCATGATCGCGCCGAAAGGGCCCGGCCATACGGTGCGGGCCGAATACGAAAAGGGCGGCGGCGTGCCGTGCCTGGTCGCGATCCACCAGGACCCGTCGGGCACAGCGCTTGATATCGCGCTGTCTTACGCCAGTGCGATTGGCGGCGGCCGCAGCGGCATTATCGAGACGAGCTTTAAGGAAGAATGTGAAACCGATCTGTTCGGCGAGCAGGTCGTGCTCTGCGGCGGCCTGTCGCATTTGATCCAGGCCGGGTATGAAACGCTGGTCGAGGCCGGTTACGCGCCGGAGATGGCTTATTTTGAGTGCCTGCATGAAACCAAGCTGATCGTCGATCTGCTGTATGAAGGCGGGCTGGCGAATATGCGCTACTCCGTGTCCAACACCGCCGAGTATGGCGATTACGTCACCGGGCCACGCATTGTCACCGAGGAAACCAAGGCCGAAATGAAGCGGGTGCTGGAAGATATCCAGTCCGGCAAGTTCGCGCGCGATTTCATGCTGGAGAACAAGGTCGGGGCCGCCGGGTTCAAGACCATTCGCCGCCGTCATGCCGAACATGACATCGAGCGGGTGGGCGATCGCCTGCGCGCCATGATGCCGTGGATCGCCAAGAACCGGCTGGTCGATAAGAGCAAGAATTAGGGTCAATTGGCATTGGGCACCATTCCACCGTCACCCCCGCGGTGAGGCTTGCGTAATAAGGCGAACTGAAACAGCGGGGGTCCGTATGACAGTGCGTGAAACGCACTGTCTTTTCTGGATACAAGCTGTCTAAGCACGGCTATCGCCGCGCTGCGGGTATGACGATTACTGGAGCCGACATCTTCCCATCATCGCGGCCCCGCCGTGCCGGGGGCTTTGAACGTCATCGCTTTGCCGCTGCCCCAACCTGTGCCCAGATTGATATTTAAAATCTTCATAGTCGACCATTAAGACATCGTGATTATCCCCTTAGCATAAGTACTCAAGAATCGTGAAATTAGTTAGAATCTTATCATGGGAAAAGCAGAAATAACACTTACAGATAAAAAACCAAAGCCACCAGCTTCTGACTTTGCTTTTTATATTGATTATAAGAAAAATACAGGTTCGGCTTCTCGTGTTTTTGCCGCTACGCAT
>CAYUKA010000010.1:0-64166 GCA_964445195.1 uncultured Micavibrio sp. | reverse complement strand
CCTTCTCGAAAAAGCCGATCTTCGGTTATCTCGGCATGGCCTACGCGATGGTGGCGATCGGCTTTGTCGGCTTTATCGTCTGGGCGCACCACATGTACACGGCCGGGCTTGACGTCAACACCAAGGCGTATTTCACCGCCGCGACGATGATTATCGCCGTGCCGACCGGGGTCAAGATTTTCTCGTGGCTCGCGACAATGTGGGGCGGCTCGATCACAATCACGGTGCCGATGCTGTGGGCGATCGGCTTTATCGTGCTGTTCACGATCGGCGGCGTGACCGGTGTGGTGCTGGCCAATGCCGGTATGGATATCGCGCTGCATGACACATACTATGTCGTGGCGCACTTTCACTACGTGCTCTCGCTCGGCGCTGTGTTCGCAATCTTTGCCGGCTGGTATTACTGGTACGGCAAGATGTTCGGGCGGCTTTACCCGGAATGGATGGGCCATGTCCATTTCTGGACGACCTTTATCGGTGTCAACATGCTGTTCTTCCCGCAGCATTTCCTTGGCCTGGCCGGAATGCCGCGGCGTTACCCGGATTATCCGGATGCCTATGCCGGCTGGAACGAGATATCCTCATACGGCGCCTACATCGCCGGGGTCAGCACGCTGTTCTTCCTCGCCTGCACGATCTATGTCATGTTTTTCGGCCGCCGCGCTGAAGGCAATTACTGGGACGTGCAGCCGCAGGTCATGACGCTGGAATGGACGCTGTCCAGCCCGCCGCCGTTCCACCAGTTCGAGATTCAGCCCAAAGTCAAATAATTATCCGGCCTGACGCGCCGTGCCAGGCCGCAGTGACGTGGCCCGCGTCCTGTGACAAACCATAATAACGAACAATAATTTCAAAACTTGAGTCATCATGGTAATTATGTTACCAAGAACCTATCATGATATCGGCGGCTGGATGTGAAATTGGAAATAATAAGTTGCCCCCTCTCGGCAGGCTGTTCGGTCCGCTGGCCGGCACGGCAGAGCCTCTGCCCGTTATGACCGGCCCCGTTATTACCGGCAAAGACCCGCAAAATTATACACACGGCGCCATCCCGTGCATCCATTGCGACCATTATCTCTGTATCTGTGAAGATGAAGATCAGGATCAGCCGCCACCGCAAAATGACGGACAGCCGCCGGAAGACAGAGCTGCCGCCGCTGATGAAAACGAAGAACGGGGCGATACCGATTCGGAAGTTGACAGCGACAGCGGCCGCGACGATGATTCGGCGCTGGCGCTAAACCCGCCGGCCGATGACGATGCGTCCCTGGTGCGCAGGCTCACCCGCATGATGAACAGCGAGAACGCCAACACCGCCGGTGAGGCGCTGCGAAAAATCGTTGATGTCCTGCAGGAACGCGACGACCTGCCGCCGGAGATCACCCGCGCGCTGCGCGATCTTGCCCTTGACGGGATCGACAACCTGCAAAGCGCTGGCCAGACCGCGGAAGCAGCCTATTTTGCCGGTACCCTGGGCCTGGGCACCATAACGGATGCAGGCCCGGCACCAGCACCTGCCCCGGCGCCAAGATAATCTGTAAATAGATTTTGACATAGACCAATGCCGTTGCTACTCTCCCCTGTTTACAGAACACAGGGAGACATAAAAAAATGGCTGATTCATATCGCCTGCCGAACGGTATTACAGTTGTCTGCGAAAACCGCCCGCAAAGCGGCAAAGTCGAAATGGTCGTCGCGATTAAAGCCGGGTCGATCAATGAAGAGCTGGCAGAAAACGGCCTGACCAATCTTGTACAGGAAGCCTGCTTTGGCGGTACACCAACACGAACACGCTCGCAGATTGCCGCCGATATTGAAGATCGCGGCGGGTCTTTTGGCTACCAGGCCACACGTGAAACGACTGACTTCGCAGCAACGGCCCTGACGCGCGATGCCGCAGATATTTTCGCCGTCCTGAGCGATGTGATCCGCAACCCGTCATTCGCGCCGGACGAACTGGCAAAAACAAAGCCGCAGATCATACAGAACATCGCGGCAAACGAACAAAATCCTCAATACCGGGCCAGTAAGCGCTTTATGACAGCTTTATTCGGCGGGCACCCCGCCGCACAGCCGGTGAAGGGCGACGCAGCGCTGGTTGAGTCTTTCACGCCGCAGCAGGTCAAAGACAGACATGCCGCGATGTTGTCCGATCCGTCGAAAATCGTGCTGTCCTTTGCCGGCGATATCGATATGCAGACGGCGATCGCACTGGCAGAAGAACATTATGGCGATATGGTCGCCACGCCGCAAAAGCCGCACATTCCCCTGACATTCACCGGCGGCATTGATCACGAAGCGAACAATGATAAGCAACTGGCGCTCAGGCTCGGTTTTGAAGCTCCCTCTAACACCGACCCTGAACGTTACGCCTATTTGATGCTATCGCAGCTCCTCTCCGGCGGCATGTCTTCGCCGCTTTTCACAGAAATCCGTGGCAAGCGGAGCCTGGTTTACAGCGTTGGCGCCAGCTATGGGCCGATGACAGATACAGGTTCATTTTATATCGCCGCCGGTACCAGCGAAGGCAAAGTCGGTGAACTGATCGAAGCGGCCATGGATATTTTCGGCAATATTATTCAAAACGGCTTCAGCGACGAAGAGCTGACCACAGCGCGGCGGCAGATCATGCGCGAGCGGCAGGGCGCCTCCGAACAAGCGTCACAAGTCGCCATCGCCCATAGCTCTCATATCTTGACTGTCGGCCGGCTGGTCCCGCTCGAGGAGTTTGAAGAAAAGCTGAAGCGCGTCACAGCGGACGATATCCGCCGCGCCTGTGCCACGATGATGGGCAGCGGCAAATTCGCGCTGGCCAGCGCTGGTCCGCAGGAAACGATGCCGGATGAACAGGCCGTCAAAGCCATGATGAAAAAGCAGGTTGCCGGTGTGACCGTGCCGCCGGCGCCGCCCAGATCTTTACAGCCAACATTCACCCGCCGTGCGGCCGCCCAGGCCGAAACCGAAACCAGTACAAATATTCGCAGCACGACCCTGGCGAACGGCCTGACTGTCGTGACCGCCGAACGCCCCGGCACGCTGGCCTGCGGCGCCTGGGTCGGTGCCGGATCAAGCCATGAAACACCGGCGCTGAGCGGCGCGACCCACATGAACGAGCATATGATGTTCAGGGGCACGCCTTCTTACGGGGCGGGCACCATCCCGGCAATTATTGAAGGCGAACTATATGGTGGCCTGAATGCTTTTACCAGCAAAGACCGTACCGCTTATTACTTTTACCATCTGGCCCCGGACGGTCTTGGCAAAGCGATCGATATTTGCGGTGAGATGGTGTTTCAAGCCAATATCGACGAAGATGAATACGGTCACCCATATAAAGACCCTAAAACAGGCTTAGATCAATCGACCGGCGAACGGGGCGTCGTGCTCGAAGAAATCCGCGGCTACGATTTACAGGTCGGCAGGCGTGTGCAGAACCAACTCTTCGCCCTTGCCTATCCGAACCAGGCGCATGGCCGGCCGGTTCTGGGTACGGTCGAATCGCTTCTGGCGACTGAAGCCAAAGATCTGCGCGCCTATCGTGATGACTATTACGCGCCCAATAATGTTGTGTTCGTGGCGGCCGGTCCGGTCAAGCACGAAGACTTTGTGGCCCTGATCGAAAGCAAGTTCGGTCACCTGAAGCCGGCGCATACCGAAGCGCTCGAAACCCCGGTCTATCAGGGGGGCACGAATGTGATTGAAATGGACCAGGCACAGCAACTTTGCAATTTCGTGATCGGCGCTGAAAGTGTGGCGCAAGACGATCCCGACTTTCACGCTTACGGGGCGCTTGCCATGATGCTCGGCTCCGGCCAGTCTTCACGCCTGTATGATGAACTGGTCAGCCGCCGCGGCATGACAGGCGATGTCGGTGCCGGTCATGCCGGCTTTCGCAATGCCGGCCTGTTTATCATCGGCGGTGCCGTGGCGCCTGAAAAAACCAAGCCCTTAATGAACGCGATTTACCAGGAAACGCGCGCCCTGATTGCCAGTCCCAGCCAGGCCGAGCTGGACAAGGTCAAGGCCCGGATCGAAATGGGCCTGTTGCAAATGACGGAAACCAGCAACGGGACATGCCGCTTTTTTGGCGATAATACGCTTCTGTATGGTGAACCGAAAACGCCGGAGGACGCACTCGCCGCGGTGCGGGCATTGACGCTTGAAGATATCAAACGGGTCGGGGCGAAGATTTTACAGTCGAACCCGACCTTATCGATGGTTGTCAAACCGGGCACGGACCGCCGCCTGTTGCCGATGCAGCAGGACATGATCGCCATGCGTGACGGCACCTACCGGGCGGAACCGGCCACCGCCCCGTCACGAGCCGCCGCGGCAACACCCGCATAGGCGCGACAAAAACGCTTTGCCGCCGCGGGCCGCGCATGATAGATAAGACATCATGAGCGATACGGTTTCCTTACAATCCGCCGCCCCGGACAAGCCGCTTTACGACTCGCGGGTGCGCGACTTTTTTGCCCTGCTGAAGCCCCGGGTCATGAGCCTGGTTGTTTTTACCGGCTTTGCCGGTATGTGGATCGCACCGGGCTTTGCGGACAAGCATCCGCTGCTCATCGCTGTCGCGGTGCTGGCCCTGGCCATTGGCGCCGGCGCGGCCGGGGCCATCAATATGTGGTATGAGCGCGATCTTGACGCGCTGATGAATCGCACCCGCGGCCGGCCCCTGCCGATGGCCCGCATACAGCCGGATGATGCCATCGCCTTTGCCGTGATCCTGTCCCTACTGTCCGTGCTGACAATGGGCGTGGCGCTGAACTGGCTGGCGGGGGGATTACTGGCCCTTGCCAATCTGTTTTACGTGTTTGTTTACACGGTCTGGCTGAAGCCGCGTACGCCGCAAAATATTGTCATTGGCGGCGCCGCGGGCGCTTTCCCGCCGCTGATCGGCTGGGCGGCTATGACCGGCGATATCGCGCTGCTCCCGGTCATCCTGTTCGCGCTGATCTTTTTCTGGACGCCGCCGCATTTCTGGGCGCTGGCGCTGTTCGCCAATGAAGATTACAAGCGGGCCGGTATCCCGATGATGCCTGTCGTCGCCGGTGAACAGGCCACCAAGCGCCAGATGGTCCTGTATACGCTGATTCTCGTGCCCCTGGCGATCGCGCCAGCCCTGCTTGGCCACGCCGGCTGGTTTTACGGCGCGGTGGCCCTTGGCCTGTCGCTGCTGTTTGTCTTCAGCGCGATCAAAGTGCACTTTGATCAGACGCAAAAAAGCGCTAGATTAATGTTTGGATATTCGGTGTTTTACCTGTTCGCCCTGTTTTTAGGATTGATGATCGATGCCGCATAGCGCGCTACACAAAAAAAAGCTGAAGAAAAACCTGGTGATCGCCGGGCTGGTGTTCCTGTGGTGTGCCCTGATCTGGGCGGTCACGATGGTCAAAATGGCCAATGCCCAAACGATGCCGCCGCGTTATGTCGGCAAGAATTTCAGCGGTATCAATATCCAGCGCGCGCCGGTCGATATCAAAGGCCCGCTCTATAACAGCCGCGCCGCGCACCGGGCGGTCACTGATGAGCGCAAACAAGGCTGGGACAGCCAGTATTACCGCGATGCCGAGCGGCGCTATCAGGCCGGGCAGGCACAGGCAAGCAGCCGCCAGCGCCAGCTTGATATTGTCACGAACCGCCAGGATGGCTGGACAGAGACCTGGCTGCGCGATAGTGACCGCCGGATGGATAAAAGCCGGGCTGTGGATCAGGCCCGCCGCGCCCAGCGCGACCTGACCTATAACAGGCCCTATCAATGGTGGGACGAGTGGGAAACACGGCAACAACAGCGCCGTGACTGAGCCTGATCATGACCCCGGAACTTCAGCGCCAGAACCGTAAAACCGCCCTGACCGTACTGGCCGTGGTTGTGTTCATGGCCGGTCTCGCCTTTGCCTCCGTACCCCTGTATGATCTTTTTTGCCGCGTCACCGGTTTTGGCGGCACAACACAAGTCGCCGACAGCCTGCCGGAGCGGATCGCCACCGAGCGTACGATTACCGTACGCTTCAATGCCGACACCGCGCCCAGCCTGCGCTGGACTTTCGCACCGGAGCAACGGGCAATTGACGTACACCCCGGCCAGAAAGGTCTGGTCGCCTACAAGGCGCGCAACTATACAGGCCAGCCGTTGGCCGGCACGGCGGTCTATAACGTGACCCCGCCCAAGGCCGGCAAGTATTTCCACAAGATCCAGTGCTTCTGTTTTGACGAGCAGATCCTGACCTCCGGCGAGGAAATGACCATGCCGGTGATGTTTTTCATCCATCCCGATATCATGGATGACCGCGATATGGACGAGGTCAAGACTATCACCCTGTCCTATACTTTTTTCAAAACTGAAACCGCGGCGCTTGAACAGGCGCTGGAAGACTTTTACAATCAAGATGCGCCCGCTGTTTCGCACGGTCCGGCGCCGGACATAATCACAGATTCCGCGATTTAGCCGCGGACACATATAAAAGAGCAACATAAGGCAAAAGAACAACACAAGGAAAGCGTATCATGGCCGGACCTGTCGAATATTCAAGCACGGGCAAACCGCACCCCTACCATATCGTCCGGCCCAGCATCTGGCCGATGGCCGGGGCTTTTGCCGGCGGGCTGCTCGCAGCCGGCGCGGCCATGTTCATGCATGATGTTGAATTGTGGGGGATCAATGTCGGACTCAAAGGCATCATTCTCGGCGTCATGGCCGTGATCGCCGTGATGTTCTTCTGGTGGCGCGATATCATCTTCGAGGCCGTTGAAGAAAAAGCGCACAGCCCGATTGCCGAGATCGGCCTGCGCTATGGCATGGTGCTGTTTATTGCTTCTGAAGTCATGTTTTTCGTCGCCTTTTTCTGGGCGTTTTTTGACGCCAGCCTGTTCGCGAACGAAGCCAAGCAGTTCCTACGCGTCGAGCACACGGCCGGCCTGTGGCCGCCGCCGCAGATCGAGGTGATCCCGCCGTTCGACCTACCGCTGCTGATGACCATGATCCTGCTGCTTTCCGGCTGCACGGTGACCTGGGCGCACCACGCCATCCTTGAGAACAACCAGAAAGACAGCGTCACCGCACTCGGCCTGACAGTGCTGCTGGGGATCGTCTTTCTTGGCTTCCAGGTTTATGAATATGATCACGCGACTTTTGGCTTTACCGAAGGCATCTACTCGTCGACCTTTTACATGGCCACCGGCTTTCACGGTTTCCACGTCTTTGTCGGTACGGCCTTCCTTGCCGTCTGCTGGCTGCGCGCAAAAAAAGGTCATTTCACAGCCGAGAGACATTTCGGCTTTGAGGCCGCCGCCTGGTACTGGCATTTCGTTGATGTCGTCTGGCTGTTCCTGTTCATCTCGGTCTATTGGTGGGGCGGCACGATCGGTATCGGCGGCTAGACGGGACGGGTATTATGGGGTCCCCGATGCTGCCTGACATGCGCATGATCCGGCTGGGTCTGGCCTGCAAATGCCCGCGTTGCGGCGAAGGCGACCTGTATCCCTCCCGGTTTTCCTTCACCCTGAACGATGCCTGCCCGGTCTGCGGGCTTGACCTGACCGAAAGCGATGTCGGCGACGGGCCGGCCATGTTCCTGATTTTTGTCCTCGGCTTTACGCTGGTGCCGCTGGCGCTGCTGTTCGAATGGGCCGTTCACCCGCCACTATGGCTGCATGCCATATTGTGGACAATCGTGTCGCTGGCCCTGACACTCGGCAGCCTGCGGCCGCTACGCGCCTATATCCTCGCCCTGCAATACAAGCACCGGCCCGGCGACTGGGCGGAAACGAGCACCGACACCGGGCAGGAGGACGGATCATGAAACGGCCGCCACTTTGGGCCAGCCTGCTGACTCTCACAGGATTTGCGATTCTGTGCAGCCTCGGCACATGGCAGCTCCAGCGGCTTGGCTGGAAAACAGAGCTGCTGGCAGCCATTACCGCCGCCGAAGCCGCTGATCCGATGCGGCAGGAACTGACCGCGGATTACTTAAGCGCGCTCCCTGCCGACACGATCATGGTACGCGGCTTCAGCGAGGGCGTTTTCCTGCATGAAGCGGCCATCCGGATCGGCCCGCGCACCCATAACGGCCGGCCCGGCCATCATATCCTCACCCCGTTTGAAACGCTGGATAATCACATATTGCTGGTCAATCGCGGCTGGGTGCCGCTGGACGCGCAAGATTATGCGCAGCCACAGGATGCCCGCATTATCACCGGCACAGCCCGGCGGCCGGACACGCCGAACATGTTCGTACCGGCCAACAATCCCGCCGCCGGGCAGTGGTATGCGCTCCGCCTTGATGACATTGCTGCGGCACAGGGGCTACAGAACGTGCTGCCCTATGTGCTGTATCTTGACGGCGATGACACGGCCGATCAGGCCTACCCGCTGGCCACAGCCATCAAGTGGCGGCCAAATAATAACCACCTGTCATACGCGCTGTTCTGGTTCTTCATGGCCGGGACGCTGCTGGTTATTTACTATCTGCGTTTTATCAGGCCACAGGAGGCATAATGGCGATCCTGTTCCGCCCGCTGCTGAAGATCGATCACACGCACTGGATTCCGGCGCTGCGTCCCCTGTTCGCCGGGCGCGATTTCCGTATCGAACCGGAAACGGGTGCCGCCGAAGACATAGAGTATCTGATTACATGGCGGCTGACAGATGGCGATAAAACGCGCTTTCCTAACCTGAAAGCCGTCTTATCGCTCAGCGCCGGGGTCAATCAATATATCGGCCATCCTGACTTTCCCGAAAACGCCCGGCTTATCCGTATGCTTGATCCGGGCCTGAAACAGAGCATGGTTGAATATGTGGCAGGATTCGTGCTCCGCTTCCACCGGTGTCATGACCGTTTTAGCGCCGCCGGACGCGCGGTCGACTGGGACGACATCATACCGGCGACGGCGTCACAGCGGCAGGTCGGCATTATGGGCGCCGGCGATCTCGGTCTGGCCTGCATGGACGCGCTTAAACCGTTCGGTTTCGGCCTGCGCGGCTGGGGCCGGTCGGAAAAAACCATCGCCGGCGTTGACCATTATGCCGGACAGGCGGCACTGCCCGCCTTTCTTGACGGGCTGGATATCCTCGTCTGCCTGTTGCCGCTGACACCGGAAACCGAGAATATCCTGAACAAAGACACGCTGGCGCGCCTCGCGCCCGGCGCCTGCCTGATCAATGCCGCGCGCGGCCGGCATGTTGTTGACGAAGACCTGATCGCGCTGCTTGACAGCGGTCATCTTGCGATGGCGGCACTGGATGTGTTCCGCAAGGAGCCACTGCCGGGCGACCACCCGTTCTGGGACCACCCGCAAGTCATTGTCACCCCGCATATTGCCGCGGTCACCCTGCCTGAAACAGCCGGACCGGTGCTGCGGCAGAGCATTGATGCCATCGACGCGGGCCGGCAACCGGCAGGCCACGTTGACCGGCATAACGGGTATTAAAACAAACAGGTATCAGATTAGTTCACCGTGCCGCCGCCGGGCCGTCCGGCAAGGCGGGCGCCACGCGTCAAGGTCGCGTACTGGCGGTTCAGCGCTTCAACATGGCGCTTGAAGGCGGTCAGCGTTTCGCCGGCCAGGGTTTCGCCCTGCGGCATCTTGATCGATTTCGGGTTGACCTGGCGGTTGTTTTTCAGGACCTCGTAATGCAGGTGCGGGCCGGTCGAACGCCCGGTATTCCCGACATAGCCAATGACCTGTCCCTGCTTGACCCTTGTGCCGACGCGAACCCCCTTGGCAAAACCGTGCAAGTGGGCATAAGCGGTCTTCAGGCTGGCATTATGGCGGATGCGGATGTAATTGCCGTAGCTGCTCCAGCGCTGGGCTTTTTCAACAACGCCGTCACCGGCGGCGAAAATCGGCGTGCCGGTCGGGGCGGCGAAATCGACGCCCTTATGCATCTTGTTGTAACCGAGCACCGGGTGCCGGCGCATGCCGTAACCGGAAGACAGGCGCGCACCGTTAATCGGTGTCCGCATCAGCGCCTTGCGCAGGCTTTTACCGTTCGCAGTATAGTAATCAACATCGCCGTTTTCCTTTTCAAAACGGTAAACCGGGATGTCGGCCGCGCCGAGTTGCAGGCGGGCAAAAATGACATTACCGCTTTTGACTTTTTGACCGTCCGGGGTTTCGATCTGTTCATACATGACCTCGATCTTGTCTCCACGGCGGATATCGCGCTGGAAATCAACATCCCAGGCATAGATATTCATGGCCTGCGCCACGACCGGACTCGGGATTTGCGCCTTCAGCGCCGAACCGTACAGCGAAGTCTGGATTTCCGCCTTACGGGCATAGAGGCGTGTCACAACCTCTTTTTCGACAATGGCGCTCTCAAAACCCTCTTCAGCGCCGGGGGTCAGGCTGACAGCGCGCACGGCATCCAGATCAATGGTCAGGGCCGCAAAGCGGAAGCGGTTATCGGTTCCATCTTCGGGATCAAAGCGGACATTGACGACCTGTCCCGGCCGCAAATCACGGGGATCGAAATGATCGCCCATCGCCTTGACCATACGGTAAGCCTCACCCGGCCCGATTCCGGCCTGTTGCAGCACGCCGGCCAGCGTATCGCCGCGCCCGACCTTGACCGTCTCAATGCGCGGCTGCGGGGCCGGCGGCGTCACCGGAGCCGCTGCGCTGTCAGGATCATCGGCAGCAAATAATGCCTCATCGCTGTAACGCGCCAGACGAGCCTGGACGACGCCGCGCTGCGCATCCACATCATAGGCGGCCGTCATGACAGCGCCCCTTGTTTGCTCAAAATGCCCTGCCGCCGGGCCGGCCGGCAGCAGATTGCCAAAGGCCATTGCCGCCACAAAGCCCGCCACCAGCAGGGTACCGGCACTATAACGCAGTCTCAAACCACCGCTACGGGTCAGGATATGGCGATGGCGTACGGGAATATAGCGCCCGGCCCAGGCCACAATCCGCCAGCCAGCCACACTCTGTCTTTGTTCCCGTCTTTTCACTGCCATCTTTAAAATATGTTGTGTTATCACCGTAGCGGTGCCGCAAACCTGTCTGTAAAGATCTTCCGATCTAGCATACCAGCCAGGGAAAACCAAGTGATCCCGCCGCAAGCCCGGCATTTTTTCCGGGGACAAGTCAGCCAAATGTCGTATCCAGCGAGTCAAGCGCCGTCTCCAGGTATTCCCGTGTTGTCATGAGCTTGTTGTTAACATCAAACACGATAAAAATGCCGAAGATCAGGAAAAACAACGCATCAATCGCGCCGCTGGTTTCGGCACTGGTTTCGATAAAGCCGGGCAGCAGCCCAACCATCAACAGCAGGAAAAAGGCAAAGGAATATAAAACGACAAGCGAGCGCGCCGCCTTGGCATATCCGGAAATAATAATCCGCGCGATCTTGTCCTTTTCGTTATAGGCAATGCTCACATCGAACCCGATACGGGCGTGACGGGTAATACTCGCCGGAGAGCCGGTCGTGCCTTTCACCGTGAAACTGTCTATACCATCAGTAACGGTTTCAAGATCGGTTGTCTTGACCAGGGAATCGACAAGGGCCGTTTTCAGGTCTTCCGGCGGCACGGCGCGCGCCAGTATAATTTTCCTTGAAACCTCGATATGTTTCATACGGCTTACACCCGTGTTATTTCATTCCACATTCCCGCGAAATCGCATCATGCGCCGCCGACGAGCCTTTAAGGCTGAACGTATCGGTTGTCAGCGTACCGCGGGTTGACGTGCCCTTAACCGTCATATTACTGCCACGCCGGATCGCATCAGCCAGACGGTTATCAGTCGCCGCATCCGGTGCCCACGCGGTTTCATCCTGTGTGAACAGGGTAAAGCTGTTACCGTTGACGCGCACCTTCGCATCACTACCGGCTTTATAAGGATAACCGGTAATATAGCTGAAAACATTTTTCGACCCTTCGCCGGGCCGGTGCGTCACCAGCGCGAAAATCTCGCCCCGGCGCGTGTAATTGCCTTCGGCCTTTTTCGGCTGGCTGGCCATGTAACAGACTTTGTTGCCATCCTCGGTAAAGACATAGGCCGACCAGTCACTGTAGGTGCCCAGCAGGCGGGGGTCGGCCGCGGCAGCGGGCTGGGCCGTCGACATGAAAGCAACCACAGCCGTTACGGCAAGAAAAATACGTATCATCATGAGTTTAATCCTGAGCGTCAGAAAGAACCAAAGCGTGGAACGATAAGAAGCATTGCTTAATTATATACCTTTCGCGGCCGGGAATTAAAGATAAAATTTAATCCTTTGCGCCGCCTGCGCCGTATAAGACAAAACAGCATTCCCCTGCAGGAAAACGGGACAGGTTATTTTATGCTTTACGCCGCCGCCGCAAATTTGCTTAATTCTGATATGGTTTTAAAAACCGGGCATACGGAACCTACATATGAAAATAAAGGCCGCCCCGCCGATAGCGGCCGCGTTACTTTTGATGACTTGCTGGTCGCGGTCGGTCACAGCCGCAACCGCGATGCCTTTATCCGCCTGTTCGAGCATTTCGCGCCGCGCATCAAATCATTTCTTATGAAAGGCGGCCTGGCTGAAGATATGGCCGATGAGCTGGCGCAGGAAACCATGCTGACCGTCTGGCAAAAAGCGGCCGGATATAACCCCCGGAAAGCCGCGGCCGGGACATGGATTTTCACGATCGCCCGAAACAAACGAACCGATGCGCTGCGCCGCGAAGGGCGGGCCATAGCCACTATCCCGGATATTGACGACCAGCTGGCCGCACCGGATGCGGTCCCGCAGGACCAGGCCGTTGCCCACGCCGAAGATGAAGCGGCATTGTCCGAGGCGATTGCGTCCCTGCCCGACGACCAGGCCCGCCTGATCCGCAAGGCCTACTTCGAAGACCTGACCCACAGCGCCATCGCCGCCGAGACCAATATCCCGCTTGGCACCGTCAAATCACGGATCCGGCTGGCGCTGGAAAAACTGCGCTACCATCTGGGGGACCGCGATGAAGGTCACTAGGGAGAAAACAGAAGTCCTGTTGATGGAATATGCCGCCGGGGCACTGGATGAAGCCTGCGCGCTGCTGGCCGCGACCTATGTCGCGCTGTGCCCGGAAGCCCGCCGCTATTACCGCCGGTGCGAGCAGATTGGCGGCATCCTGATGGAATATGACTGCCGCCCGGTCAGGATGCATCAGGACAGCCTGCAGCATGTGCTCGACCGGCTTGACACAGCCGGTTCTGAAACACCGGAGCCAGCATCAGCCGCGCCGGACCGTCACGATGCGCCGTTTCCTGCCCCTTTGCAGCAGCATCTTGACCGGGAACCGCGCGCCCCCCGCTGGAAACGGTTCGGGCAGGGTATGCAATACATGGTGCTGAATACCATGGCCGGCGAATACAGCGCCCAGCTGGTCCGAATGGCGCCGGGCGCCAAAGCCCCGCGCCATTCGCATCCCGGCATCGAAATGACACTGGTGCTTGAAGGCGGCTTTAGTGATGAATACGGCCATTATCAGGCCGGCGACCTGGTCATTGCCGATGACGGCATTGAACATACGCCGGTTGCCGACGAACCGGAGGGCTGCCTGTGCTTCGCCGTCACCGACCGCCCGGTGCACTTCTCCAGCGGCCTGTACCGGCTGCTGAACCTGCTGACGCGCTAAAGATCTGTGCTGTCCGCCGGCCGCCGGACCTTGCGGCGGTTGCCGTAGTGTTTGACCGGTACCGGCTCGGTCGGCCCACCGGGCGTGACCGGGCGCGGGGCGAAGCGCCGGCCCGCCGAAATCAGCCGGTCATACATCACCAGCGCGCCGGCAACGCCGACATTAATGCAGAACTTCATCGGAATTTTGACGGTGAAGTCACAGCGCGCCAGTAACTCAGGGGACAGGTTGCCCATTTCCGGCCCCATCACGTAAGCCGCCCGGACCGGATGGCGGAAGCTCGGCAGTTCCGCCGCCTCTTCCAGAAATTCGACACCGACCAGCCGGCAGCCTTTGGGCAGCATCAGGCCGGCGGCCTCGTCATACTGGTAATAAGGCATGTGATCGAACGCGCCGGAGGTGTCGCTGGTCCGCATCGCCTTAATGTCGACCGCAGGCGCAATCGCGAAAAAGAAACTGGCGCCGAACGCATGGGCGGAGCGAACCAGATTGCCGACATTGCCCTCCTTGCTGATACCCTCGACACCAACACCGAAATAACCGCGGCTGCCCGCTGTCTCACTCATCCTGTTTCACTCATCAAACATCAAGGCCATCGCCTCCTCCACATGGATCGCCGTTGTATCGAACACCGGGATATCAACATCATCCGGACCGATCAGCAGCGTAATCTCGGTACAGCCGAGGATGACGCCCTGTGCGCCCTGCCCGGCCAGGTCTGCAATAAGCGCCTGATAGGCCGCTTTTGATTCGGGCCTGACCTGCTCACGGCACAGTTCATCGTAAATAATCCGGTCGACTGTCTCAATACCCTGTTCATCGGGCACCAGCGCCGTGATTCCGTGCGCGGCCAGCCGTTCCTTATAAAAATCCAGTGTCATCGTATAACGGGTGCCAAGCAGCGCCACGCGGGTCAGCCCCGCCGATTTGATCCGCCGCGCCGTAGCATCAGCCAGATGCAGGAACGGTATACGCAGATCCGCCTTAACCCGGTCCGCCACCTTGTGCATCGTATTGGTCGCCATCAGGATGAAATCCGCTCCGGCGCGCTCGAGCCGCTGCGCCTCACCGGCCAGCTGCGTGCCTAAAACCCCCCACTCACCCTGCTCTTTCAGCGCAACGCTTTCACCGAAATCTACCGAGGACAGCAGGATTTTCGCGCTGTGGTGGCCGCCCAGCCGTTCCTGTACGCCCCGGTTCAGGGCGTTGTAATAGACAACGGTCGAAGCCGGGCTCAAGCCGCCGATAATCCCGGCGGTTTTCACGACTTCAGAGCCGTTTCCAGCCGGTCCAGCGCTTCTTCCAGCCGCGGCCTTGAGACGGCAAAGCACAGGCGCATATAACCCTGCCCCACCTTGCCGAAGGCGCAGCCCGGCGCAATCGACAGGCTAACCTCGTCAATCAGCCGCCGGGCGAAATCAAGGCAGTGCGGTTCGCCATCGACACGGAAAAAACTGTAAAAGGTCGCCGGCGGCGGATGGGCAGTAATCCGGCCGGTTGCCGCGAAACGCTCCATCACCAGGTCGAGGTTGGAGCGCCACAGCGCCCGCTGCTGAGCGATAAATTCCTCGCCGTGGCGCAACGCCTCAATCGCCGCGAACTGGGTAAAGCTCGGCGGACCCATATTATCGTACAGCGCGATATCGCGGATCGCTTCCTCGGTAAAAGCCGGTCCGACCAGCCAGCCCAGCCGCCAGCCGGTCATCGCCCAGGCTTTGGAAAAACTGTTGACCACGAACAGCTTGTCATCGTCCTCGGCGATTTCAAGGAAACTCGGCGCATGATCGCCCTCATAAACGACACGCGCGTACACCTCATCGGAAATGATCCAGATATCGCGGGCGCGGGCAAAGTCGAGCACCGCTTCCATCTCGCTGCGGCTCATCGTCCAGCCGACCGGGTTCGACGGCGTGGTAATCAGGATCGCCTTGGTCTTGCTGTTACAGGCATCAAACAGCCGCTCAAGGTCCAGCGACCACTGGCCTTCATGCTCGTTCAGGGCCACTTCGCTGATCCGCGCCTGCGCCAGCTCGATCGCGCCGAGCAGGTTTTTCCAGATCGGCGTCACTGCAACCACCTCGTCCCCTTCGTCCAGCAGGGCCGTCAGGGCGAGATGCATCGCCGTGGTGCCGGAGCTGGTCATAAAAATACGGTTGGTCGGCAACTCGAACCCGTAGAGCCGGGCGTAATAATTCGCCAGCTCCTGCCGGACATCTTCATGGCCCAGCACCGGGCCGTAAAAGGTACGCCCGGCCTCCATCGCCCTTTGCGCGCCTTTTATAATGAAATCCGGGGTCGGCGAGTCGCCCTCGCCCTGGCCAAGCGACAGGATATCTTTCTTGCGCCGGCCATAGCGGACAATCTCCGCGCCCGGATTTTGGGACAGGTTTTCAACACAGGTTCGTAAATTAATATATTTCACGGTATCAGGCATCACGCCACCGGTCTGGTGCAGCTTTCTCATAACTTATAATCCGTTGTTTTATAGGGATAAAAACGTCTAGGTCAAGTAAAACGCGCTCTTGCGCTATGTCATGAGGCTGTGCGGGCCTAGCCCGCGCACGCTGCTGCGGCCGCTGCACATACGATGCAGGCCATAAGGATAGACGGAAGCTCTGTTGCGAGTTCAAACAGCATGGCCCATACAAAACACAGATCGGACCGCGAAGGCAAGAAAAATCTTTCCGCCCTGCGCTAGGCCGCTGCAATAACGATGTTAATTCAACCCTGTACATCGTCATTACACGGCTTGTCCGTGTAATGACGGTCATCAAAAGAACAATCAGTCCTCCCGCAACGCCTGAATATCCTTATACAAATCAAGCGCTTCGGGGTTGGCGAGCGCTTCCTTGTTCCTGACCGGGCGGCCATGGATGACATCACGCACGGCAATTTCGGTGATTTTATTCGACTTGGTCCGGGGAATATCCGCAACGGCGATAATTTTAGCCGGCACATGGCGCGGCGACGCGCCGGCACGGATCGCGGCTTTTAATTTGTGTTCCAACGCCTCGTCCAGCGCCGCGCCGTCAGCCAGCACCACGAACAGGATCACACGGACGTCATTATCCCAGTTCTGACCGACAGCGATACTTTCGCGGATTTCGGCAAACTGCTCGACCTGGCGGTAAATCTCGGCGGTGCCGATCCGCACCCCGCCGGGATTCAGTGTCGCATCACTGCGGCCATGAATAATAAAGCCATCATGGGCCGTGCGCTCAATCCAGTCGCCGTGACACCAGACGCCGGGAAAACGATCAAAATAAGCGTCGTGATATCTCTGCCCGTCAGGATCGTTCCAGAACTTCACCGGCATTGACGGGAACGGTTTAGTGCAAACCAGCTCGCCACTGCCGGCCCCGGCCGGAATCGGCGCGCCGTGTTCGTCAAACACATCAACCGCCATGCCAAGACCCGGCCCCTGGATTTCGCCGCGCCAGACCGGCGATGCCGGGTTGCCGAGCACAAAACAGGACACGATATCAGTCCCGCCGGAGATCGAGGCGAGATGTACGTCCAGCTTGATTGCGTCGTACACGTAATCGAAACTTTCATGCACCAGCGGCGAACCGGTCGAGGTGATCGTACGTACAGTTTTGAGATCGTGACTCTCGCAGGGCCGCAGGCCAGCGGTTTTCAGAGCATCAATATATTTGGCCGCGGTACCGAATAACGTACAGTCATGCGTACTGGCAAAATCCCACAGCACATTGCCGTCAGGATAAAAAGGCGAGCCGTCATACAGCAGCAGCGCCGCCTCGCTCGCCAGCGCACTGACCAGCCAGTTCCACATCATCCAGCCACAGGTGGTGAAGTAAAACACGCGGTCATCAGGCCGTATGTCACATTGCAGCCGGTGCTCTTTCAGGTGCTGGAGCAGCGTGCCGCCCTGACCGTGCACGATGCATTTCGGAACGCCCGTAGTGCCGGACGAGTACATGATAAATAACGGGTGATCGAACGGCACGCGGGCAAAGGCGATCTGCCGCGCTTCATAAGGCGCTGTAAAATCGGGCGCGCTCACCGTGCCGGCAAAGGCGTCGGCGATCACGCCCAGATCCGGGCTTTCATCGGCAAACGGCACGATGACAAGGGTTTCCAGGCCGCCGATCTGCGGCGCGGCCGCGGCGATTTTATCACGGCAGTCAATGACTTTGCCGTTATAATAATAACCGTCAACGCCGATCAGTACTTTGGGTTCGATCTGCCCGAACCGGTCAAGTATGCCCTGAACGCCGAAATCCGGCGACGCCGAGGACCAGATCGCGCCGAGACTGGCAGCTCCCAGCATCGCGATGATCGTTTCCGGCATGTTCGGCATATAGCCCGCGACGCGGTCACCCTTACTGACGCCAGCCGCCGACAGCGCCTGCGCCCAGCGGCTCACTGCCTCGTAGAGCGCTTCGAAACTCAGTGTACGTTCCGCCCCTGTCTCGGTCCGGAAAATCAACGCCGGGGCGCCATCGCGCCGCCGCAGCAAATTCTCGGCATAATTCAGTCGCGCCTGCGGGAAAAACCGTGCGCCGGGCATTTGCGTCCCGTTTTCCAGCACCGTATCGCCCTTGTCGCCAATAACGCCGCAAAAGTCCCAGACAGCGCTCCAGAACGCTTCGGGTTCATCGACAGACCAGCGCCACAGTGCCGGATAATCGTCGCCGCCGCGCCCCGCCTGCCGGGCAAACGCACACAAAGCCGCCTGTTCGCTTACAGCCGCCGGCGGCGTCCATAACGGGCACTCATCCTCAGCCGTCTGCCGGGCCTGGTCTGTCATGATTCGTACGCCTCCCTTTATCTTTATTTTACCGGTTTTTTTTGCGGCCTTATTTTCCGCATGTCTGTAACAAACTGTCAAGACCATGCGAATAAGCCGGTATAAGAGCCGGCTGCCCACTTTGCAGGGCCGGGCGGCTGCGCTAAATTAATGACACGTTTGATAACAAGGCTCTACAGGGTATGACAACTATGGGATTACAGACCGTCCGCCGCTTTTGTAGCGTTTTCGCTCTTATCGTTCTGGCAACGGCCGCCCTGCTGCCGCCAGCCGTACAGGCGCAGGAAACCGCAAATGAAAAGCATGTGGCTGTCACGCTAATCCCGGAGACAACCGCCGTCGAGCCCGGCCAGCCGTTAATGGTGGCGATCCGGCAGACCATCGCGCCGGGCTGGCATACATACTGGGTGAATCCCGGCGATTCCGGCGCCGCGCCGCAAATCGAATGGGCGCTGCCGGAGGGTACGCAAACAGGCCCTTTACGTTTCCCGACTCCCCGGCGTATCCCTTACGGCCCGCTGACCAATTACGGCTATGAAACCGAAGCGGTGATGGTGCAGGATTTATACCTGCCGGAAAAGCTGCCGGACGGGCCTTTTACAATCAGCGCGGCGCTGGACCTGCTGGTCTGCGCCGATATCTGCATCCCCGAATATCACGAAGTGTCCGTCACGCTCAATGACGGCAGCGCCGCCGATAACACCGCTATTATTAATGCCGCCTTTGAGGCGATGCCGGTTGATGTGGACTGGGACGCCGTTTACAGCGTCGATGACAGCGCCGGTGAGGCCGGCACGTTCGTCCTCAACCTGCATCTGGCAGTCATGCGCTTGATTGCAGAGCCGGACCGGACGGTGCGCTTTGATGTTATTCCCTTTGAATGGGGCGTGATCGATAATAACGCGGGCACCGGCATACAGGTGGATCGCAGCGCGTTGCCGAACAGACATGTGATCCTGAGCAAACCGCGCGGTGAACGCACGATCAAAGACATTGAGAGCATCCGGACACTGATTTTGTACGAGGTGATCGGTGGGGACGGTGAGGCAGAATCCGCCGGGGCGCTCGATGTCACGGCCCGGCCGGACCCGGACTGGCTGGCGGCAGAACAGGCACGCCTAGCGGAAGCCGCCAACGCAGAACCGGCGCCGGCTCAGAGTACTGCACAAAACGCCGTGGCCGGTACCGGCCTGTTCCAGGCGCTGCTGTTCGCGCTGCTGGGCGGGCTGATCCTGAACCTGATGCCCTGCGTCTTCCCGGTCCTGTCGATGAAGGCGCTGAGCCTCGCGAAAATGACCGAAAAAAGCACTGCCGCCGCGCGGCTGCACGGGCTAGCCTACACCGCAGGCATCCTGGTCTGTTTCGGCGCGATTGCCGGGCTGCTGATTGCGCTGCAGGCCGGCGGCGCGCAAATCGGCTGGGGATTCCAGCTGCAGAATCCGCTGGTCATACTCCTGCTTGCCTATTTGCTGTTTCTGATCGGCCTGAACCTGTCCGGTTTTTTCGAGATTGGCGGCCGCTTCATGGCGCTCGGCGGCAGGGCCGCGGCACAGGACGGTTTACCCGGTTCGTTCATGACCGGCATGCTGGCCGCCATTGTCGCCACCCCCTGCACGGCCCCGTTTATGGGTGTGGCGATGGGTTATGCGCTGACCCAGCCGCCGGCGGTGGCGATGGCAGTATTTCTTGCCCTCGGTTTCGGTCTGGCGCTGCCGTACCTCGTGCTGGCGTTCGTTCCGGCCCTGCGTGCCGCGATGCCGAAACCGGGCACCTGGATGGTCGTGTTCAAGGAATTGCTGGCCTTCCCGATGTATGGCTCGGCGCTGTGGCTCATCTGGGTATACAGCCAGCAGGTTGCGGCTGAAACATTCTTTTACGCGCTGGCCGGTTTTGTCGGGCTTGGTTTTGCGATCTGGATAACACGTTATAACCCGGCCCAGCCGGCGGGGCGGTGGGCGTTGCGCGGACTGGCGGCAATAGTTATGCTCAGCCTGACAGGCTTTGCCATGGCGGCCAGCCTCGCTCCGCAGCCGGCGGCAACCACGATCGGCGCCGCGGCTCATGACGGCGCGGCCGGCTGGGAGATGTTTACGCCGGATCGTCTCGGCGCGCTGCAGAACGGCGATGAGCCGGTCTTTGTCAATATGACCGCCGCCTGGTGCATTACCTGTAAGGTCAATGAACGGATCGCGCTGAATACCGAGAACACCAAAGCGCTGTTCGCACAACATAATGTGCACTATCTGAAAGGCGACTGGACCAATCAGGACCCGGAGATCACCACCTACCTGCAACACTATGGACGGAACGGCGTGCCGCTCTATGTCTATTACGGCCCGCGCGATATAACGACGGGTGAACGGCCGGCGCCGGTCATCCTGCCACAGCTGTTAACCCCCGGCATTGTCGCCGGAATATTTGAGAGTTCATCGTAACGACAAACCCAAAGGAGACTGCACTATGATGACCCTTCTGAAACGTATGATAATGATGTGTGCCGTGATGATCATGGCCGCGCCGGTGGCCGGTCATGCCGCGCCGGTGATCGGTGAACCGGCCCCTGAATTCACGCTGACCGATACCGATGGCCAGACCCATTCCTTAAGCGATTTCGCCGGCAAGACTGTCGTGCTGGAATGGACCAACCATGAATGCCCCTATGTAATCAAGCATTACGACACCGGCAATATGCAGGCGCTGCAAAAAGAGGCCACGGCCAATGATACGGTCTGGCTGACGATTATTTCCTCCGCGCCGGGCAAGCAGGGCTATGTCAGCGCCGAAGAAGCCGCGATGATCATGACAGAGGCCGGCAGTGCTGAGACTGCCCGCCTGTTTGACGAAGACGGCACGGTCGGCCAGCTTTACGCGGCCAAAACCACCCCGCATATGTTCGTGATCAACCCCGACGGCGTTCTGGCCTATAAAGGCGCGATTGATGATAATTCCAGCCCGCGCCTGTCCTCAGTCGAAGGGGCGACGAATTACGTCCAGCTGGCGCTGAACGCCATCGCCGCCGGTAAAATGCCGGAAACCACGGAAACCCAGCCTTATGGCTGCTCGGTGAAATATTAAGGCCTCTCCCATCCGAAAGGTTAACAGGCGTTAACCTTTTGTTAAGCCGCCCCTTGCATAGTAGGGGCGGTTTTTTGTTGAAAAGCCGCGTACGCGATTGCCGGACAGGGCCGGTTCTTTTATGGTATATAATAAGAAACAAAACAAACAGACCGTATCACCACACATCATGGCCGCCAAAACCCGTTCCTCATCCCGTGCCAAAACGCCCCCGGCGCCGCCGAAGCGATTCGCGCAGGCAGCCACCTTTCCCGGCGAAGAGGCCCGCTTCGTCATTGATGCGGACGGCGTCGTTCTTTACGCCACCAGCGCCTTCGCCACACTGGTCAACGTAACGCCTGACAAGATGACGGGACAGAAGCTGCCCGACCTGCTGGCCTTTGATAATCCCGACGAGGCTTTGCGGGCACAAAATTTGTTCGGCACCGCCCCGGCCGCCTATATCGACGCTGTAAACGAAGGACTGCACAAGGTTGCGCTGTTCGGCCATGCCAGCCCGGCCCGGACCCGGTTCCAGTTCGACCGGGTTGAGGCCGGCGACGGGCGGCGCTATATGATCGGCACCGAGGTTGCCGGGCGGCGGCGCAATAAGCACACCCGGCCCGATCCGGCCGTGATGCAAAGCCTGCTCAAGCTTGCCGCCGGGCGTCCGGTCGCGCCGGCGCAAACGGACGAAAGCGCAATCAACCAGGCCACGGATGAGGGCGAGCTGCGGCACTTCCTGAACATGTCCAACGATTTGATGGCCATCGCCCATAAGGACGGCACCTTTGCCCGCGTCAATGACAGCTTCACCGCCATACTCGGCTATGACATCACGGCGCTGCGCCGGATGAGTTTTCTTGATCTGGTCCACCCGGAAGACCGGCCGCAGGTGCGCAGCTCCCTGTTCGGATTGATGCGCGATGAAAGCGGCGAAGGCATGATTATCGATTTCGAGACGCGGATGATCGCCGCCGATGAGCAGGTGCGCTGGATGGAATGGCGGCAAAAGCGCAGCGGCCATTCGATTTACGCGGTCGGCCATGACGTGACCGCCGCCAAAGCACATGAATCAGCACTGCGCAAGCAGGAGCGCATGCTCGGCGAAGCGCAGGCGATCGGTAATATGGGCCACTGGCACTGGGTCGTCGGGGCCGAGGATATCGTCTGGTCGGATGAAATCTACCGGATTTTCGGCGTCGACAAGGATGAGTTCGTACCCACACTTGATAACGTCAACGCGATGCTGCACCGGCGCGATGTCGGGCGGCTGATGCAGGCCTTCCAGCGCGCGATTATTGAACAGAATAACTACGAGATGGAATTCCGCCTGATCCGCCCGGATGACAGCATCCGCTACGTGCGCTGCGAGGGTAAATGCGAGCTGGACGAGGACGGCGAGGTAATCGGCCTGTTCGGCATTATGCAGGATATTACCGAACGCACCCATCATGAAAGACAACTTAAGGAAGCCAAGGATCTGGCCGAGCGCGCCTATGCCGCCAAAACCCAGTTTCTTGCCAATATGAGCCATGAGCTGCGGACGCCGCTGAACGCGATTATCGGCTTTTCCGAGATGATGCAGCGCCAGTTGCTGGGGCCGATCGGCACCGAGAAATATCTCGATTACATCGCCGGCATCCGCGAAAGCGGCGAACATCTGCTCGACCTGATCAGCGACATTCTTGACATGTCGAAGATCGAGGCCGGCAAATATGAGCCTGATCTTGAGGAACTGAACGCCGCCAAAGTCATCCGCCTCGCCGTTCACATGATGGAAGGCCGGGCGCAGGATGCGCGGATCAAGATCACGATTGACCTTGCCAACGAAGATTTACAGATCGTCGCCGACCGCCGCGCCCTGATGCAGATCCTGCTCAACCTGCTCTCCAATGCGGTGAAATTTACCGAACCGGGCGGCGATGTCCGGATCGAGTGCCTGGAGCGCGACAATTACGTATCGATTAAAATCCACGATACCGGCATCGGCATCCCGGCCAACAAGATGGCCTGTATCACCAACCCGTTCGAGCAGGCCGCCAACCATTATACCCGCGAACATGAAGGCACCGGCCTCGGCCTTGCGATCACCAAAGATTTAGTAGAGCTGCACCGCGGCACGATGCATATCGACTCAACCGTCGGCGTCGGCACGTCGGTGACAATCCGCCTGCCTTATAACGCGCATGACGAAATGAAAAAACGGCGTAAGCAGTCGTAAACGCTTTGCCTGTTGCGACCGTTGCCTTGTGCAAGCGGATATTGCCGCGCGCCCCTCTTCCCCGTCACCCCCGCGGTAAGGCTTGCGCAGCAAGACGAACTAAAACAGCGGGCATGACGTCA
This sequence comes from uncultured Micavibrio sp., assembly GCA_964445195.1. Taxonomy (GTDB): domain Bacteria; phylum Pseudomonadota; class Alphaproteobacteria; order Micavibrionales; family Micavibrionaceae; genus UM-FILTER-47-13. The sequence goes on along the minus strand of CAYUKA010000010.1, from coordinate 40,394 downwards.
GGGATAGAGATCAATAACGCCCCCACCCCTTACGTGGTTTCGGACACGGCTTGTTGACCAGCCGGCCGCTCGGCGTCAAGGCAGCTGCGCAGGCCGGCTTTATAATCCGGATAAAGCAGCTTTACGCCAAGATCGTGCTTCATCTTATCGTTGCACACCCGCTTGTTGTCGCGGTAAAAGCTGCGCGCCATCGGCGCCATGTCAGCATCCTCGAACGGGATCAGCGGCGGCGGCTCCCGGCCCAGCAATTCACAGGCATAATCGATCACCTCATGACTTTGCGCCGGCAGGTCATCGCAGACATTATAGACCGCGCCCGGATCGGGCGCCGCCATTGACGCACGCAGCACCTGTGCGATATCAGCCACATGAATCCGTGAAAACGCATGACCCGGCTTGTCGATCCGCCGCGCCATCCCGGTCCGTACCGAATCAATGGCACTGCGGCCGGGGCCGTAGATTCCGGCCAGCCTGAAAATATGAACCGGCAGGCCATGCTGTTCATAGAGCGAAAGCCATTGCGCCTCCGCCCGGGCGCGGCGCGAACCGCGCTTGGTATCGGGCCGGATCTCGGCGCTTTCATCAACCCAGTCGCCGCCGCGGTCCCCATAGACACCGGTCGAGGACAAATAGCCGATCCATTCCAGCGCCTGCAGGCGGGTGATATCCGGTTCATGGATCAGGAAGGCCGGATCGCCGGCATCGCCGGGCGGCGTGGAAATCAGCAGATGCGTGACATCATGCAGCAGCGGTGGCGCGTCCTCAATCGGGTATTCATAATCGAATAAAAACGCATCAACGCCCCGCTCGCGCATGGCTGTACGCTTGTCCGGGTCACGGGTGGTGCCGGCAACGCGCCAGCCGCCCTCATCCATCAAAGAGGCGCCCAGATAATCGCAGCTATAGCCGTAGCCAAAACAGAAAAGCTTTTTACCCGCGCTTGTCATTTACACCCTGATAGATAGTACGCTTTTAGAAATCGACGTCTTCGTAATGTTCCACCGGGGTAAAGCCGGGAATACGGTCCTCAAGCAACGGCTGGAAGCTCGGCCGCGACTTGACGCGGGCATACCATTCGCGCGCCGCCTGATGTTCGTCCCACGGCACATCGCCAATATAGTCGATGGCCGATAAATGCGCGGCGGCAGCGATATCGGCAACCGAAAAATAATCACCGGCAAGCCATTTACGCTTTTCTGTCAGGAAACCGATATAATCGAGATGATAGTGAATATTGGCATGACCGGCGCGGATCGACGGACCATGCGGCTCGCCAAGCTTTAAAAAGCGTTTCATCAGCTTTTCGCCGACCAGGTTATCCGTCACCTCGCGGTTGAATTTAACATCGAACCAGCTGATCAGGCGGCGGGTTTCCGCCCGCTGCACCGGGTCGGCGCCAAGCAGCCCGGCCTCCGGATAAACCTCTTCAAGATACTCGCAAATCACCTGGCTGTTCGCCAGCGTCGTGCCGTCCGGCTCGATCAGCACCGGCACGTCACCGGCGGGGTTAAGCGCCAGGAACTCGGTACGGCGCTCCCAGATCTTTTCGATCTTCAGCTCGAAAGCAAGATTTTTCTCCGCCAGCACAATCCGCACTTTGCGGGAGAAAGGATGCAGCCAAAGATGAAACAATGTCCTCATAGCATAAAACTCTACCTTAGACGAAGGATGAAGAACAGCCCCCAATTGCCGGTTATATTCGTTTTTGGCGATATATCGGGCCGGACCGGCGGTTTATTTGCCGTATTTGGGCCTTGTCATACCGAGTCATACCGGTCAGCCTCTCAGTGATGACTGATTCCGGAAACGATTCGCGTATAAGCCTATGCTACTCGCCACGTACAGCCGTAATCTCCACAGCGACTGTGACCTCATGACCGACCAGATCGGGGGCGGCCCAGTCCCCGGTACCGATCCCGAAGTCAAGCCGCGGCACGGTAAACGCGCCGGTCATGCGCGCCGTATTATCCTCGATATCCAGCGTAAACGGCACACTCACGGGCAGGCTGACATCACGCAGGGTCAGGGTCCCGTGCGCCGTATACGAACCGTCATCAAGCCGCTCAAAGCTGTCGGCGGTAAAAACCGCCCGCGGGAAAGCCGCCGCATCCAGCCAGGCCGGGGCGGTAATCGACTCATCACGCTCGGCGCTGCCGGTCTGCACGCTGGCAATCGCGGCGCTGACCGTGGCCGTGCTCTGCTCCGGCGCCGCCGGGTCAAACCGGATCGTACCGTCAAAAGATGTAAACTGTCCCTCAAAAGCTTCGCTCTGCACGGTGACGGAAAAGCCTAAGACACTCTGCTCGTGAATGATCGCCCACAAGGGCGCAGCCCCGGCGGCAGATGGCGCAGCCTCGGCAACGACAGACGACGATGCCGCAGTGACAGGTGCCGGTTTCAGCGCCGCCAGCCAGCTCCCCAGCACCAGCAAGCCGGTGACCGCCATCGCCCCGGCAAAGACAAGCGCCGTCACGGCCGCCCCCGCCGCCGGGGCGAAAGACGGCAGCATCCGCGCCAGCGTATCGTCGCGGTCGATAAAATGATGTTTGAACGCCCCCAGCCCGTGCAGGATGACGGCGGCGATCAGCGCATAACCGCCAATATCGTGCGCCAGCCGCATCCGGTTGAACAGCGCCTCATCCTGCCCGGCCAGATCCGGCATATCAAAAAGACCGAAAAATGTATGCGGAAACGCCCCGGCCGACGCCATCAGCCAGCCCGAAAGCGGCAGGCCGATCATGCCGATATACAGCAGGACATGCACCAGCTTCGCCAGCGCCTTTTCCCACGCCGCATGGGTTGGCAGCGGCACCGGCGGCGGGCTGACAAAGCGCCAGACCAGCCGCACCAGCACGAGGAAAAACAGCAGCGTGCCGAAGGATTTATGCAGACTGTAAAGCTCAAGCTTGAACGGGCTGGCGTCAAGCCCGGTCATGTAATAGCCAAGGGGCAGCAGGCCGAGCACAATCAGTGCCGAAACCCAGTGCAGCCCCCTGGCAATCATGGAATAGCGCACGCCCGTTACATCCGCAGGCAAGGCAGATTACTCGGTTGCCGGTTCTTCGACCCGCATGCCCTCAACCTCGAGCCGGATTTCAACTTCCGGGCTCATCATCGGCAACCCATAGCTCATACCCCATTCGCTGCGATCAATCGTCGCGGTGGCTGACAGGCCGGCGATCATCTTGTTATTCATCGGATGCGGGCCGGATTTGTTATGCGTCACGGCCAGCGTCACCGGCCTGGTTTCACCAAGCAGGGTCAGGTCGCCGGTGATGTTCGCGGTGTTCTCACCGGTCACTTCAATCGCCGTGCTTTTGAAGGTCATGGTCGGAAACTCTTCGACATTGAAGAAATCCTCGTTCTTCATGTGATCGTCCCAGCGGTCCATGTCCATATCGATGCTGGCGGTCTGGATTGTCACGTCAATCGACGAGTTTTCCGGGTTTTCACGGTCGAAAACAAAGTGGCCGTCATAATCATGAAATTCGCCCTGCGACTTGGAAAAACCGAGATGGTCGGCAAAGAACAGGATTTGCGTATGGGCCTTGTCGAACTCGTAGGTTTCGGCCTGCGCCTGCGCCGGACCGGTAAAAGACAGCATCATGGCCGCCGCGGCCACGCTTAAAGAGAAAAGACGGATCATAGATTTACCCCCTGTGTCAGAAACATGAAAAAATTAAACAACCTAGGCTCAGGACCTCTAAATTTAGTAAATTCTGCGCGTGTCAAATTTTGTGTAGATGTTTGTACAAACCTCACAGGGCATAGCCGTAGCTACGTTCAAGAGGTTTGGGCAAACAGATGCCGAAATTTGCCGCGTCCGCTACCGGGTTAATCATGAATCGCATATCTGCGGCGTCAAACAAGCTCACCATAGCTATGGCTATACCAGCGCTTGTTTTCCTTGCCTCTATACGATTCATGATTAACAGCACTTTACTAAATTTAGAGGGCCTGAGCCTAAGAAAGATAGGGCGTTTTCATCGCAGCGGCAAGAGGCGATATTGCGCCGCACTATACCCCGAAATACAGGTTATACAGCCACACCGCGCAGGCCGCGGTCAGGACCGCCACCGCCCAGTTCAGCATGCCGTATTTCCAGTGAATGTCTTTATTGCTGAGCAGCTCGTCTTTATCGACACCGCGCAGCAGGCGCAGCAGAATCAGCTGCCCGAGAAAAAAACCGCAAATAAATCCGACCGTGCCGACAAGATAGATCATGATGGAAAATTCGATTACAGTGGTGGCGCGTAACAACTCAAAGATCACTATAATGCCGCTTTTTCACATTGTCATCCTCGCCCTGGTCCAGGGGATTACCGAATTCCTGCCGATCAGTTCCAGCGGTCATCTTGTGCTGGCGCATACGATTTTTGATGACGGGCTGGCAAACGACCTGTTGATCGACGTCGCCGTGCATGTCGGTACGCTCGGCGCGGCACTGCTTTATTTCCGCCGCGATGTGATGCAGATGATCTGCGCGCTGGCGACACGGCGCGATACCGGGCTGCTGCTGGCCGTCATTATCGGCTCTGTGCCGGTCATCGCCGCCGGGTTTGTCATTCACATGCTCGGGCCGGACTGGACCCGCTCGCTTTACCTGATGGCCTGGTGCACATTGATTTTCGGGATCGTTCTCTGGCTGGCGGACCGTTATGCGCCAACCGAAAAGACGCTCGAACGGCTAACCATCAGGGATGCGTTCGTAATCGGACTGGCGCAGGTTCTGGCGCTGGTCCCCGGCACCAGCCGTTCCGGCATTACCATCACCGCCGCCCGCGCCCTCGGCTTTTCGCGGCGTGAGGCCGCGCGCTTTTCGCTGCTGCTCGCCATTGTCGCGATCAGCGGCGCCGGCACCCTCGGCGGGCTTGATATCCTTCAGGCCGGCGATGCGGCGCTGGGGGTCGAAGCCCTGCTGGCAGCAGCCCTTGCCTTCCTGTCCGGCTGGGCGGCGATCGCGCTGATGATGCGCTGGCTGGAAAAAGCCAGCTTTACGCCGTTCGTGATTTACCGTGTTGCGCTGGGGCTGCTGCTGCTGTTCCTGCTTTATTCAGGCGCGTTCGATCATTCGGTTCTGGGAATCCCGGCCAGCCCGGGGCCGTAACGCGCAATCACGATCTGGGTATCGCCATACAGCCGCCGCTTGAGCAGCGCGAAAACCTCGGGCAGGTACAGCGTTTCATCCTTTTCGCACTCAATGACGCACAGCGCCCCGGCCGCCAGCCAGCCGCGCTTGACCGCGACCATCAGCGCCGGCAGCACAAAGCCCTGCCGGTACGGCGGATCAAGAAACGCCAGCGTTGCCGGCAGGTAATTCAGCGCCGTATCGCCGAGCCTGGTTGAGTCTTTTTTCAAAATCTTCGTCTGCGCCTCCGCCCCCAACGCCGCGACATTCTGGCGGCAGCACTCCAGCGCCGCCGGGCTGGTATCAATAAAGGTTGCGAACTGCGCCCCGCGCGACAGCGCCTCCAGCCCCAGCACGCCGGTACCGGCAAAAAAGTCGAGCACCTGCGCGTCCTGCGGCAGATCATAGCGCTGCAGGCTGTTAAATACGGCCTGCCGCACCTTGTCGGCCGTTGGCCGGATGTCGCGGCCTTTGGGAACGCTGACCTGCCGGCCGCGCCATTGCCCACCGGTGATCCTCATGAAAAATAACCTTTCAGCTGCTGTTGCAGCTTATTCTGCGGCACTTCGCTTACCGCGCCCGCCGCCAGTTTGCCGAGCGCAAACGGGCCGTACGCCACTCTTATCAAACGGTTGACCTGCAAGTCCAGCGCTTCCATGACCCGGCGAATTTCGCGGTTCTTGCCCTCGCGCAAACCGACCGCCAGCCAGCTATTGGCACCCTGTACGCTTTCCAGCCGCGCATCAATGTCCTTATAGCGTACACCGTCAACAATGATCCCGTTCTTCAGCCCGGCCAGCGCCGCCTCGTCGACCGTACCGAACACCCGCACACGGTAGCGCCGCAGCAGGCCGGTGGCCGGCAGCTCCATATACCGCGCCAGGCCGCCGTCATTGGTCAACAGCAGCAAGCCTTCGGTGTTCAGGTCAAGCCGCCCGACACTGACCACGCGCGGCAAATCCGGCGGCAGATGATCAAACACGGTCGCCCGTCCGCGCTCGTCCCGCGCCGTCGTCACCAGCCCGGCCGGCTTATGATACAGGAACAGCCGCGGCGCCTCGGCCTGTGGCAATGGCTTCCCGTCAACCATCACGGCATCGCCCGGTCCGACGGTGCAGGCCGGACTGTCGAGCAGGGCGCCATTGACGGCGACACGCCCGGCATCAATCCAGCGCTCGGCCTCGCGGCGGGAACACAGCCCCGCGCGGGCAATCACTTTGGCGATGCGGTCTTTGCTTTCTGCGTTCATCTCTTGTATGTACAGTTCCATGAGCGTTATGACTGCTGAAGACTATATGGCGATTGCGCTGGAAGACGCAAGAAAAGCCGCCGCCCGTGACGAGGTGCCGGTCGGCGCGGTGCTGGTCGAGCGCGAAAGCGGGACGGTCATCGCGCGGAACGGCAACCGTACGCGCGCGTACAACGACCCGACCGCTCATGCCGAAATACTGGTGATCCGCGAAGGCTGTGAAAAAGCCGGGACGCAGCGCATTCCCGAATGTGATTTGTACGTCACGCTGGAGCCGTGCGCGTTATGCGCAGCGGCGATCAGCTTCGCCCGGATCGGCACGCTTTATTACGGCGCGTCCGACCCCAAGGGGGGTGGCGTCGAGCACGGCCCCCGCTTTTTCAGCCAGCCGACCTGCCACCACCGCCCGGCCGTCAAAAGCGGCCTGCACGCCGCCGCATGCGGGCAAATCCTGAAAGAGTTTTTCCGGAGCAAGAGACAAAAAAATGACGGATGACAGTCTGCAGAACCAAAATAAACTCTCTAAAATCCGCACCTATCTTGCCCGTGAGTTTTTGTGGTTACTTTGGGTCCTGATCGCGGCATATCTGCTCTCCCTTCTCGCCCCTTTCCACTTTTTGCCGGACCTGTTCAGTCACTTTACAATTCAATATGCCATCGGGGGGCTCTTACTGGGCGCTATACTATACGTCCCTTCTTACAAACACTGGGCGCTGGTTGCCTTTTGTATCGGGCTGCTCAACGTTTACGAAAGTCGTTTGAACCTGCACAAGCCATTTGAATTTGTAGCTGGAACAACAAATAACGCGGCGTATACAATCGCCGCCTATAACCACAACCATGGCCGCAACGATTTTGCAGACATACAAGCCTGGCTCACAGAGAGCGACTATGATGTGGTCATTCTTCAGGAAGCACAAACGGCAACTGTTGAGATGGCGCAGCGCCTGGCAAAAATTTATCCTTATCAAATTCATGAGCCGCGTACTCATGCTTTCGGCATGGTTGTATTGAGCCGTTACCCGTTTTTAAAATCTGAAAAGATCATGTTAGACGGCGCGCTCTTTGCTTCTTTTGCCGTTATGCTCGTCATCAAAACCGAAACCGCTGCGCAGCCGTTAACAATCTATGCGCTTCACCCTCCACCTCCAACCAGCGGACGTGCCCAGCACCAAAGAGATTTCGAACTGCTCACAATCGGCGAAAAAGCCGCTCAAACTGACGGTGCTGCCGTTATGATCGGCGACTTTAATATAACGCCATTCGCGCCCGCTTTTAAAGAACTGCTTACAGTTTCAGGCCTGCATTATCAATCATATGACGTGCTGCAGAATCCGACATGGCCATCGTTTCATCTCGCACCGTTCCTAAAAATACCGATAGACCATGTTTTGTATAGCGATACGCTAATTCTGAATCATAAAACAATTGGCCCGGCTTTTGGTTCGGACCACCATCCTGTGATTGCCACCTTCGCCGAAAAAGATTAGCGCGACGCCTTCAGGCTTTCCACCGCGAAGGCGATGGCGTCTTCGACCGGCACCGGCTTGCTGAACAGGTAGCCCTGGCCGTAATCGCAGTCAAGGCTGCGCAGCGCGACGATATCCTCCTCGCGCTCTATGCCTTCGGCGACAACATTCAGCTTGAAATTGCGCGCCAGCGCGATGATCGCGCGGACGATATCGATACTGCGGTTGTCGTCATTGAGCTGCATCACAAAGGAGCGGTCGATCTTCAGATCGTCAATCGTGAACGTATGCAGGTAGCTGAGCGAGGAATAGCCGGTGCCGAAATCATCAAGCGAAATGTTCAGCCCCAGCGCTTTCAACCCCTGCAGGACTTTTTCGGCCTGTTCGGGATCGTCGATCAGGGCACTTTCGGTGACCTCAAGCTTGATATGGGCGGGATCGACGCCGCTATCCATGATCGTGCGGCGAACGCTGTTGACGATATCAATGGTTTCAAAATTGATCCCGGACAGGTTGACGCTAATGAACAGGCTGTCATCACCGGTTTGTTCATGCAGCGCCGGCAGGGTTTCGCAGGCTTTTTCGAGCATCATGCGGTCAAGATGCTGCACAACGCCGGTGCGTTCGGCCACCGGGATGAACTCGTCGGGAAAAACCATGCCGCGCTGCGGGTGGTTCCAGCGGATCAACGCCTCGAACCCGGCCACGCGCCGGGTCGCCAGATCAAGGATCGGCTGCAGATACGGCACGAACTGGCGCTGCTCAAGACCCGCGCGCAGCTTCTGCTCCAGCTTTAATTCCTTGAGCGCGATTTCACGCTGCTGCTCTGTATTGCGCAGCCGCAAAAGCGCTTCCGGCATTTTTTCATAGCGGCTGATCCGTTTGATAAAATCGCCGGCATTATCCTGCTTGACCGATTCCGGCAGGTGAATCCGGGTGATGCGATACCGCTCGATCAGCAAACTGACCAGCAGCGAGACAATCGGGTCAAGACCCTTAACCCGCTCATGCAGGGAATCGCGCGGGATCACGAAAATTTCGCACTCGGTCCGGGTGACGGCGGTGGCCGTGCGCGGCGTGTTGTCGATCAGCGCCATCTCGCCGAAAATCTCGCCAGCGCCGATCACGCAGAGCAGCCTGTCGTCACCGCCTTCATCATTGCCTATAATATGAACCTCGCCGGTTTCGATCAGGAACGCACATTGCCGATTCTCACCCTTGTCGAACAGCACCGTCCCGGCAGGGAACACATAGCGCTTGATGGTGCCGGCGCTGTGCCGGGCCAGAACGATATCCTGGGATTCTTTATTATCGGCGGCCTGAAGCGCCTGATCCTTGTTCATGAAATAACGGCCTGTGCGGAATGTTTCACTCTTACTGTCTTATCATGGCGCGAATCGCTTAACAAGACGCAGAGACACCGGCATGATCATCGTCCTCACCGGCGGCCACGGCCCGCCAGCCGATATCGCGGCGGTAAAACCCGCCCGGCCAGGTGATTTTCGCGGCCGCGTCATAGGCGTGGCGCTGCGCATCGGCGATCCCGAAGCCAAGCGCCGTCACACCGAGCACCCGGCCGCCCTGCGCGGTCAATTGCCCCTGCTCATCGCGCGCGGTACCGGCATGGAATATTTTTGAGTCGGCGCCAAGATCGGCATGATCCAGCTCTATGACCGATCCTTTCTCATACGCGCCCGGATAGCCGTTTGCCGCCATAACAACGCACAGCGCCGCTTCCTCGCGCCAGTAAATCCGGTCTTTGACCGCCGCCAGATTGCCCCGCGCGCAGGCATCCAGAATCTCGAGCAAATCGCAGGCCAGGCGCATCATCAGCGCCTGGCATTCCGGATCGCCGAAACGGGCGTTATATTCAAGCGCGTAAGGCTTGCCGTCCACCAGCATCACCCCGGCGAACAGCACGCCGGTATAGGGGCATCCCTCCGTCGCCATCCCGGCGATCAATGGCTGGATGATCGTCTCGTCAATCTGCTGCGCCAGCGCCCTGGTCATCATATGGGCCGGCGAATACGCGCCCATACCGCCCGTATTCGGCCCTTTATCGCCGTCATAAGCGCGCTTGTGATCCTGCGCCGAGGTCAGCGGCACCACCGTCTTGCCGTCAGCCAGCGCGAAATAGCTCAGCTCCTCGCCATCAAGAAACTCCTCGATCACCACCGCGCGGCCGGCCTCGCCGAACGACTCGCCGGCCAGCATATCGCGGGCCGCCTCAATCGCTTCATTAACGCTCCCGGCGATAATGACGCCTTTACCGGCAGCGAGCCCGTCCGCCTTGACCACGATGGGCGCGCCCTGTTTACGGATAAAGGCTTCGGCGGCGGCCGGATCGGTAAACCGGCCATAGGCGGCGGTCGGCACACCATATTTCGCGCACAGGTCTTTCATGAACCCCTTGGAGCCTTCAAGCTGCGCCGCCGCCTTTGTCGGGCCGAAAACCCTGATTCCCTTTGCGGTGAGCTGATCGGCCAGCCCGGCCACCAGCGGCGCTTCCGGCCCGACCACAACCAGATCAATGGCTTTCTCAGCCGCAAACGCCACCAGCGCCCCGACATCCTCGGCCTCGATGTCAATGCACTCGGCACATTCGGCAATCCCGGCATTGCCCGGCGCGCAGTAAAGCGCTTCACACCGCTCGGACTGCGCCAGCTGCCAGGCCAGTGCATGTTCGCGGCCGCCGCCGCCGACAAGCAGAACTTTCATCATCCATATTCCTTATGACTATAAATCATCAAATAAGATGACAGCTTATATTATTCCTCGAGCGTGACAAGGCTGGCATTGCCGCCCTGCCGGGCCGTATCGATCGAAACGACTTTCTCGGTGGCAAAGCGCGGCAGGTAATGCGGCCCGCCCGCTTTCGGCCCGGTGCCGGACAGGCCGTGCCCGCCGAAAGGCTGGACGCCGACCACCGCGCCGATCATCGTACGGTTGACATAGGCGTTGCCGACATGAATTTTACCCGTCACATCCGCCATCGCGCTGCTGATCCGGGTATGGAAGCCCATGGTCAGGCCATAGCCGGTGTCGTTGATCGCGCTAATCACCTCATCAATCTCATCGGCTTTATAACGAATAACATGCAGAACCGGGCCGAACACCTCGCGCTCAAGCTGCCTGATATCGTCAATTTCATAGGCCACCGGCGCAAAGAAGTGCCCGCGCTGCGCCAGCGCCGGCTCCAGCGGCGTTTGCGCGATCAGGGTCGCGTTCTGTTCGAGCCAGCCCTTGTGCGCGTTTAACCGGTCCAGCGCCTCTTCATCGATCACCGGCCCGATATCGGTGGACAGATCAAGCGGATCACCCAGCCGGCGCCGCTTCATCGCCCCGGCCAGCATGGCGATCATCCGCTCCGCCACCTCGTCCTGCACATACAGCACCCGCAGCGCCGAGCAGCGCTGCCCGGCCGCGCCAAAGGCGCTGATCAGCACATCGTCTATGACCTGCTCCGGCAGGGCCGAACTATCGACAATCATCGCGTTCTGGCCGCCGGTCTCGGCGATCAGCGGCACGATCGGCCCGTCCTTGGCCGCCAGCGCCCGGTTAATCAGCCGCGCCACTGCGGTCGAACCGGTAAAGGCGACACCGGCAACATCCGTGTGTTCCACCAGCCGCGCCCCGACCGCACCATCGCCCGGCAGCAGGGAAAGCGCCTCACCCGGCACCCCGGCCTTGTGGACCAGCGCCGCCATATAGGCCGCCACCAGCGGCGTCTGCTCGGCCGGTTTGGCTATCACCGCGTTGCCGGCCATCAGCGCCGCCACAATCTGGCCGGTAAAAATCGCCAGCGGGAAATTCCACGGGCTGATACAGACAAAAACGCCGCGCCCGCGCAGGCTCAGGACATTGCTTTCCCCGGTCGGGCCGGGCAGCTGTACGCCGTCTTCATTAAACAACGTACGGCCCTGCCGGGCATAATAGCGGCAGAAATCAACCGCTTCGCGAATCTCGGCCAGCGCATCGGGCACCGTCTTGCCGGCCTCGCGTACGCACAGCCCCATCAGAGCGGCGCGGTGGTCATCACGTTCCATCAGGTCGGCCAGCCGGTCCAGCGCCGCGGCCCGCTCTGCCGCCGGGGTCTGGCTCCAGATCTCATAACCTGCCTGCGCAGCGGTGAACGCGCTGTCAATCTGTTCTTCGGTTGCGCTTTTCATCTCGCCAACGACGCTATCGGTGTTGGCCGGGTTGGTCACAGGCGCGGCGGCACCGCCTTTTTGCAATTTGCCGCCAATCAGCGGCGCTGCTTCATGACGCTGCCGGTCAACCGCCTGCGCCATCGCCGCCACCAGCGGTTCGATATCAGCCGCCGCACGGACATCCAGCCCGGCGGCATTGCGGCGGTCCGGGCCGTAAAGCGCAAGCGGCAGCGGAATATGCGGGTGGCGCTTTGTGTCATGGCTAGCGGCATCCTGCACCGGGTCGGAGATAATCTCATCAATCGCGACCTGCTCATTAAGAATCTGGTGGACAAAAGACGTGCTCGCGCCATTCTCCAGCAGCCGCCGCACAAGGTAGGGCAGCAATTCCTCGTGACTGCCGCACGGCGCGTACACGCATACATCGGCGAGATTATCCCCGACGATCTGGTTATGCAGCGTTTCGCCCATACCGTGCAGGCGCTGGAATTCAAAACCGGCGCGGTCATTGCCGGCCAGCTCCAGCACCGCGGCAACCGTATGCGCGTTGTGGGTCGCCAGCATCGGGTAAAACAGGTCGCGGCGGGCCATCAGCTTGCCGGCACAGGCGAGATAACACAGATCGGTATTCACCTTACGGGTAAAGACCGGGTAATCTGGCAGGCCCTCGACCTGCGAGCGCTTGATTTCGGTATCCCAGTACGCGCCCTTGACCAGCCGCACCTGCAGCCGCCGCCCGGTTTGTTCGGCCATATCCGCCAGCGCGTCGATCAGCGCCGGAGCGCGTTTCTGGTATGCCTGTACGGCCAGACCAAAACCCTGCCAGTCTTTATCCAGATCATCAGCGCCGGCCACAGCGGCGATAATCTCTAACGACAGCGCCAGCCGGTCGACCTCTTCAGCATCGACAGTCAGATCGACATTATGCGCCGCCGCCAGCTTGGCGAGCTGCAACAGCCGGTCGGTCAGGGCCGGGATACAGATATCCTTCTGGCCGTATTCATAGCGCGCATGCAGCGCCGAGAGCTTGACCGACATACCGGGCCGGGAGCCGCCATTGGCCTTGGACGCAATATGCTCAATCGCCCCGTAATAAGTGTCGAAATAAAGCTGCGCATCCTCATCGGTGCGCGCGCCCTCGCCGAGCATATCGTACGAAATCCGGTAGCCCTTGTCCTTGTACGCCTGCGCGTTCTTCACCCCTTCCTCAATGGTGCGGCCGAGCACGAACTGCCGCCCGAGCATGCGGATCGCCTCGACCATCGCCTTGCGGATCACCGGTTCCCCCAGCCGCGCGGCAGCGCTGTCGAGCGTTTTGCGGGTCAGGGCCAGCCCCATACCGGCGGCCTTGACCAGCATATCTTTGGACCCGCCCTTTTTCCGGTCGCCCTGCTGGCTGAGCCAGTCAGCCGCGGCCATCTTGTCGCGGATCAGCGCATTAGCCGTATGGGCATCGGGAATGCGCAGCAGCGCTTCGGCCAGCGTCATCAGCGCCAGCCCTTCCTCGGTGTTCAGCCCGTATTGCTGCAGGAAGGATTCCAGCTCGCCGGGCTGACGCTTGCCATCGCGCACTTTGGCGACCAGTTCGCGGGCGCGGTCCTGCACCCGGCGCTGGCGCCCTTCATCCCAGTCAAGACTGGCCAGCAACTCGTCAACACACTGCGCCTCGTCACGATGCAAAGACGATGAGAGCGGTCCGGTCATGTCTGAAACCTCCTGTTATTCACCTGTTATTCATGGCCCATACGGCTTTATCTTTATGAAGCGACTCTATATTATCGAAGCGTCATGACAAACCAAAATACTTCCGATGCTGCGCCGCACGCCAACGTGCCGGAGTTCAGCGTGTCCGAACTGGCCTTTTCGCTCAAGAAAACGCTGGAGGATGCCTATGGCCGCGTGCGGGTGCGCGGCGAGCTGTCCCGCGTCAAGATTCATACCTCCGGCCACATGTATTCCGACCTTAAAGACGATAGCGCCGTGGTCAACCTGGTGTGCTGGAAAGGCACGCTGAGTAAACTGTCCATCCGGCCGGAAGAAGGGCTTGAGGTTATCTGCACCGGGCGCATTTCGACATATCCGGCACGATCGAACTACCAGATGGTTGTCGAGGCTATGGAACTGGCCGGCGAAGGCGCGCTGCTGAAAATGCTGGAAGAACGAAAAACCCGGCTGGCCGGTGAAGGGTTGTTCGCCGCCGAGCGTAAAAAGCGGCTGCCGTTCCTGCCTGAGCGGATCGGGATTGTGACCTCGCCGACCGGCGCGGTGATCCGCGATATCATGCACCGGCTTGACGACCGCTTCCCGCGCCCGGTCTGGCTCTGGCCGGTCAATGTGCAGGGCGAGGGCGCGGCAGACCAGATCGCCGCCGCGATTGACGGGTTTAATGCTTTGCCCGCAGACCGGCGCCCGGACCTGCTGATTGTCGCGCGCGGCGGCGGCAGTCTTGAAGACCTGATGGCCTTTAACGAAGAAAACGTCGTCCGCGCCGCCGCCGCCAGCACCATCCCGCTGATTTCTGCCGTCGGCCACGAAACCGATACGACACTGATTGACTACGCCGCCGATATTCGCGCTCCGACCCCGACCGGCGCGGCAGAGATGGCCGTGCCGCGCCGAATCGATTTGCTGGCACAAATTTCTGAAGACGAGCAACGCCTGATCAGCACGCTGAGCCGTACGCTTGATGGCGCGCGGGACCGTACGCTTCACCTGGCCGCCCGGCTTGGTGATCCGCGCCGGTTGCTGGACATGAAAACGCAGGCGCTCGATCATACGGCAAACAAGCTTAAAAACGGTTTTGAGCGCCGGCTCAGTCACCAGCGCGAAGCCCTTGCCGCACACGCCGGCCGGTTGCGTCACCCCCGAAACCTGCTGGCTGAAGCCGGGCGTATGCTGGCGCTGCACAGCCGCGCGCTCAATGCCGCCGGCAACAAAATCGGCAGCGAACAGGATAAACGGCTGACCTATGCCGGCCGCATGCTGGAAAGCCTGTCGTTCAAAAGCGTTCTGAACCGCGGTTATGTCGTTGTGCGCGATGAAAACGGCACGCCGGTTACCGAAGCCGGTACCACTCATGACGGGCAAATTGTGACGCTCGGCTTTAAAAACGACCAGAATGTCGCCGCCACAATCGGCAAAACAGGGGCTAAAGAGGCCAAAAGCGCCACAAAAACGGCCAAACAGGATAAAAAAGCCGCTCAAAACCCATATAAAAGCGCACAAGGCCAGCTTTTTTAACTATACTTTCTTATAATGAATAGGTTATATTTTCTATAATTTTACTAAGGTTTATAGTGATGCGCCTGCCGAAAAAAGAGTTGCTCAGCAAATTAGGGGTCAGCCAGGAGCTCGGCCCCTATGAAACGTTTCCGTGGTCCTGTTACGACTCGGAAACGGGGCAGAGTTGCAGCGCCGAGGTGCGGATGGACCCGGACGGCATCGAGCTGGAAGCCGAAGTCCAGATGATGTATGACGAGCCGCCGGAAGGCAAGCTGCCGATGGAACAAATCTGCGTGATCCGTGCCCGGCCGGACAGGGACGATGAATGGTACGTGGCGGCGATGACTATCAGAGGCGAGCCGGTCGGTGATGAAATCTATAACTGGCAGGAAAAAGGCTGTAATTTCTTCAATGCGGTCATACAAGAACTACAGATGGACAAAATCCCGGACATTGATGAACTGCTCGACCGCGAAATGCACAGCCGTGAGCGGATGGGCGACCAGCGCCAGGGCGGTGGCGGCAAAGCCCCGAAAATCAAGACCGAACAAGTTATGAAGCGCGGCGGCGGCTTCTAATCCAGCTCATCGCCTTCTTCATTCATAGCGGCATCGGAATCGCCGGTCGATTGCAATTCCTTGATGATAATCCCGTAATCAGTGGCAATCTTGGCAAGCCCGCCATTGAAATAGCTGCCCTGCGCTTCAAAAATCCATTTCGGGCCTTCGCGGATCATCGTGGCAACCGCCATGCCGTTATATTTATGTTCGCTCTGGTCTTCCAGCTTAAAGCGTAAAATCTCTTCGCGGTCCTCATGATTGAAAATCCGGAAATAGGCATTTTTAATCTCACCAAAATTCAGCCCCTGGTATTCCGGATCATAGATCGTGATCACAAAAGCGATTTTCAAAATATCGAATGAGATACCGGTCAGGTCGATAAACACATTTTCATCATCGCCATCGCCCGCACCGGTCCGGCTATCGCCATAGTGACGGACAGCCCCTTCAAATGCCCGTTCGTTATTATAGAAGACAAAATCCTCATCAATGCGGGTCATGTCGGTCTTGTCGAGCAAAAACAGGCTCAGGTCAACATCGACCGGGCTGTCTTCAAAGCTGCGATTGTCCCAGCCGACCCCGACCATAATACTGCGCAGGGTCGGGAATTGCTCCATCAGATCAACAAACTCGCCCTTCTCCACATATTTAGGTTCTTCGCCGGAAATCCGCATGCGGGCTTCACCAAGCTCGGCCATGCTCTTGTTATACGCTTCACGCCGCTCTTCTTCAGCGCGCTCATCCTGCCGCAGGACAAAATCCTCTGACAGGCTCATATCCTCGGCCTTTTCATCGCGGCCCTGCATCGGCCCCGGTGATGATGGCGGCGCTGCATCTTTTGCAGCGGGTTCCGGTTCATCCCGCAGGAACGGTTCAGGTTCATCTTTCAGAAAAGGCTCTGCCGGTTCTTCCGGTCCGGGCTCGCCCGCCGGCCCTTCCAGGGTTTTACCGTCACTGCCCGGCAAACCCGCATCGGGAATTGGCGGCACAGGGTTGCCGGCAGGTTCGTCCTCAGGCGCGCCCGGCGGCGCAGTCTCTGCTCCTGCCGGCGTCTGGCTGTCGGTATCGATCGGCCGAATGCGCTCATCATCCTCATCGGCGGCAAAACGCTTTAAATCGTCTTCTTCCTGGTCCATTTCAAAATAATCCCCGGCGGTTTCGCGCGCCTAACTTAAATACAACATAAAGATCATCACAACATAGCCGACATAAGCGGCCAGAAAACTAATCCCCATCGCACGCCCGATCTTCTTATAGAATAGCAAAATGAGCGTGAATAAAAGGCTAACCGCGGCCATAACCCAGACATCAAGGCTCGCAAGCTGCGGCGCCACCATCGTCATATCAATCGGCTTGAACAGGGCCGTTGCGCCGATGATCATCATAATATTGAACACGTTCGAGCCGATAATATTGCCCAGGATAATCCCGGTCTGGCGCTTGGCCGCCGCGATCAGGCAGGTCGACAGCTCCGGCAGCGAGGTTCCGATCGCGATGACGGTCAGGCCGATCACATCTTCGGGCACGCCGATGACCCGGGCGCTGACCTTGGCACCGCGCACGAGGAACTCCGCCCCCAGCGCCACAAACGCCAGCCCCATCAGCAGGAACAGCAGCGAGGCCCCGAGGCTTTTGAACTCAGGCTCTTCAACCTCCTCAACCTCGACATGGCCGGTGAGCGATAACCGGTACTGCCAGGCCGTGTATAAAATCAGCACTGTCAACATCCCGGCCCCGGCATAAGCGCTGATAAAGCCGTAAACCATCAGGCCCGCGAGCAGCGCCGTGGCCAGCAGCATCATAATCAGGTCGCGCAGCAATTCGCGCGGAACGGCAATAATCGTCGCAAAGATCGCTGTCGTACCGATCACCAGCAGGATATTAGCGATATTTGAGCCCACCACATTCCCGACAGCAATACCCGGCAGGTCGTGCATGTTCGCATTAATCGAGACGATCAGTTCCGGCAGCGAGGTACCGAACGCAATAATCGTAAAGCCAACCACCAGCGGGGAGACGCCCAGATGGCGGGCGATATAAACGGCCGCATCAATTGTCCAGTCCCCGCCCCGGATCAACAATACCATGCCCAGACCCAGCGCCCCCAGGGCCAGGATCAGGGCTTCAGGTCCAGCCAGCGTCATATTTTCAAGCATTCCGTTTATCTTTCATGCAAACAGGACGGTATTACCGGCAAGCGGAGGTATCAGGATTTTTCGCCATCAGCCCATTGCAGGCCGAAGCCGAAAGCCCGGTCCATTTCAGCATGGCCGGGGTAATATTCGGTATAATTGGTCATCTTAATGCCGCCCCGCACATTTTCGAGGCCGGCCACGGCACACAGGCCCAGTTCCGACTTGTGGGTGTGTAACGTTACGATCATCGGCTTTTCGCCGGGCACACGGATCTGGATCTGCGGTTCGATCGCGGCCCAGTGCGGCACGCCGTCATAGATATACAGATACACCAGCAACCGTTTGATCTCCGGCCAGTGCGGCCCGTTGACCATGATGATCTCATCTTCACCGTCATCATCGTCGTCGTCATCGCCGGTACGGTCATCGCCGGACAGCCGGATAAACGGCTCCTGCCCATAATGACCGAACATTTCGCCAAAAGCCTGAATGCAGCCGCGCCGCCCGTTTTGCAGTTCGTACAGGCATCCCAGATCGAGATCGACCCCTTCCTGCCGGGCTTTTTTAAACAGTTTTTGAAAAAAGCCGCCCTGTTCAACAGCAATATTCTGCCAGGCCGCCCCGATACGGATATATTCATACCCGTTCTTTTGCGGGTTAATAATATCCGACTGCCCGGTCACACCGAGGAAATTATAAGCGTTATCGTCCGTATCGGAAACAAAGCCGGCCGCACCCTTGGCGTCGCCGTGACCGGAGAATTTGGCACGGCTGCGGGTCGCTTCCATCAGGGAATCTGCCGACAGGTTGTCACGGCTCATATCTTCAGGCTCCGGTTTTCGTTGCACTCATCGCCTGTCAGGATAGCATTTCAGCCCGCCGGCGCAAAACCGAAATCGCGCGGACGGGCGGATTGTACCTTATGAAGTTCCTGATCACAGTTTTTCGCGCGCCGCCGCCAGCGCACTTCTGGTAAAGGCGCCGCGGTTCAGGCCGACGCCGAACTGATAGGTATCGAACTGCAGCTCGGTCCGTGTCCCTGCGGTATGGTCTTCCATCACGACCAGCCGCGGCCGCCAGTAGGCTTCATTATATTGCCTGAAACGTTCACGTTTGAGCGTTTTTTGCAGCTCATCATATTCGTTGTAATACTCGGCCTTCCGCAGCTGGTAATGCCGGGTATCAATCCACAGAAGCTGGCGCGCATGGCCCAGATGCTGGTATTTGGGGTACACGTCGACGATATAGCATTCGAGATTATGGCCCGCCATACAGGTTTCCTGTTCCAGCAGGACGAAATCGTATTTATGCGGGGACAGCATACGAAAATCGCCGAAGGCAAAATCACTATTCAAAAAGGCGCTGAAATGTTCATTCGGCGGCACCGGCTTGATCCGGTTCAAATGCGGCAGGAATTGCCATATTTTATCATAATCATTATGTTTCGCATCAATCAGCACCTTCATGTCCCGGATGTCGTCCGGGCTACGGAACGTCATCAGGATGTCATCGCCTTCCCCGGCGCTCCGGCTTTCGATCATCTCCTGGACAAACAGGCGGTGACCCGATTTTCGCCTGCCCGTTGAGGCACCGTATGAAGTCATCAGCACTTCGACACGGCTGTCGGTAAAACCGCGATCGGAATCCGTCATACGCTGGACGATTTCCGTGCCCCTCTTGACTCGCTCGGCCATATCATCGGCCCTGGCCACAGCCCCCGGCAGCGCGAGCATTATGAACATGATAAGCGTGAAAACTGATAGCCGCATGATAGACCCGCCCGTTCGCATAATGATTACCGTCTATTCATTATAAAGGGCGCTGCGGGGGTTGTCATCTTCATCAGCGGTTCATCACTGGTTCATCACTGGCAGGTGTTTTATATCTTCGCGTTTGATCTTGCGGACGCTTTTCGCTAGAAAAAGGGCAGAACACATAACCAAACGGCAAGTCAACGCAAGGAAATATCATGGCCTCCTACGAATATGTCTATGTGATGAACGGTCTGTCAAAGAGCTACAGCGGCGGCAAAAAGGTGCTTGAGAATGTCACGCTCAGCTTTTTCCCCGGCGCCAAGATCGGCGTGCTCGGCCCGAATGGGGCGGGTAAATCAACCCTGCTGCGGATTATGGCCGGCACCGATACGGATTTTACCGGCGAAGCCTGGGCCGCGGACGGCGCGCGGGTAGGTTACCTGCCGCAGGAACCGCAGCTTGATGAGAGCAAGACCGTGCAGGAAAACGTCATGGAGGGTCTGGGTGAGATCAAGGCCATGGTTGACCGCTATAACGAGGTCAGTGCGGCGATGGCCGACCCGGACGCCGACTTCGACGCGCTGATGACCGAGATGGGCGCGCTGCAGGAAAAAATTGACGCCGCCGACGGCTGGGAACTTGACCGGATGATCACCATGGCGATGGAAGCGCTGCGCTGCCCGCCCGGCGATGCCAGGGTCACCACCCTGTCCGGCGGCGAGCGGCGGCGCGTGGCGCTGGCGCGGCTGTTGCTGGAAAAGCCGGACCTGTTGCTGCTCGACGAACCGACCAACCACCTTGACGCCGAGAGCGTCGCCTGGCTGCAGCGGCACCTGTCCGAATATCCCGGCACCGTTGTGATGGTCACGCACGACCGTTATTTCCTCGATAACGTCACCGGCTGGATCCTGGAGATTGACCGCGGATCCGGCATTCCTTACGAAGGCAACTATTCCGCCTATCTTGAAAAGAAACGCAAGCGGCTGGAGCAGGAAGCCCGCGAAGACAAGGCCCGCCAGAAGACGATCGAGCGCGAGCAGGAATGGATGGGCCGTACGCCCGAGGGCCGCCGCAAGAAATCACAGGCCCGGATCAACGCCTATGAAGATATGCTGGCCGCCGCGCAAAAACGCGATATCCGCAATGCGCAGATTATCATCCCGCCGCCGCCGCGCCTTGGCGATCTGGTTATCGAGGCCGAGGGCATCAGCAAGGGCTTTGATGACCGGCTGCTGATCGAAAACCTGTCTTTCAAATTGCCGCCCGGCGGCATTGTCGGCGTCATCGGGCCGAACGGGGCCGGTAAAACCACGCTGTTCCGGATGATCACCGGCGGCGATACGCCGGACACCGGCACGTTCAAAGTCGGCGATACGGTCAGGCTCGGCTATGTCGACCAGAGCCGCGATGCGCTGGAGGGCAACAATACCGTCTGGGAAGAGATTTCCGGCGGCAGCGATATCCTCAAACTCGGCAAAATCGAGATGCAGTCCCGCGCCTATGTCGCCGCCTTTAATTTTAAAAGCGGCGACCAGCAAAAGAAAGTCGGCAGCCTGTCAGGTGGGGAGCGCAACCGCGTCCATCTCGCCAAAATGCTGAAAGAAGAGTCGAACGTGCTGCTGCTCGACGAACCAACCAACGATCTTGATACTGAAACACTGTCCGCACTCGAAGAAGCGCTGGAGATGTATCCCGGCTGCGCCGTGGTTATCACCCACGACAGGGCGTTTCTCGACCGGATCGCCACCCATATCCTGGCCTTTGAAGGCAATTCGCAGGTCGTGTGGTTCGAAGGCAATTACGAGGATTATGAGGCAGACTACCAGCGCCGCATGGGCAAGGATGCCGACACCCCGCACCGCATCAAGTACAAGCCGCTGCGCAAGGCCGGATAAGCCCGGCCCTTGTTAAAACAGGTCGCCGATATCGCATTTCAGCGCTTTGGCGAGTTGCTCCAGCGTTTTCAGCGTGACATTCTGCTCGCAGTTTTCAATGCGGGTGATTGTCGAACGGCCAACCCGCAATTTGCGCGCAAACTGTCATGGTATTATCAGGAAAACCGGCCGTCACAAGACACGTCTGCCGATAAATTAAGTGATTGATATTATTCGCATAATATTCAAACCCTCTTTCCATCACCACACCCTGATGACGCCGGCTGCCGGCAAACTCGCCCCGCCGCAGGGCGCATGGTATAATAATGTGATAGAGTAAAAAGAAGAGAATTTAATAAAATTTTATCTATCTGGCGGTAGACTGTAAAAGGCGGTAATTTTTTATACAGCAGGTGTGAGCAAAAAAGTGCAGGGGCTTCAAGGCGTTAAGGCCAAAGACATAGCAAAATACGCGTTACTGCCGGGTATTATCCCCCGGATCAACGCCTTTTTGGAAACCGGCTTCGGCGGGCTGGCCTTTATCATGGCGCAGGTTTATAACGCCGTCCGGCTGTTGCCCAATAACCACCCTTACCTAAATGCTTCAAATATAGGCCAGTTTGGCATTCGTCACGTCATTGCCGAAAGCGCCAACAACCTGGTCGTCAAAAAGGAAAATACCGACCAGATCATTATTTTCTTCGCCCTGCTGGTCGGCGTAGTGCTGCTGTTCCTGCAATGTATCGGGCTGGTGGTCAGCCTGATTGTTGCGCCTGCCCTTGCCGGTCCCGGCTTTGCCGGTCTGTTTACGACAGCGACTTGTGAAGCGCCGGGGTCGGCCTGTACGGATATCGCCCATATGCTGATGGACCGCGTCTTCGGCGTGCCGGAGATGTTCAACTCCAAATTCGCCCCGGCCGGTACCGGTTTTGGCGCCATTCCCGTTTTCAACCGCGCACTGCAGGAACTGTTCCAGTATTATAACTATGCGATCCTGATCGTCGGTGTCTTTATTTTCCTGTACTATGTGATCGTGATTGTCGGCGAGACTGCAAATACCGGCACACCGTTCGGCCGCCGCTTTAATCACGTTTACGCGCCGCTGCGTCTTGTCGTCGCCGTCGGCCTGCTGGTGCCGCTGAATTACGGCTTTAACGGCGCGCAATATATCACCCTTTATGCCGCCAAGTTCGGCTCGGCGTTTGCCACCAACAGCTGGATTATTTTCAACCGGGAACTCGATGCGGCGGAAACGCCGATCGGCACCCACAAGGAAGCGCTGATCGCCCGGCCCGAACCCTCGCATATCAACCATATCGTTGCCTTTATGTCGATCGTCCAGACCTGCCGGTTTGCATACGCCAAGCTGATGCCGACTTACCCGCCGGTCCTGCCTTATTTTGTGCGCAATGAACCCGATGTCGCCGCCGCACCCGCAGCCCCGGGCGGATATGAGGCCGGACTCGAATTCTATAATTTCCGCGACGTCACCATTCGTTTCGGCGCCCTGATGGACGGTAACGATCAGGCTAATTATACCGGTGATGTCAATCCGCTCTGCGGCGAGATCACGATTCATACCAATGTCGCTACCGATGAGGCCCAGCTGATCGGCCCGTTTTTGATGCAGAATTCGTTTTACGAGATGGTTATCGGTTTGTGGGGTAACCCGCAGCTGGCCGCGTTCGGCGACCGGGTCAGCGCGATCCATACAAACATACCGCCGGACCCTTGCGCAGCGGGAGCGGCCCTGGCGCCGGCCGGCGATTGCCGGCAATTGCCGACATCGGAATGGAAAATCGCCCGCACCGATGAATACCAGGAAGTTTACAACCTGGCCATTCAGGTCGCTTATGACGCAGTCGTTGATGTTGCCGATGGTTTTTACGATATCCCGCCGGAGCTGTTGGAGCGCGGCTGGGGCGGTGCCGCCATCTGGTATAACCAGATTGCCGAATGGAACGGGGCCCTGGTAACAGCGTCAATCAATACACCGACCGCCAGCCTGATGCCGTCGCCGATGGAAAAGATTGAAGAGGAACGACGATCGCATAACGAAGCCGTCGACGCCGAAAACCGCTATGAACCGAACGTCGAAGGTTTCCGGGCGATTACTATGTTAGAAGGCCAGGAGATCCCGATCGCCAAGGCGCTGAGCGCCGCATACCGGTATTGGATGACAGACGGGCGCGCCCTGCCGACCGATCTGCAAACAACGGGCAACGTATTCTTTGACCTGCTCAATACGGTGCTCGGTATCGGCGGCCTGTTCACGATGCAGGAAAATGATGACGTCCATCCGCTTGCGCAACTCTCGGCGCTGGGTAAAAGCATGATCGAAAGCGCCATCCGCAACCTGCTGACCGCCCTTGTCTTCTCGGCAGGCGGCGGGATGGGACAAATTCTCGGCACCCATCTGGGCGCCGCGCTGAACACGGTCAGCAGCATGTTTGTCAGCTTCGCGACCATCGCGCTGGCCATCGGCTTTATCCTGTATTACGTGCTGCCCTTTATGCCGTTCATGTATTTCTTCTTTGCCGTTGGCGGCTGGGTCAAAAGTATCTTCGAAGCGATGGTGGGCACGCCGCTCTGGGCGCTGGCGCATTTACGCGTCGATGGTAACGGTTTCCCCGGCGATACGGCATCGAACGGCTATTTCCTGATTTTCGAGATTTTTGTAAGGCCGGTGCTGACCCTGTTTGGCCTGATCGCCGGTATGGCCATCTTCGCCGCCATGGCCCGGACACTGAACGGCGTCTTTGATCTGGTGGTTGAAAACCTGACCGGCTTTGACTGTTTCGAGTGCGACAAGGTCAAAGGCGGCATTGCCGGCCTTGAATTTAAACGGAACGTGATCGACGAATTTTTCTTCACGATTATTTACACGATCATCCTGTATATGATCGCCACCTCGTCGTTCAAGATGATCGACCAGATCCCAAATAGTATCCTGCGCTGGATGGGTGCGGGTGTGCAATCCTTCGGCGACCAGCGCGACGATCCGGCACAGGGCATGGTGCAATATGCGGCCTTTGGCGGTGCCAATCTCGGTGGACAGGTTGCCGGCGCCATGAACCAGGGCGCCAATGCGATGGGGCAGGGCGTGGGTCTGGCCGCCCGCAACCTGTTACCCGGCCGCGGTGCAACGGCCGTAACCGGCGGACCGAGCACGCCGAGCAGCGGCCCGGCAACGGTAACACCGGCGGCGCCGGCCACGCCGCGCGGCGGCACACCACAATAACAGGCAGGACAGACGGGCAGGAAAGAACTTTTGGTGACAAAACGGCATGCAAAATGAGGCAACGAGCAAATTCCTACGTTACACACTGACGCCGCAGATTCTGCCGCGCCTGCAGGACCTTTTTTTCTCCGGTTTTTCTTACATCGCCTTTTTCATGGCCCAGACTTACCGTATCGTCAGGCTGTTGCCCGACGGCCATCCTTATCTGCAACCGGCCAATATGGGCCGGTTCGGTATCCGGCACGTCATCGCCGCCGCTGCATCCAACCTTGTATTACGCCGGGAGAATATCGACCAGGTCATTGTCTTCATCCTGATGCTGGTCGGGATTGTCATTTTATGCGCCCAGCTAATGTTATTGCTGTTGACCCTGTTTATCGCCGGCGCCAGTGCCGGCAGTCTCGGGCCGGTTCCGGATACGTTCGGTGATTATTTCCTGATCCCGGACGCGACACATGATGTCGCGTTCGTGATTCTCGACCGGGTCTTCGGCCTGCCTGACATGTTCGTCGATATCGGCCGCGGCACGACATGTGTTGTCAGCGGCGTGCCCTGTTTCGATCTTGGACAGACAACGCGTGAACTGACGCCCGACACCATCATTTATACCGATTACGTCCGCGCCGGCACCCATGCTCTTGTATTTCCCTGGCCCTTCCACGAAGCTCTGCACGCGATGTTTGAGGTCTATAATTTCGGCCTGCTGATCATCGCTGTTTTCATTTTCCTGTATTTTGTGACCGCGGTTGTCGCCGAAACCGCCCAGAGCGGCACACCGTTCGGGCGCCGCTTTAATCAGGTCTGGGCACCGCTGCGGATCGTTGCGGCAATCGGCATGCTGGTACCGTTGCCCGAGGCGCACGGGCTGAACTCGGCGCAATGGATTATGCTGTACGCCGCGAAATGGGGCTCGGGCTTTGCGACCAACGGCTGGGTCCTGTTTAACGAAACGGCCATGGAAGGCGGTAACACCCTGCTTGGAAATCAGGAGACGCTGATTGCTGAAATGAACGGGCCCCCCGCCAACACGATGACCGAATTCTTCACCATTGTCGCGGCCTGTAAAATCGCCTATGAGCTGGTGTATCACGAGCGCGATAACAGACTGCCGGTTTTCATAGATGCCTGGCTTGTAAACCCTCAGAATGCGGCTCTTGCCCCGGAACGGCTTCTGGATGTTGAAGAGTTTCTTGATGCTGCAGAGTATTTTGACACGGGCGACATCCATATCCGGTTCGGCGAACTGCGCGCCGACCAGTATCAGAATTACGACGGCCGCGTCGCGCCTTATTGCGGCGAACTGGTCCTGCAGGTCACCGACCTTGATCCTGTCGGCTCACCGGGATCGCTTGAGGTCCTGGCGCATTACTATGACACGATCCAGTTTTTCTGGGCCGTCGCCGGCGATTTCAGCGCCGCCGCACTTTTTGCAGGCGGCGGTGCCTGCGGAGTTGGTTATACCGATGGTACGGGTACACTCAACCGGCAAATCGCCCAGAATATAAACTGCCGTTACCTGCCCTATTTCAACGATCCCAATGCGCCGCTGCCGGACAGCACCGTTATGAACCGGTTGCTCGGCAACTGGCAGGAAATTTTTGATATAGCCGCCGAAGTGGGCGTAATCGCCCAGCGCGGCTCACCGGAATGGACAGAGGAACTGACCGCGCTTGGCTGGGGCGGTGCGGCAGTCTGGTACAACCGGGTCGCGCGCCTGAACGGCTCTCTTCAGGGGGCGGTGATGAGTATGCCGGCAATTAAGAAATACCCGATGGTCATGGAAGATATACGGCAGAAAAGGGCCGCCGCTGACACCGACCTGCCGGGTTTTGAACGGCACCAGCTGTTCATCGGCCCGGACCAGGCTGTTGAATTAGCCGACGAGGAAGACCAGCCGATTGCAAAGGTCCTGTTTGCAACGCAAAAATTATGGTCCGATCATTACTCGCAAATGGACACCAGCGGCAATATTTATCAGGATGCGATCGCCATGATCTTCGGCCTGTCTGGCCTGTTCAATATCCACGAAAATGCCGACCTGCAGGTTCACCCGCTCGCGCAGCTGGCCACAATCGGCAAAGGGGTGATGGACGCCGCGATCCGTAATCTGGGTTATTCGGCAGCGGCCGGTCTGGGCGGCGGCATTATCAACGCCTTCGGTACCCATATGGCCGGCCGGGTGGCCATGACAGCCAGCGGCTTTTTATCCCAGATCGCGATGATCGGCATCACGGTCGGCTTTATCCTGTACTATGTCGTGCCGTTCCTGCCGTTCATCTATTTCTTCTTCGCGGTCGGCGGCTGGATCAAGGGAATCTTCGAAGCGATGGTCGGCGTGCCGCTCTGGGCGATGGCCCATATCCGCATCGACGGTAACGGCCTGCCCGGCGATGCGGCGTTGAACGGTTATTATCTGGTACTGGAAATTTTCCTGCGGCCGATCCTGATTATTTTCGGCTTTATCGCCAGTATTATTATCTATGCCGCGCAGGTCCAGATCCTGCATGAAATCTGGCCGATCGTGACCTCGAACCTGACCGGGTTCAACGCCGAAGCGGCCAAAGCGCTTGATGTTAACGAGACAGACGGCATGCGTTATCTGCGCGGTGCCGTTGACAAGTTCTTCTTTACCGTGATTTACGCGATCATCGTTTATATGCTGGGTATGGCCAGCTTCAAGATGATCGATCTGATCCCGAACCACATATTGCGCTGGATGGGCACCAGCGTTTCGACCTTCGGCGACCAGAGCGGTGATCCGGCCGAGAACCTTGTCCGGAACAGCATGATCGGCGCCAATATGGCCTCGCAGCCGGTTGCCCAGGCCGCCGGCCAGGTCGGTAAAGTCGCGCAGGAGAGCGGACAGGCCGTCCGTGAACTGGCAGCCCGAACGCAATAGATGGAGCGCTATAACAGAATAGACTGAGCACATAACGACGAAACGATGAGAATAAAGACAAGAGCAGTTTTAAAATATTCACTGACGCCGCAAATCTGGCCGCGTCTGGAAGGGCTGTTTTATTCAGGTTTTTCGTATGTTGCCTTTTTCATGGCCCAGATTTACCGCGCCGTCAGGCTTCTGCCCGACGGCCATCCGTATCTCAGCCCGGAAAATATGGGCCGGTTCGGTATCCGGCATGTCCTGATCGAGGCCGGCAATAACCTGGTCATCAGCAAAGACACGATTGACCAGGTTCTGATTTATGGATTGATGATACTCGGGATGCTCATTCTCGCCGCCCAGCTTGCCATGTTGTTTATGGCCGGCTTTGTTGATGTGGCCCATGCGGCAGTTGGCGCCCTGCTCTATGGCAGTAGCGATCCGCGCGACTTCTTCTTTTATTTCGAAACGCCGGACGCCACGCACGAGCTTGCCTTTGTCCTGCTCGACCGCGTCTTCGGTCTGCCCGGCTATGACGGACCGACCGGCAACAGTTTCTTCAACGACCGCGGCGGCGGCTATTCATGTGTTGTCACCGGCGTAACCTGCTTTGATCTCGGACAGTCCAGCCGGATCATGACGCCCGACGATATCATTTACACCGATTACGCCCGCGTCGGCACCCATGATCTGGTCTTCCCCTGGCCGTTCCACGAAGCGCTGCGCGGCATGATCCAGGTTTACAGTATTGGCCTGATGGCGATCGGTGTCTTTATTTTCCTGTATTTCGTTTTTGCGCTGGGTACTGAAACGGTACAGACGGGCACCCCGTTCGGCAAGCGCTTCAACCAGATATGGTCGCCCTTCAGGATCGTCATGGCGATGGGCCTGCTGGTCCCGATTGCACACGGGCTGAACCCGGCACAGTGGATCCTGATGTATGGCGCGAAATGGGGATCGTCCTTTGCGACCAATGGCTGGATTATTTATAACGAGGCGTTAACCGGCGAAGATACGCTGCTTGGTGATGTCGATACGCTGGTCGCCCGGCCCGAGACGCCCCCGATTAACCGGCTGACAGAATTTGGCTCCATCCTCGGTGTCTGTTATGAAGCCTATATGCGCATGTATCATGAGCGCCCGACCCGCCCCCAGGTTGATCTCGAAGCCTGGCTGATCAATCCCAACGATGTGACGATGGCGCCGCTCAACCTTGAAGACACAGATTTTGTCGAAGCGGTTACCTATTTCCGTGGCGGCAAGATGCATGTCCGGTTCGGCGAACTGCGTGACCAGCCCGGCGCCGGATCGGCCCACCAGTCATGGGATGGTGAAGTGGCTCCCTTCTGCGGTGAACTCACTCTTGATATGACCTATATGCCGGAAGATGTCGGCGGCGGTTTCGGGGGCGTGACAGAACCGGGTTCCTGGTTCATGCTCAGCGAATGGTACGACCTGATGCGGAATGTCTGGTGCAGTGCGTCCGGCGAATGCGCGGATACAGGGTTTCTGGGCGGCTCTATGCGTGATTTTGGCATTCGCATGGCCGACCGGCACCTGTCAATCGGCAACAATCCGCTGGCGCCGCTACCAACGGCCGTAGAACTCAGCGCCTTGCGTGAAGCCTTCGAAGGAGAAGCCGAGGTTCTGATCAACGCCGCCGTGTTATTACAACGCCAGTCACCTGAATGGTTCGAACAATTGCTTGAACTGGGCTGGGGCGGTGCAGCCATCTGGTACAACAAGGTCGCCCAGATCAATGGCGGCCTGATCAGCGCCGTCCAGTCCCTGCCCATGCCGAAAAACTATCCGTACGTTATGGAAGAAATCTGGCAGCAACGCGCCGGCAGCGATTCCAGCGTTTCGGCTGAAACAGCCGGTCGTTTCCGCCGCGGTACCGATGCACCCGTCCACATGAGTGACGACGAGGGGGAAGAAATCGGTAAAGCCATGTTCCATATGATGTCGCTCTGGCGGGAAAATAATGATGAAATGCCCTTGACAGCCAACGCGTTTATCGACGGCATTATTTCCCTGTTCGGGCTGGAAGGGTTGATGAACATTACAGCGAACGAAGCCGAGAATATACACCCTCTCGCCCTGCTTGCCGCGATTGGCCGCTCGATTGTCGATTCGTCGATCCGGAATCTCGGCTATTCGATGGGGGCCGGTATGGCCAGCCTTCTCGGACCGCAAATGTTCGGCCAGGTCGCTGGCACCTCCAGCAGTTTTCTGGTCCAGGTCGCGATGATCGGCCTGGCAGTCGGGTTTGTGCTGTTTTACGTGATTCCGTTCCTGCCGTTTATCTATTTCTTCTTCGCGGTCGGCGGCTGGATCAAGGCGATTCTCGAGGCGATGGTCGGCGTGCCGCTGTGGGCGCTCGCCCATATCCGGATTGACGGTAACGGCCTGCCCGGTGATGCGGCGATGGGCGGTTATTATCTGATCCTTGAAATTTTCCTGCGGCCGGTCCTGATTATCTTTGGCTTCATCGCCAGTATTACCCTGTTCAGCGCGCAGGTACAGATTCTGCACGAGGTCTGGGATCTCGTCGTCTCAAACACAGCGGGCTTTGACTCCTATGACATGACAAAAGGCGGAGACGCTGGCAGTATCGAATATCTGCGTGGCATACTGGACGAGTTCTTCTTTACGATTGTTTACACGATCATGGTTTACATGCTGGGCATGTCGAGCTTTAAACTGATTGACCTGATCCCGAACCACCTGCTGCGCTGGATGGGAGCCAGTGTCTCGACCTTCGGCGACCAGAATACCGATCCGGCCCAGAACCTGGTCCGGAACAGCTTTATCGGCGCCAACATGGTTTCAAACCCGATGCGCCAGGCCGCCGGCAGCATTGGTACGGCGGCCCAGCAGGGGCGGCAGGCCATGGCGGAACTGGGCGCCCGCGGGCAGGGAGGATAACCGATGAAACATGTGACCACCGGTTCAGTCCTGCGCTATACGATGTTACCGGGTATTATCCCACGTTTCAGCGCGCTATTCCTGTCCGGCTTTGCCCATATTGCCCTGTTTATGGCCCATATTTATGCCAGCGTGCGGCTGCTGCCGGCGCATCACCCCTATCTCAATCCGGCCAATGCCGGACGGTTCGGCATCAGGCATGTCATTTTCGAGGCGCGCCGGCACCTGGAATTCAAAAAAGAGAATGCCGATCAGGTCATCATATTTTTCACGCTGCTCGCCGGTATCGTGATCCTGTTCATGCAGTTTGCGCTGCTGATCGGCACGTTCCTGATCCCGTCCGCCGGCGCCGCGCCGAACGATTATACCTTCTTCTTTGAAACGGATGCGCCGCTGTATGATCTGGCGTTCCGCATGCTCGATCTGACCTTCGGCTTCGAGGACCCGGTCCCGATCTTCAATTCCTGTGCCATCCAGGGCGCACAGTGTCACCTGGCCTTTGCCATGGGACCCGGCTTTACACCGGTCGGGCCGGTCTATGACCTGCCGAATCAATACCATATTGCCCTGCATACGCTGTTCCACTTTTACAATATCGGCGTGTTAGCGGTCGGATTTATGATCATGATGTATATGTTCGTCACGATCGTCGGCGAAACGGCCCAATCCGGCACACCGTTCGGCAAGCGCTTTAACGGTATGTGGGCGCCTGTGCGCCTGATCTTCGCCATTGCCCTGTTAACACCGCTCTCTTTCGGTATGAATTTCGCCCAGCTCATGACCCTGGTGATCGCCAAATGGGGGTCGGGGCTGGCCACCAACGGCTGGATCGAATTTATGGGCAATCTTGGCGGCACACCGGTTCTCGGCGAGCCGGCCACGCTTGTCGCCCGGCCGGACGCACCGCAAATCGACAATCTGGTTGAATTTACTTTCGTCGCGCTAACCTGCCGTTACGCCGAGGAATTAATGAACCGCAGGGTTGTTGAACCGTATATTGTTTTCCCGGAAGATTTTCCGGGGCCGATCAACGCGCCCTTCCTTGGCACGCCATTTATCACAGCCCTTGAATATGCGAATAATGGCGATATCACGCTGCGCTTTGGTATCGAAGACGCAGAGGATTACGAGCGCATGACAGGCCATGTCAAACCGGTTTGCGGCGAGCTGGTATTCCATACGCGCGATGTCACCCAGCCCGGCGCCATGGTCATGCAGGAAGGCTATTACGAACTGGTACAGGATTTGTGGGAAGACGGGCCAAATAACTTTTTCGCCGAGAATATTGCCCTGCGCATGATGCCCGTCGTCGTACGCGATCCGGCAGCCCCGCTGCCCGACAACGCCTATATTGCCGATACGTTAGGCTGGTTTAACGATTATATCCCGGCTCTGATTGATGAGGCCCGCGAAGCGCAAATCGCCGCCGCATGGAACCAGGATTACCTGCCGCTCGGCTGGGCCGGGGCCGGCATCTGGTACCAGAAAA
Source organism: uncultured Micavibrio sp. (assembly GCA_964445195.1). Lineage (GTDB taxonomy): Bacteria > Pseudomonadota > Alphaproteobacteria > Micavibrionales > Micavibrionaceae > UM-FILTER-47-13. Next base: position 8,313 of record CAYUKA010000010.1, on the reverse strand, counting down.
TCGCCGAATATACCGGTAGTATGTTCTCGGCCGTTTATGGCGTACCAACGGCTGAGCACTACCCCTCGATCATGGAGCATGTCAAAAACCAGCGCCGCATCCATAACGATTTCGTCACCGGTCTTGACCGGTACGATCCCGTTTTATCCAACGGCGAGATGATCGAGTTCGAGAACAACCGCGACCGCAATATGGCGGTGGCTTATTTCTACGCTCAGCAATTCTGGTGGTCGAACATGGTCGCGCCCGAAGGCAACGTCTTTATCGATACCGTCCTGTCGATCTTCGGCCTGGACGGGCTGGTCAATATCCACCAGAACCGGGATATTCACCCGCTGGCGCTGCTGGTCGGCATTGGGCGCAGCCTGATCGAAAGCGCCGTGACCAATCTCGGCTTTTCCTTTGGCGCCGGCGTCGGCGGCGGGATCGCCAACATCATGGGCGCAAACCTGGTCGGCAGCGTGGCGCTGGCGGCTTCCAGCTTTGCCGGCCAAATCGCGATGATCGGCCTGTCGATCGGCTTTATCCTGTTTTATATTTTGCCGTTCCTGCCGTTCATCTATTTCTTCTTCGCGGTCGGCGGCTGGGTCAAGAGTATTTTCGAGGCCATGGTCGGCCTGCCCCTGTGGGCACTGGCCCATGTCCGCATTGACGGCGAAGGCCTGCCGGGACCGGTCGCGATGAACGGTTATTACCTGATTTTCGAAATCCTGATTCGCCCGATCCTGATTATTTTCGGTCTTCTCGCCGGAATCATTATTTTCAGCTCCCAGGTCCAGATTCTCAACGATATCTGGCCGGTCGTCACCTCCAGCGTCATGGGCTTTGATATTGACGATATGGGTAAAACCGTCACGCCGGGCACAGATGCCATGCCGGGCGCACAGGTCGGAACAATCGAGTATTTACGCGGCGCAGCCGATTACCTGTTCAATACGATTATCTATGTCATTCTGGTTTATATGATGGCGATGGCTTCGTTCAAGCTGGTCGACCTGATCCCGAACAATATCCTGCGCTGGATCGGCGCCAGCGTCTCGACCTTTGCCGAGCAGGCCGGTGACCCGGCCGCCAGCCTGGTTCAGTACGCCTTTATGGGATCGAATATGGCGACCGGGCCGATCAATCAGGGTATTTCCGGCATCGCCCAGCGGGCCGCCCCGCATCTGTAGCAATTCTATGTCTGTCCTGTGATAACTGGCCACTGAATATACGCTCGGAAACGCCGCGACGGTTGTTGATTATTTAGACCGTAAATGCGCCAGCAAAACCTGGACATCACCACCGCCGCGCTGGATCACAGACGAGAAATCAGAGCGCTGGGTTACCGACATGCTGACCCCTTCGACAATCACATCGACAATCCGGTAGCGGCCACTCTTGTAGCGCACGCGCCAGTCAACCTGCACATCCGGCCCCTGCGGTGAGACGATAAAGGATGTCACGATTGTGTCTTTCGTGCCATCGGGACGGAAGCTCCGTGTTTCAAATTGCTGGCCGCCATATTCGGAAAAGCGTTCGGCATAGACATCCACGACCATCTCCTCAAACAGTCCGAGATATTCGCGGCGCTGCTCCGGCGTCGCTGTACGCCAGTAACGGCCGAGGGTAAACCGCCCGATCGTTGCCATATCAAAACTGTCCTTGAGTAAACGGCGAAAGGCCTGTTTCTTGGCTGTCATCGACATTGTTTCGTCGCTGAGGAACTGCAAACCACGATCAGCCATGCTCTGGACAAAATCACGTGCGCCAGTGCTGACCTGCTCCTGTGTCACAACAAACAGAACGGGCGCAGACGGCGCGTTCGCCGGCAGCGTCGCCAGCGGCGACACAGCACCGGCTGTGTGGGTCACAAATGCCGCACCTGCAACGCCGGCGATGACCAGTGCCGCCAGCCACAATGATCTGAAAACATACCGCCCGTTCATATTCTTACCTAGTTCTTCCCCAGCACCGTGTCCCTACGACCACCTGATAACATTACCTTATTATATTGTAGCCTGTGTTGGTTTCACCTTGCTTAACATTTCGGCTTTCCCGCCATGTTTTACAGAACAGCCACAAAAGATTACGGAATATAAAGGCATGGCCGATGATTGGCAAGGGCGTACTTAAAAGTCCTCATCATCATAATCAGGAATCGCCATCGCGCCGCCGGTCGGCTCGGCTTCGTCACGAACCAATGCCGCACGGTGCTGGATATAGGCGCTGCGCATGGCCGCATAATAATCGAACGAATTGGCGCGCAGATCATCGATAACGTCAAGAAGCTCTTCACGCGTTGACAGGAATGTCGCGCCGGTGCGCGCATAAGCCCATTCATGCTGATCGGTGTTAAACAGGTACAGGCGTACGGGATCGGCCAGGATATCAACAAGAAGACCTGTCGAGTCGCGCAAAGATGACGGCCCCATCAGCGGCAGAACAAAATAAGGACCGTGATCGAAGCCCCACACGGCCAGCGTCTGGCCGAAATCCTCATGCTCATGCTCAAGGCCGGTTTCAGCGGCGACATCGAACAACCCGCCAATCCCGATTGTCGTGTTCATGGCAAAACGCGACAAATCACCGGCGGCCCCTTCAATATCGCCCTGCAGAAGCTGGTTGGCGAGATTCACCGGGGTGCGTAAATTTTGCAGGAAATTGCGTACGCCGTCACGGGCCAGTTGCGGCGTTACCGCCCGGTAGGCCTTGGCCACCGGCCGGGCAACGGCCTGGTCAAGCGCATCATTGACGGCAAAAATCGCACGGTTGGTTTCTTCAAGCGGATCATAAATCACGCCCTCGGCGGTTTGCGGACCGGCACAACCGGCCAGCGACAAGCTTAAAAACCCCGCCATGCACACGGTTAAAAATCCGCGGCGGCCCTTATTATTCTGTTGTTCTGTCGTCGTCATGGTATCGGGTCTCCTTGCATCGCTCCCGTCATCTCACACTTATCGTACTTCGCAGTTAACCAGTTTCAAGTTACAACTTGGTTAATTTTTTAAAATTAAAAAACAAGCGCCAAGGTTCTGAAAAACAGGCCATATTCGCATTTTTTGCAGACCGGTATAATGAGTGAGATCGCCGCACGGGTCAATCCGCAATTCATCAGGAACGCGGTTTTTACCCGTCTTCAAGGCTCAGCATCGCTGTCACACCCAGCATCAGGGTAATCAGCGCCGGCGACCAGGCTGCGAGAAATACCGGAATCTGGTGCGACGCGCCTAACGCCTGCAAAAAACTTGAAAGGAAGAAAATCATAAATCCGGCCGCAACCCCCGCCGCCGCCAGCAGAATCGTGCCCTGTTGCCGTGGCGGCCGCAGGGACACCGCCGCCGCCAGCAGGATCATCGCCGCGAAAAAGAGCGGCTGGACCAGCAATGTCTGGAAATGAATCCGCAGGCTCACCGGGTCAAACCCGGTTGTTTCCAGAGTACGGATAAAGCCCGGCAGCGCCCAGAATGATAAGGTTTCCGGCGATGAGAAGCTCTCTTTCAGCTCATCCGCCGTCAGGGCCGTCGGCAAAGCGACCAGTGGCAATATTTCCGGCGCGCGGTCCCCGGCCCGGTTGCTGACCGCCTGTTCAAACACCCAGACACCGGCGGTTTCATCGAGCCTGACCTGATCCGCATCAATACGGCGCATAAACGCATCGCCGGCATCAAAAAACAGCGCGATCACATCATAAAATTCGCCCTGCGCCAGGTCCATCTTGTCAGCGTGCAGGATCACGTGCGCGCCCTGTCCCTCATCCTGTACCTGGCGCAGCCACAGCCCTTCCTTGAGCAGCGCGATATGGTTCTTGCGATCCGACAGATAGGTTTCTTCGAACCTCTCAAACTGGCTGAGCAGCATCGCGCCAAGCGGGTTCAGCAGGGTAATATTGATAACCCCGACCGTCACCGCAACGCCGAGCAGCGGCGCCAGGAACTGCCAGATCGAAAAGCCGGCGGCGCGCACCGCCACCAGCTCCTGCCGCCGGTTCAATTGCCAGAAGGTAAATAACGCGCTGAACAGCACCGCGAACGGGAACAGTAACTGACCGACTTCGGGCAGCTTGAACAGCCCCATTTGCAGGACCAGCGCAAACGGCACGTCATCGCGCTTGCCGGCGCGGCGCAGCAGCTCGACCGTATCGAACAGGTAGATAATGCCGAGCAGGATCGCCATCATCGCCAGTAAGTTGCCGAAATAATGGCGCGACAAATACCCGTTCAATGTCGAACAAAAGCTCATCGTGTCGCCGCCTCCCGGCGGTAGAGCAACACACGCCGCCAGCCTTCACCGGCGCGGCTCAGTAAAAACAAACCGCCGACAACCGGGACGGCCACAATCAGATACATGACGCACAGCCCCCAGCTGCTTTGCATTGACCAGTTAAAGGCCGCCAGATACAGGCCCTGCAGCACAATCGTCAGGCTGACCGCTGCGATGATACGCTGGACCTGGCCGTGCCGGCTATGCGGCCCAAGCAGCAGAAAACCGAGCGTTACCAGTACAAAAGCCGGGGCAAGGAGCGGGCTGATCACCCGCCGCTGCGCCTCGATCATAAAATCGCGGCGGCTTTCGCGGTCGCGCGCATTGGTCATGTCAGGATTCAGGAGCTGCCAGAAGGTCCGCTCATCCGGCTCCGCCCAGCGTTGACGCACCGGGCCGCTGCCGTCCGGCAGGTCGATCGAGTAACGGGCGAAGTCGAGCCGGTCGAGAGCGCCGGTCTCCGGGTTCAGGCTTTGCCGCACGCCATCATAAACCAGAACCTGCTGGCCGCTGTCTGTGGCGACGATCGCGCCGCGCTTGGCCAGCACGGTCACCGCCGGGTCGCCGCGTTCGCGGCGGTCATGGATCATAATGCCGCGCAGCTCGCCTTGCGTGTCTTTTTCACGAATATAGACCGTCATGCTGTCAACCGGGGCGTTAAACACGCCTTCGCGCAGCAGGAGTGAGGAGTACTGCGCCTTGATGACCTGGCGCATCTGCTGCATCTTCGACAGGGAGACCGGACCGAGCCACATCGTCATCAGCCACAGCAAAACCGTAACCAGCGCCGCCAGCGCCAGCGCCGGCCGCGCCAGCCGCAGCGGTGAAAACCCGGCCTGGCGCATGACCACCAGCTCGCTGTCTACGCTCATCTTGTTATAAACAAACACCGTCGCCGCCATCAGCGCAATCGGCAGGATAATCTCGAAAAACCGCGGCAGCGCCAGCAACGTCAGAACCCAGAACGCCGTACCCGACGCGCCGGATTCGATGACCAGTTCAAGAAACCTCATCGACTGGGTCAAAAAGACGACCGCCACCAGCGCCGCCGCGACGAACAACGTCGCCAGCAAAAGCGTCCGGAACACGTAGCGGTCAAAAATCATGGCATTCTTTACCTTATCGCGTGGTTTCTGTCTGGCTATTTCCGCCCCGGACAATATATTGTTATGCGGTCAAAAGAAAAGAAAAACCGGCTTTGCCGCTATTCATGGAGATATCAATCATGCATCTTGCCGTCAGTTTCGCCGCCATTCCGCAAATTAAAGCCGACACCGTAATCGTCACTATATATCAAGCGCCTGTCGACAGCGGCGCAGGCGCTGGATAAAGAGACCGGCAGCCTGGTCGCGCGCCAGCTTGAACGCCAAAGCAAGTTTACCGGCAAGGCCGGACAGATATTAAGCTTATCGGCACCGGTCGACGCCGATTATACGCGTATCCTGCTGCTCGGGCTGGGCGCAGCCGATGAGCTTGATGAAACGGTCTGCGAGACCGCCGGCGGCAAGCTGGCCGTCGCGCTGAAAGCCGCCGGGGCGCGGCGGGCGCGGCTGTATGCCGAGGATGATGAGGAGCGCGATGCCCCGTCAACCGCCATACTCGCCGCTCATATCGCAGCCGGTGTGGCGCTGCGCAGCTACCGGTTCGAAAAATATAAAAGCAAACCCGATGACGAGGCGGCCGATGACCATCCGGCCTGCGAGGAACTGGAAGTCGTCACCGCCGCCGCGACGGCCGCCGAGACAGCCTATCACCCGCTCGGCTGCGCGGCGCAGGGTACAATGTTCGCGCGCGACCTGGTGAATGAGCCGCCGAACCATCTCTATCCGGAAAGTTTCGCCAAACGCGTACGGGACGAACTCCAGCCCCTCGGCGTGACGGTCGAGATCATGGACGGAAAAAAGCTGGAAAAGCTTGGCTTTCACGCCCATATTGCCGTCGGCAAAGGCTCGGAGCGCGGGCCGTACGCGCTGGTCATGCGCTGGCAGGGCGAGACGAAGAAAACCAGCGATGCCAAACCGCTGGCTTTTGTCGGCAAGGGCGTCACCTTCGATACTGGCGGGATCAACCTGAAACCCAGCAGCGGTATGCAGGACATGAAGCTGGATATGGGCGGCGCGGCGGCGGTGGCCGGACTGATGAAAACGCTGGCGCTGCGCAAGGCCGAAGCCGATGTGATCGGCGTGGCCGGGCTGGCCGAGAATATGCCCTCGCATATGGCCTACCGTCCCGGCGATGTTATCGACTCGCTGTCCGGCAAGACCATTGAAATCCTGAACACCGACGCCGAGGGGCGGCTGGTGCTGGCCGACTGTCTGACATACGTACAGGACACGTACGACCCGGAGCTGGTCATTGACCTCGCCACGCTGACCGGGGCGATGATGGTGGCGCTCGGCCATGAATATTGCGGTACGTTCGTCAATGATGACGGGCTGTGGACCCAGCTTGAAGCGGCGAGTGCCGGCAGCGGCGAGAAACTCTGGCGCATGCCGCTCGATCCGGTTTTCAGGAAAGACATGGAAAGCGCGATCGCCGACGTCAAAAACCTCGGCGGCATGGGCCGTTATGCCGGGGCCTGCACCGCGGCCGGCTTCCTCGAGCATTTCATCGACAAGGGCCGCAAGTGGGCGCATATGGATATTGCCGGCACCGCCTGGGTCAGCAAGGATACCGCTCTGTCGCCCAAGCCCGGAACCGGTTTCGGCGTCCGTGTCCTCGACCGCTTTATCGCCGATCATTATGGCTGAGGCCCTGCGACAAACTGCTCTGGGGCAGGAGGATGACGATCTGGCAGCGGTCGAACAGGCGTTTGCCACGCGGGTCAGCGCCGATGTCCGCGCGCAGATCCGGCATAACGGCGACCCCGTCGCCCGCCAGTACCTGCCGGACGCCAGGGAATTAATGATCAGCCCGGCCGAGCGCGCCGACCCGATCGGCGATCATGCCCACAGCCCGGTCAAGGGCATCGTTCACCGCCACCAGGACCGGGTATTGTTCAAGCTGGCTTCGGTTTGCGCGGTCAATTGCCGCTTCTGCTTTCGCCGCACCATGCTCGGCACGCCGGAAGAAACCCTCAATGCGGCGGAAACCGACGCGGCGCTGGCTTATATCGCGGCCCATCCGGAGATCAGGGAAGTCATCCTGACCGGCGGCGACCCGCTGATCCTCGCGCCGCGGCGGCTGGCAACCGTGATGACGGCGCTGGATCATATGGATCATCCGGACCTGCTGCGGATTCACAGCCGCGTACCGGTTGCCGCGCCCTCACAGCTCACCGATGCCCATATCGCCGCGCTCACGGCCGATAAACCACGCTATATGGTGCTGCATATCAATCACGCGCAGGAGATCAGCCCGGCAATGAAGCAGGCGGTCCGGCAACTGCAAAAGGCCGGTGTGGTCCTGCTCTCGCAATCGGTGCTGCTCAAAGGCGTCAATGACAACCTGACAGCGCTCAGGGAACTGTTCTATGCGCTGCTGGCGCTGAACATCAAGCCCTATTACCTGCATCACCCCGATCTTGTGCCCGGCACCGGCCATTTCCGCGTTACAATCGCGCAAGGCCAGGCCCTGGTACGGCAGCTGCGGCGCAGCGTCACCGGCCTCGCCATGCCGACCTATGTGCTCGATATTCCCGGTGGCGGCGGTAAAATCCCGCTTGAGCAGGCCTATATTGAAAAAACCACGCACGGTTACACGCTCTATGGCCATGACGGCGCCGCGCATCATTATCCCGTGGATTAAACGCCAGCCTACCCCCCGAATCGCTTGACAGTATGGAAAACCTCGTGATAGAAAGGGATTATCTATATCAATTTGGGTTAGGGACGGGGTCTGACAATGTCTTCCCCCACCGTTCAGGCAAACGCCCGCGTTTGCCGGTAACATAGAAACAAGTTACTCCTTGCAGAGTAGAAAGCGGCGTCGGAGGATACTTCGCCGCTTTTTCTATGGGTCGCACATATGCTGCCGGCATCTTTTATTTGACATATAAATTATTATTCTGTAAATTTCTGTAGCAGCAATGTTAAAATGTCACCCTTAAGCAAAGTAAAAATGTCACTCTCC
>CAYUKA010000009.1:0-73744 GCA_964445195.1 uncultured Micavibrio sp. | reverse complement strand
ATCGACGATCTGATCCATCGCGGCGCGCCGGAGCCCTACCGGATGTTCACCAGCCGCGCTGAATACCGCCTCTGGCTGCGGGCCGATAATGCCGACCAGCGCCTGACCGATAAGGGGCTGGGGGCAGGCTGCGTTGGCAAAGAGCGGGCATCCGTCTGGGCCGATAAGAAAGCCGCGCTGGCGCAGGCGCGGGCACTGGCCGAAAGCCTGCAGGCGACGCCGAACGAACTGGAAAAACACGGGATCGGCGTCAACAAGGACGGCACGCGCCGCACCGCTTTTGGCCTGCTCGGCTATGCCCATATCGGCTGGGACGATCTGGGCCGGGTCTGGCCGGCGCTGCAGGACGTTCCGCCGGCCGTCCGCGAACAGGTTGAAATCGATGCGCTATATGCCGGCTACATGCAGCGCCATGAGGCCGATATCCGCGCCTACCGTAAAGATGAGGCGCTGGTCCTGCCCGCCGGTCTTGATTATGACGCGGTCGGCAGCCTGTCAAACGAAGTACGGCAGACGCTCAAAACCGCGCAGCCGGCGACGCTCGGCGCCGCCGCGCGGCTGCCCGGCGTGACGCCGGCGGCCGTAGTGGCGCTGCTGCGTTACGTGAAGCGGGCCGATACCGCTGCCGCCGAGCCTGCCGGGCGCGATGCGGCCTGATTTTGCGCATAATCTCGAAGTTTATAAGCGCCTGCTGGTAAAGTGGCAGGGCGCGGTCAATCTTGTCGGCCCGGCGACACTGGATGATATCGATACCCGCCACTTTGCCGACTCGCTACAGCTGGCCGATCATATACCGCACGGCGTTACAGTGGCCGACCTTGGCAGCGGCGCGGGGTTCCCCGGCCTGGTGCTGGCGATGGCACGCCCCGACCTGACGGTGACACTGATTGAATCTGATCAAAAGAAATGCACATTTTTATCCACTGTTTCACGTGAAACAAAAACGCCGGTGACAATTTTGAATCAGCGGATCGAGGATGTTTCACGTGAAACAATCCCCGCTATTATCACCGCGCGGGCGCTGGCGCCGCTGGATAAATTGCTGGCCTATTGCCTGCCATGGGCGCAGGCCAGCCCGGCGCTGGTGATGCTGTTTTTAAAGGGTGAAAAAGCGGCTGAAGAAGTGGCGCAGGCACAGCGCGCCTTTACGTTTGATGCCGCAATGATTCCCGATTCTGCCGGTGACGGGGCGGTGGTGAAGGTCACGAATCTGGCTTCTGATTCAACCGGTTAAGCGCGTGTTCTTGACCGCGGCTGTCCAAGGCGGCATTATAGGGTCTCTTTCGGATCAATATTGAGCAACCCCGCGTACAGGACGGTTAATCGTGACGCCGCAGGACCCTTCATACAGCCGCCGCAAAACCCCGTCAGGGGGGCTGAGCGTGAGCCGGATTCCCCGGATTTTCGCGGTGGCCAACCAGAAGGGCGGGGTTGGCAAAACCACCACGGCCGTGAACCTGGCCACCGCAATGTGCGCGGTCGGTAAAAAGGTGCTGCTGGTCGATCTCGACCCGCAGGGCAACGCCTCGACCGGGCTGGGCGTGCGCCGGGCCGACCTGCAAAGAAGCATGTATGATGTGCTGTTCGACGAACAGCATATTCAGGATGTGGTTAAGGAAACCAAGGTGCCGGGCCTCGCGGTGGCGCCGTCCTCGATCCACCTGTCCGGGGCGGAGATTGAACTGGTCACGGCGCAAAGGCGCGAGCAAAGGCTGCGCGCAGCGCTGCGGGTACCGCTGCCTTATGATTATATCATTATCGACTGCCCGCCCTCGCTGAACCTGCTGACCCTGAATGCGCTGGTTGCTGCCGATTCGGTGGTGGTGCCGCTGCAGTGTGAATTTTACGCGCTGGAGGGGCTCAGCCATCTGGTGAAAACCATCGAGCGGGTGCGCCGGCATTTTAACGCGGCGCTGGATATTCACGGCGTTGTCCTGACCATGTATGACAAGCGCAACAATTTGTCCGGCCTGGTGGCCAACGATGTGCGCGAATATTTTGGCGACAAGGTCTATAACACAGTGATTCCGCGCAATGTCCGGGTTTCCGAAGCGCCGTCTTACGGCCTGCCGGCGATTGTCTATGATATGCGCTGTCCCGGCGCCCAGGCCTATATTCATCTGGCCGGCGAAGTTTTAAAGCGCGAACGGCGCTTGATGCGCGCGGCCAAAGCGGCGTAAGATAACAGCGCTATGAATGATACCGTAAAAGACGAAGACCAGCCGGCGGCCCGGAAAAAGGCGGCGCAAGAAGAGATGCAGAAGCCGGGGCAAAAGGGCGGCCAGAGAGGTTTGGGCCGCGGCCTGAACGCGCTGTTCGAAGATGAGGAAGGCGTCTATCCGCAGGCCGATGCCGAGGGTCATACACCGGGGGCGGCGCGGACCATGCTCGGGCTCGACCAGCTGGAGCCGGGCGCCTACCAGCCGCGCAACCAGTTTACCGGTGATTCAATCGCCGAGCTGGCCGAATCGATCAGTGTTCATGGCGTATTGCAGCCGCTGATCGTCCGGCCGAAGCCGGGCGTGGCCGATATGTATGAGATCGTTGCCGGTGAGCGCCGCTGGCGGGCGGCACAGGCGGCGCAGCTACATGAAGTGCCGGTGATCATCAAGGATCTGGCTGACGGCGCGGCGCTGGAAATCGCGCTGATCGAGAATTTGCAGCGTGAAAACCTGAACCCGGTTGAAGAGGCGCAGGGCTACCAGCGGCTGATGGAAGAATTCGGCCACACCCAGGAACAGGCCGCCAGGGCGCTCGGCAAAAGCCGCAGCCATGTGGCGAATACGCTGCGGTTGTTAAATCTGCCGCGCAGCGTGCTGGAGATGCTGCGTGACGGGCGCTTATCCGCCGGTCATGCCCGGACGTTGGTCACCGCCGATGACCCGGAAGCGCTGGCCCGGCAGATCGTCGAGCAGTCTTTGAGCGTGCGCGACGCCGAAAAACTGGCGGCGGACAGCAGTGGCCGCCCGGCGGCGAAAAAGGGCGGCAAGGCTGCGGCGAAACCGCCGAAAGACGCCGATACGCTGGCGCTGGAAGAGGAGCTGTCCAATGCGCTGGGCATGAGCGTGACAATTGATATGAAAGACGGGGCTTCCGGCATGCTGAAGATCGGTTTCACCAGCCTTGACCAGCTCGACGAGGCGTTGCACCGCCTGTCCCATTTCCCCGGCCGCCAGCAGACGGGCTGAGTGCGCCCTGCTAAGACAGTTCCGATCATCCGAATTCTCTCTGTGTCATCCTGAGCGCATGCGAAGGATCTCTTGCCCTGTCAATGTTTTGCTTACCGGGCGCTGATTGCCAGCAGGGCCTGCCCGCAAAGCGTCTCAACCGGGGCGCCGGTCTGTTTGGTCTGGGCCTCGAGCGCGGCGAGGCGGTTTAAAACCCCGTCCAGCGCCGGTAGCGACCAGCGTGAGAGCTGTGAGCGGAAGGAATCGGCGAATTTGAAAAAGACCGGCGGGCTGAGCGCCTTCATCGCCCCGTCTGCCGTGTCGCCTTCGCGGATCCGGGCCTGGGCCAGATGCAGGCGGCGGAAATGATTTTGCAGCGCCCGCAGGACAGCGATCGGCGGCACGCCTTCATCCAGCAGCACCGTGTAAGCTTTGAGCGCCGCTTCCGGCTTTCCGCCGCCGGCGCTGTAAACCAGCACATCAAGCGATTGCGCGCCGGCGCTGCCGCAGCAGGCCTGAACATGCTCGAGCGTGATGGCCGTTTCTTCGCCCATATAGAGTGCGAGCTTTTCCAGTTCCCGCCGCGCCCGGCCGCGGTCGCCGGTAATGGCGGCGGCCAGCCAGCTGACGGCGTCACCGTCAATGCGGAACCCGTCATCCTGCAGCGTGCGGCGAACCAGCCCGGCCATATCGCGCTCATCCTCGACATAGCAGGGCACCGCCGCGGCGTTCTTGGCTTTTTCGCACAGCGCTCGCAGCGGCGATTTCGGACCAAGCTCGCCGGCTTCGATAATCACCAGGTTTTCGGCGCTGGGGGTTTGCAGGTAGTCCTTGATCAGCGGCGCGATCTTATCGCCGCCATCCTCAATGCGGATCAGCCGGGCGCCGCCCATCATCGACAGTGCCCCGGCCTCATCGGCCAGCCGGGCCGGGTCCTCGATCAGCGCGGCGGCGCTTAAGGTCACGGCATTAAACGGATCGTTGAGATCGGCGACGACCGTTTTGCCCATGGTCTGCGCGCGCTCGCGCATCAGCCCGTGATCCGGCCCGTAGACCAGGATCACCCGGGCGGCCGGGTCGGGGCTTTTAATAAAAGGCTCGATTTGCTTCCAGGCCAGTTTCATGGCGTCCGCCGGATGTAAAGCGAGAGCTGCAGTTCAATCTGCCGCGCCAGGTCGTCAAGCGCGTTGCGGCGGGCATTGTCCTCGGAAACGCGGGTCGTAAACTGGCTCTGCAGGATATTATAGCTGGTGATACTGGTCAGGTCGCGGCGCAGCACAGTTTCGCCGGTGCCGATCTCTTTCAGTTTCATTTCGGTTGTCAGCCGCAACTGGGCGCGGGTGGCGTCAGAGCTTTTGGTAATATCAAGATCGGTGCGGCGCTCTGTAATCGGCTCGATAGATAGCGTGTAGCGCGGTCCGGCCGGCCGGCCGTTTTTGTAAAACCGGTCGATCAGGGCGTTGCGCAGATACTGGCCCTCATAATCCGGGATATTGTCGATATGAATCATACCGAGCGCCGCCGTCGTCTCTGCCTGTCCGGCGGCGCCCTGCGTGCCGTAAAGCGGCGTGAAGCCGCAGGCGGCGAGTAGCAGGCAGAGCGGCAGCAACAGGATGATGCGGGTTGTGTATCTCATGGGCTTTATATTAGACGCTGCCGATTTGGTTTTGAAGCCGGAATCTGGGCTGTTTGCTTATATTTTGCTTATATAATGACATGCCGGCTTTGGGCCGCGTTCAGCAGATCCCTGACGACCGGGATCAGGGTTTCATCATAGTTCTTCATCGCCGGTGTGCCAATGATCTCGATAAAATGAATGCCGGCCTTTTCAAAACACAGTTTCTTCACGGCGTCCCTTTCTTCCGCATGATTCCCGTAATGACCCGGGCCGTGGTACTCGATCGCAATGCGCGGTGTGCCATATTGGTCGATGATCAGGAAATCTACACGTTTGGAATTAAAGGAGCGGCGGGCCTCGTTATCATAGTCTGCCCGTATAAACTCCCCGAGATTTACCTGAACGAAGACACGTTCCCTGACAGCGTCGCCGCTAAAATGCTTTTCCAGAGCGCGGTATACTTCATATTCGCTTTTATTCATTAGCGGTTTTGTCCTGAGAGCCGCCCTTTTAACAAACCGAATCTGGTTATTGTGGTCCAGAATATTGCGCTGCCGATATTTCCGCTGCTTTAGTGCGCGCCGCACCTTGATAAAGACCAGAGCGGCGGCAGCGCCCATCAGAAAGTGCCATGACATAAGCACCGAAAGAATTGCATGGGTTATTTCAGCGTTTACGATAGAATCTATATAACTAAAAAAGACGTTTATAATCCTAATCCTGTTTAACAGCCCGTGCCGTTAGCCCACGACGACATTGACGATGCGGCCGGGCACGACGATGACCTTGCGCACCTGCTTGCCGTCAATCGCCCGCCGGACGCTGTCATCGGCCAGTGCCGTCTGCTCTGCCGTATCCTTGTCGGCATCGGCGGGCAGAGTGATCGTCGCCCGGACCTTGCCGTTGACCTGGACGCCGATCGTCACCGTGTCGGCGGCCAGCAGCGCCTCATCGGCCTGCGGCCACGGCGTGTCGGCGAGGATCGTCCCGTGGCCGAGCATTTGCCACAGCTCTTCGGCCAGATGCGGAATCATCGGGTTCATCAGCCGGACCAGCGTTTCATAACCTTCGCGCAGGGCCCAGAGGCTGTTATCATCCCCGGCTTTGAAAGCCGCCAGCGCGTTGGACAGTTCACGGATGCGGGCGACGGCCTTGTTCATATGGAAGGCCTCGATATCCGCGGCGACGGCTTTGATCGTTTTATGGGTCAGCTGCCGCAACTCTGTGGCGTTATCGCTGAAACTGTCCGGTTTTTGGGCCGGGGCCTTGTCGAGCCCGGCCTCAATAACAGCGCGGTACAGCTTGTTGATATAGCGCCATGCGCCCTCAATGCCGGCCTCGGACCATTCAAGATCACGCTCCGGCGGCGAATCGGACAGGATAAACAGCCGGGCCGCATCGGCGCCGTACGTGTCGAGAATATCCTGCGGGTCGACGGTGTTGCGCTTTGATTTCGACATCTTGATGACGCCGCCGACGGTGACCGGCGTTTTATCATCGGCCTTGACCAGCGTGCCGTCATCGCCTTTTACGACTTCGGCCGGGTACAGCCATTTGCCGTCCTGATCCTGATAGGTTTCATGCGTGACCATGCCTTGCGTGAACAGTCCGGCGAACGGCTCGTCAAAATCGAGATAGCCGCAATCGCGCAGGGCCTTGGTGAAAAAGCGGGCGTACAGCAGATGCAGGACCGCGTGTTCAACCCCGCCGATATACTGATCGACCGGGCACCAGTAATTGACTTTATCTTTAGCAAATCCATTGGATTCATTAAGAGAATCGCAATAACGGAACTGGTACCAGCTTGACTCGAAGAACGTATCGAACGTGTCGGTTTCGCGGATGGCCGGTTCGCCGGTCTCCGGGCAGGTCGTGTATTTCCACGTGGGGTGACGGTCGAGCGGGTTGCCCGGCTGGTCATAGTCGATGTCATGCGGCAGGGCGACCGGCAGCTGGTCCTCCGGCACCGGGATGCAGGCGCCGTCCGATTCGCGGTAAACCACCGGCACCGGGCAGCCCCAGTAGCGCTGGCGCGATACGCCCCAGTCGCGCAGGCGGAATTGCGTCAGGCCTTCACCGCGTCCGTCTTTTTCAAAGGCGGCGATGACGGCGCTTTTGGCCTCTTCGACCGTTTTGCCGTCAATGAAATCCGAATTGATGACCGCGCCGTCCCCGGTATAGGGCAGTTCCTCGCCGTCCGGCAGCGCGATCACCTGTTTGATCGGCAAATCATATTTCTGCGCAAAGGCGAAGTCGCGCTCATCATGGGCCGGGACGCCGTAAATTGCGCCGGTGCCGTAATCCATCAGGATGAAATTGGCGATATATAACGGCAGCTGCACATCGTCCAGAAACGGGTGTTGCACTTTATACCCGGTGTCAAAGCCGATCTTCTCGGCCTGGGCCAGCGCTTCCTCGGAGGTGCCGACGCTTTGGCACTCTTTAATGAAGTCTGCGAACCCGTCCTTGTCCCCGGCCAGCGTCTCGGCCAGCGGGTGGTCGGGCGCGATCGCGCAGAACGAGGCGCCGAAGATCGTATCGGGGCGGGTGGTGAAGATGGTCAGCGGCGCGTCATGGCCGGCAATCTCCATAGCAAGGCGCAGGCCCTGCGATTTGCCGATCCAGTTCTCCTGCATGATCCGGACCTTGTCCGGCCAGCGCTCAAGGCTTTGCAAATCATTCAGCAGCTCGTCGGCATAATCGGTGATCTTCAGGAACCACTGATTGAGCTTGCGCCGCTCGACCGGAGCGCCGGAGCGCCAGCCCTTGCCGTCGACGACCTGTTCGTTGGCCAGCACGGTGTTCTCGACCGGGTCCCAGTTAACGACCGATTCTTTACGGTAGGCCAGGCCCTTTTTATAGAAGTCGAGGAACATTTTCTGTTCGTGCCTGTAATAATCAGGCTCGCAGGTGCTGACCTCCCGGCTCCAGTCCAGCGCCAGCCCCATGGATAAAAGCTGGTCTTTCATCTGGGCGATGTTCTGCCTTGTCCACTGGGCCGGCGGGATGCCGCGCTCCATCGCCGCGTTTTCCGCCGGCAGGCCCAGCGCGTCCCAGCCCATCGGGTTCAGCACGTTAAAGCTCTGCGCCTTTTTATAGCGGGCGATGACATCAGACAGCGTGTAATTGCGGACATGGCCGACATGAATGCGGCCCGACGGGTAGGGCAGCATCGCCAGCACGTAATATTTAGGCTTGTCCGGGTCTTCGGTGACCGCAAAACAGCGCTTTTCGGCCCACAGGGTACGCCATTTTTCCTCGGTCTCGCGGATATTGTAACGGGTCATGATCTGTCTCTAAATATGTGAGTTACAAGTTACAAGCTGTGAGTGGAGCCGCTATCTTGTAACTCGTAACCTGTAACTAAAAACTACCCTTCCCCCATTTGCGCCACGCGCATCTGGCGGGCGCGGGTCAGGATCGCATCCTCAAGCTGGCGGGCCGTCTCCGGCGAGACTTCGGCGTCGCGCCAGTCGCCGCCGCGCCGCACCTGGCGGAAGACTTTGACCTGAACGCCGTCGCTGCGCAGCTGGCGGTCGAGAATAAAGACATTCATCTTAAAGCGTTCATTCGGCGTTTCCGGCGGGGCGTACCAGTCGGTCAGAATCACGCCGCCGAACGGGTCGGCGCTGGCCAGCGGCATGAAAGACACGGTATCCAGCGAGGCGCGCCACAGGAAGCTGTTAACGCCGATCCCGCTCTGGCCGCCGTCACCACTGTCGCCGCGGCCGCCGAAGCGCAGCCCGCCCTCGCCGAAGATGCTCGGCGCCTCGGCATAAATGTCACCCCCTGTGGCCGAACGGTCGGCCCCGGTCGGGTACCTGGCTTCACGGTTCACGGCCTGGCCGCTGCAGGCCGCCAGAAATAACGAAACGCACAGCAGGCCGCTATACAGGCCGGTTCGGGCCAAGGAAAAACGCATCCGGTAAACTCCCCTTACAAATATAGAGCTAAATCTAAAGTCAAACGCCGTTTTGTTGCATAGCACGGGCCATAGCGGCGCTCAAGAGTCTTTAAAAGAGTTGTCATTAAAAGGATCGTCATCCCGAACGCATGCGAGAGATCTCACAGGACAGGGCGCTTACCGGGGATGTTGCAAAAATATCACGCCGATAGGAAAAATGTTGCCGATTTGCACAAAGCGCGTTGACGGGCCGGGGGCATAGTGACTAAATGGGGACAGTCGTAACCAGACATGTGGTTACATGTCGTTATGGCTGCCCTTTTGATCCATACCGGGTCAAATGTTCAACCAAACCAAAACTGAACTGTTAAAGGTTCTAAAAACTGAAAACTGTTCAAACTCGCAACTTTGTGATTGGAGACACTGAAATGAAAAAACTACTTCTTGGAACGGCTGCTGTTGCTGTTGCGGCATCTTTCGTCGCCAGCCCGGCCAGCGCCCAGGTCCAGCTTGACCTTGGCGGCCATTACAAAGGCTACCTGTCATGGCTTGACCAGGACACGACGCCGAACCGTGCCGGCACGCCCGCTGACGAAAGTGAAGACGAGCGCGCCGTTGACTGGCAGCAGGAAACCGAAATCCACTTCACCGGTGAAACCACGCTGGATAACGGCCTGACGGTCGGTTTCCACGCTGAAGCCGATATTGACGGCAACGGCGGCGATGATTTCGACACTGAAGAAGCCTATGCGTTCTTCTCCGGTGCCTGGGGCCGCGTCAATGCCGGTCGTGAAGACGGTGCCGCCTACCTTCTGCAGGTGGCTGCGCCTTCAGCTGACAGCAACATTGACGGCCTGCGCCAGTACGTCCAGCCGGTTAACTACGGTATCGTGTCTGAAGACCGCGGTGCGGCTTTTGACGTTCAGCTCGACACGCTGTTCAACAACGCCCTGGCTGTTGGCGACATCCTGGTTGATGTTGACGACGACGATGCGCTGAGCGCGAACGATATCGTCCTGGGCGCCAACGGCGCGAACGTGGGCTTTGCGACCAGCGAGCTGTTCCGCTTCGACTATGACCAGGCCGTTGCCGGGTACAGCAACAAGCTGACCTACATGACGCCGGTCTTTAACGGCTTCCAGCTGGGTGCGTCTTACACCCCGGAAATCGGTGCGACCCGCGATTTCGCGACCGGTAATAACAACGACGACACGATCGGCGATTACGGCGATGTCTACGAAGTCGCACTGCGCTATGAAGGCCAGTGGGATGAAGTCGGTGTCACGCTGGGTGCCGGTTACACCCACGCTTCGTCTGAGCAGGACGATGATGACACACCTGTTGCTTTCGAAGATACCAACGGTAACGGTGCTTTCGATGCCGGTGAAGACATCATCGCGACGCTTGATGACCGTGAAGCTTGGAACGTCGGTGCTGACTTCGACTGGATGGCCTTCGGTATCGGTGTAGCTTACACTGAAGACGATCTTGGCGTCAGCGGCGATCTTGACCGTGACACGCTGGTTGTCGGTATTGATTACACGACCGGCCCGTTCAAAATCGGCGGTAGCTGGTACAACCAGGACCAGGAGTTCTTCGGTGAAGAACTGGAAACCGACCGTTACTCCGGTGGTGTTGTCTACACCTACGGCCCGGGCATGACGTTCCGCGGTTCTGTGGCTTACATCGAGCATGAAGGCCTCGGCCCTGACTCGGAAGATGTCGAAGCCACAAGCGTGATGCTGGGTACGCAAATCAACTTCTAATCTTTTAGAAGTGTAAAGAATTTAAAGAGGCGCGTCTGATCACCGCGCCTCTTTTTCTTTGACGCGATCGTCACTGCGGGGAGGCGTAAAACGCCGATGAACGGAATATTTTTCAATAAGCGTCATTACACGGCTTGTCCGTGTAATCCAAACAAGATGTCCAGGACCGCTATGGATTCACGCATGAAGCGTGCAATGGCGGTTTTCTCACTTGTCTCACAATGACTTCATAATATAGCTGAGCCATGTCCCGGATTGCCGATAATATTGCTACGATTCGCGCCGCTATTAATCAGGCCGCCCATGCCGCCGGCCGTGATCCGGAGTCGGTCAATCTGGTCGCGGTCAGCAAAAAACAGCCGGATGAGCGGATCGAAGCGGCGCTGGCCGCCGGGCACCGCCTGTTCGGCGAAAACCGGGTCCAGGAGGCGCAGGCGCGCTGGGCCGATCGGCGGGCTGCTTATCCTGACCTGCGCCTGCACCTGATCGGCCCGCTGCAGACCAACAAGGCCAAATACGCGGTCGCGCTGTTTGATGTGATTGAAACGCTCGACCGTGAAGAGCTGGCCCGGGCGCTGGCGGATGAAATGAGCGCGCAGGGGCGGTTCCTGCCCTGCTTTATCCAGGTCAATACCGGCGCTGAGCCGCAAAAAAGCGGCATTTTGCCGGAAGATCTGCCGGCCTTTCATGAGTTTTGCCACAGTGAATGCGGCCTGGAAGTGCACGGCCTGATGTGTCTACCGCCGCTGGACGAACCGCCCGCGCTGCATTTTGCGCTGTTGCAAAAACTGGCGGCGGCGCAGGGCTTGCCAGCATTGAGCATGGGGATGAGCGCGGATTACGAGCGCGCTATTGCGCTGGGCGCGACCCATATCCGCGTCGGCACGGCTTTATTCGGCGCGCGGCCTCCGTCCTCGTAAGTTAATCCAGCGCCTCTTCCTGCACGTATAGCAGGTCCGACGGCCGGTTCAGCAGCGGCATCGGGTCCATGGTGACCTGCGTGATCGGCTCCCGCGCCGGATGCGGCGCGCTGACCGCCGCCGCGCGCTGGACCATTGTGCCGGCGGTGCGGCCATCGGCGACGCTGGTCCGTTCATAGACTTCGCGCTTGCCGTAGCCGAGATCGGTAAAGCCGGTCACCGTGCCCGGCAGCCGGCTGTGCTCAGCCGTTTCAAGATTTTCCAGCGCCTGCTCGAGCGCCTGTTGCGGCGGTTTATTTGCGTTTGGCGGCGCGGTTGAACCAAAAGACGGCTGCCGGTCGCCATAGCCGTCTTCATTGACCAGTGCCAGCACATTCCCGGCCATGTCCCGGCCGGTTTCATGTTCGATGATCGTATCGGCAAGGCTGGTCGCCGCACCGGCAAAGCCGCCGAACGCCGCGCCGCCGAGAATTTTTGAAGAGGGACGGATCTCATCGCCGGTCAGTTCACGGTACAGAAACCCGATCAGCGGCAAATGATGCAGCGGGTTTATAATATCGATCACATCGCCGAATGTGAATTCCTCCGGCTGTGCCGGGGCGCCGCCGCTTTCCCGGCCGGCATAGGCCAGGGCGCTGTCAAAATTATCATCGCTTTTACCGGCCGCGGCGGCGCTCAGGTTCTGTTCGATTGCGGCCTTGGCAGCGGGGCGGCTTTCCCAGACCGGTATACGGCCACCCATCCGGTCATCTTCGCGCCAGCGCAGTACTTTGCGCGGTTCCGTAGCGCCCGGCGCCGTCGTCGCTGTTTCGTTCATCTCGATCATGGTGTAAGCCTCCTGGTCAATTATATGTGCAAAGCCTGTGCCAGCGCGAAAAGCTGTGAAATCAACAACTTAAAGTTTACGTAATGTAAAGGAAGGTGCGGCGACAGTGCATTTTTGCCGGGTGCGGCGGCGCGGATGGCGGCAAATTTCGCCGCGCCGGCAAGGGGGCGCGGTACGGGGCGGGCTCTGCGCCGGGTGGCCGGGGCTTTGCGCGCCGGGGCGCTTTTGCTACAGTAAAATCCGGAAATGTTGATATGGCAGAAATAAACCACAATGAAGCCCCGGTCTGTATGTACGGCCTGCCGCCGGCAGCGGCGCAGGCGCTGGCGCAGGCGGTGACGGCCTATACCGGCCGGGCGGCCTGTATCGGTGATGAGTGCGGGCTGCCGGACCGTGCGCCGGCGGCCGTGATTCTCGGTTCTGCGGCGGATGCTCTGCCCGCTTTGCCTTGTCCGGTGATTCGCTGTGATGCTTTGCCGCTGCGGCTGGGCGCGCTGATCGACCGGCTGAACCGGGCATTGCGCGCCGGGCCGCAGCAGGAGGTGGTTATCGGCGGCTGGCGGCTGCCGCCCGGTGAATCGCGCCTTTACGGTCAAGGCCCGGCTATTGTCCTGACGGAAAAAGAGCAGGCGATCCTGCGCAAACTCCACAGCCAGAGCGGCGCTGTTGTTGAGCGTGAGGCGTTGTTGCAGGATGTCTGGGGTTATGCCGAGGGGATAGAGACGCATACGCTCGAGACCCATATTTACCGCCTGCGGCAGAAAATCGAGGCCGATCCGGCCCGGCCGCGCTATATCCTCACTGACGGGCCGGGTTACCGGCTGGCCGGGCAGGAGGGTGGCCGTCTCGATGACTGGGGCGATGAACGGGAGCAGCCGGACGGTTAAAGCGCCGCTTTCTCGCGCGCGACGGCTTCGACCAGGCTTTGCAGGAAATTCTCGCTTTTATCGATGCGCAAATCTGTAATCCCGGCCCGGATCAGGGTGTCGATATCCCTGACCAGCCGGCTAATGACCCGCAACTCCTCCGGGCTGAGTTGTAATGTAGGGACAGCATCACTATTGAGCGGCGGCGCTTCGTCCTGGTGCGTGGCCCGGTAGGTACGCTGGTAAGCCTGCGCGGCCCGTGCAGCGCCCGGCGCGGTGGCGGAATCACCATGTTGCGGCTCTTCTGTTTTTATCGGTGCGGGCGGCTGTACGTCTTCTTGTACGTCTTTGTCGCTGGTCCCGGCGGCCTGTTCCTGCTGCCGCGCGAGCTGTTCCAGAAATTGTTTGAGCGCGGCGGTCGAAACCGCGGTCCGGTCCTGCCACAAATCATCATCGTCCGGCCGTTCCTGCCGCTGGTCGCGCCGGCCGCGCTCCTCTGTCTCCTTATTCCGCCGCAGTCCCTGTCTTGTATCCAGGGTTTCGGCCAGGCGCAGCTGGGTACGGAAGATCGGGTCGAGATGCGAATACATGGGCGGGCCTGCCTCCTGCTAATCTTTGTACAGGGACAGAAACTCCCTGTGCTTGTCGGCAATGTACCACGGGGCCTGATAGCGCCACACGGATATCCTTTCGTCGCCCCGCGCCCGCCAGATATCCATCTCTGCGACCTCGACCATCATCAGCCACATCTCCAGCCCGTCAAGTGTCAGCGGCGCGTTTGTATCCACCGCCACCGGCCGCAGGCGAAAATCGACATTCACTTTTTTTGAAAGTTCATAAACCTTGCGTGACAGACCAAGTTTTTTCTCAAATTCCTCGTATTCGTCATTATTGAGAATAAACTTGGTCAGCAGGTCGTAATCCTTGATCACCAGCGCGATCCAGATGCCGCCGATATAAAAGGGAAAATAATTTTCCGGCAGTTCCCGCAAATTGATTTCAATGTCTTTAAGCGGTGCCACCTTGCGGCGTTCCAGATAATAGCTGGACGTATGAACCACGCCCTCTACACCGACCCTGATCAGGTTCCGGTCCGGCATGTAATTGGCAAAGCCGTTCATCAGGCGCCATTTATCGTGTTGTAGCAGCTCGACCTTATCGATCGGCTTGGCGTCCTTATATTTATCTGAATCGGTAATCCAGTCTTCGTAATGCGGGTCGAAGCCGGCCATATAGTGGAAGGCGAAGCCGACTTTTTCGGATTCGCTGTAGCGGCTCATGTCAAAAGCATGCACGGTAACCGGCGCGGCAATCATCAGGCCGGCCGCGCCGAAAAACAGGCAGGCAATGATCAGCTTCATATTTCTTTTCAACACGCGCAACTCCTTGAACCTTATATTTTATTGTATAATAGCTGCCTGTGAAATGGTAATTCCGCATAACCGCCTATAACACTGTAAAATATAAAATATGACCGCCCATGATGACGATCAGCATGACGACAAGAATGATGAAACCAGTGATGAGGCGCTGTGGGCGCATGTAACCCGGGATATCCAGCCCTTATCCGGCGCGCGCCGCCGGCCGCCGGACCAGCCATCCCCCGTAGCCGGGGACAGGCCGGGCGTTCATGACCGGGCCGCCCAGAGCCGAACGGCGGCGGACCCGCCCCACGCATCAAAGCATGCTGCACCCGCCCCGGAGGCACCGGGCCGCGAGGTTGATAAGCGTACGTCTGAACGCGTACGGCGTGGCCAGATGGAGATACAGGCCCGGCTTGATTTGCACGGTTTAGGGCGCGTGGCGGCGCAGACGGCGCTGCGGGCGTTTATTTTACGCTGCCATGACCGGAAAAAGCGTCATGTGCTCGTGATTACCGGCAAAGGTAAGCGGGGCAGCGGGGTTTTGCGTGAAAACGTCCCGCTCTGGCTGGAGGAGCCGCCATTGCGCGACCTGGTGCTGCAGGTCAGCCCGGCCCGGCCACAGGATGGCGGCGATGGTGCGCTTTATGTCCTGCTGCGGCGCCGGCGGGAAACGAAAGAGATTTAACGCACCGTGATTGTTCGTTCAGCAGTGCTTTCACTGGTGGCGCCGCCTGGCAAGGTCTGGCGCAGCCTGACATAGCCGGTATATGGTCCCGGCACCAGCGGCTTGTCTGCGCTGATGCGGCGGCCGATATAGTAAAACTGCCGCGCCCGGTCCCGGTCCTGCGTGATGGTGCGCTCAGCATAAAGCCGGCCCTGCGGGTCGCGGATTTCAAGCCGGGCTTCATCGCCTTTTGCCGTGCCATAGAAAGCGGCCCAGAACACCAACGCTTCGGCAGCGGCGCTATCCAGCGTGTCCGGGCTGGCGGTGTCGATCCTGACCGCTTCAAAATCCGGCGGCCGGGCGCTGAAACCGGCGGCGTACAGCGCGCCGCCCTGATACGTTAGCCCGGCATTGCCATGCCACAGTGCCGTGCCGTCCGCACCGCACCCGGCGGCCGGATCGCGTCCGGTGAACGGATCGATGGTCGTGCCTTCAAAGAAGACGCCGAAATGCACATGCGGAAATTCGGCGATGCCGGAGGCGCCGATCATACCGAGCGCATCGCCGGCTTTAACCTCATCACCAGGCTTCACGGCGATGCTGCCTTGTTTGAGGTGACAATATATGGTCTGCCAGCCGCCGCCATGGTCGATGAACACGCCGTTGCCGCAGCCGCGATTCTCGGCCAGCAGCGTTTCCTTTTCTTCCGGCGATACCAGCCGGTCGGGCATTTCATCGCGGATGCGTTGCACCGTACCGGCGGCGGCGGCCGTGACGGCAACGCCCTGCTCCATGATCACCATGTCGGCCAGGCCGAAATCGGTGCCGTGATGGTCATCATAGCTGCGGTGGCCGCAGCGGAAATCGGCGACGTCCGCGCTGTCATCGACATCGACATAATTGACGATCCAGCAATTTTCGCCAAGGCGGCAATCAACCGGCATCTGAAAGGACGGCGTTTGCGCCGCCGCCGGCCAGGCAGCCACAAAAAGCCAGAGCAGGAGCAGGGCCGGAAATGTGAAGGCGGACATGAAGGTTATAATCTCCTTTTCCCCGGCTACTGTAAAGCAACAGGGGCAAACAGAAAACGCTTCTTTGACGTGTTTTATGGACCCGCCGCGGCCGACAGGGCGATTTCCTGCACAATGCGGTTAATGGCGCGCATACCCATGGCTTCACCGCCTTTTGGCTTGCCGGGGCGGGGCACATCGTTCCAGGCGCTGATATCAAAATGGACATGCACCGGAGGTTCGCTGCCGGTCTTTTGGACCGCCGCGTCGATGAAATGCTGCAGGAACCAGAAGGGAATTTCCAGCCCCGGCGCATCGGGGCCACGCGGGCTGTTCTGGATATCGGCGCCGTCGCGGCCTGCCAGCGGCACTTTGTGCTTTTTAAACACGCGGTGGAATTTCAGGTCATCGCCGAGCGCATGGCCCGTGTCTTCGATCCGGCGGCCGAGCGCGATATCGTTTGTGATCACCGCGCCGACATCGGTGCCGTCGGCCACGCGCTGCGCGCCGGTCAGGGTCGCGAAGTCAATCACGTAATCCGGCTGCCATGTTTCAACCCCGTAAGAGAGCGCATCGGCCAGCAGCAGGCGGCCTTCGGCATCGGTGTGATTGATATAAACGGCGGTGCCGTCGCGGGCGGTCAGGATATCACCGTTGCGAAAGGCGTTGCCGGCAACCGCGTTTTCCGCGATCGGGACCATGACCTTGAGCCTGACCGGCAGATCCGCGCTCATGATCTGGATGGCTGTGCCAAGGGCGATCGCAGCGCCGCCCATATCCTTTTTCATCGGCTCCATCGCCGGGGCCGGCTTGAGGCCCAGACCGCCGGTATCATAGGTCACGCCCTTGCCGGCCAGCAGGATGGTCGGCGCATCGTCGCCCGCGCCGCTGCCGGTCCATTCGAAATAGGTAAGGATCGGCGGGTTTTCCGAGGCCTTGCCGACCGCGTATACCAGCGGGAATTCCCGTTCCAGCTCCTCGCCTTTGACGGTTTGCGCCTTGACATTAAAGATATTCGCAAGTCCCGTTACCGCCGCGCTCAGCTCCCGCGTGTTCAGGATATTCGCTGGCATATTGATCAGGTCGCGGACCAGCCAGGTTGCCTTGATCTCGGCGGTCAGCGCGTCAAGATCCTGCCGCGCGGCCTGCGGGATTACCAGCCGCGGGCCGGGGCCGGGATCACTATTCGGTGCGCCGTTCTCGATTTTGAATTGATAGCGCGCCAGCGCCCAGCCCCGGGTGGCTTCATAAGCCTGCTCCGGGCTCAGCGGCGCATCCAGGGCCGTGTCATCGATTTCGTAATCGCCTGCCGGCAGGGCGGCGGCCGCGGCGGCAAACGCATAAGGAGCGTCCGGTGAAGACACGCCGACATAGACTCTCTCAATTTCCCCGGCAGTTTCCCCGGTCGCCGTGTTGGGAATGGTCAGGATTTGGCCCGGCCTGGCTTCGAAGTTTTGCGCTTTGGCCAGCCCGGCTTCAAAAGGCCGGGTTAAATCCGGCATTCCGGTCACCGGCACGACGAGCGTTACATTTGTGCCTGCGGGGATCAGTAATTTTCCAGTATCAATGAATCTGCCATCCATGACGTTGCTCCTACATTGTATTTTAGCGCTGACGTTATAGAAACAGGCAGGGCGTGTCAAAATATTTATGGTAAAAATGGCGCAAAACGGGCTTAAAGAATGAACTTTGACAGATCGGCGTTTTCGGCGAGGTCGGCGACCTGTTCGCGGACATAGTCAGCGGTAACGGTAAAGCTTTCGCCGCCGCGGTCGGCAGCTGTGTAGCTGATCTCCTCCAGCAGCTTTTCCATGACGGTCAGCAGCCGCCGCGCGCCGATATTCTCGACCGTCTCGTTGACCTCGAACGCCAGACGGGCAATTTCGTCGATCGCATCGTCCTCAAAGCTCAGGGTGAAATCTTCAGTGTTCATCAGCGCCTTGTACTGGATCAGCAGGCTGGCTTCGGTTTCGGTCAGGATGCGGCGGAAATCTTCTTCGGTCAGGGCGCGCAACTCGACCCGGATCGGCAGCCGGCCCTGCAGTTCGGCCAGCAGGTCCGAGGGTTTGGCGTAATGAAAAGCGCCGGAGGCGACGAACAATATATGGTCGGTCTTGACCGGGCCGTATTTGGTGGTGACGGTCGTACCCTCGATCAGCGGCAACAGGTCGCGCTGTACGCCTTCGCGCGAGACATCGCCGCCATGGGCGTCCTGCCGGTGGGCGATTTTGTCGACCTCGTCCAGGAAAACAATGCCGTTCTGTTGCACCAGATCAAGGGCGTCGGCGATGACCTTGTCCTCATCCAGCAGCTTGTCGGCTTCGTCCTGCATCAGCACATCGTAAGATTCGCCGACGGTCATGGTCTTGCGCTTTTTGCGTTCGCCGAACGCTTTGCCGAATAAATCCCCCATATTGATCATGCTCATACTGGCGCCGGGCATGCCGGGAATTTCAAAGCCGGGCATCGGGTCGGCGCGGTCGGTGACCTCGACCTCGATCTCGCGGTCATTCAGTTCGCCTTTGCGCAGCTTGTCGCGGAAATTTCCCCGCGTACCTTCACCGGCGCTGTCGCCGACCAGCGCGTCAAGCACCCGCTCCTCGGCATAAATCTCGGCCTGGGCCATCACGGCCTTGCGGTGCTTGTCGCGGATCATATGGATCGCGGCCTCGGTCAGGTCGCGGATGATCGATTCGACATCCTTGCCGACATAGCCGACCTCGGTGAAGCGGGTGGCTTCGACCTTGATAAAGGGCGCCTGCGCCAGCTTCGCCAGCCGCCGGGCGATCTCGGTTTTGCCGACGCCGGTCGGGCCGATCATCAGGATGTTCTTCGGGTAAATCTCGTCCTGCAGCGCCGGATCGACATTCATCCGCCGCCAGCGGTTGCGCAGGGCGATGGCGACGGCGCGCTTGGCATCGCTCTGGCCGATAATGAAGCGGTCAAGCTCCGAGACAATCTCGCGCGGCGAGAAAGCCGGCACGGCGGCGGCGCGGTCTTCGGCTGATTTTGGGGCTGATTTTGGGGCTGGTTTCGCAGTCGGGGTTTGTGTCTTTGTCATGGGCGGGGCAGCTTTGCTTATCTTGTCTTGTTCATAAAGTCTCAATGACAATATTGTCATTGGTGTACACACAGATTCCGGCGGCGATCGCCATTGCCCGCTGTGCGATCTCCGCCGCGGGCAGTTTCTGGCCGTAGAGCGCCCGGGCTGCGGCCAGCGCATAATTGCCGCCGCTGCCGATACCGATAATGCCGTCCTCCGGCTCAACGACATCGCCGGTGCCGGACAGGATCAGCGAGGTGTCCTGATCGCACACCGCCATCAGCGCTTCCAGCCGGCGCAGATAACGGTCGGTGCGCCAGTCCTTGGCCAGCTCGACGCAGGCGCGGGTCAGCTGGCCCGGATGGGCTTCCAGCTTGCCCTCAAGCCGCTCGAATAATGTAAAGGCATCGGCGGTCGCTCCGGCGAAACCGGCGATAATCCTGCCGCCCTTGCCGAGCCGCCGGACCTTGCGGGCGTTGGCTTTCAGGACCGTGTCGCCCATGCTGACCTGGCCGTCGCCGGCGATGACAACCTCGCCGTCCTTGCGGACCGCCAGGATGGTCGTTGCGTGCCAGTTTTGCGCATTGAATATATTGTGCTCACTCATGGATAAAGACATGCACCGTCAAGGGCCCGGCGTCAAGGGGAAGCGCGGCCCTGTATGCTGAAAAGCCTTGCATATGGCGGCTAAAATATGTATTATATGGCAATAGAAATCAGGAAAAACGAATAGACACAGGGAGACGATTATGACGCCATTCGCGCCTTTTCGCCGTGCGGCCGCTTCTTTATCAACATGTATATCTTCTAATCTGGCCGCTTTATCCGCAAAATTTAATACGGTCAGGGAGAACAGCCGCGATTTTATCACTGGCCTGACCGCCGATGCGGCGATGGCGCCGGCGGCACGGCGGGTTGATGAATTCAAAATTGTGGCCGGGATGGGCGCGCTGGTGACCGGCGCGGTTGAGTTGGGACCGCTCTCCTTTTTCACCACGGCCCCGGCGGCGGCGGTGCCGACGCTTGAAGGCATGCGCGATATTGCCGAACACGGTCATGCGCTGCGCGAAATGGCCGCGGTGGCAAAAGACCAGATGACTTTGAGGCTTTGATTTATGCCCTAGGGCGTGATCCGGGTCGGCGCGCCGCTGCGGCTTTCAAGACCGATATCCATCACCTGCAGCGCCTCGGCAATCGGGATAAAATAATTCAGACCGATGCCGGCTTTGTTGGGCGGTGCGATTGTGGCGCCGACAGCCATGCCGACAATATTGCCGTGCCCGTCGATCAGCGGTCCGCCGCTATTGCCGCCGTGAATCTCGACATCGGCCTGCAGGAAATTCTGGCGCACGCCGAGAAACCGCATATCCTCGCGGTGGGCGCTGATAATGCCCCTGGTCACCGTGTCGGTTAACTGGCGGCGGTCGCGCGGTGCGCCGATGGCGTACACCTCTTCACCGACTGCAGGCCAGTCTTCGCGGATCGGCAGGGTCACGATATCCAGGTTATCCGGTACCTCTTCAAGTTTCAGCAGCGCGACATCGCGCGCCTTGTCGATGCGTAATATCTCGGCGACCAGTTTTTCATCGCGGTTGGCGGTGATAATGCGGGTGCGCAGCCCGTCGCCGACAACATGGGCGTTGGTCAGGATATGACCTTCATCACTAATGAAAAAACCGGAACCATGGCCGAACTTCTCGACCATCACCGCGACCCGGCGCTTGTCTTCGATATCGCGGGTAAAGGGCGTACGCGATAATGCGTCCTGCGTGATTATGACGGCCTCGTTCGGGTCGAATTGCGGCGCGCGCTCTGTCCTGCGATCACGGGGAAAGCCGGGCCGGCCGCGCCAGTCCTGCGGCTTTATGCCGTTGACCAGCAAATCGTGGAACGGCCGGTCGGTGCCGAGATTATGAGCCGCCATTTCAAACGCGTCGCTGAACATCAGCGTCAGCCCTTCCTGGTTCGGCACGCGTCGCCTGGTATAGCCCTCGGTCGTGGTCTTGTAGACAACGGTCCGGCGCAGCGAGTCGTAAACCGTCCAGTCGACCTTCATATACAGCTCGCCTTCAATGCCCCTGCGGGTGGTGAACAGGATCATGAGATTGTCCGCCTCGCGGTGGCACATTTCAAGCTGGACATCCTTAATTTTGGCGGTGATCGAATACTCGGCCCGCTCAATCTCGTCCTCAAGATCGTAGGCAATATCCAGGCTGGCCACGACATCATAGCCCTGCGCTTCCAGCGCATCGTGGAAGGTCTGGCGGATGAATTTGCGGTCGATTGCGCCGCGCAGCACCGTCCGGCTGACCGGGTAGCGCGGCCAGCCGCAGCCCCGGCTGCCGTGGGTTTCAAAACCGACATCCATCCCGACCGGCAGCAGCAGCTCGACTTCGCGGAACAGCACCGGCACCGGCGCGGCGTCATAAGGAATGTCGATGGCCGGGGCGTAATGCGCCTTCTTGACATAGCGCGCGCAGCCGGACAATAGCAGCGGCAGGATCAGCAGGCCGGTGATCAGCAAGGCGGTTATGGGGCGTATTGTATGCATAAGTCTGAAAAAAATTTGACGCTGTTCCAGTGTAACCTACTTATCTGCCAGCGCAATCCCGTCTGTGTAAACTTGCCGAAAAGCCGCGCAAATGCTGCGTTGCAGCTTGCCGCATTGTCACTTTTTTCATTTTTTTGTGGTTGAATTAAAGGACGCGATCCTTATTTTACTATAACGGCAACAGGCAAACAGGCGGAACAATGATTGACCAGACCAAGCAAAAGCCACGTGATCCGGTCACCAGCGTTGAACATGTAACGGCGCTGTCGGAGCCTGATCTGAATGATTTATGCGATGCGACCGACGAAGCGATTACCGCCGGCGGCGGTTTCGGCTGGGTGACCCTGCCGGCCCGCGATATTCTGGAGCGCTATTGGCAGGGCGTGCTGACGATGCCGGCGCGGCTGTTATTCGTCGCCCGGCTTGACGATGTAATCTGCGGCACGGCCCAGCTGGTGACGCCGCCGCGCAATAATGAGGCGCAGAGCTTCGCCGTAACCCTGACCACCAATTTTGTCGCGCCGTGGGCGCGCGGCCACGGGCTGGCCCGCAAGCTGCTGGAGATCGTCGAGGACAAGGCGCGTGAAGAGGGTTACGCGGTCATCAATCTCGACGTCCGGGAAACGCTGGACAAAGCGATCAGCCTTTATGAAAGCATGGGCTATATCCATTGCGGCACCCATCCTTACTATGCCCGCGTTGACGACCAGGTCATCAAGGGCCGCTATTACTACAAGGTCGTTGATCCAAAGGCGGTGCAGCAGGAGCCGGTTTAAACCCGCCTGATTGCAAACCGTTCTCAAAAAGACAGAATATTTCAAGAAAATACATTTTTCTTTCGTTATAGTACAAAAAATCGTCTTATTTTTTAAAAAAATATCACGATAACACTTGACTCTATCAATGGATTTTTGCAAGAGTCGGATCATGCCGTTTCGGCGGCATAATCTGAAACTGAAAGTGTGAAACCAAAAGAAGAGGAGTCCATTATGGGACTTGGTGGTTTTAACGAACCCAGACAAACTCCTGATCCGGTTGAGCCGGCTGCTCCGGCAGCGCCGCCCGAGCCGGCAGCACCGAAGCCGTCGCAAGACGTCTAAGGAACCGGTCTATATTTTGTTGGCAAAGAGCCGTGATCGTTTAAAGATGACGGCTCTTTGTTTGTTTTTGTATGCTTATTTCCAGATTTGTAACCGGACATAAAGGGGGCTTTGATGAGCGCTTATGATGATAACAATATTTTCGCCAGGATCCTGCGCGGCGAGATTCCCAATAACACCGTTTACGAGGATGAGCATGTGCTCGCCTTTCATGATATCAACCCGCAGGCGCCGGTGCATATATTGGTGATCCCCAGGGGCCGTTATATTTCGGTTGCCGATTTCGGGATGCAGGCCGATGCGGAAGAGATCGCCGCCTTCTGGCGCGCCGTGTCAAAAATCGCGCAAGACCAGGGCCTGCCCGAAAGCGGATTTCGCACGATCGCCAATACCGGCATTCATGGCGGCCAGGAAGTGCCGCATTTCCATGTCCATATTCTTGGCGGCACGGCGCTTGGCCCG
The DNA here is from genome assembly GCA_964445195.1 of uncultured Micavibrio sp. Classification (GTDB taxonomy): domain Bacteria; phylum Pseudomonadota; class Alphaproteobacteria; order Micavibrionales; family Micavibrionaceae; genus UM-FILTER-47-13. The sequence goes on along the minus strand of CAYUKA010000009.1, from coordinate 50,483 downwards.
ATGCTGGCCAAGGCGGCTTAAGCAGCGGTGAAGCAGAGACGACTAACCCAGCCGGGCGCGCAGCGGCAGGATGTCGGCGGAGCCGGCGTCCGGATCGGACCGGGGTGATTTGCTTTCATATTGCTCCCAGTCATACGGGGCGAAGGACTGGAAAACATAGTTTAGCCGCGCTGCGAGTTGCCGGCCGTTTTCGCTCTTGGTATCGACTCTTTGTTGCAGCGTTTTGACCGCATCGGCGGTCGTGCTCATCGCCGCCATAATATTGTAAAGCGTCGCCCTGTCTTTTTCGCCGTTCTCGTAAAGCGGCCGGTTTAGTACCCGGCCGTGCGGCAGATTATTACGAATCCTGCTGCACAGGGCGGTGACCGGGTGTGTGATGTCGTCCGGCACCCCGGCGCTGGCCAGTTCCCTTGTGATCATCGACAGATATTCAGCCATGAATGCCGCGCTGACATACGGTGTGACATGAGCGGTATGGTAAAGGTTATCATCATCCGCCGCCGGACCGGCATGAAGCGTTTCGGCCATATCCATATAGGCCGCTGCGGCTGCGCTGACCGTATTGACGCCGCGCAGGACGCTGGCATCAGCCAGCCCGTCAACCGCCCGACCGCTCATCGCCGCAATGGCTTTTAAGCCCTCATGCATTTTTTTGAGCGCCGTGTCGCGTTCCCAATGGAACATTGCTTCGCGCTTGTCGTGATCATGTAAATACGGGGACAGGCTCTCAAAAGTGGCAAAAATCTCCGGCACGGCCTTGCGCAGTGGCGCCAGATGCGGATCCTTGTGAAAATGATCAAGAATATCGAGGGCGAAAAACAGCAGGTTCTGGCGGTGATTGCGGAATAGCTGGTCCTCGGCATGGCGGAGCGCCTTCAGCGCGCCGCTGCGCAAATTGAATCCCTTAATATCTCTCCCAGTGATTTCTGCCATAGGCCGGAAATTCCAAGCGTTACGCTTTGATTATTTTTATAAGCGCCCAACCTAGCAGAAACAGGCCGGAAATGGCAAGGAAATCAACGCCCGGCGGGCGGGCGCAGTGTAGTGACCGCGCCGGGAAAGACGATGACATTGTCAGTATCTTCTGCCGTTGCCGCCGGCGCCGGGGCACTGTCTTCAGCCGGACGCGGTGCCGGGCGCAGATTGATCTGCGCCAGCTCGACCAGCGCCAGGTCCTTGTGGTAATCGGCCTGGGCGCTCAATATGTCGCACAGGATCGCGGCAACGCAGTGATCTTCCTCGAGATCGGCCATCAGCGCGTCCAGCAGGTCGCGCATTGTCTCCAGGTCTTCCGGGATATGCGCCAGCGTCTGTTCGACAGCGCTATCGGCAAGACTGTCCGGGTCGCGCTCATGGGCCAGCCACAGGGCGCCGTACTCGTCGGCGATTTTGTCGGCGGCCAGTGCCAGTGTGCCGCCGGCCGGCAGATCGGGCACCGTTTTGGCAACATGCCGGGCGCACAGCGCAATACAAAGCAGCGCCGTATCCGGGCACAGTTCGGCCAGCAATTCGTTCATCGCGTGCTCGGCGATATCGTCGAGCGTTTCCTCGTCATGCAGCATGCGGTCAACGACGATCGGTACAACGAATTTCGCATGCAGGCGGGCCAGGTCATGGCGGTTTAACGGTGTTAACATGGTTGTCCTCTTTACGCGGTCAAATCAGTCAGTATGTCACTGACCCTATTTTTAAACGGGCGGCATAAAAAAGCCGTTAACAATCAACGGCATTTTAGCGGTTACTATGGAAATGATATAGCCGGCCGCATGACGCGGGAGGCTGCTAGCGGGGCGGGGTGCGAAAGGCCGGCTTGGGCGGCGGCAGGCGGTCAAGCCCGCCCAGCGCGTAAGTGCGCCGCCGCAGCTCATCGCACAGCGCGGCCCGGTCGGTAATATGGGCGATCTGCTCATACGGGATCGGGGCGCCGACCGTGACGTCGATCTCGCCGCCGATCTTGTCGATGACCTCTTTCATGAACAGGGCAAGGCGCAGCGTCGGCGACAGCAGGCTGGCCCACTGGAATAGGCGGCTGTTCTGGCCGGCGAAAAAGACCGGCACGACAGCGGCGTTCGATTCATGGATCAGCCGGGCGATAAAGGGCTGCCAGGCCGTATCCTGCGCGACCCCGGCCCGCCAGCCGGGAATGGTCGACACGCCGCCGGCCGGAAAGACGGTAATGCAGCCGCCGTTCTTGAGCAGCTGCCGCGCGGCGCGGCGGGTTTCCAGATTGGTTTTCAGCCCGGCCTCGCTGCCGGAAAAATCAATCGGCAGTAAATGATCGTTGGCTTCCGGCGCCCGGCACAGCGCCGAGTTGGTCAGCACTTTGAAATCGGTGCGCACCTGCATCATCATATGGGTGATCACCACGCCGTCCAGCACGCCGAACGGGTGATTCGCCACCACCACCAGCGGCCCTTTACGCGGGATCTCGTCCAGCGCGACGCCGCCGTAATTCACATCAAGCTGGAGTTTACGAATTGCCGCATCCCAGAAACTCTCATTGCTGGTCAGATATTCATCGCAATATTCGCGGTATAGTTTCCAGACGCGGAGCCGGCCGGTCATGCGCTCAATCGAACGGATTGTCAGGCGTTTGAGAATCGGGAAGTCTTCGGAAGCGTAGGTAAAAGTCCGGGCCGTCAGCATGGATTGTGGGTCACCGTTGTTATTCCTGTTCTCCAGCTTTACCCTGTTTTGCCGTCCGCGTCCAGAAATTGCCGCGGCACCGGTCCTGCAAGTTCTTAATTTTAACGCCTATATTGGAAGCGCTTTAGATTTTTTTCTACGGTACATGTTGTGACGGCGGTTTGTTCCCCGGCGCTGTTTCATCATCAAGCACGATCCTGACGTCTTGTCTTTCAGGATGAGAAAATTGCGCTCTTGTCATTTTGAACTGATGGTCGATAACAGGCGGCGGGTCAATATAAGACGGCCTGTACCCCAGATATTCAAATCCCAGTTTTTCCAGTACGCGCAAGGACGCCTTATTGTTACCCCAGATAGCACAATAAATCTCATCGAAGGCCGTATGCTGAAAAAAAGCGTCCATGGCCTGCTCACTTATTTTTGGTGCCAGGCCCTGCCCGCGCTTGCCAGGCATTATGTAATAAGCAAGATTGCAGTATTCGGGCTTTTCCCCGGGACGGTTATATATAATGCTGCCGATTGCTTCGCGGGTGGTTCGGTCATAAACGGCATACACCAGACTTTGATCAGCTTCGGCGCGGTGGCCGCAATGACGCTTCATTTCCTCTGTATTGAAGTCGAGTCCGTCATAACCTGAATTGATAAAAGCCATAAAATTTTCAGCTTGTTGCAAAAAGCTGTCTAGATCATCGGGCGGAAGCCCATCTATACGGTGGCACTCGAAACTTTTAGTAGAGAAGGATCCGGGCATATCTAGCAGGCTGTTCATATTATAAACATAAGAAATAAACCCAGAGAAAACAATTAAAAGATAAGCCATTTAAGGTTTCAGCTGGGCAAGGTCGATTTCTTCGCGGATATCGACCTTGACACCGTTCCGCTCCTCAACGCTGTTGACCCAGGCCTGTGTCGGGCGGGCCCGGTAGTATTTGCGGGGAAAATCGCCGGTGAAAAGGCTGGGATCGCCGGGTGTCCGGCCTGCTTTCGCATAGGAGGCCTCATGCGCTGCCTGCAGCGCGGCGGTGTCGCTTTCCGGTACGGCTTCCGCGACGGCGGTGAAATAAACGCCGAGCGCGTCCCAGTCTCCGCGCGTACTGTCGAAAATGACAATACTGACCGCCGGGTTGTGCGCGATATTTTGTGAATGGACGGCCTCCGGCGCGGACAGCCAGTAAAAATAATCGCCGTCAAAAGCGAAAAAGACCGGCGCATTCCACGGCACGGCCTCCGGCGAGGCCGTGGCCAGGTTCATGAAGTTGAGCGTTTTGATCAACTCTAAAGCCTGTGCCGCTTTTGCTGCTGTATCAAATTCTTGATTCATCGGCTGTGCTCATTGCCTGCGTTGTTTTAAAATACGGCCTTTATGTCTTTACTCTTTATGTCTTTACAATGTGTCCACTGAATAATGTATCGTGACTTTAAATAATACAGCTATTAAGTTATGTCAAATAAAATCATGTTTCACGGGAACTTATTCTTCAATGATGGCCGGCCGGGTTTTATAATAGTCCGGCATATCAGCCCATAAACCGGCCTTTTATACATTTATATAATTGAGTCCGGTGACAAAATGGTCTATTGGTCTGAAAGTTAAATAATAATTTTTAAAACAGTCTGGAGGTTTTTATTATGAATATGATTATTACAGGGGCTACTGCCGCGTTTACTTGTCTGGCATCTATATTTGCGGATATGGCTTTTGCTGATGACTTTCATATGGGGGAAATTTCCTCCATTGAAGAACAGGACGCCGGTAATGGCAATATTGCCGTCGATGTGACCTATATTCAATCGTGCCAGGATCAGTTTGTTAATGTGGTTGTAGACGTTACGTCTTCATCGCCTTCCGCGACGAATGTAGTTGTGGGCGTCTTGCTGGAACGGGATTCCGACCTGCAATGCCTGGCGGAACCAACCGAGGAAACAGTCAGTTTTGAAATCGGTAATATTGCCGGAGAATATAGTTTCCACCCTATTGAGCCATAGACAATAGCGATTTTATTGCCTAAGCCCTTCCCTTTTTTCTGTAACTATGCGAGAAAACCCTGAATAGAACAAAAGGGGAATATCAAGTATGGTCGCCCGTATAAATACCGTCGCGTTTCAGGGCGTCGATGTCGAAACGGTCGATGTGCAGGTGCAGATTTCCAACGGCATGCCGGCCTTTACGATTGTCGGCCTGCCCGACAAAGCGGTGGCGGAGTCAAAGGAACGGGTCCGGGCCGCGCTGCATGCGCTCGGCATCGCCCTGCCGCCCAAGCGGCTGACGGTCAATCTCGCCCCGGCCGACCTTGCCAAGGAAGGCAGCCATTACGATTTGCCGATCGCGCTCGGCCTGCTCGCGGCGATGGAGATTGTGCCCAAAGAGGAGCTTGAGAGCCATGTTGTGCTGGGCGAGCTTTCGCTCGACGCCGCGATCCGCCCGGTGGCAGGGGTATTGCCGGCGGCGCTGCACGCGGTGGCCAATGATAACGGGCTGATCTGTCCGGAAGCCTGCGGCGGCGAAGCGGCCTGGGCCGGCGACCTGCCGATCCTTGCGCCGCATGATCTGCTACAGCTGATCAACCATGTTAAGGGCACGCAGGTCTTAAGCCGCCCGGAAGCAAAACTGGCCGGGGAAGGTACGGCTGTGGCTTCCCTGCCCGATCTGGCTGAAGTCAAGGGGCAGGAAACCGCCAAACGGGCGCTCGAAATCGCGGCCGCCGGTGGCCACAATATGTTGATGAGCGGCCCGCCGGGCAGCGGCAAGTCGATGCTTGCGTCTTGTCTGCCCGGTATCCTGCCGCCGCTGTCCCCGGCCGAGGCGCTGGACGTGTCGATGATCCATTCGCTGGCCGGGACCCTGCCCGAGGGCGGGCTGATCAAGGCGCGGCCGTTTCGCGATCCGCACCATTCAGCCTCGCTGCCAGCGCTGATCGGCGGCGGCCAGAAAGCGAAGCCCGGTGAAATTTCGCTGGCGCATCAGGCTGGATTACCAGGCCAAACTATCAGGTCCCCTGCTCGACCGGATTGATATTCGCGTCGATGTGCCGCCGGTCAGTATCGCCGACCTGTCCGCCGCGAGAGCCGGTGAATCCTCGGCCACCGTCGCCGCCCGCGTCCTGCGCGCCCGGCAGGTCCAGCAGCAGCGCTTTGCCCCCTATGCGGCGCAGATGGACAGCGCGCTGAACAGCGCCGCGCCGCCGGATATCATCGAAAAAACCATGATATTAGAAGAGGATAGCCGCGTTTTGTTGCAGAATGCCGCCGAACGGCTTAAATTGTCGGCCCGGGCGTATCACCGGGTGCTGCGCGCCGCGCGGACGATCGCCGATCTTGATCCGGCCGCACCGGAGACACTGGGCAGCGATCATATCGCCGAAGCGCTGGGCTACAGGCCGCTGCGGCTGAGATAAGCAAAATATTCAGTAAAGTGCTGAAATAATGTGCTGAACTGGTGGCTGCAAATTTGAAACAGTTTGATTGAATGAGCTATAATAGGGAAATAGGAGATGTGGGCCGATTGCCGGGACAATTGTCAGCAATAATGGCAGCCGCTGCGGCTCTGATAATAACGGCGGGTAGTTCAGCCCTTGCGGTCCTGCCCTTAGATGGTGTGTATAACAGATTTGATGAGATGTCTTTAACAGACGGAACATATGGTGCTGAATTTAACGAGGCAGCGGTCGGGCTGATCGATCCGGACGCGCTGGCTGATCTAGACCGTGATTATGACGGTTTTGATGTTGCCCTCGATACCGCGCCGGACGCCCAGCTTATGGGTGTTGATGAAGGACTTGAGGCCGATCCCGACCTTACCGATAATCTCCTTGATACAGTCCTTGCCTTCCGCCTTGATGGTCCAAGCGGCCCGGATAATGGGCCGGACACCGACCCGCAGGCCGAGATTAAAGCCAATCTTGAGGCGGCGATGAAGGCGATCCGCCATACCAAGGCTCCGACCAAACTGGAAAGCAGCGGCAAACTGGCCCAGGGCAAAGGCGCGACCGGCGTTGAACGCGAGATTAAAGGCGCGGATGGTGTGGTCCAGGACGCCAAGGCCGCCGTCGCCGAAGCGCGCGAGGCGATTGAGCAGGCGCCTGCTGAACCGGAACCGGCCATGGCTGCCGGGCCCGATCCGGCCGCGGAACGGCAGGTTGCCGCGGCGGAAGCCAGCCAGCCGCAAATGCGCGCCCCGGCGGTTGATCTGATGAATGCCGGCAAGGGCAGCATGGTGACCCACCAGCAAAGCGCCCGCGAACTGGCGAGTAGTCTTGATGATGCGGCGCCGGGCTATCAGGCTGCCGAGGCCGCGCCGGTGCAGACTGTCGATGTCATGGCCAGGCCGGGCGAGCCGCCGGCCTTTACCGGCCGCGAAATGGACGAGAGGCTTTCAAATATTCCCGGTGAAATCGAATATGTCGTCGAACCCGGGCTTGATTACCTCCAGCTGGATGTGGAAACATTGGACAGGCTGGAAGCCGAGATCGCCGAACTGGAGCATGAAGTGCTTGAGGCCCGCGCCGATCTGGAGCATTATCTGGAGACCCCGGTTGCCGTGACGATCGGCGGCGACAACCACGCGAACGAGCGCACCGTTGACGAGCAGACGCTGGCCGAGCTGCAGGATCCGCGTCTGCAACAGCAGCAGCCGCAAACCCCGATCATGGCCGCTCCGACCGCTTTCGGTTAAGACCCGTCACGATTGATTCTATAGTCTTTCCCCGTCATTGCGTGGACGCTATGGCTCACGCGACGACGTCGCTTCGAGCCCATGAAGCCTTCTCGCAATGACAATATAAAGAAGACTAGCTAAAATCCCGGCGGGCCTGCAGCACGCGGCCGGCGGCTGTCAGCCAGCATAGAATGCCGAACAATATTGCCAGCGCCGTGAAATAATCCGGCAGCAGGCAGAACAGGATAAAAAAGACGATGGTTTCGGCGCCTTCGCACAGCCCGGCGAGGTAATAAAAGGATTTCTCGCCCTGTTCGTCGTGATTGATGCCGCGGCCGGCGGCGATAATCGCATAGGTCAGGAACGTGCCGCCGCTGCCGGCGAAGCTGAATAATAAAAACGCGGCGGCCAGCGCCGTCTCCGGACGGCCGAGCGCAAAACCGAACACGACAGCGCTGTAAAAAATAAAATCGGCGACGATGTCGTAAAAAGCCCCGACATCGCTTGCGCCCTGCGGCATGTGCCGGGCGACTGGCCCGTCCAGCCCGTCGAGCAGGCGCGAGAGCAGGATCAGCAACAGCGCGGGGATATAAAGCTGTAAGGCCAGCGCCGCGGCGGCCAGCAGCCCGCAGGCCAGTCCCGCGCCGGTCAGCATATTGGCATGAATGCCGCGCGCGGCCAGAAACCGGGCGGCGGCATTCAGCGGCAGGTCGATATAAGGACGTAAGCGGGCATCAAACATCGCGGTAAGATTTGGTTTAAGCTTTTTTGCTATTGTTAAATGGCACCGTGCGAATTTATCGCGCCGGCCCCTGTTCGTGACCGCCTTTATAGGCTATAACAAAAGAAAGAACCATGATTTCGTTTCAAAGCGACTCCTGCCTTTTGATGACGCCCTGCCGTTTTTATCATTATCTTTTATTGATCTGCCTGTTATGCGCGGCCATGCCGGCGCACGCTCAGCGCCAGTTCGATTATTGCGCGCAGGCGCGCAGCACGGCGGCGACGCTGGATTGCGTTAACCGCCAGTATGGCGACACGCAGGAAGCGCTGAGTATACTGTTTTCTGAACTAAGCGCGGCCCAGTCCGATGAAGCCAGAACGCTGCTGGGCGCGGCCCAGAAAAACTGGATTCTTTACCGCGACGAACAATGCGGCTGGGAAGCGGGGCTGGCTGAAACCGAGGCGCTCAGGCGTATTTATGAGCTGTCATGTTTAACGGCGCTGACCGAGCGGCGCACGACCCTGCTGCGCTCCATCATGGCGCAGCAGAAAGAGGGCGCGCCACGCGAGTTCGGCGCCCAGCCGCGCTGGATGAACGCGCTGGCCCATGACTACCCGGATATTTTCTGGCGTTACGGCGAATCGCTGACCGCCGATCTTGACTGTGACGGCGAGGATGAGCAAATCCTGCGCGGCCTTGCGGTGTCGCCGATGCAGGAATCGGTAACGATTGGTGAAAACGGTGTCGCCGAATCGGTGCGTAATGATCTTGAAATTGTGATTGCCGTTTCAGACAATCCGGTTGCCGGGCGGCCGCGTGCCCGGCTGTTCCGTATTCCGGTGCATGAGCCGGCCGGCGATCCGGCTGCTGCTGACGGTCATGAGAACGCCGTGCCGCATATCTGCCGGGTCCGGGTTGCTGTGAACCTGCTGAATGACCGCCGGGACGATGCTGCAGAGACAGGCAATGAACAATGCGCGCCGCGCCTGCGGATCGCCGACCGGATCTGTACGTCTTTAACCCTGTTCTGGAACGGCGAGGCGTACGTTCTGGAGCCGGAGCAGGCGGGAGAAGCCCTGTGAACGATAGTGTGAGCGATGGTGTGAGCAAGGTTATTAAGAGCGTATGTGTGTATTGTGGCTCCTCGGCGCGGGTTGATGATCTGTACAAGGATGCGGCCCGCAATGCCGGCCGGTTGCTGGCTGAAAACGGCATGGGCGTGATTTACGGCGGCGGCCGGGTCGGGCTGATGGGGTTGACCGCAGATGCGGCGCTGGCAGCCGGTGGTGAAGTGACCGGTATTATTCCCGCCCACATTGCCGATAAGGAAATCGCCCATGAGGAGCTGACCGCGCTGCATGTCGTCGATACGATGCATAAACGCAAGCAGATGATGGTTGATCTCTCCGACGCCTTTGTGATCCTGCCCGGCGGGCTGGGCACGATGGACGAGTTTTTCGAGATTTTCACATGGTGGCAGCTGGGCCTGCATGACAAGCCGGTCATTGTGGTCAATGTCGGCGGTTACTGGACCGGGTTGCTGGATCTGATCGATCATATTATCGATCAGGGCTTCGCCCGCCCGGCTGATAAAACCCATCTGTGCGTGATTGATGATGTGGATGGCCTGATCGCCGCGTTGGAAAACGCGCCGAAGGAAACGATGAATCCGCAGACCAAGTGGATGTAGGCGCATAAAATCCAATATATTAAGAGCGCTTTAACGGCCATCAGGTCATGATAGGAAAGCGGCATGCGCAACGGTGGCCGGCGCCGGTCTTTCCGGCGCGGCATTTTTCCCTTTTGTGTTTGTTTTAGGGCTGTTAATGTACGATTTTAAACGCCGTCAAGGACTTGGGTGAACGTGCAATATACACATGATAAAGGTCAGGCCAGCGAATATGCGAAAGCGGTGTTCGACCGCATTCGCCGCGAAGGCTTGGCGCCGACTCCGGACGTTTTTGAATTATGGTATGTTTATTATTCGGGCCAGAGTCCGGAAGCCATCCGGGCGATTGATGTGCTCGTGGCTAATAAACAGGCAATCACCGATGAGCGCTGCCGCGAGCTGTTTCAGCGTTTCCTGAGCGAGGGGCGCGATGAGGACGCGGTGCGCCGCGCCGGCGACCAGATTAACACAACGATCCAGAGCATGTCCGGCGTTGTCCAGGATGTGAAATCGGCGACCAGCGAATATAGTGACAAGCTTGGCGGTGTGTCCGGCCGGATCGAGACAATCGACGATCCGGGCGAGCTGCGTGAAATCCTGACCACCGTCATGACCGATACGGAGGGTATGTTACAGCAGAACCAGAAACTTGAAGAACAGCTTGATAAATCCTCTGAAGTCATGGAGGAGTTGCAGCGCGACCTTGAAAATGTGCGCCGCGAGGCGCTGACCGACGGGCTGACCGGTCTTGCCAACCGCAAGGCGTTCGATGCCGAAATCGGCCGGATCGCCGGGGAAATGCAGCGGACCGGCGCGCCTTTCTCGCTGTTGATGGTCGATATCGATCATTTCAAGAACTTTAACGATAATTTCGGCCACCAGATCGGCGATCAGGTGTTGCGTCTTGTCGCCCGCACCCTGACCGACGGGGTCAAGGGCCGCGATATGGCCGCCCGTTACGGCGGTGAGGAATTCGCGATTATCCTGCCTGATACGCCGCTGAAAGCCGCGGTGACCGTGGCCGAATCGCTGCGCCGCGCTGTGGCGACCAAGGATGTGATCAACCGCAGCACCGGCGAGAAGCTGAGCCGGATCACCATGTCGGTTGGCGCCGCCGAATTTGCCGGCGAGGAAGAGGTGTCCGACCTGATCGAGCGGGCCGATGCCGCGCTTTATACCGCCAAGCATAATGGCCGTAACCAGGTCGCCGCTGCGCCGACGCCGGGCAAACGCCAGAAAAAAGAAGCCGGATAAGTTTGATTCCCCAAACCGATTATCACTCTGCCATTAGCGTATTTATCCTTACATAAAACCGTTGCAAGCTTGCACAGAATCGCGTCTAATAAATAAGAACAAAACATAAACGAGGTGTTTTATGAAGCGCGACTTAATCGTTCGGCTGCATGAAAATTTTGAAGATGCCGTGCATGAAGAAGACGGCGTCTCGTTCTGGTATGCGCGAGATTTACAGCGATTGCTACAATATTCCAAATGGGAAAACTTTCTTGCAGTTATAGAAAAAGCAAAGGAGGCCTGCAGAAACAGCGGCCAGCCTGACGAAAACCATTTTCCTGACGTCAGGAAAATGGTTCAGATAGGTTCTGGTACTGCACGTGAAATAGCGGATATAAAGCTGACACGTTATGCCTGCTATCTCATTGCGCAAAACGGCGATCCGCGCAAAGAAGTGATCGCTTTTGCCCAGAGCTATTTTGCGATTCAGACGCGCAAGCAGGAGCTTCTGGAAGAAAGAATACAACTTGCCGAGAGGCTCCATGCCAGATCGAAGCTGACCGAAACCGAAAGACAGCTTTCGGGCACGCTTTATCAGCATGGTGTGGATGATAAAGGGTTTGGCATTATAAGGTCCCGCGGCGATAAGGCGTTATTTGGCGGCAACAATACGCAGGAAATGAAACGCCGGTTGGGAGTCACCGGGAACCGGGCGCTCGCTGACTTTTTGCCGACTGTGACTTTGAAAGCCAAGGAATTTGCGGCGGCCATCACCGATTTTAACGTCAAAAAATCAAACATGCGCGGCATTCATCAGATCGGTAATGAGCATGAGAAAAATAACCGTGATGTCAGAAATGTTTTAATCAAGAGTGAAATCAGGCCCGAAGAGTTACCGGCGGAAGAGGATATTAAGAAGCTGGAAAGGCGGGTTAAATCAGAGGATAAAAAAATACTCAAACAAGAAGGCGGTCTTCAAAAAGCCAGAGATACAGGCTAAACATGGGCATGCCTGTTCAACACTCTCAGGAACATAACGAACCGCCTTACATGGCGGATCTGAACCCGCCGCAGCGTGAGGCGGTGGCGACGATTGACGGGCCGCTGCTGGTGCTGGCCGGGGCGGGCACCGGCAAGACCCGGGTGCTGACCACCCGCCTCGCCCATATCCTGCACAGCCGCCGCGCTTTCCCCGGCGAAATCCTTGCCGTTACCTTTACCAACAAGGCGGCGCAGGAGATGAAAGAGCGGGTTTCGGCCCTGCTCGGCGATGCGCCGGTCGAAGGCTGGTGGCTCGGCACGTTCCATGCGCTCGCGGCGCGGATGTTGCGCCGGCATGCCGATCTGGCCGGGCTGGACAGCAATTTCACGATTCTCGACCCGGACGATCAGGCAAGGCTGCTGAAGCAGATCATGGAAGCCGAGGGGCTCGACACCAAGAAATGGACGCCGAAGGCGATGATCGCGATGATCGACCGCTGGAAGGACAAGGCGCAGCGGCCCGGCGATCTCAGCCCGCAGGAGGGCGGTGAGGCCGCGGGCGGGCGTCTGGTCGCGCTGTACCGGCTCTACCAGGACCGGCTCAAGACGCTCAATGCCTGTGACTTTGGCGACCTGCTGCTGCATATGATCACGATTTTTAAGGATCCGGCGCATAAGGACGTGCTGGCCGACTACCACCGGCGCTTTAAATATCTGCTGGTCGATGAGTACCAGGATACCAATGTCGCGCAGTATCTGTGGCTGCGGCTGCTGGCCCGGCGCGGCCCGGAGCCGGAGGGCGCGGCGGCGCAGGCGAATATCTGCTGCGTTGGCGATGACGACCAGTCTATCTATGGCTGGCGCGGCGCCGAAGTCGGCAATATCCTGCGTTTTGAAAAGGATTTCCCCGGCGCCAAAATTATCCGGCTGGAGCAGAATTACCGCTCGACCGGCCATATATTAAGTGCCGCCAACGGCGTGATTGCCAAAAACGAGGACCGGCTCGGCAAGAACCTGTTTACCGGCGATGATGACGGCGACAGGCTGACGGTGCGCGGCCTGTGGGACGGGGCCGCCGAAGCGCGCTGGGTCGGCGAGGAGATCGAGGCCCTGCAAACAAAGGGCTGGCGGCTCGACCAGATGGCGGTGCTGGTCCGCGCCGGGTTCCAGACCCGCGAGTTTGAAGAGCGCTTCATCCAGCTCGGCCTGAATTACCGGGTCATTGGCGGGCCGCGCTTTTACGAGCGGATGGAAATCCGCGATGCGCTGGCTTATTTCCGGGCCATTGTCCAGCCAGCGGACGACCTGGCGCTGGAGCGGATCATCAATACGCCCAAGCGCGGCATCGGCGCAGCGACGGTCCAGACGCTGTACGCGTACGGCCGCAGCAAGGGGATCAGCCTGCATGAAGCGATCCGCGACCTGACCCAGACCGACGAGCTGAAGCCGAAAGTCAAAACGACTCTGATGGCGCTGATGGATGATTTCGTCCGCTGGCGCGGCCAGCTTGACCATGTGACGCACACCGAAATCGCCGCTGCCGTGCTGGATGAATCTGGCTATATGGCGATGTGGCAGGCGGCCAAGGAAGCCGACGCGCCGGGCCGGATCGAGAACCTGAAGGAGCTGGTCGCCGGTATGGAGGAATTCGAGACGATGGCCTCGTTCCTGGAGCATGTCGCGCTGGTCATGGAATCGCGCGACGGCGCCGATCATGAGGCGGTCAGCCTGATGACCCTGCACGGGGCCAAGGGGCTGGAGTTTGACGCGGTGTTCCTGCCCGGCTGGGAGGAAGGGCTGTTTCCCTCGCAGCGCACGATGGATGAAAACGGCCTGAAGGGCCTGGAGGAAGAGCGGCGGCTGGCTTATGTCGGCATTACGCGGGCGCGGAAAAAGGCCTTTATTTCCTTTGCCGCCAACCGCCGCCTGTACGGCAACTGGGTCAATGCGATCCCGTCGCGTTTTGTCGATGAACTGCCGCCGGCGCATGTCGAAATCCAGGCCGAGACCGGCCTGTATGAAGGGCGCAGCGCCCATTGGGATTCATCGGGCGCGGCGGCGCGCAAGGCGCCTGTCGGCGGTGAGCGGAAGGTCGCCAGCGCGGCCGGCACGGTGTTCAGCCGCGGTGATACGGTGCGGCACGATAAATTCGGTACCGGCAAGATCATCAATATTGACGGCCACAAGCTGGATATCGCCTTTGAGCGCGGCGGCCACAAACGGGTCATGGACAGTTTCGTGGAAAAAGCGGAGTGAGTAGTGGCTGCGATCATTTATTGCTGACTCTTCACCACAGAGCACACAGAGAGGCACAGAGGAAGCTGGTGCAAAAGGCCGCTTTAGCAGCCAATAAACAGCGATAAGGCAAAATGGTAAAGTCGGCTTCTTACCTGCGGTGCGCAGTCTAGGGCGCTACTCACCTCCGTGATCTCTGTGCGTTCTGTGGTGAAAAAACTTTGCGCTATTCATAGCACATGAATTCACTCCCCGCTGGACAAGCGGCGCGGCAGGGGCCATATTTCTGGTGATGAGCAAGACAGGACAAATTGCGACAGTCTTTGGCGGCACCGGCTTTATCGGCGCGCAGGTGGTGCGCGAGCTGGCGAAACGCGGCTATACGGTCAAGGTCGCCAGCCGCGTGCCGGAGCGCGCCTATTTCCTGCGCCCCTGCGGTTTTGTCGGCCAGATCGTGCCTTTTGCCTGCGATTACGGCGATGAGGACAGTATCGGTGAGGCGGTGGCCGGGGCCGCCGTGGTTGTCAACTGTATCGGGATTTTATTTGAGCGCCGCCGCGGCGACTTCACCCGCATTCACACTGAATTACCGGCGCTGATCGCGAAGGCGTGCAAAAAGCACAGGGCCGGCCGTTTCGTGCATGTTTCAGCGCTGGCCTGCGAACGGGGTGGTTCGAAATATGCCCGCAGCAAGCATGAAGGGGAAAAAGCACTCCGCAAAGCCTTTCCCGCCGCGACGATCCTGCGGCCGAGCGTGGTGTTCGGGCCGGAGGATGAGTTCTTTAACATGTTCGCAAAAATGGCGCGGTATCTGCCGGCGCTGCCGCTGATCGGCGGCGGTCATACCCGGTTCCAGCCGGTCTATGTCGGCGATGTTGCCGATGCGGTGATGGCGGCCATTGAGCAGCCCTGCCGCGAGAAAAGCGGGCCGTGTGGCAGGACCTACGAGCTCGGCGGGCCGGAGACCGTCGATTTTCGCGGGATTTACCAGCGCCTGTTTCATCATACCCAGCGCGTGCGCGCGCTGGTGCCGCTGCCATGGGGTCTGGCGAAGCTGCAAGCGCTGTTTATGGGCCTGCTGCCGAAACCGCCTTTGACCCGCGATCAGGTCGAATCGCTGAAGACCGATAATGTGACCGCGGACGGCGCGTTAACGCTGGCCGATCTTGGCATTACGCCGACGGGAATGAGCCTGATCCTGCCCTCTTATCTGGGCCGGTACTGCCCCGGCGGGCGCTATAACCCGGCGCTGGCCGCTGACAATGACGAAGACAGTGATAAAAAACGTGCATAACGCACCGGGATTTTGTAGGGTAGCCGCCATGCATAAATTGATTCTTGCCTTTCTGACTGTTTGCCTGCTGGCCGGGCTGCCTGTGTTCGACGCCGCGCAGGCCCGCACTGAGAGTATCGCCGCGGTGGTGAATGAAGACGCGATCTCCGAATCCGATGTCAATGACCGGATGAAAATGGTGATTGCCTCCTCCGGCCTGCCCGATAACCGCGAAATCCGCGAGCGGATGCGGCCGCAAATCCTGAACACATTAATCGAGGAACGGCTGCGCGTACAGGAAGCCGTACGGCTGGAGATCGAGATCACGCCCGAAGATATCACGCAGGGCTTTGCCGCGATCGCCCGCCAGAATAATTACGCGCCGGAACAGTTCCGCGCGATTCTCGCCCGGCAGGGCGTTCCGACCCGGACGATGGAGGACCAGATTCGCGCCCAGATTGCCTGGTCGCAGGTGGTGCAGGTCCGGCTGCGGCCGCAGGTGCTGATCGCCGATAACGAGATCGAGGCCGAGCTGGCGCGGCTGCGCGGCAATATCGGCAAAACCGAATACCGGGTGCTGGAAATTTTCCTCGCGGTTGAAAATCCGGCCGAGGAAGGCGAGGTCAAACGGCTGGCCGACCAGCTGACCCGGCAGCTCAATGACGGCCGGGTGCCGTTCCAGCGGCTGGCGGCCCAGGTTTCGCAATCGGCCGGCGCGGCGCGCGGCGGCGATCTGGGCTGGGTGCAGGAAGGCCAGCTGGCGGAAGAGATTGAAGCGCAGCTGGCACGCATGGATGACGGCGCGCTGAGCCGCCCGGTCAGGACGCTGGCCGGCTATCATATCCTGTATCTGCGCGATACGCGGCAAATTACCGCCGAATCGATCCCGTCTGAAGATAACCTGCGGCAGAAGATCGGCATGGAGCGGCTGGACCGTTTGCAGCGCCGTTATTTGATGGACCTGAAAACCGCCGCCTTCATCGAGCAGCGTGTCTGATTCCGGGTCCGGCTTCTCATCCCTGCCGCCGCTGCGCGAGATTATCGCCCGTTACGACCTGCGGGCCGACAAGGCGCTGGGCCAGAATTTCCTGCTCGACCTGAACCTGACGGCCAAAATTGCGCGGCTGGCTGATCTGAGCGCAGATATGCGCGTCTTTGAAATCGGCCCCGGCCCCGGCGGGCTGACAAGGGCGCTGCTGGAGACCGATGTCCGGCAGGTAACCGCAATTGAATATGATCCGCGCGCCATTACGGCGCTCGCCGCGCTTGAAGAACATGCCGCCGGGCGGCTGACCGTCATACAGGCCGACGCGCTGGGCACGGACCTGACGGCGCTGGCACCCGCCGGGCCGCGGGCGATTGTCGCCAACCTGCCTTATAATATCGCTACGCCGCTTCTGATTGGCTGGCTGCGGCAGATCCGTGAAGACCATAAAGCGTTCGACTCAATGACGCTGATGGTCCAGCAGGAAGTGGCGGAGCGGATCGCCGCCGCGCCGGGCGGTAAAGCCTATGGCCGCCTGTCGGTGCTGTGCCAGTGGCTTTGTGATGTTAAAATTGTCATGGTCCTGCCGCCGCAGGCCTTTACCCCGCCGCCGAAGGTGCGCTCGGCGGTGGTCCGGTTTGCGCCGCGCCCGCCGGACCGGTTGCCCGGGCCGCCTTTTGCTGCGGTTGAGGCGGTAACGGCCGCCGCCTTTGGCCAGCGCCGCAAGATGGTCCGCAGCAGTCTGAAAGACTACCAGCCGCATTTCGCCGCCTGCGGCATCGACCCGGCGCAGCGGGCCGAGACGATCCCGGTCGCCGCCTATATTGCGCTCGCCCGCGCCCAAAATTGACAGAATACCGGCCTATCCTGTAAAAGGCCGGTGGAAGGGGCGCGGAGGCGGAGGATCATGCTGCCTGTAGACAATATGGACATGGCCAGCAGGGACAAGCCGCCGGGCATTAGCGGGCGGCTGCGGCATTATTTCGGCACGGTGGCGACCGATCCCGGCTTCGGTTACGCCGCCGGCAATCATGTGCTGGCCTGGGCGGTGGCCGGGACCGCCGGGACCGCCGGGACCGCGTTCAGCGGCGCGGCGCTGGCGCTGGTCGCCGGTTTCAGGCTGTCCGAAGCGGCAGGCAAAGCCGCGCCTTTCAACACGCTCTACATCACCGCCGCCGGCAATCTCCTGACCGGGGCGGCGGCGTTTTACAGCGGCGTGATGGCTGGCGGCGACACGCTGGCCGGTCTGTTTTCAGCGGCGGCGCTCACGTTCTGGGCCGGGGCGCATGTGATGCTGGCCCGCCGCGCCGCCCGGAACGGCGCGCATGGCCCGTTTTTTACCAACCCGTTCCTGTACGGACTGGCCGGTAATTTATCATCGGTGCAGGTAAACGGGCTGCAGCCCATACCGTCATGTCTCGTCGCCTGCGCAGCCCTGCGTTCATTGACCGGCCGGACCGATCCTGCCGCACCGGCCGGGACGGTGCGGCAGTTTTTCGTCAAGCATGTCACGCCGGTCCGGCTGACGTCAGCCGCCTTTGCCGCCGGCGCTGTGATTGCCCTCGTGGCCGGTGAACCGCTTTACGCGGCGGCGCAGGCGATCTGGACTTATGCCGCTTTTAACCTTGATAAGGACCATAACCGGGCGCTGGTCCGGGATATCGCGGCCATCCGCCCGCAGCCGTCTTGACCGCCGTGAATCGCGCGCCTATAACAAGGCATGAGCGAGAAGATTTACCACCGCATCACCATCACCGGCGACCCGGGCAGCGGTAAAACCACCTTTGCCCGCAATGTTGCCGCGCGTACCGGCTATGAGCTGATTACCACCGGTAACATGTTCCGCGAGCTGGCGCGGGCGCAGGGTATTTCGGTTGCCGAGCTCAATGAGCGCGCCGAAACCCAGGAAGAGATCGACCGCAAGGTCGATGATTACCTGGTCGGCCTGAATGATGCGGCGCGGGATCTGGTGCTGGATTCGCGGATGGCGTGGCATTTTCTCAGGAAGGCGCTCAAAATCCGCCTGACCGTCGATCCGGCGGTGGCGGCGGAACGGATTTTCAGCGATGCCGCGCGTGGGGCTGAAGAGAAATTCGACCGCGCCGAGGCAATCAAACAGGTTGAACGCCGCCGCCACAGCGAGATCAACCGCTATAAGGCGCTGTATGATGTCGATATCGGCGATGACGGCAATTTCGACCTGGTCATCGACACCTCCTATAAAAGCCAGGACGACGTGCTGGCGGCCTTTGACGAAGCCTTTTCCCATTATAAAGCGCGGCTTGATGACGCGGCCTGAGCATATCCTGATCACCGGCGCGTCGAGCGGTATCGGCGCCGCGCTGGCCGCAAGCTATGCCCGGCCCGGCGTGACGTTGTCGCTTGGCGGGCGCGACCGGGCCCGGCTCGATCAGATTGCGCAAACCTGCCGTGATCAGGGCGCGGCGGTGGATACGGAAGCGGTCGATGTGACCGACCGCCCGGCGATGGCGGCGTGGATTGAACAGGCCGATGACGCGCAGCCGCTTGATCTCGTGATCGCCAATGCCGGTATTTCCGGCGGCGGTGGCGGCAGTGAAACCGGCGAGCCGTTTGCCCAGGTGCGGGCGATTTTTGATGTCAACGTGACCGGTGTAATCAACACGGCCGAACCGACTTTGCCACGGATGATTGCGCGCCGGTCCGGACAGGTCGCGCTGATGAGCTCGCTGGCGGCTTTCAGCGGCTGGCCCGGCGCTCCGGCCTACAGCGCGGCGAAGGGGGCCGTACGCCTGTATGGTGAAGCGCTGCGCGGTAAAATGAAGTCCTGTAATGTTAAAATAAATGTCATCTGTCCCGGCTTTATCAGAACCCCGATGACCGATGTCAATGATTACAGCATGCCGTTTTTAATGGGGCCGGACCGGGCGGCGGCGATTATCAAACGCAAGCTGGCCCGCAATGCCGGTCGTATCGCTTTTCCGTGGCAAACCTACCTGCTGGCCGGGTTTTTCGGCCTGCTGCCTTTTGGCCTGACCGAACGCTGCCTGTCCGGACTGCCGGAAAAACCACAAAATAATGCGTAAATATGCATAGTTGTATATGCATCTTTTAATTAGCGCTTGACAAAGTATACAGGAAAGCTAGACCAGAGCATATAAGAATGCGCCTGTCTGCACCGTAAAATTGAAATGCCGTTGCAGCCGGCCTGTGCGAATAGCAATCATTATCGCAAAAAATTATAGTCCAGGGATCGCGAAACAGACGCCACATTATGGATGTTGAAGGCATTGAAGAGAATATAGAGGTCGCGGCCGGCCTGCTCAAAGCCCTGTCAAACGAGCGCCGTTTGATGATTGTCTGCGCGCTGTATAAAGGGGAAAAAAGTGTCGGCGAACTGGAAAAGCTGGTCGGCCTCAGCCAGTCGGCGCTATCACAGCACCTGGCGCGCCTGCGCCGTGATCAACTGGTCGAAACCCGCCGCAACGCCCAGACGATCTATTATTCGCTTAATGACCGCGCCATCAAATCGATCCTGCACACGCTGTATGATATTTACGCGCCCGAAGTAACGGAGTAGCGCTGTTTTAGCCGGTCCGCGGCGGTTGCCTGAAAGCGCGGGCGTCGAGATTGCCGATCACGGTTTCAGGCGCGAGCTCTGCCAGTTCGTTGTTTTGAATCGTCTGGACGTGCGGCCCGCGGGGCCGGTGCCTGACCGGGTCGCTATAGCGCGAAAACAGAACCCAGGACGGGCACCCTGTCGGCGCAATTAAATGCATCGGGCCGGTATCGTTACCGATCACAGCCGCTGCGGCGCGGCCCAGCCGGATGATATCGAACAGATCAGTGCGTCCGGTTAAATCAACCGTTTGCGGGCAGGCCGCGGTGATGGTCTGTGCTTCATCGCGCTCAGCGGCGGTGCCGAGAATCACCGGCGTATAGCCCCAGCTGTAAAGATGGCGGGCCAGTACACCGTAATGCGCCGGCGGCCAGCGTTTTTGCGGCCGTGACGGGGCGCAGCCGGGCACAAGCAGGACAAACGGCTCCGGCAGGGCGAAACGGGCGGCGTCGCCGGTGACCCAGCCCAGGTCGTCGATGGTGACATCGGCGATTCCGGCATGGCGCAGTGTCATGACATGGCCGTCAAAAGCATGCCCGGCCGTGCGTTCCGGCGGGTCAAAATAATGCGAAGCCCCTTTGGCAGTACCGACCCACTCCGGTTTCGGCGAGAACAGCCGGAAATACAGCCTTGTGCGGTCGTTATTCTGCAAATCATAGACGCGGGCAAAACGCCCGTCATTCAGGGCTTTGCGCAGGGCCAGCCAGCGGCCGGGCTGGTGCCATTTCGGCCGCCTGTCCAGCAATACCCGGTCGACCGCGCCGCTTTCGCGGGCCATAGTCACAAACGGGGCGGTGGTCAACAGCGTGATCTGTGCCGCCGGATGATGGCGGCGAATCGCAGCCATCGGGCCGAGCGCCTGGATAAAGTCGCCCAGCGCCCCCAGCTTGATGATCAGGATGTTTTCCGCGGCGCTCATTCCGCCGCCGTTTTCAGGTTCAGCGGCCCGGCCTGTTCCGGGCGCTGTAATTTACAGGCCCCGGTCAGTTTTTCCTCGAGCAGCTCGGCATACACGTTGAGCGTTTTATCGGCCATAATTTCACGGGTGAAATGCCGGGCAATATGGGCCATGGCCCGCGTCGCCAGAATCGCGCGCTGGGTCGGGTCAAGCGTCAGCGCTTCGCCCAGCGCTCGCGCCATGGTATGCGCATCACCCGGCGGCACCAGCCAGCCGGTTTCGCCGCGGACGATTGTTTCCTGCGCGCCGCCGTGATCGGTGGCGATAACCGGCCGGCCCATCGCCTGCGCCTCGACCGGAACGCGGCCGAAGCCTTCCGGGTCGGTCGAAGCCGAGACAACGATGGTCGCCAGCATATAGGCGGCCGGCATGTCGTTACAGTGATCGATAATCCTGACCTTGCCTTCAAGACCTTTGTTATGAATCGTATCGATCAGCTCCTGCCGGTAACCGGTCCGGCCCTGGTCAGAGCCGATCAGTACGCAGAATACATCTTCGCGGCCAAGCTGCGCGATTGCCTCGATCAGCACATGGTGGCCTTTCCAGCGGGTCAGCCGGCCGGGCAGCATGATAATCCCGGCGCCGTCCGGCACCCGCCAGTCGCGGGCCAGCTTGATCAGCCGCTCCGGCGTGACCGCGGTCGGGTGGAATTTCTCCAGCGCAATGCCGCGGTGGACAACCCGGATCCGGGCCGGGTCAAGCCGGTAATTATGCTCGAGATAGCCGGCAACATGCTGTGAGATTGCGATCACCCGTTCACCGCGGGCGATCGAGGAGTTGTAAAAGCGCTTGGCGTCGTTGGCGATATTATAAGGCGCGTGGCAGGTCGTCATGAATCGGGCCGGGCCGCCCCTGCAGGCGCGGTAGGCGCTCCAGGCCGGGGCGCGGCTGCGGGCATGGACGATATCGACGTCATGGTCAGCGATCAGTTTTTTGAGTTTTTTAACGTTGCGCATCATCACCAGCGGGTTTTTGCTGTGCACCGGCAAATCAATATGGGTGCCGCCGGCGCGGGCAATTTCGTGCACCCGCGGTCCGCCATGCGAAACCACCAGCGCCCTGGCGCCGGCGCGCACCAGTTCGGCGGCTATATCGATACAGCCCTGCTCCGCCCCGCCGGGGCCGAGTTCGGGCAGAACCTGCATAATTACCGGGGGTTTACCGGCTGTTTTTCCGGCCGGGCCGGTTGTCTGTGTGCTCATTGATAAAAAACTTGTCTTCGGGCGGCAGATTGTCAACACTATAGGCGTTTAGAGCCTGTCATGACAATAAACTATCTTAAACGCGCCGGAAAACCCGATCTTGCCTATTGCCACCAGCCGGCGGCCGATGACGGTGCGGCTTTGCCGCTGGTGATGTTCTGTCCCGGTTTTCGTTCCGATATGGACGGCACCAAGGCGCTGTTCCTGCAAGAGCGCTGTGCCGCCCGCGGCCAGGCGTGCCTGCGCTTCGATTATAGCGGCCACGGCCTGTCCGGCGGTGATTTCGCAGACGGTACGATCGGGATGTGGGCCGAAGACGCGCAGGCGGTGCTGGATCAAGCGGCGCCGGCGCGCGCGGTGATTGTCGGCTCCTCGATGGGTGGCTGGATTGCGTTGCTGCTGGCGCGGGCGCGGCCCGCCATGGCCGCGGGCGTTGTCGGTCTGGCGGCGGCCCCCGACTTCACGGAAGATATCTATCAGAACCGCATGAATGATGAACAGCGCGCCCGGCTTGAAACGCAGGGGTATATTGATGTGCCGAACGACTATAGCGATGAGCCGTACCGGATTAGCAGGATACTGATTGAAGATGGCCGGGATCATTGCCTGCTCGGCGGTTTTGACCTGCCCTGCCCGCTGCGGCTGATGCAGGGCATGCAGGATACGGACGTAACGTGGCAGACGGCCTACCGGATTAAAAACGCGCTCGGCGACCCGGCCCAGGCCGTGGTCACGCTGATCGAAAGCGGCGATCATCGTTTATCACGGCCGGAAGATCTTGAGATGCTGGACCGTGAGGTCAGGATTGTCTCGGGTCTGGAGCGCGAAGCGGCCCAGGCTCAGGCCCTATAAATTTCACGGCGGCTTTATTTGCGCTTATATTTCATTTTCGTTTTCTTGTTACCGCCATAGCTAAAATCACCTTTTGAGCTCATTTTCGAGCCGAAAGCGAACAGGCCGCGGCCTTCGAACGGGCCAATGCCGAGAATTTTCATGCAGAGCAGGATAGCGGCAAAAGCCAGGAACGGGATACTGCCGACAAAGACGGCGGCTTCCTGCAGGAACGGGTCGACGACACCGCTCCACAGGGTGGGGTCGATGCTCTCCCGCGCCCAGTCATAGGTGGCCGGGCTGTAATTAACCCAGATCCATCCCAGATCGCTGAAATAAAGCCCATCCGGCACATTCAGCTCGTCGCTGTTATAAGCGATGTAAATATCGTGGCCCAGCGCCGCCAGGGCCGGGAGCAATAAAATAAAACCGAGAATAAGAAAATCGCGCATGGCCGTTACATGAATGATTATTTAAGTCAAAAACAAACACTTTCTACTATTCTAGCAAGGAATTGTCCGTACGCCAATCTCTGTGTAACGCTTAGTGGCTAATAAATATAAATCGCGCTTGCACTTTGCCTGTGGTCCCGCTAGGTTTTGGCGCAGCTTTTCGCGGGTATCAGGACCGCACAAGGAGACGTGGCCGAGCGGCTTAAGGCGCACGATTGGAAATCGTGTTCACCGAAAGGTGTCGGGGGTTCGAATCCCCCCGTCTCCGCCATCCTGTGCCGTTACGGGCTTTGGGTGGCAGGCCGTTCTGACGCTGTTGATCCCGCAGTTTTACGCAACACTTAAAATTAAAGACCCCGGTCAGGACATAACGTCAAAAAACTGATCTCGCTAAAGGACACTGCCGTGAACAGGAATGCGACGCTTATAATATTCGGCGGTTTGCCGGGAACCGGGAAAACTACATTGGCAAAAGCTCTGGCTGAACAGCTGCAAGCCGTTTACATCCGCATAGACACGATAGAGCAGCGGCTGAAAAATCTTGAAGCTATGAAGATTGGGAATGAGGGATATCTGGTCGCTTATGATATCGCGGCAGATAATCTTCGTGCCGGAAATATTGTTATTGCTGATTCTGTTAACTCCATTGCTATTACGCGTGCGGCCTGGAAAGACGTTGCTGTTCAAAATCAGGCTGAAGCCCATGAAATAGAGATTATCTGTTCTGATAAGGAAGAGCATAAAAAGCGGGTTGAAATGCGCAGGGCGGATATAAAAGGTCACAAAATGCCCACATGGCAGGAGGTTATGGACCGTGAATACGAGGCCTGGGAGACGAAAGACCTGGCGATTGATACCGCTCACAAAACGCCGGAGCAGGTTTTGGCGATACTGACCGGGAGGCTTGGCGTTATTTAAACGAAGGGCTTTCCCTGTGTGCGCGCACCCCGCCTATTCAGTTAAACCTGACGAAAACCATCCCCGGCGCGTCCTGTTGATTTTATCATGCAGGGGGTTCGCCCGGCCAATATCTGTATCAGCCAGATCGCGGCTGCCAGTGGTTTTAAAACGGTAATTTCTGCAAAAGGCCGATGGCAAAGCGGGTTCTGCCGCTGAACAGCGCATCGGAGAAATAAGCGCCGGCGGCCTGTTTGCCTGCTTCGCCATAGGTCGGGTAGGGCGCGATCATGCCGGCGATTTTACTGAGTTTGAGCTTTTCCCCGAGCGCCAGCGTCCACAGCCCGATCATATCCCCGGCCTGCGGCGCGAGGATCGCGGCGCCGCGCAGCCGCCCTTTCGGGTCCATGACCAGCCTGACCCCCCCTTGTACGTGTTTGTCGATCCGGCCGCGGTCGCTGTCTTTGAGCGGCCAGAAAGATATTTTAATCCTGTCCCCGTATTGTTCGCGGGCCTGCGCTTCGGTCAGCCCGACCTGCGCCAGCTCCGGGTCGGTATAGGTGACCCACGGCAGGGTGCTGTAGTCCGCTTTGGCCGGCAGACGGAACATCATATTGCGGATAATGATCCCGGCCTCATAACCGGCGGCGTGGGTGAAGCGCGGCGCGCCGGCAACAACGTCACCGGCGGCGTAGATATGGCGTACGCTGGTACGCAGCCGGCGGTCGGTTTTGATGCCGCCGCTCTCGTAATCCACGCCCGCTTCCGCCAGCCCCAGCCCGTCAAGCCGTGGCTGCCGTCCGGCGGCGACCAGCAAATGCGAGCCGTCAATGACGAACAGATCCGCGCCCTGGCGGATCGTGACGGACGGGGCGTCGCCGCGCCATTCCACGCTTTCAACGGTAACCGATTCGTAAATCCGGACCCCTTCATCGCGCAGCACGTCGCGCAGCGTGCCAGCCAGCGTCCGGTCATCGCGCGGCAGCACCGGCCCGGCATCAAGCAGCGTCACTTGACTGCCAAGACGGCGGTAAGCCTGCGCCAGCTCCATGCCGATCGCGCCGCCGCCGAGAATCACCAGGTGACCGGGCTGCTGCGTTAGGGTGAAAACCGTTTCATTGGTCAGCACCTTGTCCGAGTCAAGGCCGGTGATGGGCGGGATGGCCGGACCGGCCCCGGTGGCGATAACGATATAGCGCGCCCGGATCTCCCGGTCGCCGGCGATCAGCGTGTTTGGCCCGGTCAGGCGGGCGGCGGCGCGAAACACCTTAACACCCATGCCCTCGAACCGCTCCTGCGAATCATGCGGGGCGATGCCGCGAATCACCGTGTCGATATGGGTTTTGACCCGGCGGTAATCATAACCGGCGCCCAGTGAAGCGGCCGGCAGGCCGTACGTATCAGCCGTACGCATCGTATGTGCGGCCTTGGCGGCGGCCAGCAGCGCTTTTGAGGGCACGCAGCCGCTATTCAGGCATTCGCCGCCCATCTCGCCTTTTTCGATCAGCGCCACGTCAAAGCCCAGCCGGACCGCCCCGGCGGCGACAGACAGGCCGGCGGCCCCGGCGCCGATCACGGCGAGATCGACATGGAGTGTGCCTGGGAGCGTCTTTGGCCGTGTGGTTTGAGTTTGTTGCCGGTTATGATCGTTCATAGCGCGCCTTTACGGTTTTGTAGATAACCGGTATCAGAGCGAAAAGCCCGAGTAATGTAAAGGCCAGCAGCGTATCGGTCGAAACAAGGCCGGTCAGGCTTTCAACCTCGCCCAGTTCGGCACCGAGATTGGTATAAACGAAACTGCCCGGGATGATGCCGAAAAAGGTGGTCAGCACGAAAACCCGCAGCTTAACCGGGACCAGTGCCGGCACGATATTGACCAGCACGAACGGGAATAACGGCACCAGCCGCATGAACAGTAGATACCCTGCCGCGTTCTCGTCCAGATGAACGGCGATTTTTGTGTAAACCGTTCCGGCTTTGGCCCGCAGGGCCGCGCCGAAGGTCGAGCGGGCGATCAGGAAGATCAGCGTCGCGCCGATTGTCGCGGCAGTAACGACATACAGCGTGCCCCACCATTTGCCGAACAAAAAGCCACCGGCCAGCGTCATCAGCGTGGCGGCCGGCAGCGATAGGGCGACAGAGGCCGCATAAATCACGATATAAGCGGCGGCGGCAATAACGGCATGGTCTTGCGTATAGGTTAGCAGCGCGTCTTTATATGTCTGGAACCCGGCCAGCGTCAGCGTGTCATGCAGCCCCGCGGCCCAGGCCAGCAGCGCCAGCAGGATCAGGCCGGACAGCGCCAGCCAGTGTTTGTAACGGCTTATGAACGGTTCAGGCTCAGGACTCATGAAATACTATTCGCGGCGCGGGCTCGGATTGTTACATGATACCAGCATATCTTGAACCGCGGGCAAAAATCGGGCAGCATAAGGGCGGTTTTTGACTGTAATACCCGACTGTTATTATCCCGATTGTAATTATCTCTGATGAAAGGATCAGCCCATGGCCACGAAAAGTGCCGCCAAAAGCACCGCGAAAAAGACCGCTGCCAAAGACAAAACCAAAAAGGACGCGCCACAGGACGGCCCTGAGAAAGACGAATCCGGGAAGGGCGGTTCCGAAACGCCGTCTTCCGGTAGCGGCGGCGGCCAGCGGCTGGCCATTGCGGCAGCAGTGATCGCTGTGGCCGCGGTGGTGGCCGTGATCCTGATGATGAATCTCGGCGCCTACGGCAAGGCGGCGGTGGAAAAGCTGGCGACCGCGTCGCTCGGCGTTGCGGTCAGTATCGACAGCCTTGATGTCAGCCTGCAGGAGCGGCGCGTGATGGTCAAAGGCGTGCAGATCGCCAACCCGGAAGGTTACGAGGCGTCTCCCTATGCCATGCGCTTTGAGCAAATCGCGATCACCACGGCC
Source organism: uncultured Micavibrio sp. (assembly GCA_964445195.1). Classification (GTDB taxonomy): domain Bacteria; phylum Pseudomonadota; class Alphaproteobacteria; order Micavibrionales; family Micavibrionaceae; genus UM-FILTER-47-13. The sequence continues at coordinate 23,229 of CAYUKA010000009.1, read as the reverse complement.
GAAATCAGCAAGGATTTGCTGGTGTTCGATAATATCCGGGTCGATGGCGCGGCGGTCAATCTCGAGGTCAAGGAATGGGGTACCAACCTGACTGAAATCACCGACCATGTAAACAGCAAGGCCAGCCTTGAACATGAAAGCGCGCAGGAACCGACCAGGGTCATTGTGCGCGAGCTGCTGATCGGCAAGGCGGCGCTGCGGCCGGCTTCGACATTGCTGAAGAACGAGATGGAGCCGGTGACAATGCCGGAAATCCGGATTCGCGGCCTCGGCGAGGAAGAAAACGGCGTGATTGCCTCGCAGGCCATGACCCAGATTCTCGGCTATGTCGTGCAGGTCGCGGCGCAATCCTCGTTGCGCGGCGGCTTCCTGCAGGGCATGGCGCCGGAGGCGCTGGCTGATTTCGAGCCGCCGGAAGTAACGCCGGGCACGATTGTCGACCGGATGCTCAATATGTTTGAGAATTAGGCGCTATCAGGCCGCCCCTTGCGGGGCAGCCTGGCGCTGCTGCCTGCACAGCCGCCTGTTCAGCAGGTGGAAGCCGACACCGGAGACTAAGTTGGTAATTGCGATCGCCGCGAAAATCCCGGTCAGCCCGAAATAGTGATGACCGGCCAGCGCCAGCGGAATTTGCAGCGCCAGCAGTTTGATCCCGATCATCATGGCGCTGCGCTGGGGCATGCCCATGGCATTAAAGGCGCTGCTCCAGCCCTGGACGAGGTTACCGGGCGCATAGGTCAGCGCGACCAGCCAGAAATACAGCGTCGCGGCATGGATGAAAGCCGGGTCGTTATCCGGCGAAAACAGCCCGGCCAGCGGTTTGGCGAACAGCATAAAGACCAGCGCGACCAGCAGCGACCAGCCGACGGCAAAGGTAAAGGCCTTGTGCAACGTCGCTTCGACCCGGTCATAACGTTTCGCGCCCCAGTTCTGGCCGATAATCGGCGCCATGCCGGTGGCCAGGGCCATGACAATGACGAACGCAAAGGCTTCCAGCCGTGTGGCAACGCCGAAGGCGGCAACGGTTTCTGCGCCGTAACCGGCCAGCAGCGCAATAATCACGCCGTTGGCGATCGGTTGGATCGCCCCGGTCAGGCCGGCCGGGATCGCAATAAAGGCCAGCCGCTTGACCGAATCGCCGAAATGGCGCAAATGCAGGCCGTCACGGCAGATCATGCGCTTTTTAACATGCAGCACATACAGCCCGGCCAGCATCGCGCCGCTATTGGCGATCACCGTGGCGATGGCCGCGCCCTGCAGTTCCAGCCGCGGAAAGCCGAACAGGCCGAAAATCAGCAGCGGATCGAGAATGACATTGGTCACGGCCGCGATAATCATGATCAGGGCCGGGATGGTCGTATTGCCGCCGGCGCGCAGCGCCGCGTTGCCGACCAGCGGCAGGGTCAGGCAGACGGCGCCCGCGAACCAGATGTTCATATAATCGCGGATCAGCGGCATCATTGTGTCATCTGCGCCCATCGCCCGGAACAGCGGCGTCATCAGCCCCAGCCCGACCGCGGCCAGCGTCAGGCCGGTCAGCAGCGCGAAAATCAGCCCGTGAGTGACGAGCCGCTTGACCTTATCCTCGTTGCCTTCGCCGATCTGGCGCGAGACGACCGAGGAAGTCGCGATGCTCAGGCCCATAATCATCGTAAAAATCGCGAAGGTGACGGGAAAGGTAAAGGTCAGCGCCGCCAGCGCCTGCGTGCCGAGCAGCGAGATAAAAAACGTATCGACCAGCTGGAAGCTGATAATCGCGAAAATGCCCCAGATCATCGGCACAGTCAGGCGCACCAGGTGCCCCGTAACCGGGCCGGTGGTCAGATCGCCTTTGCGGGCATAGGCGGGGTTAACGTTTGTGTGGCTCATCAGGATGATTTTACAGTGTCGATTGCCTTTTGCTATCGGCGATAGGGCGGCGTTTGTCAACCACTATCGGGCACTATCGGCGCGCGCTTCATTGCAAAATCAAATATCAGTAATTTAAGAATAAAATGTGAAACCGGCTGTCAGTACCGTTCAGTGCTAAATTTGCCGCCTGATTCCCACAAAAACCATCTCAATATAATAAAAAATTTACATAAAGTTTTAATCTTTGTAGCTGAAACTGGAAGATGGGGGAGAAGAGATCCTGTAAATCAGGGGCCTCTTATATAAAAGAAAAAACAATATGTTAGTAACGTGAGGACGGTGGGTTAGGTTGCCATGGCTGATCAAACAGGCACAAACTTTAATGATATTTTCTTTTTCCAGGGCCAGATGCAGAATCTGACCCTGACGATCGTCAACCCGTATTCGGGCCAGTCTTTTTCAATCGATGACGAAAAAAATGTGAATACGGACAGCTATGAAGGGCTGGCCGGTATCGATACGCTGCTGATGACCAATATCGGCGATGCGCTGTTTCTCGAAAATCTGCAGACCGGCGAACGGATGGTCAATAATGTTGAAGTGTTCTTTGCCGGGGCCGGCGGCGATGTCATCCAGCTGGCCAGTACCAATTTTGATCTTGGCGATATTGAAGTCGACGGCGGCGGCGCGGATGACCTGATCTGGTCGAATGTTGGCGATGATCTGCTTAACGGCCGCCAGGGCGATGACATTATCGATGGCGGCCCGGGCAACGATATTGTCAATGGCGGTAACGGTCTCGGCGACATGATCAGCGGCAATGACTGGCTCAGCGGCGGCGCCGATGCCGATATCCTGAACGGCGAAGACGGCGATGACACGCTGGTCTTTTTTGCCGACGGCCAGTTCGCCGACGGTTTTTACGCTTATAATGTCGGGTCGCCTGGCGTCACCGGCACGGCGGCGCTGGTTAATATCTCCGGCACCAATCTCAGCCAGGATGTATTTAACGGCGGCAGCGGCTTCGACACGCTGGTGATGACCGATGGCGATGATTCGCTGTTTCTTGATGATCCGTACCATACGCATCACTCGGATGCCGGATCGCTGCAGCTCATCGATATCGAGCAGATCGACGCCGGGGCCGGCAGCGATATGATCGACCTGACCCACAGCAGCCTTGAATACGGCGATATTATCATCAATGGCGGTGCGGGCGATGATTATCTGTGGTCGTCGGTCGGCAATGACACGCTGAACGGCGAAGACGGCAACGACAATCTGTTCGGCGGTTTTGGCGATGACAGCCTTGACGGCGGCGACGGGGCGGACGAGCTTTACGGTAGCCTCGGCAACGATACGCTGCGCGGCGGCGCCGGTAATGACACTTTGTTTGGCGGCGCCAGCAGCAGCAGCGACTTTATCGAGATCACCACCAATGAGCATACATTTAACAGCACAGTGACCTTCCCTTCACTGGCCGAGCGGGTCGATATCCTCGACCTGGTGCCGCCGGGCGATAATGCGCTGGGCGTGGCTGCCGGTGACTTGTCGGTTGATTTTACGACCACGGCGGAAATTACCTTCCTGACCACCGGGGCGGGTTTCAACAATTCACTCGGCTTTTACAATATCGCGCTCGACGGCACGATCCAGACGGCCGCGCTGGCCTTTCCGAACGTCAAGGATTTCACCAGCGGCACGGCGGCGACCATCAACCTGCCCGGCGCGCCGGATACGGATTTCGGTTTCTTTATTATTGCCGATGGCGACCGCAAGAACGATTTTGACGGGCTTGACCTGGAGAATGGGGCGCTGGAATTCATTTTCGATTATAACGGCGCCGGTGAACGGCTGGCGACGATCAATGATAACGGCGCGGATATCAGCCTCGTCTTTACCGACGGCAGCGGCGAAACCGTCCTGAACGGGCCGGTCTATCACACGACGCCGCGTGACGGCGCGCCGGCTCTGAACCCGGATGGCGCGGTGCATGTGGTGTCCGGGCTGGTTGATGACAGCCTGTCGGTCATGAACCCGGATAATTTCGATCTGAAGGGCGGTCCCGGTTCGGTCAGCAAGAACGGCGTAACCGTTTCTGTCGGCGATCCGCTCAACCCGGCGCTGGATACCGGCACGCTGAAATGGGTCAAGACCGGTGACGGCAACGGCATCGGCATCAAGGGCAATGGCAGCAACAAGGTCTGGAAGCCCGGCGAGCTGCTGGAAGTGACGCTGGATGACGCCGCTGACCGGCTGACGCTGACGCTGGCCGATATCGGCGCCAATAACCTTGATGACGGCATTGATTATAAGATCTATTTCGCCGGTGACATGGGCAACCCTGTGCTGGGTGAGTTCGATCTGAGTAATACCGCACCCGTGAACGGCATTGTCGATTTGACGCTGGCGGCGGCCGATTTCGGGGCCGGGCTGCAAATCGCCCGGGTTGACCTGTTCTCCATCCACAACTCGGATCTGGGTGTGGCCTCGTTCCTGCTTAATAACGTGACGGCGGAACATGACGGCGCAGAACAGGATAATGACACGCTGCGCATCGGCTTTGAGGACCTGCCGAATCTCGGCGATGCCGATTACAACGACGTTGTCTTCGACCTGACGGTGCAGAGCCAGACTGAAATCGTGTTGCTGGCGGATGACGGCGATATTCTCGATGGCGGCGCCGGTGACGATATTCTGGATGGCGGCATCGGCGATGACCTGCTGATCGGCGGCACCGGGGCGGATACGCTGTATGGCGATCAGGGCGCGGATATCTTCCTGTTCCGCTCGGTCGCCGAGGCCGGCGATACGATCATGGATTTTGAAACCGGAACGGATGGCGATGTGCTGAACATTACCGATGTGCTGGAAGGGTTCGATGCGGCCCTTGACGATGTGAATGAGTTTATGGCCCTGGTCAATAGCGGCGATGATACGGTCCTGCAGGTCAATGCCGACGGCCAGGGTAATGATTTTGTGACGCTCGTCACCTTCGATGGTGGTCTGGGCGGTGCGGGGCTGTCTGATCTGCTGGCCGATGGCAACCTGGTCACGGATCAGAGCCTGCCCGTATAGGAGATAACGGGCGGGTGCAGGAAAACGGAATACCGGTCCCCCCGGGAACGGTAGCTGCGGATCGCGAGGCCATTTCCCACCCGGCCTCGCGATTTTCCGTTTCTAACTTGTGCTATACAACGTGATTCAGGGACGTCATTGCGAGGAGGCTTTTCAGGTTCGAAGCGACGAAGTCGCATGAGCCGAATGCCGACGAAGCAATCCATGCACCGTATGGATTGCCGCGGTCGCTGCGCGCCCTCGCAATGACGGTTTTGACTTACGGTTTTGCACGAGTCCCTATAGGGTGGAGGTATGAATAATACAGCCCTTGAAACCCTGCTTTATCCGTTTGAAACCGGGCGGCTGTCTTGGCCGGACAATGGGCCGGACAACGGGCCGGTGCTGTTCATGAACGGGCATAAGGATAACCGCCTGCCGCCGGGCACGGTGATTCAGCAATATTTCAAACCATTGGCCGATGGCGCGGTGGCGGTGATTCCCGATGACGGCCCGTATGCGATGGCGCTGGTACTGGCGGCGAAGAACGCGGTGGAAACCCGCTACCTGATCGCCTGCGCGCTGGAACGGATAAAGCCGGGCGGCATGCTGGTCTGCGCCGGGGGCAATGAAGCCGGGGGCCGGCGGCTCGCCGCCGATCTTAAGGCCTGCGGCCTGGCGCCGGAAGAATTGTCCAAGCATAAGGGCCGGGTTGTCTGGGCGCCTGCAAACGGCCATACCATGCCGGACTGGCGGGCAGAAGGGGCGCTGCAGCCGGTGCTGGACGGACGCTTTGTTTCGCAGCCCGGCATTTTCGGCTGGGACAAGGTCGATGCCGGTTCGGCGCTGCTGGCCGCGCATATCCCGGAGAAGACTCTCAGCGGCGCGGTGGCTGATTTCGGCTGCGGCTACGGTTATCTTGCCGCTGATTTGCGGGCGCGGCAGCCGGACATTACGGCGCTCTATTGCATTGATGCCGATCACCGGGCGCTTGAAGCCTGCGCGCGAAATATCGGCGCGGATGAGGCGATCCATTATCTGTGGGCCGACCTGACCAGAAAGCAGGGCACCCTGCCGCTGCTCGACGCGGTGGTTATGAACCCGCCCTTTCACGCCGGCCGGACCGCGCAATATGCGATCGGCACCGATTTCATCAAGGTCGCGGCGGCGGCGCTGAAGCCCGGCGGCAGGCTATGGATGGTCGCGAACGCGCATCTGCCCTATGAAACGGCACTGGATGTCTGTTTTACCGAATTTAAAAATGTGACCGAAGATCAGGGATTTAAGGTGTTCCATGCCCGCAAGTAACGATTTGCCGGATCTGGCGGCGCTCCGGGGCGTGATCTGGGATCTGGATAATACGCTTTACCGCTTTGACCGCGATTTTGAGCAGGCCTGTAACCTGGCTGCCGCCCGCGCCGCACTGAAAGGCGGGGTGGAGATGAGCCTTGAGGATGCGGTGGCCTTCGGCTGGGAATCATACCGCCTGCGCGGTCATAGCTATGATCTGTTTTTAGAGCGCTTTGCGCTGGACCGCGTGCGCATGCACCACGATTTTCACGATGCGATCGATGAAACGCTGATCAAAAAAAGCGCCGCTCTGGCGGCTCTGTTTGACCGCGTGGCACTCGGCCACGCGCTGGTGACCCACGCTTCGCGCGGCTGGGCGGTGCGCACACTTGATCATCTCGGCCTAAGACCTTTTTTCCCGGATGAGCGGATTTTTGCCGCCGAGGATAGCGGCTTTGAAAGAAAATCCGAAAGCCGCCGCGCCTTTGATGCGGCGCTTCATGCGCTTGACCTGCCGCCGGGGCAGGCCATGGTGGTCGAGGATATTGCGGGCAATTTGCGGATTCCCAAAGAGATGGGCCTGCTGACCGGTCTGGTGCATTACGGCCGCCCGCCGGAACCGCTGCCCGCCCATATTGACTGGCACGGCAATAATGCGGCGGATTTCCTGGAGGCTGTACAGGCCGCGAAACGGGTGCCGGGCTAAAGCGCGTCCGGGTGCAGTTTACATTCGATCGAGACCATCTTCTTGATCGATTTTTCGGTCAGTTCGCCGCCCCAGCCGTTTTCGATGACATGCCAGGCGCAGGCCCCGTCCATGACGATGATCGATTTATCCGGCTGGGTCCGGCGCGGCATATGTTCCTCGGTCAGCCTGATGATCAGCTTCAGGCACTCTTCATTGACCGTTGTGCGGTGGTGGCGTTCATACCCGTCTTTCAGCATTTTCAGGATACCGAGCGTTTCCGGCGGCGTTGGCTCGGTCAGCGGCACTTTCTGGAAACGGCGGTCCATCGCCGGGTCTTCCTTGACATAGATGCGGAATTCATCGTCGGTGGTCGCGCCGATCACGTGCAGGTCGCCGACGGTCAGGTACGGTTTCATAACCTCTGACAGGCCGCGATAGCCCGAGCCTTCACAGGTCGGCATAATCGTGTGCATTTCATCGACGAACATGACGAATTTCGGATAATCCGGCGAGTGATAGCGCTCTGCCATGCCGCGGCAGAGCGGGATAAACCGGCTCTGGAAATCGGCCGGGCCGGTCGTGCCCGACGCCATACTGGGCAGATCCAGTTCGATCACCCGGGCGTTCATAAGATATTCCGGTACCTCGCCGCGCACCACGGCCTGCGCCAGCCCGACCACCATAGCGGTTTTACCGACCCCGGCCGGGGCCAGCAGCGCGACATTTTTACGGCCTTTTTGCAGCAGGATCAGGATCATTTCCTTCAGCTCGCGGTCACGGCCGGAAATCCGGTCAAAGCGGCCCTTGCGCTCCAGTTCCGTGTAGTCGCGGCAATAGCGGAAGATCATCTCTTCCAGCTCGTCGTCAGTGACAATGAATTTATTGACCATGAGTTTGTTTCCGAAAAAACCTGCAAAGATAATTGCCCGTTCAGTGTATCCTAGACCGGAAAAAGTTAAAAGGGCGTGAACAAGCGGATGATTGATTATATATTGAATCGTAACGGTTTTTTAACCCGCCTGCCGCTTAATGGGATGTGGGGAAACAGAAAAGGAATATCAGCCTTATGAGCGTCTTGCCCGAAATTGCCGATCTGCGCCGCCGTGTCGGCCTGGATATGATCGGCCAGGAGGAAATCATCAACCTGATCCTGATGGGGTTGCTGGTTGACGGGCATATTCTTGTCGAAGGCCTGCCGGGCCTTGCCAAAACGCGCGCGATCAAATCGCTGGCCAACAACATCGAGGCCGCGTTCAAGCGGATCCAGTTCACGCCGGACCTTGTATCCAGCGATATTACCGGCAAACAGGTCTATTATGAAGGCGAAGGCGGCGGCAGGGGCATGTACCAGTTCGAGCCGGGGGCGATATTTGCCAATCTGGTGCTGGCCGACGAGATTAACCGGGCGCCGGCCAAGGTGCAGAACTCTCTGCTCGAGGCGATGGCGGAACGCCAGGTCACGGTCAGCGGCCAGTCTTATCCGATGGAAAAGCTGTTCCTGGTGATGGCGACCCAGAACCCGGTCGACCAGGAAGGGACCTACCCGCTGCCGGAAGCGCAGAAAGACCGCTTTATGATGCATGTCACGGTTAATTACCCGGACGAGGAAGCCGAACGCGATATTATCCGCCTGATCCGGAACGAGGAAAGCCAGAAAGAACGGGCAAAGCGCGCAAAGGAAGAAAAGGCCGGCGGCGCTAAGGACCGGGTGATCACCAAGGCCGAAACCATTTTCAAGGCCCGCGCCGAAATAGATGAAATTGTCGTGCCGGAATATATCGAAAAATACATCGTCGATATTATTTTCGCCACGCGCTATCCGCAAAAATATACGTTTGAATTGCGTACCTTTATTGCCGTTGGCGCCAGCCCGCGGGCCAGCATTGCGCTGGATAAGGTTTCGCGCGCCCATGCCTGGCTGAAAGGGCGCAAGGAAGTGACGCCGGAGGACGTGCAGGCGATGGCTTCAAGTGTGCTGCGCCACCGTCTTGTGCGCGGCGACCGGGCGATCGAGCACCGCATTACCACCGATGATATCGTCGAGGAAATCTTCGAACTGATGGGTGAACCGGATCCGGAGATGAAAGGAAAGCAGGAGGTCAAAAGCGCTTACAGCCACCTGACCAGCGCCAATAAGGAATCTGCTGCCGACCCGACCAAGGCAGACGCGAAAGCGGATGAAGCGGACCAAACGGATCAGGATGCGGCGGCTGAGAGCTGATTGATTTTACTTCACCACGAAGCACACGAAGAGGTTTGAACGCTTTGCCGCGCGCAGCGCAATTAACCATTTCAACGCCAGGACGTTTAAATATATTTTGCGGCTACGCCGCATTCAAGCACAGTGTCTTCGTGCCCTTCGTGTGCTTCGTGGTGAAAAAATATTATACCCCAGGAACAAGACCCTGCGCGTACAAAGCAGTGCTGAGGTCGCCGTGCACAACGCAATTCTCAATCTCGTTCTGCACAACCGGCTTGGCGTGATAGCCGATGCCCAGCCCGGCCAGCCGCAGCATCGGCAAATCATTCGCACCGTCGCCAATCGCCAGAACATCATCCGTCGTCAGGTTATTTTCGGTCACGTAATGCTGTAAAAAATCCACCTTGCTGTCCTTGTCGAGAATTGGTTCTGTGACCCGGCCGGTCAGGACGCCATTTTCGATTTCAAGCGTGTTGCCATGATGAAAATCAAAGCCGCAGCTTTTTGAAAATGCTGCGGTAAAAAGCGTAAAGCCGCCGGATACCAGAACGCATGTTGCAGCATTTTGTTTCATCGTCTGCACAAAAATTTCCGCGCCGGGGTTCGGATGGGTGGCGGCGAGCGTTTGCGCAACCGCGCTTTCCGGCAGGCCCTCAAGCAGCGCGACACGTTCCCGCAGCGCATCCTTGAAATCAAGTTCGCCGTTCATGGCCCGGGCGGTAATAACGGCGATTTTGTCTTTCAGCCCGGCATGGGCGGCGAGTTCATCGAGCGTTTCACCGGCTACGATCGTGCTGTCCATATCGGCGATCAGCAGTTTTTTGCGGCGGTTTTTTGCGGCGGTGACAAACACATCAATTCGCTCAATGGCCAGCGCGGCGCGCAAGTTTTGGATGGCCGCGAAAGGGGGGCGCGCCGTTAAGGCAATATCGGCGGCGGTGCCGGCGGTCAGCCAGATAAGATCACCGGTCGTTTCAAATCCATGGTCCTGCGCCGCTGCAAAGTGATCGGGACTCAGATTGTCACCGGCGGCGGTCAGGGTCAGAATAAAGTCATTCATGTTGTTCATGCCCGCCATCATAACAAAGCGCTTGCGAAAAACGAGAGAATTATCTATCGCTGGAACAGGATATCGTGCAACGCAAAATCATCAGGATGATAAAGCCATGGATAAGCCCGGCAATAAGCCAAGCCAGAAACCGAACAACCCGCATTTTTCCTCCGGCCCCTGCGCCAAGCGCCCCGGCTGGACGGCGGCAGAGGCGCTTAAAGGCGCACTGATCGGCCGCTCGCACCGCGCCGGTCCGGGCAAGGCCAGGCTTAAGGAGGTGATTGAAAAGCACCGCGCTCTGCTGGGCATCCCGGCCGATTATAAAATCGGCATCGTCCCGGCGTCTGATACCGGCGCGATTGAAATGGCGCTATGGTCGATGTTAGGCGCGCGCGGCGTTGACGTGCTGGCGTGGGAGAGTTTTTCCGGCGACTGGCTCAAGGACATCAACGACCACCTGAAACTAGAGGCTACAACGCACAAAGCCGATTACGGCGCGCTGCCGGATCTTGGCGCGGTGAATTTCGACAATGACGTTGTCTTTGTCTGGAACGGCACGACGTCGGGCGTGCGGGTGCCGGATGGCGAGTGGATCGCGGCGGACCGGGCCGGCCTTACGTTTTGCGATGCGACCTCGGCGGTGTTTGCCTGTGACATGCCGTGGGACAAGCTCGATGTGACGAGTTGGAGCTGGCAGAAAGTATTGGGCGGCGAGGCCGCGCACGGCATGCTGGTCTTGAGCCCGCGCGCGGCCGCGCGGCTGGAGAGTTTCACGCCGGATCGGCCGCTGCCGAAAATTTTCCGCATGACCAAAGGGGGCAAGCTCAATGAAGGGATTTTCGAAGGGTTGACGATCAACACGCCGTCGATGATCGCGGTTGAGGATTGCCTGGATGCGCTGAACTGGGTCGAACGGATCGGCGGGCTGACCGAGACAATCCGCCGCAGCGCCGCGAATTTGGACACGCTGGCCGGCTGGGTTGAGGCGACGCCGTGGATCGACTTTCTGGCTGAAGATCCGGCGGCGCGCTCAACCACCTCGATCTGCCTGAAAATTACCGACCCGTGGTTCACGGCGCTGGACGAAGCCGCGCAAAGCGCCTTCATCGGCGCGCTGGCCAAGCTGCTGGAAGCCGAGGGCGTCGCCTATGACATCAAGGGCTACCGGGCGGCACCGCCGGGGCTGCGAATCTGGGGCGGGGCGACGGTCGAAACATCTGATATAGAGGCGCTATTGCCGTGGCTGGACTGGGCGTTTGCCGCGACCAAGGCTGAGCAGCAGCAAAAAGCAGCGTAAGACCCAGGATGCTGTAGGTCCAGGCGGCGCTGTGCCATTGTGCCGCTGCCCGGCGCAGGCGACGGTACCGGTCCCGGCAAGGCCGGTCAGTGGCTTGCCGCATTTTATATCATACGGTAAGCGGAAGTCAGGCCATGGCCGCCGTGCACTTTTTCCAGTCTGAAACCGGTTTCGGCGTCGCCGCTGACCTCTTCCGGCGCCAGCTCCATGGCCGCGCCGCCCCATGTGCGGGCGTGGTGGCGCTGTAACGCCAGGTTGGCATTACGCGCCAGCCGCGCCGCTTCATCGATATCATGATAGGTTTTTGTAAAGTACCCGTCATATCCTTTCACAAAGTAAAAAATATCGCTGTGGCAGCGCTTTTTTGTTTCTTCGTAATCAGGCAGAAACTCAGGGTTGGGCAGCGATGCGCCGGCGCGCACAAAACGATCGGGATCGGCGTAAAATCCAAGCTCTGCGTCAAGCGGGATCAGCCTGGCATGGCCGTGAAGGCGGCTCTCGTTGATCCGTGCAGTGATTGCCTGTGCGGCCACGGCCGCCTGCGCGCGGTTGTCAAAAGGAATGAAAACGGTGTTACGATGCCGATAATCCGGGCCGTTTAGCGTGCTGATAACCAGCTCTGCCTTTTGTTCCTCGGCGCGGCCGGGGCGCGGCATAAAGGCCAGCCCGCCATCATCGCGGTGCGGAACCACTTCAATCATGACGACATCGTTAGCGTTCAGATACTCGTCCCATTTGTGAAGGCCCTGACTCTTCTTGGTCACGGCCGGCCAGACTATGCCGAGTTCAGCGCGCGGGCTGATAAAGGCCCGCTCCTGCTCGGCCCGCTGACGCCGGACAAGGCTGTCTACGTATGATTGCCGCTCTTCCTGTGTCGGGAAGGTGACATTGATAACGTTGCGCGGATAATGACCGTCCTGATAAAACCGGCCGCGCAAATCCAGACTGCGGCTATGGCGTTCATTCCTGGACCGCTCGCCTCTTGTGATACGTTTGTTACGCTCGTCGGGGGCGTTTTGGCCGGTCGCGACACAATCAAGATGCTGCGGATCGAAAAACGCGGTCTGCTCGGCGCCGTCAATCAGCTCAAGTCCGGCGCCCGCCTTGCGCGCGGCAGAGACCTGCGCCAGCACATAGCGGCTGGCATCTTCATGTTGCCGGTGATTATAGGGGATCGAAGCGCGCGTGCCGTCATTAAACAACGCGGACACATAAAAAACGCCGTCGACGAACTCCAGCTCCGAGCTGGTCTGGATACCGATCATACCGGCCAGCTTGTCTGCGGGGATCGGGGTTTGCAGGTTATCTATTCTCATGGTTGTGTCTCCTCTACAGGGTCTGATATCAAAAAGCCAGCGCCACTTTATGGAACCGGTGTGGCGGCAGCCGGGACCGGATCGGGCGCACCCGCACCCGTCTGCGTCTCATACAGCGTGTTGATCAGCCGGGCGACGGCGGCGCTGTTATTCGTATTATGCCGGTTTTTCATCCAGTAGGGCTGCGCTTGCGGATCGGTCAGGAGTGTCAGCGCGGCCTGGCGCATCTCAGCGGTAATACCGCTGTCAATGACCAGCAGCGCGGGTTCAAGCCGGCCTTCTTCGAGCAACGTGAGCAGCGTTGTTTGTTTTTGCTCATCCGTCAGGCCGCGCGCCAATACGGCTCTCAGAATTGCGGTCTGTTTATATCGGTCGGAATTTACGCGTATGGACAAAGCACGCTCCAGCAGGCGCTGGTGCAATTCGGCGTCATGGGGCAGCAGGGGATAAATCCGGGGCAGCAATTCCGGGTTGCCGTCAAAGGCCATTTTATCAGCCACCGCGGTCAGGAAAGCCGGATCGATATCGTCCGCCACGGCCAGGAAACTGTCCAGCATCTGTTCATGAATCTCATCGTATGTACCGCCGTAGACATTTGTGTCTTCCGCCAGCGCCAGCAGGAAGCTGTTTTTCATCTCGTCTGTTAACGGTAATGTGAGCAACCGTTCAAAAAGCGGCGCGTTATCGTAGACTTTAAAGGCTTTGATCAAAAGCTGTGTCTGTTCCTTTTCGGACAGGCCCTGATCCCACATGGCTTCGAACATGGCGGTCTTGCCTTCAAAATGCGTTGTCAGCATAGGGCCGGTTTTGTCGGCCGGCGCGGCGGCCAGAACGGCGGCGAACATATCCTGCCGGTCATGGTCGATGGCGTAATCCAGCGCTGCGGATTTCATGGCCTCATCGGCGCCGTGATCAAGCGCGTGTTGCAAGGCGTCCATATTTTCGGCCCAGACGGCCAGCGCCAGCATGCGGCCGAAATCCTGGTCATCATAAGTGCGGCATCTCTGGAACGTGGCATCATATCAAGCGCGTGCAACGCCGGATCTCTGGCGTCTCTTTCTGCGGCGATCAGGGTGTTGAAGAGCTCTGTCGGCACCGGGCAGTGCTCACTTTGATCATGAAAACTATGGCTGTGCGCTGCGTCGGGCAGGACAAGAAAGGCCGCCAGGGCCAGGGCGCTTAAGGCGCCGGCGCGGCTGGTGCTGTGAAACGGTTTCATGGGCGCTGATCCTTTTGTGGTCATTCTTATTTCATCTATAAAAGCACCCTTATGTTATTTACAGAAGACTGTCAATTCCAAAAAATGACGGTGTGGCGGGCGGGTGGTTTGCGGCCCATTTGCGGCAATGCAAAATAAACTTTGCTCTGCGCGCAAAGCCTGTTAAGAAGGAGGTCTGTTTTCCTCAACAAGACAAAATGGGGTGTTATAAAATGACACAAAAATCCACACAGAAACCTGCCCAAAAAACCGCCAGGGTTCTGATTTCCGACAAAATGAACCCGCTGGCCGGGGAGATCTTCCAGAAAAACGGTATCGAGGTCGATTTCAAGCCGGGCCTGAGCAGCGACGAATTACTCGCCATTATCAATGATTACGACGGTCTCGCTGTGCGGTCCTCGACCAGGGCAACGCCGGACCTGCTTGGCAAGGCCGCAAACCTGAAAGTGATCGGCCGGGCCGGGATCGGCATCGACAATATCGATCTTGACGCCGCCACCGCCAGAGGCGTTGTGGTGATGAACACGCCCTACGGCAACTCGATCACCACCGCCGAGCACGCGGTCGCGATGATGTTTGCCCTGGCGCGCCAGATCCCGCAGGCCAACGCCTCAACCCATGCAGGCAAGTGGGAAAAATCAAAATTCATGGGCGTTGAGCTTTACGCAAAAACGCTCGGCGTGATCGGCTGCGGCAATATCGGTTCGATCGTGGCGAGCCGCGCGCTGGGGGTGCAGATGGATGTGGTGGCCTATGACCCGTTCCTGACCGAAGACCGCGCGGTTGAAATCGGCGTGGAAAAAGTCGAGCTGGATGAGCTGTTCGCCCGCGCTGACTTTATCACCATCCATGTGCCGAAGAACGATAAGACCGCCGGGCTGATCAACAGGGACTCGATTGCCAAAATGAAAGACGGCGTGCGGATTATCAACTGCGCGCGCGGCGGCATTATTAATGAGGCTGACCTGAAGGACGCGCTTGATTCGGGCAAGGTTGCCGGGGCGGCGCTGGATGTATTTGAAACCGAGCCGGCAACGGACAACCCGCTTTTCGGCTATGAAAATGTCGTTTGCACGCCGCATCTCGGCGCATCAACGACAGAGGCGCAGGTCAATGTCGCGATCCAGGTCGCGGAACAGATGAGCGATTTCCTGGTCAACGGCGCGGTGACCAATGCGCTGAACATGCCGTCAATTTCAGCCGAGGATGCGCCGCGCTTAAAGCCCTATATGAAGCTCGCCGAGCAGCTCGGCAGTTTCGCCGGCCAGATTACCGAGAACGCGATCAAGGCGGTCAGTGTCGAATATGAAGGCTCGGTCGCAGAACTCAATGTCAAACCGCTGACCGCGCTGGTGCTGGCGCATTTGCTCAAGGCCCAGCTTGACAGTGTTAACATGGTCAACGCGGTCAAGATCGCCGAGGCCCGCGGCATCGAGATCGCCGAGACCAAGACCGGTTCGGCCCAGGATTTCCGCAGCCTGATGACGGTGAAAGTTATCACGGAAAAGCGCGAGCGGATTGTGGCCGGGACGCTGTTTACCGGCCGGGCGCCGCGCATCGTCAATATCGAGGGCGTGCCGGTCGAGGTGGCGCTGGCCGATCACATGCTCTATATCCGCAACGAGGATAAGCCGGGCCTGATCGGCGGTCTGGGGATGCTGCTGGCCGAGGCCGGGCAGAATATCGCCGATTTCCGGCTTGGCCGCCGTGAAAAGGACGGCACCGCCGTGGCGCTGGTCGCGTTGGATGAAGCCCTGCCCGACGATGTCTATGAGAAGGTCAAAAGCCTGCCGCAGATCAAGCAGATCAAGCGGCTGGCTTTTTAGGCCGCCGCCTGCCTGCCGCTGCTGTCTGTATGAGGCGTGGTTAGATAGCCAGGGCCATCTGGCTGGGCGCGCTGCGATTTTCAATCATCGGTAGTGAGTGCGCGTCCTCCAGCGCTTTCAACCCGGCTGCCTTGACGGCCAGAGCCCGGAATGTGTCAGGATCGGCGTTCAGCAATTTTTCCGCCGGCAGGTCTTTGAACATTGTGTTCCGCACGGCGATGCCGGCCGGCAAGACGTAGAGCGCGGCGAACGCGGTCGCGAGGAGCGCAATAGCAGCGCCGTTATTGCCGGCTACGTAGCCGACGGCGGCGCCGCCGGCAAATGAGCCCATCTTCTCGAGCCGGTGCTGTTCAACCATCTCGCGCGTTTTCGTCCTGAACTCTTCGAACGTGCCGATCTGGTCGCGTTGCAGGCGGGCGATATCGCGCACATAAAGATGTTTGTTCGCATCCTGCAGCGCATAGGCGCTGTCATCAATTGTGATATCGGGCTTTTCACCCTCATTTTCGCTATAGCGCCAGAAGGCAACCTGCCTTTGCACCAGTGCGGTCTGGGCCTGCGCCCACAGGGGCTAGCTTATCGAGTTTTTCATCCGGCATCAGGCTGACAAAAGCCAGGTCTTCATAGCTCATATGCCCGCCCTGCGTCCGGTAGCGGGCCTCGAACCCGTCGACGAAATCATCTTCCAGCGCGCTGTAGGCCTGTTTCTGCGCATCTTCAACGGCCTCATTTTCCTTGTGGATTGACCGGCTGGCCAGGTGATTCAGGCCGATGGCGCCCAGGCCCAGCAGCGGGCCGGCGATAGCAAACGGCCACGCTGCCGCGCCGAGCGTGACGGCACCGAAGATATTGGCCAGCGTCAGGCCCAGCGAACCGGCGCTGGCGGCGGCAAAGGCCTGTGAAATCCGGCGGCCGGCCTGAACCGGCCATGAGTTTTCAACATCTGCAATCTCGAGATTTGTCGCGCGGGTACCGCGCCCCGCGATAGCGGCGTGTGACATAGTCTTCCTCCCTGTTCGTATTTTTTATAGTCGTTAAGCAGACTATACAGGAATGATTTGTGTTATGTCAAATAATAGCACGAACAATAGAGCGCGAACAATAGAGCGTGGATAAAGCAGAGCGTGGATAAAATACGGCCGGGTCATGTACCGTCTAGCCGTCGATAAAGAAGGCGTCTTTATCTTCAATCTCGTTGCCGGCGCTGGCCTGCTTGGCGAAATAGCGCTTACAGGCGTCTTTTAGTTCGGTCTTGAGTTGCTGGCCGAAATCGCCGCCATCTCCTTTCATTTCATTGCCGATAATCAGGATGATGGTTTTCAGGTGCGCCTCGACAATCTCGATGACATCCTTATCGATCTCTTCGATCGTTTCGAGGAAATTCAGCATGATATTGGCAAGGTTGCCGACCAGCGGATAATCGAACATCGCCGCATTGGCTTTGACCTGCATCACCGGTTCGATCATGCTCTGCTTGATCCGGGCCGTGCTTTGATCCCCGGCACGGGCCGCGGCAAGCGAGGCCTCAAGCTGCCCCAGATATTCCCTGGCCATCGGTGCGAAATCAACCTTGTTTTCATCGATCAGCCGCTGTGATTTGGCGACCAGCTTGTCGTCGATATTGCCGGTGCCGACCTTGGCCTGCAGCAGCCGGTTTGCCTGTACGACCCGGGCCTTTTTGCTGTCCATATCTGTCATCGTGCTCGCTTATCCGTCACTATCATTTAGGCACTGCTTTTATTCGGTGTTTCGCCCTGCGCGTCTTCCTCGCGGCGGAACGGGCCTTTGTAATTCGGCATAATCCGCCGCCGCCGGTCGGGGCCGAAATAATTCGGCGAATCGATAAAATCACGTGGCCTGTTAATCACATAAGCAATGCGCTTGGCCAGGTCATTGGCGGAAAACGGCTTGATCAGAAATTCGGTGACGCCGGCATCGCGGGCTTCGGCAACGCGGGCCAGCGCGCTGTAACCGGTGACCAGGATCACCGGCACCATACGGTTGGGCGACAAAGTGTTGATACGAATTTCTTCGGTTAACTCAATGCCGTTCATCGGCGCCATATGCCAGTCGGCCAGCACGATGTCCGGATTATATTTTTTAAACTGCTCATAGCCGTCTTCGCCATGTTCAGCGGTGTAAATCTGGCCGACACCCATAGTCTCCAGCACCGACGCAATCAGCTTGCGCATCGGCGCCGTGTCTTCGACGACCAGAATGCTTAACTTTTTAAAATCAAACGCCATATGACAATATCGGTACGTAACAATTAAAAATTTTAAACTATACCGCTTAAAAATCTCTTAGCGCAGGCGGTATAAACAGCATGCTGCCCGTGAGCAGCAATGATTAAGAATAATCACCCATATCGTGCTTGAAAAGGAAAAAAATGCTTGTTTTGTGCCGCTATAATGGCACTTTGCAAACTAATTGGTACATACAAGCCGCTGGCCGGAATTTACCTAATAAAAATAACATCATAGCGGATAAGAGGGACGAAAGAAATACGGAAACAAAACAGCCCTCGATTCAAAGACGAATCAAAGATCCCGGCACTTGACCTCAAAAGAGGCGCCGTGCCGGGACCTGATTTGGGAAGCATGCTCCTGCATTTCATTTACAGTCACGGGCAAGCCCGGAAGCGCAAGCCGGAAAACCGGCAGGAGCGTAGCCTGTAAAGACGCAGGGATCATCCTCGGATCCTGCCTGCCTGGGAGACCGGGCGCGACCCGGTGCTCTCTGGCGAAGCTGTGAACGAACCCCCGTTCACGTTATTTATTGTGGCCGATCAACCACACGACGGCACCGTTGCAACCGGTTACACGCCAATACAGGGCCAAAGTCGACGTTTATAATGCATGCCCTTCACAAGTCACTCATATGTTCCCTGACATTTTAAAGTGTGCGACCACTATTAAACGGTTTTACGTGCGCAACCACGAGCCGGAACAGTGATGAGGACCGGAACATGCCGTCCGCCCCTTAAGCCTTGCCGGAGATAAGGATGTCATGAAAAACCGAACCAAAACCCCGAGGGGAAGCAGCCCTAGTCAATCTGTAATCATCCAGACCTTAAGTCCGGCAGACCCGGACGCTTGTGCTACGCGTCCTGTTCAGCAGGCAACCTGAAAAGTCTGATAAGGACTTTACTGAAGGTTCCTTCCGAGGAAGGCATGTCCTGCTGACAATTTGACGATGACTCCGATTGCCGGGCCTGTCGAGTCCTTTTTTGAAACTTTTTTTCACTTTATGGTATTTTGTTGAAATAATATTTCAATTTATAGAATGCTATGACTCTTTATAAAAGTTGCTTCGCCCCCATAGTTATCCACAGCTTTCCCCCCGGAAAAATAAAATAAAAAAAATTGAAAAAAGGCTTCAGGCGCTTGTTCTTAGAGTCTTTTTCTTTCCGGAATCACGGAATATAAGGGCGAATCATGCCGGAATATTGAGCCGTTTTATCTGTTTCAAGCGGCGAATCGATGATGGTTTCCGTGATTCGCGGGTCGATTCGTCACCGAATCGTTAAGCATATCAGCGATTCGCAGCCCTGATTCGCAGTTTTGATTCGCGCCTTTATCACGGTGGCCAAATCCTTTATTTTGACGACCGGAAGAGATCAGCGCAGGCGAGACAGGAGAGCTTATCATGGCGACCGGGATACAGTATGACGCTTTATTAAAGAACCGCGCC
Source organism: uncultured Micavibrio sp. (assembly GCA_964445195.1). Taxonomy (GTDB): domain Bacteria; phylum Pseudomonadota; class Alphaproteobacteria; order Micavibrionales; family Micavibrionaceae; genus UM-FILTER-47-13. The sequence continues at coordinate 3,741 of CAYUKA010000009.1, read as the reverse complement.
TTTATTGACGGCCAGTGGCGCCCGGCCGTCAGCGGCGCGGTGTTTGACGTGATGAACCCGGCCAGCGGCCGGATTATCGGTACTGTGCCCGATATGGGCGCGGCCGAAACAGAGCAGGCGGTCGCGGCAGCGGACCGGGCCTTTGCCGGCTGGAAAGCCTTAACGGCTAAAGAGCGTGGCGCGATGCTGAAACGCTGGCACGCATTGATTGTCGATCATGCCGAATCGCTGGCGGCGCTGCTGAGCGCGGAGCAGGGCAAACCGCTGGCTGAAGCCAAAGGCGAAATCCTGTACGGCGCTTCCTTTGTTGACTGGTTTGCCGCTGAAGCGCAGCGCCTTTATGGCGAGACGATTCCCGCACATAAGCGAGATGCGCGGATTATCGTCACGCGCGAGCCGGTTGGCGTTGTCGGCGCGATCACGCCGTGGAACTTCCCGAGCGCGATGATTACCCGCAAGGTCGCCCCGGCCCTCGCTGCCGGGTGCCCCGTGGTTTTGAAACCCGCCGAGGATACGCCGCTTTCGGCGCTGGCGCTGGCGGCGCTGGCTGAACAGGCGGGTTTCCCGCCGGGTCTGCTGAATGTCGTGACCGGGCAGGACGCGGCGGCGATCGGCGGCGTGCTGACCGGTCATGAGGATGTACGCAAAATTTCCTTTACCGGTTCGACCGCGGTCGGCCGTTTGTTGATGAAGCAAAGCGCCGATACGGTCAAAAAACTTTCATTAGAGCTGGGCGGCAATGCGCCTTTTATTGTCTTTGACAGCGCTGACCTGGAGGCGGCAGTCGCGGGCGCTATTGCCTGTAAGTTCCGCAATGCCGGCCAGACCTGTGTGTCGGCGAATCGCATTTATGTTCACGAAGCCGTCTATGAGGCGTTTGCCGAATCGCTGGCGGCGCAGGTGCGGGCCCTGACAGTCGGGCCGGGCGACCAGGACGGGGTGGCGGTCGGGCCGCTGATTAACGGGCAGGGGCTTGAGAAAGTGCAGGCGCATGTCGCCGATGCGCTGGACAAGGGTGCGACGCTGGTTTGCGGCGGCCGGCCGCACGAGGCCGGGCCGCTCTTTTATTCGCCGACATTACTGACCGGCATGCGTGATGAGATGCAAATTCAGTGCGAGGAAACCTTCGGCCCGGTGGCGGCGCTGTTCCGTTTCAGCACAGAGGATGAAATCATCGCCAGGGCCAATGACACGATTTTCGGTCTGGCCTCTTATATATATACGCAGGATCTCGGTCAGGCTTTTCGCGTTGCCGAAGCGCTGGAATACGGGATGGTTGCGGTCAACGAACCGTTATTATCCTCCGAAGCCGCCCCGTTTGGCGGCGTCAAACAGTCCGGTCTTGGCCGTGAAGGGTCGAAATACGGCATTGAGGAATTCACCGAACTGAAATATGTGTTGATCGGCGGCTTGTAAACATCGCTCTTTTCGATACGAAACGGCTTAAAATATGCGGATAATACTTTCAAAATTCCTGCATTTCCTGTATACAGTCTGCGCTTTACGCTTTTGCCGGGTTGGAAAGTGGGCTTTAATGCAGAGCGCGTTTTAAATTCAGGGACGTGGTACGGGATCCCAGAGCGAAAATGTCAGACCGAAAATATTTTTTCATAATATTTGACAAAAAGCTTAAGAAGATGTTAAAAAAGAAGACTACCCCGTTAGGAACATATTAACCATTTGCGATGCTCGTCCGTTGAGGCAGCTGTGTAAACAGGAGAAATATTATGGCGAACCAAGCCTTTACCGTGGAAAAGCCGGTATCAGGAGAAACCAAGTCCGTACCCCTGCCCGAGGACGGCGCATCGTCCCTGTCATTTAATACCTCTGACATCCAGGGGATGGAGCTCAGCGAAAGCGGCGCCCTGACAATTACCTTTACCGATGGCGGCGCCCTGACGATTAACAATTTCCGCGCCCTTGCCGATAACGAGATCGAACTGGCGATGGAAGATGGTAACATTATTAATTCCCGTGAGCTGTTTGAAACATTGTCGGCTGAATGGCCGCCGGCAGCTCTGGCCTTGCCGGAAGCCGGCCAGGCTGTGGCGTACCAGATTGAGCCGGGTCGCAAATACGAACTTGATTTCGCCGGCCGCCAGCCTGTCGAGGTAACCGAGCAGGATGGCGCACTGGTCATCACCTTTGCCGATAACGGCTTGTTGGTGCTGCATAACTTCCAGGAGGCCATGGCCTCGCAAATCCAGACGGAACTGTCTTTCGAAGGGCAATTCCTGACCCTGCGTGAATTTGCCGATGGCATGGAAATGGCCGCCGCGATGGGAGATGCGATGGGTGAAGAGGACGGTGAAGGCGAAACCGAAACGGCCCGGGACGGACAGATCGAACGTTCCGGCGAAGCGGAGCTGGCCGAGCTGGCGCAGCAGCTTTCCGATATCGAGCCGGCTGCGGGTGAGACAGGCGGCGGCGCGTCAAGCGCCGGCGGTTACGGTTTCAACAGCAGCTTTGAGCCGACCCCGATTAACGGTATTGACGATGTCGGCCCGATCGGCCCGACCGAACTGTTTTTCGGCCTGCCCGAGTTCATTGAGGATTTGTTCTTTGTCGAAACCTTTCGTGAGCCTTCTGGTCCGCCGGTTCCGGCGCTGGAAGTGCAGGACGCGCAGGTATTTGAAGACGGCGGCGTTACGCTCTTTGTTTTCGCCGATCCGCAGGCCGATAACGACGTGTTTGTGACGGTGCGCATTGTCGGTATTCCGTCCGGCTGGGGCGTCACTGAAAACGGCGGCACTTATGATCCGGGCACCGGTACCTGGGAATTTATTGCGTCGCCGGGCACAGTCTTTACCGGCGGCCCGACCCTGTTCCCGCCGGCTGATTTCGACGGTGATATCCCGCGCCTGGCCGTGAATGCGTTTAACACCGATAACGACACCGGCCTGCAAAGCGGTACGGCCGATGAGTTGGGCGTGACCACTGATGCCGTGGCTGATGCGCCGGACCTTGATACGGACAACAGCACGGTCGATGAAGAGAATGCGGCGCCGGTCAATATTACGACTGCCGTGACGGATACTGACGGTTCCGAGGAAATCGTGACCATTTACATCCGCAATGTGCCGGACGGCTTCACCCTGTCTGCCGGCACAAATAACGGTGGCGGCGAATGGCAGCTTGACCCGGCCGACCTGGCCGGCCTGACGATCACGCCGCCGACTGATTATTTCGGCACGATCACGCTCAGCGTTGAAAGTGTTGCCGAAGAGGTCAACAAGACCGATAACGATTTCGATCTGACCAATGACACGGCGAGCACCTTTGGTGAGTTGGCCGTCACCTGGAAACCGGTGATTGATCCGCCGAGCGTTATGGCCAATAATGGCGCTGACGATGCGCGGGTCAAAGAAGACGGCACGGTTGACGTACCGGTCACGGCGAGCCTGAACCCGGTTGATTCGCCGAATGCATTCCTGACCGTGACCATCACTGGTTTCGATCCGGCCTGGGGCGCGGTGAGTGCGCCGGTTGGCAGTTTCAACGGCGCCGGCACGGTGTGGACCGTCACCCTGCCGCCGAATACGGATCTGAGCACGGTCTTTACCTTTGATCCGGCCGATAACAGCGATATCGATCTGACCGGCCTTGTCGTTACGGCGACGGCCACCGAGCCTGCCACCGGCACCAGCGCCGACGCGACTGACGGCTTTAACGTGATCGTTGACGCCGTGGCCGACGACCCGGGCATCACCGCCAGCGGCGGTACCGATGATGAAGGTACCA
>CAYUKA010000008.1:0-73822 GCA_964445195.1 uncultured Micavibrio sp. | reverse complement strand
GGCTGGATGATGGACCGCGCAAGAAAATCACGCTACTTTTGCAACAGGTCTATTGGTAAGCAAAACGGCTTTTGGTGCGTTTCCAGTATCAACTCCAAGCATTGTCTGCTTAGCATTTGCGCTAGAGCTTTATATTAAAGAATTACATGTTGTTCTAAAGGCCCGAAAAAGCAATGAGAAAGACGTTAAAGCACCACGCGGTCACAACATCTTAGAACTTTTCAGGAAACTTCCATCAGAAACTCAGCAAGAAATTAGAAACTATCCTGCCATACGGGAACTTATCGCGTTTTATGCCATGGAAAAATTTCCGTTATATATCCCTCAAGATAAAGATAAACAGCCGATAACTGATGTATTGGAACAACAAATCTATAAAATAAGCGATGCTTTTGAAAAGTGGCGCTACTCTTACGAAAACGGAACGCTGACTTATGAAGAAAGCACCGCTTTGGTTTTAATTGAAGCTATAAAATCAACCACCAATAACGCAAGAAAACTATCAGCCGCGTAAATCCATCCGCTTTATCTGGATAACATTATATAGAATTGGACTGTAATAGTTGGCAAATTCAGTAAAAAAGCCTAATACTGGCTTATGCCAGAATCCCAGAAAAAAGACCCTGCAATTGCTGATTTGTTGAGTAGTGGCCTCTTCAATACTACTCACATAGACGAACAAATCAGAAAAGAGCAAGAAGAACGCGAGAAATTCACGGAAGCACTGAAAAAAGCCCATGAAGAGGGCGAAGATATTTCGGATTATGTTTGGCCGCGTGAATGGGATTTTCGCAAGCGTCCAAAGCCTCACCATGCCAGTAATATAAAGCAGTTTTCTAATGACTGGATTAAAGCTTTAGCGGAGTGCCTTTGCCAAAAGAGAAGGGGTGAAGCTCCAATAGATGAACCATGTGAACACTGGATACAAAATTTAAGGAAACATCTAAGTTAGGGGGCCTTATTGGGGGCCCCTTCGGTTTTAATAAATTTATTATTCAATAGTATCAGTACGTTAATTATCTAATTCGAATCCCGTACGGCCTTATTTCGTACGGGCCACCGTCTGAAATTTACGCCTTATTTCGGTCTTGAAATCATATCTGCGGGCTCTTGTACATCCCCCAGCCTTCCGTCCAAAAGACTGCGCACAATCCCGGCTTTCGCAGAGTTCGCTCCCCCTTGATGATAGGTTGAATCAGCTACACGGCCAAGAACGTTCATATTTGGCATGGTACCAAGGATAACAGGCTTACTACGATTCTGAAACTATGCCACTAAGCTGACTCCATCTTCTCCGAATACCAGTGTCACAGAAGTCAGGTCTTCCAGATCAAGCACCTCGGTAGTATCAGAAGGCATTAAATGTGTTAACGGTTCACTAGACATTGTATTCTTTCTAGACAAAATATTTTACGTAAGGTAAGGTAAAATAACATAAAGATTCTAGATTTTGTAGAAAAAAAATGGCCAAACAGACCAAAAAATACAGATTACAAATACACGGGCGAACATACTACCGGACTTTATCAGCCGGAATGAAGGATTGAACAACGCCTGGCATAGTACCCGCATCGTCGGTTTGTGACATGAATCCCGCTGGTCTGTGCTTTGTGGACAAAACACAAGAAAGACATGGCGCCCGGCGGTTTCATTGGTTATATTTCAGCTATTCACGGTAATAATTATGTAAGACTTTGTAAGGATAAGGGCTTGGTTTTTCCTGAGTTTGACGATGATGAAACCGATACCGCACCGGCCGGTCAGGGCCCTGCGGGCGCAGACGAGTCTGGAGGCAGGCCCGATTACGAGGCCGAGATCATTATGCTGCTGCGCGATGTCGGGCAGCGTCTTGCCGAGTCCGAAAAAGAACGCAAACAAATGCGCCGCTCGCTGCGCGATCTCAATGAAAAAGCCGATCAGGGCGAACGGGCTTTCCTGACCGTACAGGACCGCCTTTATAAAAGCGAAGCCACATTCGAAAAACGCCACAAAGCCCTGCAAAAAGCCCAGGACGAGCAGTTTGCCCGCATTGAACAAGCCGCAGCGCTGGCCGATAAAATGGAAGCAGCGCTGGCCGAATACGCCAAGATCAATCGCCGCCTTGATAAAGTCACACAGGAAAAGGCCCGGATGCTGCGCAAGCTGGAGCGGATCGAGGAAACCGTTATCGATACGCAGGAAGCCGTCCAGACAGCAGCCATCAGCCACCTCGGTGCCGGCGAACCGCCTCACGGTGCAGACAGCCGTAGCAAAATCCGTCTGCCGCAGGCCCCGGACACAGATGACGAGGGAATGAACGAACGCCCGTGGTGGCAACAACACGGCCCGGTACGCACCGCTACTGTTGCCGCAATGATCCTGCTCGGCATTGCTGGCGGCTGGGCAATCAGTCACCTGCAGCTGCGCGAACCAGGCACGCCGCAGCTGGCCCGGTTCAACGCCACGCCAGGGCAAATGTTGTCTGATGCCAGTGGCGTTGGAACGCCGCCACCGTCTTTCCCGGCCCTGCCGGCCTATGAAGAACCGCCGCCGGCATCTGAGCAGCGCTTTACGCGTGCGATTGAAGGCGCGCTGGCTTATGGAGAGACAGAAACAACCAGTGAAGACGCACGGCCGACCGCTGAAAAGTCCCCGCTGGAGATGAGCGATGAGGAACTGCTGGCCAGCCTTGATGAAGACCCGGCAGCGCTGGCCGCGCAGCTGAACGAGATCGCCCCGGCCGCCGCGACGCCTCCTGAAGATCTGAACGACGCCGCACCGACGCCCGCGCCGCCAGGCAAACCCGAAACAACATCGGCGCCGCAGGCCCGGCCCGCTGCCTTCACCGCCGGTGAAACCCGCGAGGTAGACGCCGGCGATTTTATCGCCGCCCAGACAAACCAGGCGCCCATCAGCGCCCGGATCGATCCCGATCCGGACCTGCCGCCAGTGATTAAAGAGGTCGAAACCAAAGCCTTTGAAGGCGTGGCCGAGGCCCAGCACGACCTCGCCGCAATCTATACAGCCGGTCACGGCGGCGTTGATGTGAATTACGAGCGCGCGGCACTATGGTTCCGCGAGTCAGCCGTCAACGGCGTCGGCAATGCGCGCTATAATCTCGGCGTGCTTTATCATCAGGGGCTGGGCGTAGAGGAGAACATAAACACGGCTGTGAACTGGTACCGCGCCGCTGCCGATATGGGCCACCCGGAAGCGCAATATAATCTCGGCATCGCCTATATCGAGGGGATCGGCACCCGCTACAACCCCGAAGAAGCGGCCCGCCAGTTTGAACAGGCCGCCGGGCAGGGCATCATGGAAGCGGCCTACAATCTCGGCCTGATCCATGAAAACGGCCTGACCGGCAATTCCCGCCCTGACGAGGCGCTGTATTGGTACAAGCAGGCCGCCGATATGGGCAGCCCGGAAGCGCAAATGGCTCTCGACCAGCTGGCCAAGACGCTCGGTCTGTTCCCGGAAGAGGTGGAGCGCCTGTATGGCCAGCGTGAAGCCGACGACAAAGCGCAGGCTCCTGCCGCGCCGGATAGCGCCGCAGCAACCGCCCGCCGGGCTGCCGCTGTTGCCCCGGCCGCCGGAACACAAGATAATGAGCGTGACAGCGGTGTCGAATATATTGAGGCCGGACCGCTGAACCCGTCACCGGAGAAGACAACAGCAAACGCAGGCGGGCTGCCGCTGGCCGATGCTGTGCCTGCGCCGTCTGAACCGACCGCACCTGCCGCAAGCCCCGCGGTCATCGCCCAGATTCAGGAACAGCTGATCCGCTTCGGCCTTTACCCCGGCCCGGCCGATGGCGTGAACGACCCCGTGACCGCCGATGCCATCCGCGCCTATCAAAGTCATCACGATATCCAGCAGGATGGCCGCGCCAGCGAAGCGCTGCTGGTGCATATGCTGACCAGCGAGCTGGACACGCCGCTGGAATACGGCTCCCGCGCCGAGTAGCCCTGTTTCATGCCGGTCACGCACACTTACAGAACAATTTTAGAAGATGTCCGGCTGATGCAGCTGGCCACCAGCCGCGGTCACCGCCCGTGGCTGTGCAATGTCTGGTTCGCCGCCGACGGGGATGGTCATATCTACTGGATTTCACGCGAAACCCGCCGCCACAGCGAGGACATCGCCGCGAACGCTCACGTCGCCTGCACATTTCATAAATGGTTCGCAGGCGGGCTGGGCGAAAAAGGACAGGCGCTGGTCATGGCAGGAACAGCCACACGCCTGCCCGGTCCGGAATGCCGGATGCCCTACGGGCTTTACCTGTCCCGTTATCCGGCGCTCGCGGAATTCCAGAGCCTTGAAGCGTTCCTGAAGGATGAGGGCCATCACTTTTTTTACCGGCTGGCACCGACAGAAATCGTCCTTTGGGATGAAATCAACCAGCCCGCCGATCCCCGCCAGGTTATCAAATAGAGCGGCCTCTACATTAACGCAGCATCACCGCCTGCACCCACCAGCCGGGCTGCTGCGCCGCCAGCGTCTGCGCTGCGTTCTGCGCCATCGCCAGATCATCGAACAGGCCGAAACAACTCGCACCGCTGCCCGACAGGCGGGCAAGCCGGCAACCGTCCTGCCCGCCGAGCGCCGCCAGCACCGCTGCAATCGCCGGCACAATGGCGCAGGCGGCGTCACTCAGATCGTTGTCCTGCCGGGTCAGAAACGCCACAGGATCATCGCGGAACGCCGGACCGATATCGCCCGGCAGCGGCGCTGTAAACGGCCCCTGATAACGGGCGAATACGTCCGGCGTCGGGCAGGCCAATCCCGGATTCACGAGAATGGCGGCCAACGGCGGGATGTCATCAACAGGCGTACATTCTTCACCAATTCCGGTGACGCGCACCGCCCGGTCCGGCCAGCAAACCGGAACATCCGCACCGAGCGATAGAAGGAACGCGTCAAATCCCGGCACAGCGGCCGGGTCAATCTCCCACAGCTTCAGCAAAGCCTTGATCGCCGCAGCCGCGTCGGCGGAGCCGCCGCCCAGCCCCGCCGCCAGTGGCAGGTTTTTGGTCAGATGTACCGCAGCCGCCGGTTCCCGTCCCAGCAACGCCGCCAGCCCGCGCACTGCCCTGACGACAAGATTGGCGGAATCCGGCCCTTCATCGCGCGCAGCAGCATCGAACGCCCCGGCAAACAGCCCGTCAATCGTGAAACTGAATCGGTCAGAAGGCTTTACGCGCACGTCATCGCCGTCATCAGCAAAAGCCACCAGCGAGTCAAGCATATGGTAGCCATCATCACGGCGGCCGGTAATGTGAAGATACAGATTGACTTTGGCAGGCGCCGGCATGATCACGGGCCGGCCGGTCGCAGCGTTCATCGTACTTTATTCCGTCGGCGTTTCGGTACCGGCATGGCGGGCGTTCTCGATCGCCTCCAGCCCATAGCGCAGCTTGCGGTTGATCGTATCGTTAAGCGCCGCATCATCGCTGAAATTCAGCGCCCGCTCCCACTGGAAGCGCGCTTCGGTACGGCGGCCGTTTTTCCAGTAAGCGTCACCAAGATGATCGTTGATCGTCGGGTCATAGGGCAGCAGTTCAACCGCGCGCTCAAGATGCGTCAATGCCTGTTCGTAATCACCCATGCGGTATTTCGCCCAGCCGAGCGAGTCGATGATATAGCCGTCTTCCGGCCGCAGCGACACCGCCCGCTTGATCAGCTCCAGCGACTGTTCAAGGTTCAGGCCCTGGTCAACCCAGCCATAGCCGAGATAATTCAGCAGATAAGGATGATCGGGCCGGTAAACCAGCGCCGCTTTCAGATCGGATTCAGCCTTCGGCCAGTTGCCCTCGCGTTCATAGGCCATGCCGCGCGCATAAAGCAAATACCAGTAATCCTCGGGGATTTTCCCGCCGATCTGCTGCGCTGCGCGGTTATAGGCCGTCAACGCATAGCTGTAATTCTCGGCCCGGCGGTGCAGGTCGCCAATCCGGATCAGCGACTCAATGTCATCGTGGTCGGTAAACAGGCTTTCCAGCAAAGCCAGCGCCTCGTCGATCCGCCCGACTTCGGCCAGAAGTTCCGCCGCATGACGGCGCACCGGCAGGTAAGACGGGTAATCTGCCGGAATATTGCCAAGCTGGGTAATCGCTGCGGCCAGACGCCCGTTACGGCTCAGCGTATCAGCCAGCAACATATGAGCGTCAGCCATCTCCGGGTCCAGCGCCAGCGCCATATGAACGAACAGTTTCACACTGCTGTCACTGCGCTCCTGAAACAATATATAAGCCATATCATACAGGGCCAGCGCCGCGCCCTGCCGCGCCGAACGCACCTGGTACGGCCCGGCCAGCCCCCTTAGCGCCACATCATCATCAGCCTCAAGAGCCGCAATCTTCTTGCCCAGCCGTTCATTGTGCTGGCTGTGGACGTAAATCCCTTCATAGAGGGTGCGTGCCTGCGCCTTGTCGCCAACGACAACCATTAAATCGCCGACCCGCTCCGCTTCATTATGCGACAGCGCCCCTGCCGCCAGAATCGCGTCGGCAAAATCGCGGACCGGCGCGGTCCGGCCAAGAAATGTCGCAATCAGCGCCCCGTGATAATTATGGATCGTCGTTTCATTAAAGCCTTCGACCAGATAATCGCCCTGTGCCGCCGCCGCCCAGCCATTCAGCACCGGTTTAACGAACGACGTCATATCACCGTCATTCATCGCCGCAAGCCGCGGTGCAACACTCTCCATGCGCCCCTGCACCATATCGTTGACCGCCAGGATCATCAGCGCTAGATCGTCGCTCACATTGGCGGCAACAAGCTGCTCAGCCCGCCGCACAGCGCCATCCAGATTACCGGCCCCCATCGATAGGATCATCGAGCGCCGGATCAGCTCATGATCTGCGCCAGCCTCATGATCCAGTAGCGCGCCGAGATAACGGTCCGCCGCCGCCCAGTCATAACGATTCTGGGCGAACTGACTCGACAGGTACCGGCCGGCAAAACCGGACTGTAAGGGCTCTTGTGCCGATGTCACAGATGAGGCGGCCTGTACATCTGTGCGCACAGCCGTATCAGCGCAACCAGCAGAAACCGGCACGGTCAGCATCAACAGGGTTAAAATCGCTTTTTTCATCATTATAAGAATACCTTCAATATCCTGTACCGGCGAGTTACATATTCGGCCTACATATTCGGATAGCGCGGCCCGCCGCCGCCTTCCGGCACCGTCCATTCGATATTCTGCGCCGGATCCTTGATATCGCAGGTTTTGCAGTGCACACAATTTTGCGCATTAATAATAAACTGGGGTTCATCTCCCGTCCTGACAACCTCATAGACCGCGGCCGGGCAGTATCGCTGGGCCGGTTCTTCATATTGTGGCAGATTTTGGTTAACGGGGATTGAAGCGTCCCTGAGCACCAGGTGCGCCGGCTGGTCTTCGGCATGCATCGTGTTCGATAGCCGGACCGAGCTGAGCCGGTCGAATGTCAACGCGCCATCCGGCTTCGGATACGCTATCTCCTTGGAATCCCTTGCCTTATCGAGCTGCGTATGATCAGCATGATTTTTCAGCGTATAAGGCAGCCGCCAGCCGCCAATCGTCTGGAACGCCGCATGGATCATGCCCGGCCACAGGCCCCAATGGAAGCCGGGCCGGATATTCCGGACCTTGTAAAGCTCCTGCCAGACCCAGCTTTGCCGCAATTGTTCGGGATAAAGCGTGCATTCCGGACCGCTCTCTGCCGCCTGTAAATGCGCCGCCAGCGCTTCGGCCGCGACCATGCCCGATTTCATCGCCGTGTGATTGCCCTTGATCTTGGGCACATTGAGGAACCCCGCTGTATCGCCAATCAGAATGCCGCCGGGAAAGCTCAGTTTCGGCAAAGACTGATAGCCCCCCTCAACCAGCGCCCGCGCGCCATAGGCAATACGCCGGCCACCCGCCAGCAAATGCCGGATCGCCGGGTGCAGTTTGAAACGCTGCATCTCTTCAAACGGCGACAAATAGGGATTGCGGTAATCAAGCCCGACAACAAAACCGATCGATATCTGGTTGTTCTCCATATGATACAGCCAGGAGCCGCCATAGGTGCGGCTGTCCATCGGCCAGCCGACCGTGTGCATGATCGCCCCTTCATTATGTTTTGCCGGATCAATCTCCCAGACCTCCTTGATGCCAAGGCCGTAAGTCTGCGGATCGCTGTCGCGGCGCAGGTCGAATTTCCTGATCAGGGCCTTGGTCAGGCTGCCGTGGCACCCTTCGGCGAACACGGTCTGGCGGGCGTGCAACTCGACACCCGGCTCGAACTGCGCGGTTTTCTCGCCGTCCTTGCCAATCCCCATATCACCGGTGGCGATACCGATCACCCGGCCCTCACCGTCATACAGCACTTCCGCGGCGGCAAAACCGGGAAAAATCTCAACGCCCAGCGCCTCGGCCTGAACCGCCAGCCAGCGGGCAAGATTGCCGAGCGATATGATGTAATTACCGTGATTCTTCATCTGCGGCGGTGTTGGCAGGCGAAACGATTTTGTTTCAGTCAGCAACAGGAAGGCATCTTTTTGCGCCTTTGTCGTAAGCGGCGCATCCTTATCCCGCCAGTCAGGCAGGAGTTCGTCCAGCGCCCGTGTTTCGAACACAGCGCCTGATAGCAAATGCGCGCCAACCTCCGCGCCCTTTTCAACAATACAGACCGATAGCTCCGGCGCGCACTGTTTCAGCCTGATGGCGCAGGACAGTCCCGCCGGACCGGCACCGACAATGACAACGTCATAAGGCATATTTTCACGGTCGGCGCGCACGGATTGCGGCGCAGCATGATCGGACATGGTCATCCCCCTTATTGTCATCTTCCAGTCTATCCTATATTGATGAAGGATCGTAGGACAGAATGCGGATTTTTTGTGATGGATAAAGACGCGGCCATCGCCGCCCTGCAATGGCATATAGATAGCGGCGTGGATGAAACACTGGCCGAATCGCCGGTTGACGCCACGGCCATGCCGGCTCTGCCGCGCCGTGAGGAAACGGCTCAGCCTGCTGCCTCGCCGCCGGTCGCTGCGCCGCAAGCCGGCGGGCTGTCACAGGCCCCGCCGCCGCTGGGGGCCGCCGATGCCCGCGCGGAAGCGCTGACACTGGCGCGGCAGGCCGCAACGACCGAAGAGTTGCGCGAAGCCATCGCCGGTTTTGACGGGCTGGCCCTGAAAAAAACCGCGACGAACCTTGTGTTTGCCGACGGCAACCCGCAAGCGCCGATCATGATTATCGGCGAGGCGCCGGGCGCGGATGAAGACCGGCTCGGCAAGCCGTTTGTCGGCGCCAGCGGCCAGCTACTGGACAAAATCCTGGCCTGTATCGGCCTTGACCGCCACAGCGAGGACCCGGCCAAAGCCGTCTACATCTCGAATATCCTGAACTGGCGGCCGCCGGGCAACCGTACGCCCAACCCGGCCGAGGTCGAGGTCAGCCTGCCCTTTATCGAAAAACATATCGCGCTGATCCGGCCGAAACTGCTGATTTTTACCGGCGGGGTCTCGACCAAAGCGCTGCTGAACACGACGTCCGGTATCTCGCGCCTGCGCGGCCGGTTCCATGATTACCGGCCCCTGACAACAGAGCTGTTCGGTGGTGAGCCGCCGGTCATACCGGCGCTGGCGACATATCACCCCTCTTACCTGCTGCGCAGCCCTTCGCAGAAAAAGCTGGTTTGGCAGGATATGCTCCGCCTGCAGGAAAAATACACTACTCTGGGCCTGGGTGATTAAACGGTTCATAACCGCTGGCCATAATGATCTTATGCTGGACTTGCGCTGATTTTTCAGTTATTTCAAGGACATTATGCGCATAATCAAACAAACACCGGGGCGCCGCCTGGCACGGCTTCTCGGTTTTATCGGGCTTATGACGATCACGGCGGCTTCGGCAGCGGTGATGGCGATGCCGGCCCCTGTGCCGCCGCCCAAACCCGACTTTGCACAGCCGGCGGTCACGCAATTGCTCGCGTCTGGTAACATACCGGTGCCACGCCGCAAACCGTTGCCGGATATAGATTCGCCATTATCGGAGCACGATGCCGCGCTGTATCGCAAAATTTTTGCCTATCAGGCCACCGCGTCGTGGGATAAGGCCGACGAGGCCATGAGCCGCCTGCGCGACATGCGGCTGCGCGGCCATGTGCTGTATCAGCGCTATATGCACCCGACCGCCTATAAAAGCCGGTTCGATGAGTTAAAAAGCTGGCTCGACTCTTACGCCGACCATCCGGGGGCTGCGAAAGTCTACCGGCTGGCCCGCAAACGCATACCCGATAATTTTAGCGGCACATTACAGGCACCGGCAGACAACGGCGGCGTTAGCGGCTATCTGAATGTGCTGTCATACACGAACCGCGCCTACCGCCCGCCCGTCGATCGCAGCCCCGGCGCCCGGGCTGCCATTAAAAAGCTGGAGCAAACAATCGCTGCCGATATCGCCCGCGGCGCACCAAGCCGGGCTTACCGGCGCTTACAAAACGATGCTGCCGCGCACGGCCTGCATGAAAGCGAATATGACCGGCTGCGAACCGCAATTGCCCGCGGTTACATGATTGCCGGCAAACTCGGCGAAGCCGCAACGCTCGCCGGTGCCAGCGCCGCCCGTTCCGGCGAAAAAACGCCACTGGCCGGCTGGGTCGGCGGCCTGACCGCCTGGCAGCAGCGCGATTACCGCCGCGCCGCCGCCCTGTTCGAGATCACGGCCCGCTCGCCCTATGCCTCGCCATGGGCCGCGGCAGCCGGCGCTTACTGGGCATCACGCGCCCACATGAGAGCCGGTAATGTCAGGGATGTTAATATATGGCTCCGCCGCGCCGCCGATCATCCGCGCACATTTTACGGGCTGATCGCTACCCGCGCACTCGGCTGGGACTTTGACTTTAACTGGGATATGCCGGCCTTTACAACGGTGCACGATCAAATGCTGGCTGATTATCCGCAGGCACGGCGCGCCATGCTGCTTGCCGAAGCCGGACAGTACCACCTGGCGGAACAGGAATTACGCCTGATCGACCCGGCCGCCCGTAACGGGCTGGTCGACGCGCTGTTCGCCTATGCGCATCATATCGGCCTGCCGGCTTACGCAATGCGGCTGGCTGCGGCCATCAAAAAGCCGGACGGGCGGTTATACGATGCGGCCCTTTACCCGTTGTCACCGTGGACGCCGACCAGCGGCTACAAGATCGACCAGGCGCTGCTCTATGCCTTTATCCGGCAGGAATCAAGATTCAACCCGGTTGCCGAAAACCCCAGCGGAGCCACCGGCCTGATGCAGCTGATGCCCGCCACGGCCGCCTTCGTCGCCGGACGGCGCGACCTGCGCTCTGCCGCCGGACGCCATCATCTGAAAGACCCGCGCCTGAATATCGATATCGGCCAGCGCTATGTTGAGGATTTACTTTACCAGGGAACCGTCGGGGCGGAACTCTTCTCGCTGATGATCGCCTACAATGCCGGTCCCGGCAACCTGCGCAAATGGAAACGCGACTTCCCGGTATTTGCCGATGATCCCCTGCTGTTCGTCGAATTGATTCCGATGGCGGAGACCCGCGCCTTTGTCGAACGGGTAATGGCAAATTACTGGATTTACCGCCTGCGCATGGAACAGCCGACCCCGTCCCTTGACGCCGTCGCCGAAGGCCGTCTGGCGCGTTATGTCGCGCTGGACGGCACCCGCCCCTATAAGGTCGCCACAACGACGCGCTATAATTAAAACTCATTCAGACAGCAAGAACACGGCCAAGCGCCCGGCGCCAGCCCGGCGGCTCAGCCTGTGGCAAACCTTCCGGCGGGGCAAGCTCATAGACACTTTGCCGCAAGGCGCTTGTGATCTGGTTCGCCTTCATACCGGCAAACTGTTCTGCTTTCATAGGCATACCAGGCCGCAACGTGATAGGACCGGGATTGAGAATACTGGCCTTCATAATCGCCGCATTCAGCCATGTCGGCACATCAAGATACCCCATATGGTAAGAACGGCTGTTGTCCGGCCCTCCCATATGACCGTCTATAAAGACCGGTATGATGGTCAGCTCCCTGCCCTTCCGGGCGAAAGAGCGAACGAACAACCCGGCGCCGTCCAGCCATTCCTGATCCTGAATTGTCCCGCCCCAGCGCTGCGCTTTGGAAATAGAGGCCGCCGGGAACAGAATCACACAGCCACCATCTGATTCAAGACCCTTCAGGGCTGCTTTGACCGATGAGATCCGGCGCGCATTTACCTTTTCCGGATCAGCGGACCGCATAAACCGGTCGCTAATATCAACCGGAATCACCCGCGGCGCCAGTTCGTCAAATTCCTGCAGCGCCGCGTTCGCCATAATTTTATAATTGCCGCGATACTGGTGAACCTCGCTCATTAAGGCCAACCCATCAAAAGGGGCATAAGAATGATTGGCGACAATAAGCACCGGGCCGTCGGCCCTCAGGGCCTGCTCAAACGCCGCCAAAATCTCTGGTGGCGCCTCAAGAACCGGCTTAACCCCCTGTAAACCCAAAATTTCACCTGCCACGTCAATCTCTGACAGAGACTGTCCGCGCGCATAATGCCGATCCATCGTCTCATAAAAACGGCGCTTTTGCGCCGGCAGGTTCCCGCGAATATTGACCGACATTTCATGCAGGCCGCTCAACGCCGCATGAAGGCCATCAAGCGCAACATTACTGAATTCGGTCAGCAAACGGCGGTTGGCCGCCCTATCAACAAAACGGGCGGAAGCCGCCTTTTGAAAAGCGGCGCGGAGTTTTCCGGTTTGCGGCGGACTCGTCCAGACAATCGGCAACATAGCGATCTCAACAGCTGGTTATAGTGTTTATTCAAAACCTGTACTGCCAGATTTACGCGAAATTGCAGCATGTTTCCAGAGGGCTTTTATGAGCCGCCAAAAACCGGGATCAGTACCTCGTTGCGCCGCAATGGCGGCAATGTAAAAGGCGGGTTATAACCGGCCGCCTCATAAACCTGCGAATCGAAGTCATAACCGTTGGCGGTCAGCCACTGTGCCAATGCCTGCTTGTTTCTGGCAATACCCGCCTCGTTCAGGAAACCGGCAAAGGTAATGGCCCCGACCGTACGCCCCGGGATCGTCCGCAGTTCGACCAGATCGTTTTGCGGCCGCGGCGCGGTCTCCATCGTGTATTGCGAAGGCAAAATAAATGACATCGTCCAACCGCCGGATGCCTTCTTTTGATTGAGTACAGGCGCGGTCATGGCAATTTTCCGGCTGCGCTCTTCCATCAAGACCGGCGCAGTCATCGCGATTTTATCCGTAGCCGTGTTCGCGCCGTCAATATACCGGAACAGACGCATGAACCCCTCGCCGGTCATATCGTCATAATCACCGTCCACCGTCGTACTGGCGACCAGCAGATCTTTATAACGGCGGATCTCGATATTGTCCGCCTTGCGCACAACCTCATAAGCGGGTTGTTCAAGACCGGGATTATGTCCGAAGACAGAACAGGCATTCAGCATGACAAGCCCCACAGCCGCGGCAACTGATTTGACAAATGCTCTCATTCTTCCGGCTCCACCTTCATTTTTTTAACCAGCGGGAAATAAAGGATCGGGGGCAGCATATGCACAAGCTTCATGATCAGGGTGAATCTTTTCGGAAAGTGAATTTCAAACGCCCGCTTTTGCAGGCCGTCGGCAATCGCTTTCGCGGCCTGTGCCGGTTCAATGATCATCGGCATCGCGAAATCATTCTTGTCGGTCATCGGTGTGCGGACAAAGCCGGGATTGATGACTTTGACATCAATGTTATGGGCCGCAAGGTCGATATATAATGTCTCGGCGAGGTTCATCAGCGCCGCCTTGGTCGCGCTGTAGGGCTGGGCGTTCGGCAGGCCCCGGTAACCGGCAACACTGGCGCATAGCGCAATCTGGCCGCCCTTTTGCGCCTTGTATAGATCGCAGGCCGCCAGCGTCACGGCAAAGGCCCCGTATAAATTGATATCAACGGCGCGGCGCAGATCGTCGATTTTCGTCTCTTCAAAGCTGGTCGGCACATAGGTGGCGGCCATGAACACGGCGCTATCAAGGCGCGGCACAAGTGTTTTGATCTTTTCCGCGGCGGCAAAGACAGCTTTGTCATCAGATACGTCAAGCGGCAGGACGTGATGCCCGCCGCCCAGCTCGTCATGCAATGCTTTAAGCTCATCTTCACGCCGGGCAGAGAGCAGGAGCACCGCCCCGCGCCGGGCCAGCTCCTGCGCCAGCGCCCGGCCGATCCCGCTGCTGGCGCCAATGATCCAGACATGTCTGCCGTTATAATCCTGTGTCATTCCGCATCCTGTTTCTGCATGAACAGCGTCAGCTCCGCCACCCGGATACCGAATTTTTTCAGGTAAGACCGGTTGATCAGTACGCCGTCATTCATCAGGAACATCCAGTCATCGAACGTGATTTTATAGGTCCGGTCGCCGACCGGCAGATCCATGACATAGCCCCACCGCACGGCATTACCGGCCGCTGCACCCGTTGCGGTGCCGAGGATGTCATCCGCCGTGCCTTCGTAAGTGTTCTTACCGGTGCGGCGAATCGTCCAGACCCGCTTTTGCTTTTCGCCGTCATAATAATCGAAATATTCTTCCAGCGTGCCGGTATCGCCGTCCCACGTCCCGACCAGATCAATATCAAAGCGTCGGATAACCTTGCCGGAACGGTCCTGCACCAGCCCCCATGCCTTAATCGGCCCGGTGAAGTACGCTTTAATATCCATCGCCGGTTCGGCGCCTTCGTAATGTTTAAGCGTATGGCCGCCGCCGCAACCGCTAAGTCCCATTGTGACCCCCAGAAGGAATGTGATGAACAGAATGCGCATGATGATCTCCTCTACGCAAGGATTGAATAATACAATAAAGCCCCGCGGCCGCAGCAAGCTTGAGCAGGCAGGGCAATACCGCATAGGTAAAACCGAGTGCCTGCAACGCCGCCGCCGCATTGGCGCTGGCCGGCACGAAAGAACTGAAACCGAGAATCAGGAAGGCCAGACCGCTGCCGGCCGCCAGCGCCGCCTTGGCCAGAAACGCCATCGCGGCAAAATAAAACGCGGTTTGATCCTGCGCGCCCTGCCGGTCGATCATCTCCGACAGCAGCGCCGGCGGCAGGGCCAGTTCCGCCCCCAGCGCCAACCCGGAAAAGACGCAGACCAGCGCATAAGGCGCCAGCGCGCCGGTGCCCAGAAAATACGCCCAGACAAAAGCCGCCACAGCCACGAACATGGAGAACAGCCAGGCGCGCTCCTTACCGACACGGCGCGCCAAAGCCTGCCAGAGCGGCATACCCAGCGCGCCCGACAGGAAATACAGCAGCAGGAACAGGCCGGTATACTCCTCTAGGCCCAGACGGTCGCGGATAAAGAACAGCACCAGGACCGCCGGAATCGACGAGGCCAGCATGCTGAGCCCGTAAACGGCGTAAAAGCCGCGGTTGGCTTTAGCGAGCAACGCGGTTAAATTCAGCCGTTCATACAGGCCCTCGCGCCGGGCGATTACGGCATGATGCGCCTTATTCCACTGCCACAATAAAAAGGCCGCACCGGCCAGCAGGACAGACAAAATCACGGCATAAACGTGCAGGTTAAACAGGCCGGGCAGGATCGCGGCAATGAGAAGCCCGATCAGACCAAACGCTTCACGCCAGGCCGTGATCCGGGTTTTTTCATCGCGCTGTCCGCTCCATAAACTGCCGAGCGCATTCAGGTTAATCGTCAGGATGCTGAAGGCCGTGGTCGCGATCAGCAGGCTGATAGCAAACCAGAGCAGCGTTAGTTGCGCGGGCGGGTTAAACAGCATCAGGAAACCGGCCGCCATCGCGGCAAACGCCCCGATCATCAGCGCCGGGCGCTTTGCCGCATATTTATTGGACAGCCAGCCGATCAGCGGGTCCTGCACCGCGTCGAACACGCGCACCAACAGGATTGTCATCCCGATCGCTGCCAGCGACAGGCCGCCCTGTACGGCATAAAAATCAGGCGCATGGATATAAAGCGGCAGCCCGGCAAACGCCAGGGGCAGGGCCATCAGGCTGTAGCAAAGCAAAGACAGGCGGGGTATCGGCCGGGCCGGATCGCTGCTCATCGCTGACCCAAAAGCCGGGCCCGTAATTCCGGCGCGCTGGTCTGCGGGTCAAGCCAGATATTGAAGAAATAGCGGCCGAATGCCGGATCCCTGACGCGGCCAATCTCCTGGTCATCATGATAAAAAATGCTCTCACCGTCTTCAGTGTAAACACCGGTCAGGGTCGTGCCTTCTGCCACATCAGGGAAAATGCCGCGCATCTGGTTATGCCAGGTCGCCAGCGTTACCTCATCCCCAAAACCCAGCTTGCGGATTTCCTCCGCCGACCGGTCGGCAATCGCCCGCCCCCTGATATCGCGCAGATATGTGAGACTGAGCGCAAACGGCCCTTCGGCACGCCACTGCCCGCCGGGCGCGAACAGGGCCGCATCATAAACATCCCAGAACATGACCGACAGGCGACCCTTGCCGACTGTCTCGGCCGCCGGCACATTGATCCTGATATGTTCGAACGCATGGGCAGGGGCGATTCCCAGCATCGCCATCATACAGGTCAAACGGACAACATCGCGGACATCAGGCATGGGACACCTCCGCCTGCATCACACTGGTGCGCCCGGTGGAAAAACCGGCAATACAGGCCGCCAGGTAGAAACGCCACAGCCGGATAAAGCTGTCGTCAAAGCCCAGATCCCTGACCGCGCCGCGCGTTTCATCAAACCGGTTCAGCCACGCTTCCAGCGTGCGGGCATAATCCTTGCCAAAGTGATATTCGCCGGTTACGCGCAGCCCTGCCTTTTCCGCTTCGCGCCGGAAACGGGACGGGCCGGGCAGCATGCCGCCGGGGAAAATATAGCTGCGGATGACATCGCCGCCGCGGCGATAACGCTCGAACCGCGCATCATCGATCGTGATCGTCTGGATGACCGCCTTGCCGTTTTTATTCAGCAGATCGCCGACCTTGCTGAAATAGGTCGGCCAGTAACGCTCGCCCACAGCCTCGAACATTTCGATCGAGACGATATGATCGTACTTGCCGCCCTGGTGCCGGTAATCTTCCAGCGCCACGCGCGCACCGGAACCGGTTTCAAGGCGGGTGCGGGCATAATCATATTGTTCTTCAGACAGCGTAATCCCTTTCAGATCAAAATCACCCCGGCCCGCCGCGCGTTCGGCAAAACCGCCCCAGCCGCAGCCAATCTCCAGCAGGCTGCCGGATGTACCGTTCAGGCAGTCAAGGATGCGGTCATATTTATTATATTGCGCCTGCATCAGGTCTTCGCCGTCATACTTGTAAAGCGCCGAGGAATACGTCATCGACGGGTCGAGCCACAGGCTGTAAAAATCGTTGCCCAGATCATAATGCGCATGAACATTCTTTTTACTCCCCTGCAGCGTGTTCAGCCGCAGCAGGTAAGACAAACGCGAAAGCGTCTGGAAAAAACGGCTGCCGAACACATAGCGGCGAATGGCCTGATCGTTCTGCAGCCCGAGCGCCAGAAGGTTTTGCAGGTTGCTCGTATCCCACAGGCCGTGCCGGTAATCCTCGGCAAACCCAATATCGCCGCGCGCCGCAAGGTTGCCTGCCACGCGCCAGTCGCGCATCTCCAGCCGTGCCCGGATGCCGGGGCTTCTTCCTTCAAATGTTCTGACCTGTCCGTCCGGGGTGACCAGTTCCAGCGCCCCGTATTGCAGGCGGTCCAGGCTCTTTAAAAACCGGTCGGCGGTTTGCGGCATCAACATCTCATCTCACTCTTTTTTCAGTCTGTCTGTTCTTCTATCTTACGGAACCGCTTATAACCGGGCGATTACCGCCCGATTAACTTTAGGTAAGGTTTATAAGAAACGCCCGCAGCCCTTAGAAACTGTAGGCCACAAACGCGCCGGTTATGGCCTGGTTTTCGGTTTCGATCACCGGGCTGTCAGCCGCATCGCCAACCAGGCGGCTATAGCGGGCAAAGCCGTTCAGCGACCAGCTCTCGTCCCACATATAGCGGGCGAACAAACCGCCGCTCACATCCTTGAATCCGGCCCCGGCATCAAATTGCTGCAGGCCAGAGCGCGCGGCCTGCCGGGCATTCACACCGAAATAGCTGTCCATGTAATTCTCGCTCGCGTAATGCGTGCCGACGGATGTAGTCACAAATAACCGGCGATTCACCGGCATCATATAGGCGGCTTCCAGCTCAGCCGTATAGCCTTCATGGCCGTTACCGGTCATGTCATGGGCAAAGGTCACACCAAGGCTGGCCCGCTCGTAACGATATTCGGCAAACAGCAAGCCTTCCGCGGCCGGGTCGACATCACCAAGACCGCGCAGACGGTCCGCGTCATCATCATCGCGGCCAAAATCAGCGCCAAGTCCCACACCCAGCGTCAGCGCCTCGTTCTGTAGCGCGTTAAACCGCAGACCGTCGAAGGGGTTAAGCTCAACCCGGTCCCTGTAGCGAATATCAATATATGGCACCGGGATAAACTCATATTCCTCGCCGCCCTGATATTCCGGCACAACCAGCGCCCCTGCCCCAACCGTTACGTGCCAGTCGCCGTCCGGCGCCGACGCATCATAGGACTGACCGCCGGCCAGTGCCGCGTTCAGATTATCGGCCGATGCCGGACCGGAAACAGCAAAGGCACACACAAAACTAAAGACGAGAGCCGTTTGACGCATCATGATGAACTCAATCCTTAAATCAGTAAAAACTCTTGATTTCCAGCGTATAGAAGGGGGCGCCAGGACTCACGTTAATTTTTGGTAAGGTTGCCGGTAGCGCTCAGCCGCTCGTCCTTTTGTACCGGTTTGCGGATATGCCGGATACCTTTGAAGATCAGCTTCAGCGCCTGCCAGTGTATGAGACTGATCGCCCTGAACGTGACCAGCGGATAACGCCAGAAGGCCGTCCGCACGGCAGCCGGTGTCAGCGTTTGATAATGACCGGTCAGCGAGGTGGCAAGCTGCTTGTCGCCATGGCCGTCATAAAAATCGATAAAGGCGGCAAACTTATCCGTCCGGACGTCAAACCGGAATTCGTAATGCCCTTCACGTTTTAAAAAGGGCGAGACATGGAACAGTTTTTGAGCCACCAGGCGGTCGCCCCGGTCAATGACACCGTGATCGGCGCGGGCGCATAAATAAGAGTGAGTCTCGCCGAACGTATTATTGACCTCGCAAATCACCGCCCGCAATCCGCCACTCTGGTCATGGCACAACCAGAAACTGACCGGGTTAAAGACATAGCCGAAAATCCGCGGCATCGCGATCAGCACGATCTCCCCGTCGGCTTCATGAACGTTGTACTGCGCGAGTATATCCTGCACCCATACCCGTAAATCGCCGCCGTCGCGGTTGCCGTGATCACGCTCATAAAAACTCACCGGCCGCCAGCGGTTGCGGGCCACCGGCAGATCCTCAAGCCGTGATAACGGCAGGGCGTAATAGTAAATGCCGTAAGTAAACCCGTTCTCTTTCGGGAACAGCCGCCGGTGCATGACTTTGGCGGTCAGGAGCGAAGGAAATGGCGCGCTCATTCCGCCCCCTGTATTCCGTCATTGCGAGCGACCAGCGGAAGCGAAGCAATCCAGAAAAGCCTGCCAAAAGGACAGAGTCTGGATTGCTTCGTTGGCGTTGCCGCCCCGCAATGACGATGAATTATTCCCATGGCACGGTGCCGCCCATTTTACGGACCATCCCGACCGCGCTCATCAGCCCGTCCTCATGAAAGCCGTAGCGCTGATACGCGCCGCAGAACCACATATCATCAACCCCCTGAATCGCGGCAATACCGGCCTGTGCGGCCACCGCATCCCGGGTAAAAACCGGGTGGGTAAAGCGGTGCTCGTCGTAAATCAGCGCCTCGTCCGGCCGCCGGCCCGGGTTAAGCGTCACGATGACCGGCACCGCCGGGTCGAGGGATTGCAGATTATTCATCCAGTAACTTAATGACACGCTTTCACCTTTATCTTCCGTCCGTTCGGACAGATACACCCAGCTCGCCCAGCAGCCGCGCGTCTTCGGCATAAAGCTGGTATCGCCGTGCACGACGACCTCGTTTGACTGATAGGTGAAATTGCCGAGCACATTCGCAATGTCTGCCGCGGGCGCGTCGATCATCGCCAGCGCTTCATCGGCATGACAGGCAAAGACGACTTTATCGTACGTGTCGGTCCCGCCATGGCTGTCATGCACGGTCAGCCTGCCGTCCTGACGCACGACTTTTTCCACGCCGCACTGCAAGCGGATTCTATCGGCAAATCCCTGCGTCAGGCGCGCGACATATTCGCGGCTGCCGCCGGTCACCGTATACCATTGCGGATGATCGTTGACAGTCAGCAGGCCGTGATTGTCGAAAAAACGGATAAAACTGCCGGCCGGGAATTTCAGGATCGTATCGACCGAACAGCTCCAGATCGCCGCGCCCATCGCCTGCAGGTAATAGCGGCGGAACCAGTCACCCATGTTCAGATCGTCAAGACACTGCGCCAGCGTCGCGTCCTGGTGGGCCTGAATATAGACCGTGGCCTGGCGGTTAAAACGCAGGATATCGCCCAGCATCTTCAGGTAAGCCGGGCGCAGCAGGTTGCGCTTTTGCGCGAACATCCCCTTGCTGCCATATTCCAGCCAGCCGTCGGCGATACTGGCGCCGAACGACATATCGCTTTTCTGTACCGGCACCGCCAGCCGTTCAAACAGCCGCGTCAGGTGATGATAATTGCGGTAATTGAAAACGATAAAGCCGGTATCGACCGGAATCTGCCGGCCGTCTTTTTCAATCGTAACCGTCCGGCTGTGGCCGCCGATATATTCATTTTTTTCGTAGATGGTCACATCATACTGCGGATGCAGCAGGTACGCCGCCCCCAGACCGGATATGCCCGTGCCGATAATCGCGATTTTCATGTTGTCATTATGGCTCATCGTCTCTTACATCCTTGTGGCCGCAGCATTACAAGATTGTAATCGTTACAGCACAATCTCCACCCGCAGGCCCGGCTCCGCATTCTCCAGTGAGATCCGGCCGCCATGCACATCAATTACAGCCGCAACAAGGCTTAAACCCAGTCCGCTGCCCGGCGTGTGCCGGCTTTGCTCGGCACGGTAAAACCGGTCAAAGA
Organism: uncultured Micavibrio sp.; assembly: GCA_964445195.1. Taxonomy (GTDB): domain Bacteria; phylum Pseudomonadota; class Alphaproteobacteria; order Micavibrionales; family Micavibrionaceae; genus UM-FILTER-47-13. Next base: position 52,711 of record CAYUKA010000008.1, on the reverse strand, counting down.
CCCGGTTTTTTTCATCTGCCGCGATGCCGGGACCGCTATCGGTGACAACGAAAATGGTGTGCCCCCCTTCCTCATATAACGCCACGGCAATCCGCCCACCGGCAGGCGTGAATTTGACGGCATTATCCAGCACATTGGCGAAGGCCTGAAATAACAGGTCACGATCACAGGACAGGAGCGTATCAGACAATGCCGCCTCTAACGCGATCTCCTTTTCCTCGGCCAGAGGCTGGTATAGTTCCAGAACATCGACAACCAGCGCCTTCAGGTCCGTGGCCGCAAAAGCGCCGTGCTGCCGGCCAGCTTCGATCCGGGCGATCCGCAACAACGCGTTAAATGTCGTCAGGATCTGGTCGGCCTCCGCAATCAGGCTTTCGCAGGTCGCGGTCAGCGCCTTGCTTTTCATAACCGGCTTTTGCGCTTTCAAGTCTTCGAGATGACCGCGCAACCGCGTCAGCGGCGTACGAAGATCATGGGCAATGTTATCGGACACCTGCCGTATTCCCCGCATCAGGTGTTCGATCCGCGCGAGGAACTCGTTCAGCACCGAAGCCATCGAGCTCAGATCATCCCAGCGCGAAGTCAGCGCGATCCGCTGCGAGAGGTCGCCGGTATCCATGATCGTTTTCGCCGTCGCCGCAATCCGGTTGGTGTTATTGACGACAAAACGGCTGATCAGATAGCTGGTGACAATCACCAGCAGCATAAAGGCGATCGTCAGGATACTCAGCCCACGCATAAAGCGGTATTCAGCCGACACCGCGGTAATGTCGACCCCCACGAGCAGCCGCCGGCCGTCGGGAAAGGTATGGATTTTCGCGGCATATTCACGCTCATGCAGGGCAAAAACCAGCGTCCCCTCGGCCAGCAGCGACACGGCACGCGGCAGAGCGACCAGATTCCCGGCCAGTTTATCGTTATTCGCATCCAGCAGCAGGAACACCCGGTCTTCGTGATCCAGCGCCGCGACAATCTCGGCCTGCGAGTCATACCGCATCACATGACGCATTTCGGCATCAATCACCGCTTCGGTGCCGTATACGAAATGGCCGCGATAGAAATAGTAGCCAAAATAGCCGAGGATCACGACAGCCGCACCGCACAGCACGATAAAGAACAGCGCCATCTGAAAGCTGGAGCTTCTGGTGTAGCGCCGCCGCGCCGCTGCGCGGCTCTCATCCTCAGGCATCATCGATAATGTATCCGGCACCGCGTATCGTCCTGATCAGGGGCGTGTCATAGCCTTTATCGATTTTGCCGCGCAGGCGGCTGATATGCACGTCGATCACATTGGTCTGCGGATCGAAGTGATAGTCCCAGACATTTTCCAGCAACATGGTACGCGTCACCACCTGACCCTTGTGCTTGAGCATATATTCCAGCAACCGGAATTCGCGCGACTGTAATTCAATGGCCCTGCCGCCCCGCGTGACCCTGCGCGCCAGCATGTCAAGAACAAGGTCACCGGCAGCGAGGCTGGTCTGCGGCCCGTTATCGCCGCCCTGCCCGCGGCGCGCCAAAACCTCCAGCCGCGCCATCAGCTCGGCAAAGGCGAAGGGTTTGACCAGGTAGTCGTCACCGCCCGAGCGCAGCCCCTTGACGCGATCATCTATTTCGCCGAGCGCGCTTAAAATCAGGGCCGGCGTCTGGTTTCCGGCGCCGCGCAATGTCTTGATAATCGTCAGCCCGTCCAGCTCAGGCAACATCCGGTCAACGATCATAACGTCATAGTCTTCGGTCGTGGCAAGGAACAGGCCGTCCTTGCCGTTTGCCGCCGTGTCAACGGTGTGTCCTTCCTGTTGCAGTCCCTTGCTGATATAGGCGGACACTTCCGGGTCATCTTCAATGGAAAGTATGCGCATTATTACCATGCCCGTAGTCTTAAACTGTCCTGCTTGTATCATATAGCATGGCGGATAAAAAGACCGGCTTTCGCTTGCATCTCACGAAAGCCGGTGAAGGTACTATAGGACTGGGTTGGGTTGTGTGAGTTGAGACAGACAGACTCCTTTCATTTCGTGCGTTAACCGGGTTTCTTCATTCACGCCATCACATGAGCGCCGGCATAAATGTGATCGAGCATGCGGTGCCTGGCAAACGGTTTGGCCAGAAAGCCGCGGGCGCCGCGCTCTATAGTCTGGTCAATTGTCTTGGGGTCATCATCGCTGCTGAACATGACAATGTAAGCGCCCGGGTCGTTCCACAGCATGAACTCAAGCGCCTGCCGGCCATCGCCGTCAGGCAGGCCGATATCGAGAAATGTAACATCCGGCTCTGCATTCAGGAAAAAGGATAGACCTTTATTCATATTGGGCGCGGTGATCAGCTGGCAGAAATCGCGCAATGCGATTTTCACCATCCGGCACACGGTCTTGTCATCCTCTATCAGCAGAACCCGGGGACGCAAAGAATCATAAGTTTCAAAACCCTGACCGAAGCTCTCCCGCTTATAACGGATCACATTATCGGTAATTTCCCGTGACGAAACCAGAAGCGGTTCACGAAAAAATCCCTCGCCGCCGCCGGCGCACAATTCGGCCGGCGCAGGCTGCTCAGACAGCGCGTAAATCCGTATATGGCTCGACAGGGAATGCCGGTCGAGCAGCAAATCGCAAATATCATAGGCAATTGACTCAAGCTCCGTGACCGCCAGCGCTTCGGTGACAATATAAATATCAGTCGGCGAGGCGAAAAAAACCGTCCCGTCTATATCGTTCAGGTAGAAGTCCAGCACGGTCCTGTTTTCGGCCGAGATAGAATCCTTAGCACCGACATACTCCAGGGCCGGGTCATGGATATGGGCGCACAACCACCGCCTGAAACGGCCTTTACCCGCATTCAGGTCGTTAATCAGCGCCATAAAATCGTGGCGGATACCATCGGTTTGTATTTGCATTATCTGACTTCCGGCTTTTGCGCTCTTTTGTACGTCTCAGGGCATCTCAACCCGCATAACAGGTCATTCGCCTGTATGGCCGTTTTCACAACACGGCCGGCATTGATATGATGCCAATTTATATGGAAATCTATTTGCAATGGCTGTGCCAGAAAATAAAATAAATAATATCAATTTCTTATAAAGTAGCGCCATGCGCCTGTTGCGTTTTGAAACGGGAATTGCGGCGCATCGTTTTCAAAATGAAACGAGGACGGTTCATTTGCGGCCTTGCCGTGCCGTCATCACGGCCATACACTCTGCGCATGAAGCACGCTCTGGTTGTTGATGATGACAGAACCCAGCGCCGTCTCGTCGCGGCGATCCTGGCCGATAACCTGCATATCAGCGTGCTGGAAGCCGCGAACGGCCGCGAATGCCTGGAGATACTGGCCCGGCCCGGCAACAGCTCAATAGAAATGATCACACTGGATATAGATATGCCGGTGATGGACGGGATAACGGCCCTGCCGCAAATTATCAAAGCCTATCCGGATATTCCGGTGATCATGGTCACCGGTACAACCGACAGTGAAGATGCGGCGCAGGCGATCAAGATGGGGGCAACCGACTTTTTTTCAAAGCCGGTGAATGCCGACCGTATCGTTGCATCGGCCCGCAACGCCCTGCGCATCCGTATGCTCAACCGCGAAGTGACAAGACTGACAAGACAGGCGGAGCGCTTTACCCGCTTCAGCGACATTATCGGCGCAGAGGGCGCTCTGGCACCGGTCATTGCCGTCGCCCGTAAAGCGGCGACACAGGCGATGCCGATTCTGATTACCGGCGAAACCGGTACCGGCAAAGAGGTACTGGCCCGCGCCATTCATGGAGAGAGCGGCCGTGCCGGCAAGGCGTTTGTCGCGGTTAACTGCGGCGCCATCCCTGAAAACCTGGTCGAGAGTACGTTATTCGGCCATGAGAAAGGCGCATTCACCGGGGCCGTGCGCAAAGCGCCCGGCAAGTTCCGCGAAGCCGACGGCGGCACGATTTTCCTCGACGAAATCGGCGACCTGCCGCTCGCAGCACAAGTCAAGCTGCTGAGGGTACTGCAGGAACAGGAGGTCGAGCCGGTCGGCGCCGATAGATCAGTCAGCGTGGACGTGCGGGTGATCTCCGCGACTCACAGCCAGCTGGAAGAGACCGTCCGGCAGGGCCGGTTTCGCGAAGACCTGTATTTCCGGCTGAATGTCCTGCCCCTGTCCCTGCCGCCCCTGCGTCAACGCCTGGCAGATATCCCGGCCTTAACGGATTATTTCGCCGCGCGCTTCGCCGCCGCAAACAACCACCCAACCGCTAAAATAGCGGCCGGTGCGATGCAGGCGCTGCAGGAGCATCTCTGGCCCGGCAATGTCCGGGAACTGGAAAACACGATCAACCGCTCGCTGATCCTGTGTGATGAAGACGTGCTGAATGCTTCCGACATTGCATTTTTAAGCCGGGCATTTTTAAGCCGGCCGGGCACAACACCCGCCATTACAGGATCAGTGGCCGCAAGCGGCATCAGCCCGTTCAAGGAAACAGGCACGTTATACACACTGGAAGAGTGGAACGCGCTGTATTTTGATTTCGTCCTGGCCCAGTGCGGCCAAAATGTCACGGAAACCGCCCGTCAGCTAGGCATCGCCAAATCAACATTATACAGAAAACTGAACAGCCGCCCCTGAAATACCGTTTACGATCGTAAGATTCAGTATTTTCGATCACAGGCGGTCTGGCATTGCGCCCCCGGTTCATATATATCTTATGGTGAAATTGTAATAGCCTGGGGGAGTGCCGCTGATGGACGCCTATAAAAATATTCTCTGTGTTATCGACAATCACGAAGCCTACCAAGGGGCGCTGGCGACGGCCGCCCGGCTGGCCAAAGCCCACGAGGCGGCGCTGACGATCCTGGTGGTTTACAAGACCTTCCCGAAGGCCCTGTCAGATTACGAAACAAATTTCCGTAAAGAGATGCGCGATGATATTGCTGCCGGCATGAATGACGCTGCGCCCGGCTATCCGGTCGAAATCGCGTTTGAAAGCGACGAACCGCATCTCGTTCGTATTGTCCAGCGCGTCCTGAAAAACGGCCACGACCTGCTGATCAAGCCGTCGGACCCGCCATCGGCCAAAGGCACTCTGAATACGCTTGATGCGGGCCTGCTGCGCAAATGTCCCTGTACCTTGTGGCTGCAGCGCGGCGCCGCAGTAGACGAAAAGCCCTCAATCCTTGTCGCCGTCGATCCGCAGGCGGAAGACCCGGCAGGCTATGACCTGAACCTGAAGCTTCTCGGCACCGGCGACATGCTGGCAAACCAGATGGCGGGAGAATGCGCGGCGATATCATCCTGGCATTACGAGCATGAAGAATTTTTGCGCCACTCGCCGTTTGCCGGCATGGAGGATGAAGATATTAAGCGCCTTGTCGAAGAGGCTGATCACGCCCATGACAGCGCCCTGCAAACCCTGATCGGCAAAGCCGGGTTTGATGACGGCACCCACAAGATTATCCGCAAAAAGAGCCGCGCCGCCGATATGATGGTCGAACAGGCCGCAGAAACCAGGGCCGATATCTTCATCATGGGCAGCGTCGCCCGCACCGGCATTCAGGGCTTTCTGATCGGCAATACCGCGGAAACCGTCGCCGCCCGCCTGCCCTGTACACTTGTGACCGCGAAACCGGACGGCTTTGTCTGCCCGATCAAGGCAGAAAATTAGATTAAGCCTGCCGGTACCGTTCGCGGTTATAATTATGAATCGGGGCGATCAGCCGCTCCTTATCGCTGGTGACAGGTTTGGCAACAAACCCTTTCGCCCCGGCATTACGGCACCCTTCCACCCTCTCGCGCGATAAATTGGCGCTGACAATCACGATGTACGCCTGCGGATCCAGCGCCTGCAACTGCTGCGTTAAATCCTGGCCGTCCCCATCCGGCAAATTGATGTCCATAAACACCATATTCGGCCAGCAGGCTTCGTAGAGCGCCCGCCCCTCGGCGACCGTATCAGCGGCGATAATGTCGCAATACGGGTCAGTCAGCGCCCTGATAAAAGACTGCGTCATCCGCTCATCCTCGACCAGCAGCAATAACGGCCGTAATCGTAAGGCCCGTTCCGCATCGCGGTCGCGCTGTTCCGGTGGCGGCCCGGCCTGTTCAGGCGCCTCAATACGCCTGTCCTTTATAGCGCGCTCAGCGCCTTTGGACATTGTCTCAATCGCCGCCAGCGCCTCTTCAAAAGCATCCTCAACCCAGCCGGCTTCGCGGCCCAGATTGTATAAATGAAACGGGGGCTTGGCATGGTCTTCCCCTTCACTAACGAAGTCGAGGAATGAGGCGAATGTGTCATGCGCCTGTTTCATCCGGCCCTGGAACAGTAAAAATATATGCCCGCTGCGCAGCCAGTAAAAAGCGAATTCATAGACATCAAAGTCACGGTAATGCTCTTCGACATAATTGAGCGCGATACGCTGCGCATACGGATCGCTGTAAAGCCTGCGCGGCAATTTCGCAATCAGACAACGCCACTCATCGCCTGCGTGTTTACCGGCACCAGCGCCAACATGCAAAACGCCGCGGTAAAGGATAGTTTTTTCATCTCTAGCTCCTGTGGCACTCATGCCCGTCTTTAGGTTTCTGATTATCGGGACCATTGTTAGGGGAGCCGTTTTTTTATTCAACTACAATGACTTAAATGCATACCATCGTAATGTGCAGACCGCTGTTTTACGTCCGAAGCGGCGCAGCATTATCAATCTCTCATAAAGTTTTTTCGTGCTATAATAAGGGTCGCTATGCTGCAAAAACGCAATAAAACCGTCAGACCAACAGGGATCGCGGAAGCGCCGGAGCGCTTTATCAACCGCGAGCTGTCATGGCTGGCGTTCAACCAGCGTGTGCTGGAGGAAGCTCATAACGAGCGCCACCCGTTATTCGAACGGCTGCGCTTTTTGTCGATCACCGCCAAAAACCTTGAAGAATTTTACATGGTGCGGGTGGCCGGCCTGAAAGGCCAGATTGCCGCCGGTGTCACCGGGCGCAGCAATGACGGCCGTTCGCCGCAACAGCAGCTTGATGATATCAGGGTCCGCAGCAACCAGTTGATCGGCGATATGCAACAAACCTGGAAAAATATGCGGCTTGAGCTGGCGTCGCAAAGCATCGCGATTATCGATCCCGACACCCTCGGCCGCAAGGATTTAAGCTGGCTGCGCACCAAGTTCGAGAACGATATCTTCCCGGTCCTGTCACCGATCGCGGTCGACCCGGCCCACCCGTTCCCGTTCATTCCCAACCGCGGCATGGCCATCGCGCTGCAACTTTTGAACAGCAAAAGAAATCAGGAACTGGAAGCGCTGGTCATGCTGCCGCCGCAAATGAACCGCTTTATCCGCCTGCCCGGCACGCATCCGCGCTATATCCTGCTCGAACAGCTCATCATGCTACATATCGACAAGCTGTTCCCGCCGCCGGTGGAGGTTGTCGATCATGCGATTTTCCGCATCCTGCGCGACAGCGAAATGGAGATTGAGGAAGAAGCCGAGGACCTCGTACTGACCTTTGAAACCGCATTGAAACGCCGCCGCCGCGGCCATGTCATCATGCTAACGGTCAGCAATAATATCGGCGAGGATATTCTCGATTTTCTCGCCACCGAACTCAAGGTGTTCCCCGGCGATATTATAAAGGTCGCCGGGCTGGTCGGGCTTGCGGATACCGAAGAACTGATTACCAACGAGCACCGCGAATTTTTATTCCCGCCGTTCGACTCACGCTTTCCCGAACGTATCCGCGATTTCGGCGGCGATTGCTTTGCCGCAATCCGGCACAAGGATATTATCGTCCATCATCCGTATGAGAGCTTTGATGTCGTCGTCCAGTTCATCCGCCAAGCCGCCGCCGATCCAAACGTTGTTGCGATCAAGCAGACGCTGTACCGGACCAGCGACGACTCGCCGATCGTCCAGGCGCTGATTGCCGCCGCCGAGGCCGGCAAATCCGTCACTGCGCTGGTCGAACTGAAAGCGCGTTTTGACGAGGAAGCCAATATTCGCTGGGCGCGCAACATGGAAATGGCCGGGGTACAGGTCGTGTTCGGATTCGTTGATCTGAAGATACACGCCAAGCTGTCCCTCGTCGTCCGGCGCGAAGGGCAGCGCCTGCGCACCTACACCCATTTCGGCACCGGAAATTATCACCCGGACACGGCGCGGATTTACGCAGATCTTTCTTTTTTCACCTGTAATAAGGCGCTGTGTCACGACGCCGCGGCGATGTTCAATTACATGACCGGTTATGCCGAGCCGAGCGAAATGAATTCGCTCAACATCGCGCCGATGCATCTGCGCAAAAAACTGACCAAGCTGATCAAGAACGAGATTAAGTTCGCCAAAAAAGGCCAGCCCGCCGCGATATGGATGAAACTGAACGCGCTACTCGACCCGGATCTGATCGACCTGCTTTACAAGGCCGCGCAGGCCGGAGTCAGGATCGAACTGGTCGTACGCGGAATCTGCGCCTTACGCCCCGGCATTCCGGGCCTCTCAGAAAACATCCATGTCAAAAGTATTATCGGCCGGTTTCTGGAACACTCGCGTATCTACGCCTTTGGTAACGGTTTTGAAATGCCCTCGCGCAAGGCAAAAGTCTTTATCGCCTCGGCCGACCTGATGCCGCGTAATCTCGACCGCCGGATCGAAACGCTGGTGCCGGTTAAGAACGCCACCGTCCACAAACAGGTGCTCGACCAGATCATGCTGGCTTACCTGAAAGACCGCAAACAAAGCTGGACGATGGACGCCGACGGCGTTTACACTCGGATGGTCGCCGATGACGATGATTTCTGCGCCCATGATTATTTCATGACCAACCCGTCACTATCCGGGCGCGGCAAAGCCGTCGCCATGGCCCCGATGCCGCCGGAGCTCTCGCTTGAAAACCATACGCAAGACAATCAAGAAAAAAATACGGAAGACAAAAGCGCTTAACTTCGCTTTTTCCAGGGACACGGCGACGCCGGACTCGGTCGGCATTTTTGATATCGGCTCGAACTCCGTGCGCTTTGTCGCCTACGATCTCGCCCATTACCCGCCGCACCCCTTCTTTAACGAGAAAGTGATATGCAGCCTTGGGCGCACGCTGGAAAAAAACGGCAGACTCTGTAAAAAAGGCGCGGCCAAAACCATGACAGTGCTCTCGGCCTTCCTGACCCTGGCCGAAGCGCTTGAGGTTGCCGACATCCGCGCCATCGCCACCGCCGCCGTGCGCGACGCCTCAGACGGTACGGCCTTTATCGATACGGTCAGGGCGGAACAAGGGCTGGATATCCGGATTTTAAGCGGCGAACAGGAAGCGCTTTATTCCGCCTATGGCGTGATCGCCGCTTTTCCCGGCGCGCACGGAATAATCGCCGATCTTGGCGGCGGCAGTCTTGAACTGGCCGCTATTCATAATAACCGCGTCGCCGATTGCCTGAGCCTGCCACTCGGCGTGCTGCGCCTTGCCGCGCATGGCAAGACAGCGCATGAATATATAGACGCGCAGTTACAGCCACACACCAGCCCCTATGAAAAACCGGGCGCGCTTTACGCGATCGGCGGCACCTGGCGGGCTTTCGCCGATGCGCTGCAAATCTATAACGGCATTGCCAGTCCGCACAGCCACGGCCATGAAATCGCCGCTATCGATGCCATCACGCTGGCGCAGAAATTGAAGAGGGAAAAACCATCGGCCCTGGTCAAACAATACGGGATTGAAAAGAAACGCGCCAAATTGCTGCCCTATGCGGCCCTGATGCTGGAACGGCTGCTGACCGCCACACAGGCCGAAACGGTGGTCTTTTCTAATGCCGGCTTGCGTGACGGCATTGTTTATGAAATGCTGCAAAGCCAAAGGCCAGAGTAAAGAGCGCGCCCTGCCGCGCATGGGATGATGGACGTAATCACGGATATAACCGCCTTGCCCGGCCACCTAAGCGGGGCCGTACTGGCGATCGGCAATTTCGACGGCGTCCATAAGGGGCACCGCGCCCTGATCGGTGCTGCGAAAGAACAGGCCAGACAACACGGCTTGCCGTGCGGGATTTTAACCTTCGAGCCGCATCCGCGCAGCCTGTTCCGCCCAGACGACCGGCCGTTCCGCCTGACCCCTTTTGCGGTCAAGGCCCGGCTGCTGGAGGAGTGCGGCATCGACTTCATCGTCTCCCTGCCTTTTGACTGGGATTTTGCCAGCCAGAGCGCCGAAGCCTTCACGGATACGATCCTGACCGGCGCGCTGGCGCCGGTCCATATCGTGATCGGCGCCGACTTCCGTTTCGGCCAGCTCCGTAAGGGTACGCCGGACACGCTACGACAGGCCGGCTTCGCCGTCACCGTCATGGACAAGCTGGGTGACCAGGCCGGCGCAATCTATTCCTCAAGTGCGATACGCGCCCATCTCCGCCACGGCGAAATTGCCGAAGCCCGCGCCCTGCTCGGCTGGGACTGGTACATTGAGGGCATCGTGGTCGAAGGCGACAAGCGCGGCCGCGAACTCGGCTATCCGACGGCCAACGTCCCGTTGGAAAACACCGTTCATCCTGGCTATGGCGTTTACGCCACATTTGTGCAGATCGAAGGCGAGGACATGTGGCGGCCCGCCGCGACCAATATCGGCATCCGGCCGATGTTCGAACTGAAGATCGGTCAGGTCGAAGCGCATATCCTTGATTTCGACGCCGATATCTATGGCCGTACCCTGCGGATCAGGCCGGTGCAAAAACTGCGCGGCGAGGCCAAGTTCGACAGTCTGGAGGCGCTGATCGCCCAGATCGACAGCGACTGCGCCCAAACCCGCCAGATTCTGACCGCCAGCCGATAAAGTGATGGCCCCGTCAAGTTATAACCCGGCCAGCACAACAATTTTGTTGCAGAGTCTTTTTACAATATGTAAATTAAAGCCCTTATTAAAGAGGAGGCTGTCTTTTTGTCATTATTACGTTGGCTTTTCGCGAACCCGACAATCGCGCCGCACACACAAGTGCCGGCCCTGCGCAGCCGCGATCAGGCAGAGATGATGGGCTATGTCGGGCTGCGCGACTTCGCCCCGCGCATCGCGCCGGGCTACAGCGCCACCTTCCCGCGCCGGCGGCCCAAACCGGGCACGAAAGGCTTTCAGCCCTACATTACTATCTATGTCAGCGAACGCCACCCGCAAATGGAGATCAGCCTGAATGATTACAAGAACGGCATCCAGCTGCGCGCCGTCATGATTCAGGATGAAACAACCGGGCTGGTCCATATCGACCGGCTGAGCGTGAATAATCCTGTAGATAAGGTAAACGGCGATATTTCCTGCGCCCTGGGCAACCCGGAGCTTATGGAAGCGCTCAATATTTTCCGCACCGCCGTCACCCGCATCCGCCATGGCGGGCTTGACAACCTGGATGGCACGGCGCGGGAAATGGCCCGTTTTGTAACGCCAGCGCAAACAGCGGCGCCCCGCCCCCGCTAAGACGACTAAAACACTTGATTTTACAGGGCGCTGCCGCGATAGTGCCTTGTTATGAGTAGTGACAAGCAAGACGACATATATAAAGAGACTGTCTTCCTGCCGAAGACCGAATTCCCGATGCGCGGCGAACTGCCGAAAAAAGAGCCGGATATCGTCCGGCGCTGGCAGGAGGTTGAGCTTTATGAAAAATTACGTGAGCAGGCCAAAGACAAGCCGAAATGGGTGCTGCATGACGGCCCGCCCTATGCCAACGGCCATATCCATATGGGCCACGCGGTCAACAAGATCCTTAAAGACGTCGTAGGGCGCTCATGGCAGATGATGGGCTATAACGCCCCCTACGTGCCGGGCTGGGATTGCCACGGCCTGCCGATCGAATGGAAGATCGAGGAACAGTACCGCGAAAAAGGCGCAGATAAAGACGCCGTCGATCCGCTTGATTTCAGGGCCGAATGCCGCGCCTTCGCCCAAAAATGGGTCGATATCCAGAGCGCGGAATTCCAGCGCCTCGGCGTGATCGGCGATTTCAAAACTCCGTACCTGACCATGACTGACACGGCCGAGGGTAAGATCGTGCGCGAAATTCACAAATTCGCGCAAAACGGCCTGCTGTATCGCGGCGCCAAGCCGGTCATGTGGTCGGTGGTCGAAAAAACCGCACTGGCCGAGGCTGAGGTTGAGTATAAAGAGCATAAATCCATTACGGTCTGGGTGAAGTTCCCGGTAAAGGAGACCGGGCTGGATACGATCAAAGGCGCGTCAATCGTCATCTGGACGACCACGCCGTGGACCCTGCCCTCCAACCGCGCTATTGCCTATGGCGAGGATATGGCGTACGGCCTGTTTGAGATTAAGGCGCTGGGTGAAAACAGCAAGACGCAGGTCGGCGATAAAATCGCCCTCGCCCTGTCACTCGCCGATGATGTCAAAAACAGCGCGAAAATCGAAGAGTGGGAGCAACTGGCTACATTTACAGGCCACGACCTCGCCGGTACGGTCTGCGCCCATCCCCTCAGCGCTCAGGGCTATGACTTCGATGTGCCGCTGCTGCCCGGCGATCATGTGACGGATGAAGCCGGGACCGGATTCGTCCATATCGCGCCCAGCCACGGCGCCGACGACTTTTATCTGGGCCAGCAGCACGGGCTGGAAATCACCGACAATATTACCGATGACGGCCTGTTCCGCGCGCATGTACCGCTGTTTGCCGGGATGGAAGTGTATACGCAGGACGGTGCGCTCGGCGGCGGTAATTTCGCCGTGCTCAAGGCGATGGACGAGGCCGGGGCGCTGCTGGCCAAAGGCGCGCTGCGCCATGAATACCCGCACTCATGGCGGTCGAAAGCGCCGCTGATTTTCCGCACGACGCCGCAATGGTTCATCGGCATGGATAACGCCTTCTCCCCCCCTCACCCCCCCGCCAGCGGGGGAGAGAAGCGTAGCGGAGGGAGGAAGACTCTCCGGCAAACTGCGCTGCAAGCCATTGAAGATACAAGATGGGTCCCGGAAAAGGGCGAGGCCCGCATCCGCGCGATGATCGAGAACCGCCCGGACTGGTGCATTTCGCGCCAGCGCGCCTGGGGCGTGCCGATCGCGCTGTTCGTTGAAAAGGCCACCGGTACGCCGCTGACCGACCCCGAAGTGCTGGACCGGATCGGCAAAATTTTCGAAGAGGAAGGCAGCGATGCCTGGTGGGCGCGCCCGCCCGAAGATTTCCTCGGCAACGCCTACAGCGCCGATGAGTATGAACAGGTGTTCGACATTGTCGATGTCTGGTTTGAATCCGGCTCGACCCATGCCTTCGTGCTCGGCGATACCGAACGCTGGCCGGTCTTTGACGGCGTTGAAATGGCGGATTTGTATCTTGAAGGCTCTGACCAGCATCGCGGCTGGTTCCATTCCTCGCTGCTGGAGAGCTGCGGCACCAACGGCCGCGCGCCTTACAAGGCCGTGCTGACCCACGGCTTCGTGCTCGACAAGGACGGCTATAAAATGTCGAAATCGGCGGGCAATGTGACCTCGCCGCTTGATATGATGGATAAATACGGCGCCGATATCCTGCGACTCTGGACGCTGACCTCCGATTACGCCGAGGATATCCGCATCAGTGAAGAAGCGCTCAAAGCCACCGGTGATTTATACCGCCGGATTCGCAACACGCTGCGCTTCCTGCTCGGCGCGCTGGACGGTTTTACCAGAGACGAAAGCGTCGAGTTTTTCGACGACCCGGCCAGCCTGCCGGAACTGGAACAGCTGATCCTGCACCGTTTGTGGGATATGGATAAGCAGGTCCGCAGCTGTATCGAGAACTACGAATTTTCAAAACTGACCAAGCTGCTGCATGATTTCTGTAACGAGGATTTATCGGCCTTTTACTTCGATATCCGCAAAGACCGCCTGTATTGCGACCGCCCGGACAGTTTTGAGCGCCGCGCCACCCGCACGGTGATGGCGGTGATCTATAACGGTCTGACCGCATGGCTTGCGCCTATTCTGTGCTTTACCGCCGAAGAAGCGTGGTCCTACCGCCCGGCCGGTGTCTTCGAAGACGCGGACAGCGTTCATCTGCGCGACTTTCCCGCCGTGCCCGCTGTCTGGGAAAATACCGCGCTGGCCGATAAATGGGACACGATCATCCGGTACCGTAAGGATGTTCTGGCGGCGATTGAGCCGCTGCGCGCGGAGAAAACCCTGCGCTCCTCGCTGGAAGCCGCGCCGGTGCTCAGAATCCCGGCTGAAGACGCCGCGCTGCTGGAAAGCGTTGATATGGCTGAAATCTGCATCACCGCCCCGGTCACACTGGAAACCGGCATGCCGGGCGTGACCATTGGCAAAGCGCCCGGCGAAAAATGCCAGCGCTGCTGGAAAATCCTGCCCGAGGTCGGGGCGCAGATGGACGGCGTGTGCAACCGCTGCGCCGATGCCGCCACCTGGTACCGCAAGCACAAGCAGGCAGCATAAGGCCCCGGATGTATAAAACCGCTCTCATCCTCGCCGCCCTGATTTTCGTTGCCGACCGCATCACCAAGGCGCTGGCGCTACACTATTTAATGGCCGGTCCGGTCGAAGTGCTGCCGTTCTTCAACCTGGTGCTGGTCTGGAACCGCGGCATCAGTTTCGGCATGCTCAATAATCTCGGCGCTTACGGGCCGCTGATCCTGGTAATTATCGCGCTGGTGATTATCGGCGCGCTGGTTGTCTGGCTGCTCAGGCTGCGCGAAAAAGGACTGATCATCGCCGTGTGCGCGATCATTGCCGGGGCGCTCGGCAATGTGGTTGACCGCGTCCGCTACGGCGCGGTTGTCGATTTCTTTGATTTCCATGCTTTCGGCTGGCACTACCCGGCTTTCAACATTGCCGATAGCGCCATCGTTTTGGGGATTGCCTTCATTCTTTTCGATAGTATATTCTTGGAAGCGAAACGAAACAAAGCCACTCAGCCATGATCTTCTCTGCCAGACCCGTTATCCTGACCGCGCTGTTCCTGACTCCGCTAGTAACCTTAAGCGCCTGCGAAGGTACAAAGGAGCAGCTGGGCCTGACCCGGACAGCGCCCGACGAATTTGCTGTCGTCAAGCGGGCGCCGCTGGAATTGCCGCCCGATTACAGTGTCCGCCCGCCGCAACCCGGCGCGCAGCGCCCGCAGGAAGCGGCAGCCACCGAGCAGGCACGAACCGTCATTTTCGGTGAAGGCGGCGCGGATGCACGGCCAACCCCGGCTGACGGTGAAGCCGCGCTATTGCAAAAAGCCGGCACTGACGAGGCGCAGCCCGGTATCCGCGAAGCGGTTGACCGTGAAACCGCCACGCTCGAGCCTTATGAAAAACCGGTATCCGAGCGGCTGCTCGGCTGGACCACCGGCAATGACCAGCCGCCGGCCAGCGTCGTTGACGCCGCCGCCGAAGCCGAACGCCTGCGTGAAAACAGCGAGCAGGGTAAACCCCTGACCGAAGGCAAAACCCCGACAATCGAGGAATAAGCCGCTGGACCGGATGGGCGATAAAGGCGCTTGCTCTTTATATAGCCCTGCCCTACATTTTCAGGCATGAGATTACTATCCCTGATCCTGCTTTTGGTTTTTGTCCTGAATGCCCCGGCGCAAGCCCAGGATACGGCGCGCACCCCGGTCTTCGGCGCCGAATCCTTTACGCTCCCGAACGGTATGAAGGTTGTCGCCGTACCCAACCACCGCGTACCGGCCGTCACCCATATGGTCTGGTACCGGGTTGGCGCTGCCGATGAGCCGCCGGGGCTGTCCGGCATTGCCCATTTCGCCGAACATATGATGTTCAAAGGCACGGAAACCCTGCCGCCGGGAGAGTTTTCCAAGCGCGTCAAATTGCTGGGCGGCAATGATAACGCCTTTACCGGACAGGATATCACCGCCTATTTTCAGTCTGTCGCTTCCGAGCACCTTGAAACCATTATGCGGATGGAAGCCGACCGGATGGTCAACCTCTCTTTCCCGGACGAGGAGCTGGCCTCCGAACGGCTGGTCGTGCTGGAAGAACGCCGGCAGCGCACCGAGAACGACCCGCGCGGCTATTTCGTGGAGCAGATGCGCACGGCCCTGTTCCCCAACCACCCCTACGGTAACCCTGTCGTTGGCTGGCTGCACGAGGTTGAGACGCTGACCGGCGAGGATGTCATGGGCTTCTATAACCGCTGGTATGCGCCGAATAACGCGATCCTGGTCGTTTCCGGCGACATCACGATGGACACGCTGCGCCCGCTGGCTGAAGAGATTTACGGTCGCATCCCGGCCCGGGCTGTGC
Source organism: uncultured Micavibrio sp. (assembly GCA_964445195.1). Taxonomy (GTDB): domain Bacteria; phylum Pseudomonadota; class Alphaproteobacteria; order Micavibrionales; family Micavibrionaceae; genus UM-FILTER-47-13. The sequence continues at coordinate 36,527 of CAYUKA010000008.1, read as the reverse complement.
CTGAGCGAAACTGGAGCGCCGTGCCGCCGCTTCCGGCCAACCCGCGCCTGTATTACGAACATGAAACAATCAAGCAGCCGCGCTTTAGCCGCTTTTACCGCGCACCGAGCAGCACAACCGACAAGGACACCGCACTGGCACTTGATATCCTCGCCAGTATCATGGGCGACGGACCGACCTCGCGCTTTTACAAATCACTGGTTTATGAACAAAAACTGGCGACCACCGCGTCGTTTCGCTATAGCGGCGCCGCGCTCTCCGAAGGCGAAATCCGGCTCGGCGCCAACCCGGCTGTGGGTGTCAGCATGAAGACCGTGGAAGCGGCGATTGATGAAGAGTTGCGCGTACTGATCCGTGACGGTGTGACGGCACAGGAAGTGGCCGATGCCAAGACCCGCCTGACCGAAGCGGCAATTTTCGCCCGCGACAGCCTGTCCGGCCCGGCGATGATCTTCGGCTATAGCCTGGCGACCGGCAGCACGATAGAGGATATCGAATACTGGCCCTACGATATTGAGGCCGTGACAATCGAACAGATCAACGCGGCGGCACGCCGCTATCTCGACCCGGACAATAACGAGCGACGGCCACATGTCACCGGCTATTTACTGCCCAAAGCCCAAGAATCAGAGGAATCATCACAGTGAAACTGATCGTTTCGTTTCTATTCTGTTTTATACTGCTCTCAGCGGCGACCGATGCCCAGGATAACGTGCAGAATGATGAACGGTTGCTGGATATCCAGACTGTCACAAGCCCCGGCGGCATCAGCGCCTGGCTGGTCGAAGATCACAGCCTGCCGATCATCGCGCTGCAATTCTCGTTCAAAGGCGCCGGCGCCGCCGGCGATCCGCCGGACCGGCAGGGACTGGCGCGGCTGGCTTCAAACACGATGGATGAAGGGGCCGGTCCTTATGACAGCCAGAGCTTCCAGAAAACACTGACCGACCTGAATATCAGTCTGGGTTTCAGCGCCAACCGCGACAATTTCGGCGGCTCTGTCAAAACACTAGTCAAGCACAGGGACAAGGCCTTTGAACTGTTGCGGCTGGCCCTGAACGAGCCGCGCTTTGACGAAGAGCCGGTGGAACGCATGCGGGCGGCCAACCTCGCCCGAATCAGGAATTCACTCGCCAGCCCGGAATGGAAGGCGGCGCGGCTGCTTAATGCCACCGCCTTCGAAGGCCACCCTTACGCGAAAAACAGCGGCGGCACACTGACCACAATGCAGGCGATCACCATCGCCGATTTGCGCGCATTTGCCACCGGCCGGCTCGGCCGCGACAATCTGGTCATTGGCGTAACCGGCGCGATTTCGGCAACAGAACTCGCACCCCTGCTGGACGAGGTGTTCGGACCGCTGCCGGCCCGGTCATCCGTCCCGGCCGTGCCGGCGACCACGGTCCGGAATCCCGGTACGACCGTGCTGTATGAACAGGATATGCCGCAAACAATTATCCGCGGCATCCAGCCCGGCATCGGCCGCGGCCACCCGGATTACTATACCGGCATGGTCATGAATTTCATTCTCGGCAGTTCCGGCTTCGGCTCGCGCCTGATGGAAGAAATCCGCGAAAAACGCGGCCTGACTTACGGCATTTACAGCGCATTTATGGATATGGAGCATCTGGATGCCCTGACCGTCTCGACCGCGACCAAAAACGAGTCGGTCGGCGAGATGCTCGGCCTGATCCGGCAGGAATGGCAACGGCTGATCGAAACGCCGGTCACAATCGAAGAGCTGGATAAGGCGCAGTCTTACCTCGTCGGCTCGCTGCCGCTCAGCCTGTCCTCAACCGGCAGTATCGCCGGCATCCTGCTGGGCCTGCAGCTTGATGACATGCCGGTGGATTATCTTGACCGCCGCGCCGATCATATCAACGCCGTAACCGCCGCCGATATCCAGGACCTGGCGGCCCGCCTGCTGGCGCCTGAGGCGCTGACTTTCATCCTGGTCGGACAGCCGGAAGGCGTGAGCCCGAACACAATAGTGGAGACCCTGCCCGATGTTGAATGAGCTGCCGGCTTTTACCGCGTTGCAGGAACATCGCCGCACTATGGACGATATTCACATGCGCGACCTGTTCGCCGCCGACCCGGCCCGCTTCCGCCAGTTCAGCCTCAAACATGAAGGTCTGTTGCTCGACTATTCCAAGCACCGGATTACGGCTGAAACCGTCACCCTGCTTGCCGCCCTCGCCCGGGCCTGCGCGGTCGAGAAATGGCGTGATAAAATGTTCGCCGGCGAAACGGTCAACAACACCGAAAACCGGGCGGTCCTTCATACAGCGTTACGCGCCCCGGACACTGCCGGGATCATCGCCAACGGCGAAAATATCGTGCCGTTCGTGCATCAAACGCTGGCCCGGATGAAAGAGTTCAGCGACGCGGTACGCAGCGGCGGCTGGACCGGCCATAGCGGCCAGCCGCTCAAAACCGTTATCAATATCGGAATCGGCGGCTCCGATCTCGGTCCCCGCATGGTCTGCGAGGCCTTGCAAGAAAACAAAAATACGGTGATTACGGCACGGTTCGTATCCAATATTGATCCGGCCGACCTGGCCCACGCCCTGGCCGATGCCGATCCGGAAACAACGCTGTTCATCATCGCCTCCAAGACCTTCACCACCCAGGAAACGCTGGCCAATGCGGAAGAGGCCAGGCGCTGGCTGCTCGCCCATTACGGCGACGAGGCGGCGGTTGCACGCCATTTCGTAGCCTTGTCGACCAACGAAGAGGCCGTGCGGGCCTTTGGCATCGACCCGGCCAACATGTTCCCGTTCCGCGACTGGGTCGGCGGGCGCTACAGTTTATGGTCGGCGATCGGCCTGTCGATCTGCCTCGCACACGGCTTCGATCAGTTCCGCGCACTGCTTGACGGCGCTTATATTATGGACCGCCATTTCCGCGAAGCCCCGCTGGAAAGCAACATGCCGGTGATCCTGGCGCTGCTCGGCGTCTGGTACCGCAATTTCTGGGACGCCGAAAGCCATGCGGTGCTGCCCTATGCGCAAAATCTCGCCCGCCTGCCCGATTTCCTGCAACAGCTCGATATGGAATCAAACGGCAAGCGCATCACCCGTGACGGGCAGCCTGTCGATTACCCAACCGGCCCGGTCGTATTCGGTCAGCCCGGCACCAACGGCCAGCACGCCTTTTACCAGCTGATTCACCAGGGCACCGCCCTGATCCCGTGCGATTTTATTGCCGCCGCCGAAAGTGCCGCTGCGCCGGATACGCACCATGACATCTTGCTCGCGAACATGCTGGCACAGTCCCGCGCCCTGATGATCGGACAAACGGCTGAAGAGGCCGGCGGCGACCCGCAGAAAGTCTTCCCCGGCAACCGGCCCAGCACAACGATCCTGCTGCGCCGCCTTGATGCCTTTCATCTTGGTATGGTGCTGGCGCTGTACGAGCATAAAATCTTCGTCCAGGGCATAATCTGGGGCCTGAACAGCTTCGATCAATGGGGCGTTGAACTCGGAAAAGTGCTTGCAAAACAAATACTAAGCGGTCAATCGGCCGAAACCGACTGCTCAACCGCTGGTCTGCAGGATTTCATTGCCCACAGCCTGAAACATGCAGCCTGAATTCTTTATCAATTTTTATATCATTATCGGCTAAAATAGGGCTATGGCTATAACTGCCTGAAACAAAAAGAGGTTTTTATGAGCGAAAGCGCCCCCGCCATAGATTCGGGGCTGGAGATCGTATCCCAGCGCGAACTTGACGAGGTGATCAAGAAACATGCCACCTTCCTGAAAGGGATACGCGGCGGTGCGCGCGCTGTTCTGAAATTCAAGGATATGACCGGGCTGAATTTCCGCGGCGCCGATTTGTCACAGGCCGATTTTACCGGTTCAGTTCTTGTCGACGCGATTCTGTCAGGCGGCACCTTCAAAGGCGTCTCTTTTTTCGCCTGTGACATGCGCCACGCCAAGCTGGAGAATGCCAGCTTTGCCCGCGCCGATTTCCGCGGCGCTTATGTCGCCGGCGCGAACCTGACCGGCGCCGACCTTGAAAAAGCCGACCTGCGGGAAGGCAAGGTGATGGAACGCGGCGAAAAAGGCGCGCTGGTCGACAAGGCGTACTCTCATGGCAAATCGCCGGTACAGAAAACGATTTTCCGCGGTGCCAAGATGCACGAGACCAACATGTCAGGCTCCCGTGCCTCTGCCGCCGATTTTGCCGATGCCGATTTGTCCGGCATCATCGTCAAAGATGCGGACTTCAGCGGCGCGAACCTAGAAGGCGCGAACCTGACCGATGCCGATTTTACCGGCTCGAACCTGCGCAACGCCAACCTGACCGCTTCAATCATGACCGGCACCGTTCTGGAAGCCACGGAAACCGGCGGCGCCAATCTGGACGACGCGCTGAACGAAGATGAAATGGGTGCCCTGATCGAAGAGCTGCAGGAAACCCTGCCCGAGCTACTCGAACATCACACGAAATGGGTGGCCAGCGCCGGCCAAGACGGCAAACGCCTTGACTTAAGCGGTTATGATATGCGGCACATCCTCGGCCTCGGCTCTTATCCGCTGACGGCGATCAAGGCTGTCGCCAGCAATTTCCTGCAACAGAATCTTGAAGGCGCGCAAATTCAAAGCGCCATGCTCGACCGCTCGGATTTGCGTGACTGTAATCTTAAAAATGCAGATCTGCGCGGCACCTCGTTGAAAAACGCCAATCTTTCCCGCGCCGACCTGGCCGAAGCCAACCTGATGCCGCTGAAATTCACCAATGATGACGGCACGGACTGGCTGCAACGCGTCAATCTGTCCGGGGCGAATCTGCGCTACGCCGTGCTGCGCGGGGCCAATCTGGCCGACGCGATCCTGGAGGGGGCCGATCTGTCTTACGCCGTGCTGATTGACTGCGATTTACGCCGGGCCGACCTGTCCGGTGCCCTGATGGAAAACGCCGACTTGTCCGGCGCCCTGACCAAAGGCGCGCTGTTTGACGAACGCTACCGCAAATAATCGTTAAAGGGCCTGACGCGGCGAACGGAACTGGATTTCATCGATCACGACGCTGTCCGGCGCATCAACCAGCATCAGCACTGTATCGGCTGCCTCCCGCGGGTCCATGGCATCCGGGTCGGGGGCCGCGCCGGGCGTGGTCGTGTCATTGAAGCTTGTCTGCATCGAACCGGGCAGCACCACGCTGACCCGAACGCCCTGATCCTTGACCTCGCGCAGCAGCGCATGCGAAAAACCGACCACGGCATGCTTGGCCGCCACATAAACTGACATATCCTTCACCGGCCGCCGCCCGACATCCGAAGCGATATTAATGATCATCCCCCTGCGGCTGACCAGATCATCAAGAAACGTCTTGGTCATCAGTAATGTCCCCATCACATTCACATTGAAAGTGCGGCTGATCTCCTCTTCGCTGATCTCCGCCAGCGACCGGGCATAGCCAAGGCCGGCATTGTTGATCAGCAGGTCGGCGGTGCCGCCCTCCTGCTTTACGAATTCGTAAAACGCCCTGATTGAGTCCGGGGATGTGACATCCAGAGGGTGGACCAGCGCGGCGCCCCCCTGTTCCTCGATTTCCTCTTTCAGTAACGCCAGCTCATCCAGCGTACGGGCGCCGAGCGCTACCTTGTAACCGCGCGCGGCCAGACCCAGCGCCAGCGCCCGGCCAAAGCCGCGGCTTGCGCCGGTCACGACGGCCAGCTTTTGTGTATCTTCACTCATATTCTGTCCCTCCATGTGAACGGCTTACAGACTTTTACCGCGTTTCGGCCCCGGCGCGCAACTTATCCACATTTCAGTCAGTCATCACCTGCGAAACGGCTGACTCTGCCGGGGCTGCACGCTAATCTGGGATATCATGCGCATTCGTCATTTACCCGACACACTGGTCAACCAGATCGCCGCCGGCGAGGTTATTGAACGGCCGGCCGCCGCCGTCAAGGAGCTGGCCGAAAACGCGGTCGATGCCGGCGCGGACCGTATTGAGATTGAACTGCGCGCGGGCGGCAAAAGCCTGATCCGCATCCGCGACAATGGCAGCGGCATGAGTCGGGATGAACTCACCGCCGCGCTCGACCGCCACGCCACATCGAAATTGCCCGATGACGACCTGATCCATATCAACCATCTCGGTTTTCGCGGCGAAGCGCTGCCGGCGATCGGCGCGGTCAGCCGGATGACCGTCAAAACCTCTATGAATGGCGAAGCCTGGCAGGTGGCCGTGGAAGGCGGTAAAAAAGGCGTACCCGCGCCCTGCGCCCACCCGCAGGGCACGCAGATCGACGTGCGCGACCTGTTTTACGCCACCCCGGCGCGGCTGAAATTCCTGAAATCCGACCGCGCCGAATATATGGCCGTCAAGGACAGCATCATGCGCCTGGCCATGGCTTTTCCCGGCATTGCCTTTACGCTGTCCCACGACGGCAAGACCGCGCTCAAACTTGCGCCGGGTTCCCGCAAAGACCGGCTCGCCGCGATCATCGGCGGCGATTTCGCGGAGAACGCGCTCGCCATTGAGGCTGAACGCGAGGGTGTGCATTTAACCGGCTATGCCGCCCTGCCGACATTTAACCGCGGCACGGCACAATACCAGTACCTGTTCGTCAATGGCCGGCCTGTGCGCGATAAACTGTTGTTCGGCGCGCTGCGCGGCGCTTATGCCGACCTGCTGGCCGGCGGCCGTCACCCGGTCGCGGCGCTGTTTTTAACGCTCGACCCGGCGGCGGTTGATGTCAACGTCCACCCGGCCAAGGCCGAGGTCCGGTTCCGCGATCCCGGTCTGGTGCGCGGCCTGATCGTCAGCGCCCTCAAACACACGCTGCATGAGAACGGCCAACAGACTGCGACAACGGTCTCGCAGCAGGCGCTTGGCGCGCTGCGACCGCAGCCACATTCGGGCGGCCCGTCCCTGCCCCTGTCGCGGGCCGGCACTTACAACAGTCCCGCACCGGCTTACAACCACAGCGGACTGGCGGAAAAAATCCATGACTCCTACGCGCCGTTTCCCGGCCTCGCCCCCGCCGCCCGCGCCGAAGCCATCGACGAGCATGAGCCTGTAACGGACGACCACCCGCTCGGCGCGGCCCGCGCACAGATCCATGAAAACTACATTATCGCCCAGAGCGCCAACGGGCTGGTGATCGTTGACCAGCACGCGGCGCATGAACGGCTGGTTTATGAACGCTTCAAGGCGCAGATGGCCGCGCAGGGCGTCGCCAGACAAGGGCTGCTGACCCCTGAAATCGTTGAGATGCAGGAGGACGAAGCCGCCCGCCTGCTTGGCTGCCGCGAGGAGCTGGCGATGCTGGGGCTGGAGCTTGATACGTTCGGCGCCTGCGCAGTCGCGGTCCGCGCGCTGCCCGCCATCCTCGGTGAGAAAGTCGATATCCAGAAGCTGGTGCGCGACCTTGCCGACGAGCTGGCCGAGCATGACACGGCGGACGGTCTGGGCGAAGCGATCAACCATGTGCTCTCGACCATGGCCTGTCACGGTTCGGTGCGGTCCGGCCGCCGCCTGAACGCCGCCGAGATGAACGCCCTGCTGCGGCAGATGGAGCAGACCCCGGCTTTGGGCCAGTGCAATCACGGCCGCCCGACCTGGGTTAAACTGGACCTCAAGGATATCGAAAAACTTTTTGGAAGGCGCTGAGCATGACCACCGAGAACACAACGGACAACCAACCGTCCGCAACCAAGCTGATTACCAATATTTACGCTGTATTGGCTGTGTCGCTGATTATTTCCTTCCTCCCCGTTGCCGCCGCGGCCGCCGTGGCGATGGCCATGTTTCTGGGTGTCTGGATCGCCGCCTATGTCATCCGCGGCAGGGCCGAACCAAACAGCCTGACTGTCGATCATATGACCTTTATCATCCGCACAATCTGGATCGCCGGGCTGTTCGCGCTGATCGGTATGACCGTAGCCACCATTTATTTGCTTGGCGTTTACGATCCGGCGGCGCTGTTCAACTGTACCGGGGCGGTATCTGCCGATGCCGACATGGCGGCAATAGAAGCCGCCGTTAAACCCTGTATGGACGAATTTATCGCGGCCAACATGCCCTATTTCCTGACCGGTACGGCGATCGCCGCAGGACCAGTCGTGATTTATCTCGCCTACCGGCTGACCAAGGGCCTGTCACGCGCCCTGAAAGGCCACCGCATCGGCGATGTCAAAGCATGGTTTTAGGCGCAGGAACAAATACAGACGGGGAACACGGTGCCTGATCTCATCGCACTCATCCATAGCTCTCCCTTCTACGAAATGGCCGCATTGCTGGCCCTTGCCGGCGTGGTCGGCTTTATCGGCCTGTTGCTGCGCCAGCCTATGATTGTCAGCTTCATTGCCGTTGGCATCCTCGCCGGGCCGTCGGTGCTCGGAGTCGTGCAATCAGAAGAAAACGTCAAGTTGCTGGCCGAGCTGGGCATTGCCGTGCTGCTCTTTCTGGTCGGGTTAAAGCTTGACCTGAAACTCGTGCGCACATTGGGGCCGGTGGCCCTGGCCACCGGGCTGGGACAGGTAACCTTCACCTCGGTCATCGGCTTTATGATCGGGCTGGCGCTGGGGCTGGACATTGTGACATCGATCTATGTCGCGGTCGCGCTGACCTTTTCCAGCACGATTATTATCGTCAAGCTGCTGTCCGACAAGCGCGAGGTTGATTCACTGCACGGCCGTATCGCGATCGGCTTTTTGATCGTGCAGGACCTGGTGGTCGTGCTGGCGATGATGGTGCTGTCATCCTTCGGCATCAGCGCCGCCGACAACGCGGCAGACGCCACCGTATGGTCGCAGATCGGCACCGTCCTGCTGTACGGCCTGATTATGCTGGGGCTGGTGGCGCTGTTTATCCGCTTCGCCGCCACGCCGCTGCTCTCCCGTATCGCCCGCTCGCCCGAACTGCTGATCACGTTCGCCATCGCCTGGGCTGCGCTGCTGGCCGCGCTCGGCAGCCATTTCGGCTTCAGTAAGGAGCTGGGCGGATTGCTGGCCGGGGTCTCCCTTGCCTCGACGCCCTTCAGAGAGGCAATTATCGCCCGCCTGTCGGCATTGCGCGACTTCCTGCTGCTGTTCTTTTTTATCGCGCTCGGCTCACAGCTCGACCTGAGCCTGCTCGGCGCCCAGCTGGCGCCGGCGCTGGTCTTCTCGTTATTCGTTCTGGTCGGCAACCCGCTGATCGTTCTGGCGATCATGGGCGCGATGGGCTACCGCAAGCGTACCGGCTTTCTGGCCGGCCTGACCGTCGCCCAGATCAGCGAATTTTCACTGATCTTTATCGCGATGGGTTTAACGCTTGGCCATGTCAACGCCGACGCTCTTGGGCTGGTGACGCTCGTCGGCCTGATCACGATATCGCTGTCGGTCTATATGATCACCTATTCCCACACGCTGTATAACAGCCTGGAGTCGTTTCTGGGCCTGTTCGAGCGCAAAATCCCGCACCGCGAACAAGCGATTGACGAGCATTTTGATGAACAGGCGCATGGCTATGACGTGATTTTATTTGGCCTTGGCCGTTACGGCCAGATCATCGCCCGTCATTTGCAGGAAAAAGGCTTCCGCCTGCTCGCCGTTGATTTCAACCCGCAGGAAGTCAGGCGCTGGAACCGGCAGGGCCATAGGGCTATTTATGGCGATGCCTGCGACCCGGCCTTTATCGGCACCTTGCCGCTCCAGCACGTCAAGTGGGTCATTTCAGCCATGCCGCAACACGATATCGGCCTGACCCATGAGGACCCCCGCCTGACGCTGATCGACAGCCTGCGCGCCAACGATTACACCAGGGGCATTGCGGTGTCCACGCAACATCCGCATGACCGCGATATTTTGAAAGCCCGCGGCGCTGATCTGGTGTTCCTGCCGTTCCATGACGCCGCCACACAGGCCGTGCTGCTGCTGGAAGAGACAATGAGCGTCAGCCGCGACAAAACACACAAGTAAGAAAAGAGCCGCTTACTCGGCGGCCCTTCCCATATCGTTTATATCACCGACCAGGTCGAGAGCCTGCATTTCGAACAACGTCCGGTAAATCGACTCTTCCCGGTTCACCAGCGCGTCATGCGTGCCCTGCTCGGCAATCCGGCCTTTATCAAAGACCAGGATCCGGTCGACCGACTTGATCGTCGCCAGGCGGTGGGCGATGGTGATCGTCGTCCGCCCTTCCATCAGATGCGCAAGCGCCTTCTGGATGTAGTGCTCCGAGACCGAGTCCAGCGCCGAGGTCGCCTCGTCGAGGATTAGCACCGGCGCATCGGCCAGAACCGCCCGGGCGATCGCGACACGCTGCCGTTCCCCGCCCGAAAGCTTGACGCCGCGCTCACCGACCAGCGTATCGTAGCCCTGCGACAGGCTTTCGATAAACTCGTGGGCGTAAGCCTGCCGGGCGGCATCGACGATCTCGTCCATGCTGGCACCGGGCCGGCCATAGGCGATATTCTCGGCCAGCGAACGGTGGAACAGCACCGGCTCCTGCGGCACCAGCGCCAGCGACCGGCGCAGGCTCTCCTGCGTCACACAGGCAATATCCTGACCATCGATCCGCACGGCGCCGTCCTGTATGTCGTACAAGCGCTGCACCAGCTTGACGAGGGTCGACTTGCCCGAGCCGGAATGACCGACCAGCGCGACCTTTTCACCCGGCGCGATCCGCAGCGAGAGCTCTTCGTATAACGGCCTGTCCTGCCCCTGATAGGCAAAACGCGCCTTGTCGAAGACAATCTCGCCGGCCCCCGGCCGGAACGCCGTCGCATCCGGCGCGTCGCGAACATCGTCCTGCCGTTTCCAGAAGGCAATGACATCCTCCATCTCGCTGACGGATTTCTGCAGGTTGGCAATATGCATGCCGATATCCCGCAAATAGCCGCCGATGATAAAGAAGCTGGTCAGCGCCAGCGCGATATCGCCCGGCGTCGCATTGCCGGCCCGCCACATCAGCACCGTGACACCGATCATGCCGACCAGCATCACCGCCCGCAGCATGCCACGCACCAGGTTGCTGGCCTCGCCGGTCAGCCAGGCGCGCTGCGAGACCTGCCGCCAGTGCCGCGCCGTTTCATTAAACAGCTCGTCCTCGCGGCTCTCGGCACCAAACGACTTGACGGTCGGGTTGCCGGTGACAATATCCGCCAGCACCGCGCCGACCTTCGTATCGGCCCGGGCCGCCGTCCGGAAGCGCGGTGCCAGAATCGTCACCGACATCCAGATACTGACCGCGCTGTAGATCACGATCATCAACGCCGCGAACAAACCCACCAAAGGCAGCTTGACCAGCAGCATCGCCGTCATCGCAATCATGATCACCGCGGCCGGGAACAGGCCCATGAAGATCGTATCGCCGAACAGGTCGAACGACCACATGCCGCGGGTGATCTTGCGCACCGTACCGCCGGCAAAGGCGTTGGCGTGCCAGTCCGCTGAAAAGCGCTGCACCTTGTTCAGCGCTTCGGTCAGCAGCTCATACATCGCCCGCACCGCAAACCAGGCCCATAATGAAATCGCGGCCCAGCGCAGGATGTTGAACGTGACCGCCAGCACCGCGAAGATCGCCAGATAGCCGAGCGTCGCCCGCAGCGCCGCTTCGTTGCCGGCCGCGCTGCCGATCAGCGAATCGACGATCCGGCCGGTATAAACCGGCACGAACACGTCGACCACCGTCGCCGCCAGCATCAGCCCGATCATCGCCAGCCCGGTTTTCGGCCGCCGGTGCCAGTAATGCCATGCATACCGTAAAACGTCTTTATAAGTTACTTTCTCACTCATTTTCATCTCTTTACGTCTGAAATTTACAGCCCCGGCCATGCCGCGCCGGTACAAACCGGCCAAAACGGCATACCCGATAACGAGTCGTTAGACTCCGGGCACAAGAGGGCGAAAAAAGGGAAACAATGAATCTGAAAAAAGGATTCGTATGGTTCCTGATGCGCAACACAGGGCCCGGTTTGCTGTTCTTCCCGGGCCCGTCTCGGCTACGTCAATGACGACGCCAGCGCAGGAACCCGAGAATGACAGCGCCTTTCACGGCGGTAATAAATAGACTGTTCATCGTCATTCTCATTGTGGTTGGTCCAAAAAACAAAATGGCGAAAGCATGGCGCCATTATCTTCACCCTATAGGATGGCGCGCAACAAAATCAAGTTTTTTGTGCGACGCAATATTTTAAATTTCGCACAAATCCAGCAATTTTCTTGCGGCAAACAGGTCACGTCTGAGCGCATCCTGCCGTTTTTGCTGTGTCGGTGCGACGCCATGTTCGGCCTCGTTATAGATTTCGGCCTTGTAATCTTCCTCGGCATTGACGGCGTCATACACCGCCTCCGGCGTCGCCTCACCGGCGACAAACGCCAGCGCCACCACGACCGAACCGGCGAGCTGCGTGACAAGCTGCTGCACTGTAAACACCTCATCGCCCTGCGCAGCGACCGCCGACCGCACGGCCTCATGCGCTTTCGGCGGCTGCACAAGCGCCTGCAGGCCGGTCGTATGTGAAAGTGCACAGCCGTAGCGCTGCGCAAACCATGACAGGAGCGGGTCCCATAACGCCTGCTGCCGCACCGCCAGATCAGCCGGGCTCTCCGCACGGTAGCAAAGCAAGTCAGTATCAAGATAGGCAACGACCTTGTCTTCCAGGTCAGCGCGGTGAACCCGCACATGGTCGATACAGGTGGTCATCAGCTGCGTCAGCGGCATCGTATCGGGAATAATCTCTTCGCCCTGTGCGGTCCATTCGGCCGCGGCCGCCTCGGCCAGCGCCCGGCCCGGCATAACCAGCGCCGCCCCAGCCGGGGTCTTCACCGCCCGGCCGTCAAGCCCGATCGTAAAGCCGCCGGGCACTTCATCCGTCGTAACCAGCTTATAGAATTTTTTCATTCGTTCAGACTGCGCGCCGGTGCCGGCTCTTCGTCTGCCGGCCCTTCCCCTGCGGCCTCTTCTTCAGCTGTTTCAGGCTCTTCCGGCTCGTCCTCTTCTGGTCCGTCTTCAGGCCGGTCGCCGCCGATAAAGGCACGGCACGGGTGGTTATCGCCCAGCCCCAGATCGGTCAGGCTAAAGGCCAAAAAGGCCGGATTAATGACCCCCAGCGCGAGGCCGCCGAGCTTTTCAAACAGTGAAAACGTATCCGCGCCGACCGACGGCTCAAGGATCGGGCCGGAGACCCGCACCGCCGTCGCCACATCCAGCAGCGCCGGGTTTTTGGCTTTTGGTTCCAGTTTGAGGTTGATCCTGTTCCCCGGCAGGTTGATTTCCCCTTCGCCAACAACCGTCACCCGCGCCGTATCCATGAACAGCGGGTCGGGCCGCGCGATGCCGTCTTCAAGCTTGAAATCAGCAATCAGGCAATTCAGCGTCACCAGCTCTTCACGATCCAGCGACGGCAGCATCGCATTGACCAGCCCGGCGCCCCAGACATTGAGCGTGGCCTGCGCCAGCCGCCCCTCGCCGGCGACCAGCGCCGCCTCGCCGGCCAGCGCTTCGATCAGGCCCGGATAGGTGTCTGCTTCGGCAGACAGCGCCCATTTAACATGCGCCGTACCGGACAGATCGGCGCGGCCGAACATCGCCTGCTGGTACTGGCCGAAATCCCAGCCCTTTATGCCGCCCTCCGCAGTCAGCCGCGCCGGCAACGTCAGCGCGTCGAGCTCCAACACCCCGTCCAGGTCACCGCCATTCAGCCGCCCGTCCAGATCGAGGGTCAGAACCTGGTTATCGACTGTAAGGCCGGCCTGAATCGTGCCCAGCGAGGCCTGCGCCCCGACCAGCTCTCTGATTGAGACATCGAGATCGATATCCCAGAAATACAGGTCGATCAGGGTTTCGTCTTCATCGTCCCCCGTCATAAACGGGAGGGTACGGGCGATATCGAGAAAACCGTTCCACAGCGCCAAATCCTCAAGCCGCAGGCGTTCGAACACAATATTCCCGGCCGCCGCCTTGTCACCGACGGTCAGGTCGGTACGCACCCGGCTGTCGCCAAAATCGAGGGCAGCTTTCAGCGTGCGGCGGTCAAACCGGTTTTGCAGAGTCACCGTCCCGGTCGCAATGTCCTCCGGCGCCTTAAGCGAATCAATGTCAATCCGGACACCGCCGCCCCAGCCGGCTTTGGCGGCAGCGCCGGCAACCTGCAAATCCCCATAGGTCAGGGAAAACGCCCCGTCATCCGGCATACGGTAAACCGCGCTGCCGTCCGGCTTATCCATCGCCAGCGCAAAACGCAGCGGATTGTCACCGTAGCGGCCCTTCACCAGCAGGCCCGGCCCCTCATCGGCCACATCCTCGCGCAGGGCCAGCTCGTCAATCGTCAGCGCCGCCGGTCCCCAGACACCCGGCTCCGCCCGCAGGCCGGTTATTTCCATCACCCGGAAACGGCCGCGCGAAAACATCATATCAAAAAAGCCTGAAGCGAATTGCAGCGTGTCGATCCGCACGGCTACCGCATCATCGCCGGGGCGCCGCATCCGGATATTGGCGGCATCAAGGGCGAGATAAGGGAAAAAGGTCATGCCGCCAAAATCGCCGATCTCGGTTTCCATCCCGGTGGCCTGCGACATATATTCGGCAATGCCGTTCCTGAGCGAATCGCTGCTGCCGCCCAGAAACGTCAGCACCCACAGGCTGACCGCCATCACCGCCGCCATGATGAGCGTAATCTTGAACAGCCGCCGGATCCAGACTTCGGCCCGTGACCGCCGGGCGATCTTTGCCGCTTTTTCCTGCGCCTTCATGCGCTTTTCATCATCGCGAAACAGGACCATATTTTCTGCCTTCGTTCATGGTTTTGCGGGCCATTATACCCGCTTAAGCAGGCAGCTCAAACGGATCATCCTTCAAAGACGGATCAAAGCCCAGCGCCTGCCAGCTTTGCCGCAAATCCTCGGGCAGCGGCGCCGTCACATCAATCACCCGCTCCGGCTGCGTCGGATGCGGCAGGACCACCCGCCGCGCATGCAGATGCAGCCGGCCTGCAATATCGGTATCGGCCAGTGTTTCACTATGCCCGCCATAGCGCGCATCGCCCAGCACCGGGCATTCAAGCACCGCAGCCGCATGCACCCGGATCTGGTGGGTACGGCCGGTACGGGGCCAGAAGGCGACAAAAGCGGCCTCCTTACTCATCTTATCGAGCACAATATAATCGCTGACCGCCATCTTGCCGTCATCGACATCGATCATCATCTTGTCCTTGTGCGGCCCTTTGACCTTGCCGATCGGCGCCCGGATCGTACCGTCCTGCGGGTCCGGCACCCCGGCGGTCACCGCCCAGTAAATCTTGCGTATCTCCCGGCCCTTAAACGACGCGCCCAGCGCCCGCACCGCCGCCGCCGAACGCGCCAGTAACAGCACCCCCGATGTGTCCTTGTCGAGCCGATGTACCAGCCGCGGCACCGTACCGTCCTTGCCGGCCAATGCCGGCAGCATGCCGTCAATATGGCGCTTTTCCCCGCTGCCCCCCTGCGTCGCCAGCCCGGCCGGCTTGTTCAGCGCCAGCACATCGCCATCATCATACAGCACCAGCGACGCCATAAATGCCACATCATCATCCGTTAGCCGGTAAGAGACCTTGTCTGCCGGCGCTTTCTCAGCCATGGGGGGCAGCCGCACTTCCTGCCCAGCCGCCAGCCGGGCGTCGCCTTTCATCTTTTGGCCGTCCACCCGCACCGCGCCCTTGCGCAGCAGCTTTTGCGCCAGCGCGAATGGCATGTGCTTTTTCAACCAGCGGTCAAGCCGCTGGCCGTCTTCAGCTTCTGTAATGGTAATCAACCGCTCCCCGCTCATACCAGCAGCCCGCGCATCAGCATCATACCCGCCGCCAGCGCCCCGATCGCCAGCACCACCGAGCCACCGACATACAGCATCGCCGCGGCAATCTCGCCGCGCTGGATCAGCAGCACTGTATCCAGCGAAAACGCCGAGAAGGTTGTAAACGCGCCAAGCAAACCAACCGTCAGGAAGGCCTTCACCGCCTGTGACGGGTCGGCCCACAGCGCAAAGGCCGGCACCAGGCAGCCCATCAGAAAGGAACCCAGTACATTGGCGACCAGGATACCCCACGGGAAGCCCGTGCCCAACAGCAGCGCCGCGCCGTTATTGACAATATGACGCAGCACCGCCCCGCACGCACCGCCTGCGGCTATAGCCAAAATCAGTTTCATGACGCTTTTTTCTCCCGCAATTTCGCCCAGTACTCAAGCCGTTTTTTGATCTCGCGCTCAAAGCCGCGTTCGGGCGGGTCGTAAAAGCGCGGCCGGCTCATCTCCCCGGGGAAGTAATCCTGCCCCGAAAACCCGTCTGCCGTATCATGGTCATATTCATAGCCGGCGCCGTAGCCCTGGTCCTTCATCAGCCCGGTCGGCGCATTGAGGATATGCTTGGGCGGCATCAGCGAGCCTGTCTCCCGCGCCGTTTGCGTCGCCGCCTTGTATGCCGTGTAAACCGCGTTCGATTTCGGGGCGGTCGCCAGGTAAACCAGCGCCTGCGCCAGTGCCAGCTCGCCTTCCGGGCTGCCCAGCCGCTCATAGGCTTCCCAGGCGCCAAGGCAAACCGGCAGCGCCTGCGGGTCGGCAAGACCGATATCCTCGCTCGCCATTCTGGTGATCCGCCGGGCGATAAAGCGCGGGTCCTCTCCACCGGCCAGCATCCGGGCCAGCCAGTAAAGCGCGGCGTCCGCATCGCTGCCCCGCACCGCCTTGTGCAGCGCGCTGATCAGATTGTAATGCGCCTCATCGCTCTTGTCGTAAAGCGGGGCGCGGCGGTTGACGAGACGGGTCAGCGCCGCGGTATCAAGCGGCTCCGGCTGTGTCAGAACCTGCGCGGCCATGCTCAGCGCATACCGGCCGTCGCCGTCGGCCATCGCTTTGAGCGCCACCCGCGCCCCCTCATCCAGCGGCAGGGCGCGGCCTTCTTCCTCTTCGGCCCGGCGCAGCAATATCTCCAGTGCCGCCTCGTCCAACCGCTTGAGCACAAAAACCTGGCACCGTGATAACAGGGCCGCATTCAGCTCGAAAGACGGATTCTCTGTCGTCGCACCAATCAGCGTAATCGTGCCATCCTCAACCACCGGCAGGAACGCGTCCTGCTGTGATTTGTTAAAGCGGTGGATTTCATCAACGAACAGTAATGTACCGGCGCCGTTCTGCCGCCGCAGCCGCGCCGTTTCAAAGACTTTTTTGAGATCGGCGACACCGGAAAAAATCGCCGAGATCTGTTCGAAATGTAAATCGGTATGCCCGGCCAGAATCCGCGCCAGCGTCGTCTTGCCGCAACCCGGCGGCCCCACAGGATCATCGAGGCCAGCCGCCCGCTCTCCGCCATTTTGCGAATCGGCCCGTCCGGCCCGGTCAAATGGTCCTGCCCGGCGATCCCGGCCAGCGCCTGCGGCCGCAGCCGGTCAGGCAACGGGCGGTCTGTCGATACGTCATCTGCCGGAGACTGTGCGAATAAATCGACCATAGATTTTGATAGAACATTTAAGGAACAAAAACAAGCCTAACGGCTGTCGGCAAAGCCCCATCAAAGCGATCGCGTTTTTTTAAAAGCTCAACGCAACACAATCCGCCGGTCATGGCCGTCACGGCGGAGAATGATATCCCAGCCGCGCCGACCGCCCTGGCCTAGTTCGCGTTCGAGATCATCAATATCCGCAATCTCGTCCCCGTTCACCGCGACGATGATATCGCCGGGCCGGGTGAGGCGCACGGCCTGTGTACGGCCGGACACTCCGGTCACGACAACCCCCTGTTCATCAGCGATCCCCAGCTCGACCGCCACCGCCGGGTTGATCTGTGCCACTGTGACGCCGTTAAACGGGTGCCCGCCGCTGAGCACTGTTTCATTGCGCGGCGGCTCCTCCGGCGGGCCCATCGCCTCGACCATCACCGTTTGCTCGCGTCCATCACGCAGCACTGTAAAGCGGGCCTTTTCACCGAGCGGGATCGTCGCCATGCGGAACTTCATTTCCTCCGGCGCCCTGATCTCGCGGTCATTGACCGCCAGTACCACATCGCCGACTTTAAGACCCGCTTTCTTCGCCGGGCTGGCGTCATGCAGCCCGGCAATCAGCACGCCGGCCGGCACATCGAAATCAAGGCTGTCGGCAATATCGGCCGTCACCGCCTGGACACTGACACCCAGCCACGGGCGGATAATGCCGCGCGAGCCGCCCGCCGCCGTCTGGCCCGCCCGCGCCGCCGCGATCACCGTCACCACCATTTCAGACGGGATCGCAAAGCCAATCCCGAGGCTGCCGCCGCTGCGCGAGAAAATAGCCGTATTGATACCGACAACATGGCCGTCCATCGCCACCAGCGGCCCGCCGGAATTGCCGGGATTGATCGCCGCGTCGGTCTGGATGAAAAAATTGAAGTCATTGATATTCAGGCTGGACCGCGCCAGCGCCGAGACAATGCCGCTGGTCACGGTCTGCCCGACCCCGAACGGGTTGCCGATCGCCAGCACCAGATCGCCAACCGCAAGACTTTCGCTCGGCTTCAGCGCCGCGTAAGGCAGGCGCTCCCCGCCCGGATCGACCCGCAGGACGGCCAGGTCGGACGGCGCATCGACAACAAGAATATCCGCGGCAAATTCCCGCCCGTCAGACAGGCCAATGGTCACTTCATCCGCCCCCTCAATCACATGAGCGTTGGTGACAACCAGCCCGGCCGCATCGACGATCAGGCCGGAACCCAGCGCGCTTTCCACCCGCTGGCGCGGCAGGCCGCCGCCAAATCCGAACGGGGCGCCAAAGGAACGGCCAAAAAACTGTTCAAAGAACGGATCGCCCATGAACGGGCTGGCACGGCTGGTTACGATACGGCTCGTATAAATATTAACGACCGCCGGCGCTATCTGTTTGACCAGCGGCGCAAAGGTCAGCTGCACCTGTTCCCGGCTCTGCGGCACGGCAGAGGCCGCCTGCGCCGCAGCCGGGACCATCAGAAACACCAGCACAATCAAAACGCCTATCCGCATCATGCAGACAATCTAGAGCGCTGGCGCCAGAATCTCAAGAGGCCGTCACCATTAAGTACGGCATAAAAAAACGGCTTCCCTTCCTTAAAAGGAAAAGAAGCCGTTCGTGAGGAGGAACTGTAAAAGTCCTTTAAACGCTTATATCTTTAGCCTTGGGCGACTTTCACATCGCTGAAATCCGGGGCTTCAAAGGCGACATCTTCCGGCACAGGACCGCTATCCTGCCCCTTGGCAGCCGGGTCGCGGTCAACCAGCTCAATCACGGCCATCGGTGCGGCATCGCCGTAGCGGAAGCCGGCCTTCAGGACACGGCAATAGCCGCCCTGCCGGTCTTTATAGCGCTCCGCCAGTACATCGAAAATTTTGGCGACCTGCGTTTCATCGCGCATCGTCGCAATCGCCTTACGGCGATTGGCCAGCGCGCTGTCCGGCCTGGCCTGCGCTTTTTTACCAAGCGTGATCAGCTTTTCAACATAAGGCCGCAATTCCTTGGCTTTCGGCAGGGTGGTCACGATCTGCTCATGCTTGATCAGTGACGCCGCCATATTCGCCAGCATCGCCTTGCGGTGGGGCGTTGAACGGTTCAGCTTGCGCTGTTTAATACGATGTTTCATAACACGTCTCCTTTATTGCCCGGCTCCCGAAGGATTGCACCGGCTTTCCTGCGGCCTCAAACGTGTGAGGGCCATTTTCACATCCCGCCGGCATGATCATGCCATCACCGGCAGGGCCGGGCACCATGCCCGGGTGATCAGATTAGTAAGGCTCTTCCAGCTTTTTCGCCAGGTCCTCGATATTTTCCGGCGGCCAGCCCTCGACCTGCATACCCAGATGCAGACCCATCGTCGCCAGCACTTCCTTGATCTCGTTCAGAGACTTACGGCCGAAGTTCGGCGTACGCAGCATATCGCTCTCGCTCTTCTGGACCAGATCGCCAATGTAAACGATGTTATCGTTCTTCAGGCAGTTGGCGCTACGGACAGACAACTCCAGCTCGTCAACCTTGCGCAGCAGGTTCTTGTTGAACGGCAGCTCTTCCTCTTCCTTGCGCTCCGGCTGGTCCTGCGGCTCTTCAAAGTTGATGAAGACCTGCAGCTGGTCCTGCAGAATGCGCGAAGCGTAGGCCACAGCATCTTCCGGCGTAATCACGCCATTGGTTTCAACATAAAGCGTCAGCTTATCGTAATCGGTAATCTGGCCGACACGGGTATCTTCAACGTCATACGTCACCTTACGGACCGGTGAGAACACGCTGTCAACCGGGATCAGGCCGACCGGTGCTTCTTCCGGACGGTTCTGCGCCGCCGGGCGGTAGCCTTTACCAGTGTTGACCGTCATTTCCATGCTGATCTTCGCGCCCTTATCAAGCGTGCAGATCACCAGATCCGGGTTCATGATTTCAATATCGGCACCCGCCTCGATCATGCCGGCAGTGACTTCGCACGGTCCTTCGGCAGACAGGCGCATCTTTTTCGGCCCTTCAACATGCATGCGCACGGCGATGGCCTTGATGTTCAGGATGATGTCGGTCACATCTTCACGCACACCCTCAATCGAGGAGAATTCGTGCAGGACGCCTTCGATCTGCACAGCCGTCACCGCCGCGCCCTGCAGCGAAGACAGCAGCACCCGGCGCAGCGCGTTACCGAGCGTCAGGCCGAAGCCGCGCTCCAGCGGTTCAGCCATAATACGGCCCACCGTGTTATCGTCGGCGCCGGTGCCGGCGGCGACTTTTTCGACTTTTGACGGTTTGATCAGTTCCTGCCAGTTTTTCTGTATCAAGGTATGGGTCCTTTCCTGTTTAACGTCATCCGGCTCTTAACCGGCCTCTGGTTAGCTGTGTTTAGCGGCTGGCTTAGTCAATCAGACCAGTCACCGGCCACTATTCACGAATTGACTACACCCGTCTGCGCTTGCGCGGGCGGCAACCGTTATGCGGGATCGGCGTGATATCCTGAATCACCTTGATCGTAAAGCCGATCGACTGCAACGAGCGCAGCGCGCTCTCACGGCCCGAACCCGGCCCTTTAACCCGCACATCAAGTTCCTTCATGCCGTGTTCCTGCGCCTTGCGGCCGGCATCTTCGGCGGCCACGCCCGCAGCATACGGTGTTGATTTCCGCGAGCCTTTAAAACCCATCATCCCGGCCGAGGACCAGGACACGACATTGCCCTGCGCATCGGAAATGGTGATCAGCGTGTTGTTGAAGGTCGCATTTACGTGAACAATACCGGCGGTAATGTTCTTTTTAACTTTTTTCTTCGCTGTGGATTTTGCTGCTTTTGCCATGATCTATCCCTCCGCCCGGCTATTTCTTCTTACCGGCGATCGGCTTGGCCGGGCCTTTACGTGTACGGGCATTCACCCGCGTATTCTGGCCGCGCACCGGCAGATGGGCACGGTGGCGCAGACCGCGATAGGATTTCATATCCATCAGCCGCTTGATATTCAGCGACACTTCACGGCGCAGATCGCCTTCGATCACGACACCGCTGGTTTCGATCTCCTTACGGATCTGGTTCAGTTCGTCCTCGGTCAGGTCGTTCATGCGGCGTGCACGGTCGATCCTGAGCTTGTCGATGATTTTGCGGGCCGTGGTCCGGCCGATGCCATGAATGTAGGTCAGCGCGATCACAGCGCGCTTGCCGTCAGGAATATTGACGCCTGCTATACGGGCCATACTATGTCTCCAGTTTCTGTCGGGATTTACGGCGTAAGAACTGTAAAACCCGGGGCCAAACCGTAAACGGGTCCGCGCGTTAAGCTTCCCCCGGCCGGTTTGTACACTGTTTATCCAAAAGCCTTTGAAACACGCGCACAGCGCCATCAAAAGCCGCCTCTACCTAAAGAGATGCGCACAATATAGGCATTTATGCCCGTGCGTCAAGGAAAAAAGGCGGGCTTTGCGCCGCCGGCTGTCAGGCCCCGCCGGCTGAGCGCTGCGGGGCCGAATCCTTTCCCGCGAGTATCTCTTCGATCCGGGCGGTAACAGCCTCGACCGGCTGGTTGCCGTCGATGATCGGCACCTCGCCCTGCGCCCGGTAATGCAGCAGGACGGCGACGGAATAGTCGTTATATTGCGCGAGGCGCTTTTTCATCGTTTCGATATTATCATCGCTGCGCCCTTCCTCGGCGGCGCGCTTTTCCATCCGCGCCACAATATTATCCTGATCGGCCACCAGCTCCATGACGATATCAATATGCTTGCCGCGTTCCGCCAGCATCGCCGCCAGCGCTTCAGCCTGCGCAACCGTGCGCGGAAACCCGTCGAAAATCACCCCCTTGGCGCAGGCGGGATCATCAATCCGTTTAGCGATCATGTCGATAACAACATGATCCGGCACCAGCTTGCCCTGATCCATCAGATGTTTGGCCTTCTTGCCCAGTTCGGTATCAGCAGCAATCTCGGCCCGTAACATATCGCCGGTCGAAAGCTGTTTCAGACCGTATTTTTCTTCCAGGATTTTCGCCTGTGTCCCCTTGCCCGCGGCAGGCGGGCCGAAAAAGATTATATTCATCGCCGTCGTCCTCTCAGCTTGGTTTTCTTGATCAGCCCTTCATACTGGTGGGCAATCAGGTGGGAATGGACCTGCGCCACCGTATCCAGCGTCACCGTCACCACGATCAGCAGGCTGGTGCCGCCGAAATAAAACGGCAGGCTATAAGCCCCGAGCAGGAATTCCGGCAGCAGGCAGATAAAAACCAGGTAAACCGCCCCGACCGTCGT
Organism: uncultured Micavibrio sp.; assembly: GCA_964445195.1. Taxonomy (GTDB): domain Bacteria; phylum Pseudomonadota; class Alphaproteobacteria; order Micavibrionales; family Micavibrionaceae; genus UM-FILTER-47-13. The sequence continues at coordinate 13,854 of CAYUKA010000008.1, read as the reverse complement.
AATCCGCGTCAGCACCGTATCCAGGTAATCCGCCGTCGGCTGGCCCGGCCGGATCCCCGGCACAAACCCGCCATAGCGTTTGAGCATATCGGCATTCTCCGCCGGGTTGAACACGACCGCCGTATAGAAGAAACAGAAGAAGATAATCAGCGCGCCATACATAAACATATAAAGCGGTTCGCCATGTTGCAGGAACCGCGCCAGGCCGGCCGTCAGGTCGCTGCCTTCCGCGCCGCTGAACCCGACAAGCGTCAGCGGCAGCAACAGCAGCGAAGACGCGAAGATCGGTGGAATCACCCCGGCGGTGTTGAGCTTGAGCGGCAGGAAGTTCTGCTCGCCCATCATCATTTTGTTCCCGACCTGGCGTTTCGGATACTGGACGACGACGCGGCGCTGTGCCCGCTCGACATAGACAATCAGGACGATCACCGCCACGATCATCACCGCCATCAGCAGGATCTCCAGCACATTGAACTGGCCCTGGCGGCCCAGCTCCAGCGTGCTGCCTATGGCGCGCGGCAACTCGGCCACAATGCCGGCGAAGATAATCAGCGAAATACCGTTACCGACGCCGCGCTGGGTAATCTGTTCGCCCAGCCACATCAGGAAGATCGTGCCGCCGACAATCGTAATCACCGTCGAAATCCGGAAGAACAGTCCCGGATCGATCACGGCGCTGCCGGTCGAGCCCTGCATGCTCTCAAGGCCGACAGCCAGGCCATAAGCCTGCACCGTCGCCAGCATCACGGTCAGATAGCGCGTATACTGGTTGATCTTCATCCGGCCGCTTTCGCCTTCTTTTTTGAGCGCTTCGAGCTTTGGCGACATCGAGGTCGCAAGCTGCATGATAATCGCCGCCGAGATATAAGGCATGATATTGAGCGCAAAAATCGTCATCCGCGACAGCGCGCCGCCGGCAAACATGTTGAACATGTCCAGAATGCCGCCGCCCTTCTGGCTGAAAATCTCCGCCCAGACGACCGGATCGATTCCCGGCACCGGGATATAAGTACCGAGCCGGTAAATCAGCAACGCCCCCAACACGAACAGGATACGTTTTTTCAGCTCGGTCGCCTTGGCCAGCGCCCCGAAATTGGCGTTTTTCGCCAGTTGCTCAACGGCAGAAACCATGAAGTGATACCTTTAAAGTCAGTTCTGTATGCAATCCTGCCATAAATAAAGAAAAGAAAGGGGGCCCGCAAGCCCCCTTTTTCACAAGATTATGCACGCCCTCAACAGCGGGCCGGCAGTGCCGCCGCCGCCGCCAGATCCGCAAGCGCCGGGCGGTCCCAGTACAGCCATACGCCGGGGATATCGAGCGTTGCGACCGTGCCGTCATCGGCCAGATAGTCATTGGCAATGGCGCACGGCCCCATCAAACGCGCGCCCAGCTTTTCGAAGAACGCCGGCGAATCGTTTTTATCATAGGCGCGCGTGACCATACCCTGATAACCAAGCCGCTGTACACAGGCGGCAAAGACCGCCACCAGCGCCCGCCCGGCACCACGGTATTTTTGCGCGGGATCACAGTAAACCGAGCCCAGCTCGCCGCACAGTGCCGGCGGCACGCCCGCCGCCCTGTTGAACAGAGACGCAAAATCCGGATCCGCACTGACGGGCGCGCCGTCACCCTTGACAAAGGCGGTAGGCCCGCCGGTTTCGGCCCTCTGTCGTTCGGCGATATAACAGTATGTGCGCCGCCGCGGGTCCGGATCATCCAGAGACGCGGCGAAGCCCTGCCAGTAATACTCGAACCAAGCCCGGTTTTGTCCCCGCGCCAGCACCGGAAACTCCCGCGCCAGCGGCGCGCCGTACAAGTTTCCGTCAGGTCCCCGCGCAGCCGGATCAAAAAAACGGTGCGCATAAGCACGGCTGTGTAAATCGGCCAGCATGGCGGCATCCGCCGCACAGGCGGCGCGGATAGTCAATGAAGGCGACCGGATTTGTCGTTCTGCTTTGATAGTCATGATATATTTTCCTTTGCGGCACCATAACGGCCCGCTTCTTGTCATTACGGTTCATTGAAAATAGAAATGCTTGATTAATACTTAGGATACAGGCGCGGCACAGCGCCCGTGTTCAAAAGACACGCGAACAGCACTAACGACACTAAAGAAGAAGAAAAAGGAAATTTCAGGAAAACGGGCAGGCATCCCCGTCATGCCGGACCGGCCAGACAGGGCGGCGAAGACACCTCCGGTACAATAATATTTCATGCCTGAATATCCCTTATCCCAAACCAGTTCCGCTTACAGCGAAGACTAGAAATATATCAACAAAAAATCGCGGCGCAAACCGTTACGGTAGCGGTGAAAGCCTGATCCGGCCTTCATGCGCACGCCCGATCTCTGCGGCCACGGCAGGCGACATCGCCGCCGTCACACCGCGCTCAGCCCTGTCCTGCAACACAGCGCCGTTAAAGGTTTCGAGAACGGAGACCAGTTCATCGACCGTCATACCGTCCGCCGCCGCAGGCGTCACCGCATACATGACCATCCCGGCCCGGCTGGCCAGAGATGTAAGACTCTCGGCAATCGCCGCGAGATCAGCGGCATCCTCGCGCTGCCCGACCGCTTCAGCCTGTCTTTTTAAAACAGCAAGCTCGGCAGCCATACGGGGAGCAACAGCCTGAATATTCTCACGGAAAGTCATAGCCCCTTGTGCGCGCAAGGAACCAGCCATATCCGCAAGGGCCGCAAAGGCCGCGTACACAGTTTTAGGGTCAACGGCACCATCATCCTGTGCGCGATCATTATCCTGTGCGCCTGCATTAAGACCAGCCACAAAATCTCCAATCTTCTCAAACAGCCTGTCGGGGTCAACGGCGCCATCATCCTGCCTGCGATCACTCATTGTCACCATCTCCTATTAAAATTTCCATATTTATAAATGCTTTTGCTGGTGACTGCAAGAAAAAACCCGTTATGAAAACGGGCTTTTAAAAACGATAGGGCTGTCATGAAAGCGCTTATGACCTGGGCTCAGGACTCACCTGTTTTACCGGTCTTGGTCTTGGCCGCAGGCTTTTTAGCGGCGCTCTTCTTAGCCGGCGCTTTTTTCGCTGCCGCTTTCTTTTCGTCTTTCGGCTGTTTCTTTGGCGGCTCGACAATCTCGACTTTGCCGCCGGCCTTTTCAACCGCAGCAACCGCCGTTTTCGTGGCACCGCCGGAGATTTGCAGTGTTACCTTCGCCTTGATCTCACCGCTGCCCAGCAGACGCACGCCGTCTTTCTTGCGGCGAATAACCCTGGCTTTGACCAGCATATCCTCGTCAATGGTGTTTTTCGGGTCGATCATCTTTTTGTCGATCGCTTCTTGCAGGCGGCCGAGGCTGATCGTGGCAAAGTCCTTGCCGAAAATATTGGTGAAACCGCGCTTGGGCAGACGGCGGTAAAGCGGCATCTGGCCGCCCTCAAAGCCCTTGATCGAGACGCCGGAGCGCGCCTTCTGGCCCTTGTGGCCCTTACCGGAAGTCTTGCCCTTGCCGGAGCCGATGCCGCGCCCGACACGGGTACGGTCGCTGCGGGAACCGGGTTTCGGTTGTAAGTCATTCAGTTTCATGGCTCTGCCCTTTACGCTTGTCTATGCCTTAGGCCGCGTCTTCAACGCGGACCAGGTGTTTGACCTTTTCAATCATACCGCGCACCGCCGGAGTGTCCTCCAGCTCGCGCGTGCGGTGCATCTTGTTCAGTCCCAGTCCGATCAGCGTCGCGCGCTGATAAGCCTGCCGCCCGATCGGGCTGCCGATCTGGGTGACTTTGACTGTCTTGCCGGCCGGTTTTTTCCTGGCTGCCGGCTTTTTCGCCGCTGTCTTTTTGGCTGCCGGCGCATCCGCCTTGGTTGCAGCCTTATCAGCCGCCGCCTTGGCCGGGGCCTTCTTGGCTGTCGCAGGCTTTTTCGCTGCTTCTGTCTTGGCGGTTGCCGCTTTTTTCGCAGGGGCCTTTTTCGCCGCAGCTTTTTTCGCCGGCGCCTTCTTGGTCTCTTCCGTTTTCTTGTCTTCGGCCATGGCTCTTATTCCTCGCTATCCTTGTCTTCCGCGGCAATCTCGGCATGAGAGCGGGCCGCTTCGCGGTTGGCAACAATATCGCTGACTTTCTTGCCACGGCGGGCCGCAACCTGGCGCGGACTCTGCATGGTTTTCAGCGCTTCAAACGTTGCGTTGACCATGCTGTACGGGTTGTTAGAACCGATCGCCTTGGCGACAACATCCTGTACGCCCAGCGCCTCGAAAACAGCACGCATCGGGCCGCCGGCGATAATCCCGGTACCTTGCGGCGCGCTGCGCAGCAGGACCTTGCCGGCCCCGTGACGGCCGCGCACATCATGGTGCAGCGTCCGGGCTTCGCGCAGCGGCACACGGATCATATTCCGGCGCGCCTGCTCGCTGGCCTTGCGCACCGCTTCCGGCACTTCGCGGGCTTTGCCGATGCCGAAACCAACCCGGCCGCGGCCATCGCCCACCACCATCAGGGCGGCAAAACCGAAGCGGCGGCCACCTTTGACCACCTTGGCAACACGGTTGATGCCAACCAGGCGTTCAACCATATCCGGGTCTTCGCCGCTGCGTTCGCGCTGTTGTTCTGATCCTCTAGCCATTCCTTTTATCCTTCCTTAATCCTTCTCTACCGGCCTTAAAACTCAAGGCCGCCGTCACGCGCGCCATCGGCCAGCGCCTTGACCCGGCCGTGATACAGGAAACTGCCGCGATCAAACTGGACCTTCGAGACACCGGCCTTCCTGGCCCGTTCCGCTACCAGCTTGCCAACCTTGGCCGCCGCGTCCTTATCAGCGCCTTTATCAAGCTTCAGTTCCTTGTCCAGCGACGATGCCGATACCACTGTCACGCCTTTCTGATCGTCAATCACCTGCGCATAGATATGCCGGCCGCTGCGATGTACCGACAGGCGCGGGCGCACATCACGAACAGCATTGCGCTCGATATTCACACGGCGCAGCTTGTTACGCGTTCTGAAGGTACGGCGCTGTTGCGCGCTTAATCTCTGTGTCATCTTTCTTCTCTCCTTGTCATCCTGAACGAAGTGAAGGATCTCCTGGACCATCTTGAGATCCTTCGGCTTTGCCTCAGGATAATGGCTTGGCTAAATTCACTATCGTTCATTAAGCAAGCCATTATTTCTTCTTGCCTTCTTTACGCAGGACAAACTGGTCTTCATAACGAATACCCTTGCCCTTGTAAGGCTCCGGCGGCCGGAACGACTTGATTTTTGCCGCCACGGCCCCGACCAGTTCTTTGTCAATGCCACTGATAACGATCCGGGTCTGCTTGTCGACCTCGATCTTGACGCCTTCCGGCACCGCGTAGTGGACATCGTGGCTATAGCCAAGCTGCAACACCAGGTTCGCGCCCTGCATGTTAGCGCGGTAACCAACACCCTGGATCTCCAGCGCCCGGCTGAAGCCGTCATTGACACCGACGACCCGGTTGCGGATCAGGCTCCACATCGTGCCCCACAAGGCGCGCGCTTCGCGGCTCTTGCTTTTCGGGTCGACGCGGACCTGCTTGCCGGACTCGCCGTCTTCAAGCTTGACGCCCACATCGTCATGAACGCGCAGGCCCATCTCGCCTTTCGGTCCCTTGACCTTGATATCCTGACCGCTGACCTCAACGGTCACACCGTCGGGAATGGCTATCGGGTTTCTTGCTAGTCGTGACATGTTTCTATCCTTTTCCTTCGCGGCCCGGTCCTAGAACACCTGGCACAGCACCTCGCCGCCAACATTCTCCGCCCGCGCCTCGTGATCGGCCAGCACGCCTTTCGGTGTCGACACAATCGTCGTGCCCAGACCGTTATAAAAGCGCGGCAGGTCGTTCACACCGAAATAAACCCGGCGGCCCGGTTTTGACACCCGCTTCAGCTCGCGGATCACCGGCTCGCCGCTGTCATACTTCAACTCGACATCGAACTCGGCCCGGTTATTGCCCAGATCGATCTGATTGTAGCCACGGATATATCCGTTGCGAATCAGGGCTTCCAGCACCCGCGCCTTGTTCTTCGACGCCGGGACCTTGATCACATCTTTACCGGCATGCAACCCGTTTTTAATGCGGGCCAACATATCACCCAGGGGATCACTCATTGTCATCTTGCGATATCCTCCAAAAAAAATCTTTTACCAGCTGGACTTCGTAACGCCCGGCAATTCGCCGCGCAGTGCCAGTTCGCGCAGCGCTACCCGCGACAGTTTAAACTTCCGGTGATGGCCGCGCGGCCGCCCGGTCAGCGCACAACGGTTGCGTGTGCGCGTTTTCGACGAATTCCGCGGCAACTCGGCCAGTTGCAGAACAGCCTGCAGGCGCTCTTCAACCGGAGCTTCGCGGTTGTAAATCACTGCTTTGAGCTTTGCGCGCTTATTCGCATATTTCTTTGCCATGCGGCGGCGCTTCAAGTCCCGTTGTACGGCGCTGACCTTTGCCATGCTCTATCTCTCTTCCTTTATCTTTCTTTTTCTTCGCTCGTTTTCGTCTTCATTCTTAGTCTTTGAACGGCATTTCAAAACCGCGCAGAAGTTCCTTCGCCTCTTCATCGGTCCTGGCCGTCGTGCAAATCACGATATCCATGCCGCGAATCTTGTCGACCTTGTCATAGTTGATCTCCGGAAACACGATATGTTCGGTCAGACCCATTGCATAATTGCCGCGGCCGTCAAACGACCTGCCGTTAATGCCGCGGAAGTCACGCACCCGCGGCAGCGCAATCGTCACCAGTCGATCGAGAAACTCATACATGCGGCTGCCGCGCAGCGTCACCTTGACGCCGATCGCCATACCGTCACGCACCTTGAACGACGCATTCGATTGGCGCGCCTTTGTGATCACCGGCTTTTGCCCGGCAATCAGCGCCAGGTCGTTGGCGGCATTGTCGATAAAGGCCCGGTTCTGGGTCGCTTCGCCGATGCCCATATTAATGACGATCTTGTCGAGCTTCGGAATCGCGAACACGTTCTTGTAACCGAACTTGTCCTGCATGCCCTTTTTAAGCTCTTTTTCGTATCTTTCCTTAAAACGCGGTTGCATAGCCTTGCTTCCTTTTACTCAACTGTCTCGCCGGAGCGTTTCGCAACGCGGACTTTTTTACCGTCTTTCAGCGCCTTGTAGCCCACCCGGGTCGGCTTGTCTTCCTTCGGGTCCAGCAGCGCCACGTTCGACACATGGATCGACTTCTCAATATTCTCAATACCGCCCTGCGGGCTCATCTGGGTCGGCTTGCGGTGCTTCTTGACCACATTAACGCCCTGAATAATCACCCGGCGCTCTTCCGGAATCGCTTTCAGAACTTCGCCCTTGGCGCCCTTGTCCTTGCCGGTCAGCACGATGACACGGTCGCCCTTCTTGATTTTCATCTTTGCCTTGCTCATTACAACACCTCCGGCGCCAGCGAGATAATCTTCATAAAGCCGCGGCGGCGCAGTTCACGGGTCACAGGGCCGAAAATACGGGTACCGACCGGCTCGTTGTTGTTGTTAATCAGCACACAGGCATTGGTATCGAAACGGATAGCCGTGCCGTCATTACGCATCAGCGGCTTGCGCGTGCGCACGACCACGGCATTCATGACCTGGCCTTTTTTCACCCGGCCGCGCGGAATAGCGTCCTTGACCGATACCTTGACGATATCGCCGATCCGGGCATAGCGGCGGTGTGAACCGCCGAGCACCTTGATGCACTGCACCTGGCGCGCGCCACTGTTATCGGCCACTTCCATGCGTGATTCATCTTGTATCATTTCGTGTCATCCTTCTTCTTGGATGTTGTTTTTTTCGCCGCCGGCTTTTTGGCCGCAGGCTTCTTGGTTTCTTTTTTCGCCGCTTCTTTTTTTACGGTCTCTTTCCCGGCCGGCGCTTTTTTCGCTTTGGCCGTTTCAGCCTTCTTCGGCGCGGCCTTTTTCTCAGCCTTCGGCGCCTCTTTAGCTTTAGATGCCTCTTTCTGGGCCGGTGCCGCACCGGTCGCCGGTGTAATCACCCGCCAGGTCTTGCGCCTGGACAGCGGGCGGCATTCTTCGATCTGGACACGATCACCAACTTTGAAGCTGTTCGTCTCATCATGCGCAGCAAACTTGTCGGTACGCCTGATATATTTCTTGTAGACAGGGTGACGATAGCGGCGCTCAACCAGCACAGTTACCGTTTTATCCATCTTGTCGCTGACGACGTCGCCTTCCAGTATCCGTTTGGGCATTTGCTTTTAACTCCTGTATCCTGATCCTCTACGCTGCCGCATCGCCGCTATCGGCTTTTTTGGCGGTGTCAGCCTTGGTTGTCTTTTTCGCAACAGCCTTCGTGGCTGTTTTCTTGGCCGGCGCTTTTTTCGCAGGGGCCTTTTTCGCCGCCGCCGGTGCCGTCACACCGGCTTTTTGCCGCGCCAGAAATGTCTTCACCCGGGCGATATCGCGGCGGGTCGTTCGGATTTGTGACGTATTCTCAAGCTGGCCCTGGGAGAGCTGAAAACGCAGATTGAATTGCTGCTTTTTCAGATCCAGCAGCATCTTCTGCAGCTCATCTTCCGTCTTGCCCTGTAGTTCCTCTGCTTTCATCTTATCCTCTTTTGGTCGTCCTCTTTTGCGGCCCGGCTTTGACTCTCGTCTACTCTCTTCGTCACAAGCGCAAAGCGCACATCTATATCGCAAAACCTTACATTATGTCAATCAATTACCCGCCGATCCGGGCGACGAATTTCGTCTTGATCGGCAATTTCGACGCGGCCAGCGCCAGCGCTTCACGCGCCACTGGCTCCGGCACACCGTCAATTTCAAACAGGATCCGGCCCGGCTTGACCCGCGCCGCCCAGTATTCAACCGAGCCTTTACCTTTACCCTGCCGCACTTCGAGCGGCTTTTTCGTCACCGGCACATCCGGGAAAATGCGGATAAAGACTTTACCCTGACGTTTCATGTGGCGGGTCATCGTCCGGCGGGCCGCCTCAATCTGGCGCGCGGTCACACGCTCCGGCGTCAAGGCCTTCAGACCAAACGCCCCGAAGCTCAAGGTCGTGCCGCCTTTGGCATTACCGTGAATGCGGCCCTTATGTTGCTTCCTGTATTTTGTTTTCTTCGGACTTAACATTTTAATCTCTCCGTAAAACTACAACCGTACCCGGATTTCCTTCCACCAGACCATTCCCCAGCCTGCGGTAACCGGATGTCACTTTTTCCAGTGCGCCTTCCACGGCGCTCATAAAAGGTCCTAAAGCACTCTCACGCCGGCGCGCGATCGCCTTTGCCGCCTGCTCTTTTGCCTGGGCAAACTCGGGGCCAATCCGGCCCGCTTCTATAGCTGCGGCAAAAGCCTCTTCCGACATTCTAATACTAACGGTTCCCATAAGCCTTTTCCTTTTAGTTCCGCGGCATCCCGCCCTGGGCGTCCTGCACGCGCTTGTCACGGGCCATCGGGTCATGCTCCATGATGTCGCCTTTGTAAATCCAGACTTTGACGCCGATAATCCCATAGGTCGTCAGGCCTTCGGCAAAGCCGTAATCCAGGTCGGCGCGCAGCGTATGCAGCGGCACACGGCCCTCACGGTACCATTCGGTCCGGGCAATATCGGCCCCGCCCAGACGACCGGCAACGGCGATCCGGATACCTTCCGCACCCAGACGCAGCGCCGACTGTACGGCCCGCTTCATCGCGCGGCGGAACGAAACGCGGCGTTCCAGCTGCATCGCGACACCTTCTGCAACAAGCTGGGCATCGATTTCCGGTTTGCGGATTTCAACAATATTCAGGGCGACATCGCTGCCGGCCCGGTCGGACAGCTGGCGGCGCAGCTTCTCGATATCCGCGCCTTTCTTGCCGATGATCACACCCGGCCGCGCGGTGTAAACCGTCACGGTCGTGTTCTGCGCCGCGCGCTCGATAATCACTTTGCTAATGCCGGCCGCTTTCAGGCGGTCCTTGACATACTCGCGCAGCTTCAGGTCCTGCACCAGCTTGTCGGCATAGTTATCGTCGGCGAACCAGCGGGAGTCCCATGTCCGGTTAATGCCTACGCGCAATCCAATCGGGTTTACCTTCTGTCCCATAACTTAAGCTTCCTCTTGTTCCCTGACCACGACAGTCAGGCGGCTAAACTGTTTTTCAATCCGGCTCGCGCGGCCGCGGGCCCGGGCGCGCCAGCGGCGCATCATAATGCTCTTACCGACATGGGCTTCGGCCACCACCAGGCGATCGACGTCAAGCCCGTGATTGTTCTCGGCATTGGCCACAGCGGCCTGCAGCACTTTCTTGACATCCTGCGCAATCCGGCGCTGGCAGAATTCCAGATCAATCAGGGCCGTCTCAGCCTTCTTGCCGCGGATCATCTCGGCCACGAGATTCAGCTTGTACGGGCTTGTGCGAAGGTATTTCGCCATCGCCCGGGCTTCGTTATCCTTTACGCGTCTTGCGTTTGCTGCCTGTCCCATAGCCTATGCCCTCTTCGCTTTCTTGTCGGCGCCGTGACCGTGATAGGTCCGGGTCGGCGCGAATTCGCCCAGCTTGTGGCCGATCATCTGGTCGGTCACCAGCACCGGGATAAATTTTTTGCCGTTATAAACACCGAATGTCAGGCCGACGAACTGCGGCAAAATCGTGCTGCGGCGCGACCAGGTCTTGATCACTTCATTCCGGCCACTCTGGCGCACGGCTTCCACCTTCTTCAGAAGGCTTCTTTCGACAAACGGTCCTTTCCAAACACTGCGAGACATTATTTCTTCTTCCTTCTACGGATAATGAATTTATCAGTCGCCTTGTTGCGGCGGGTCTTGCCACCCTTGGCCGGTTTGCCCCACGGGCTGACCGGGTGACGGCCGCCGGCGGCCTTGCCTTCACCACCGCCCAGCGGGTGATCGACCGGGTTCATGGCCACGCCGCGCACATGCGGGCGACGGCCCAGCCAGCGCGAACGGCCGGCCTTACCTTTATTCGTGTTCATGTTGTCCGGGTTCGAAACCGCACCGACTGTGGCCATGCATTCCTGGCGCACAACACGAACCTCGCCCGAAGGCAGCTTGAGCTGGGCGTAGCCCTGGTCACGGCCGACCAGCTGGGCGTAGGTACCGGCGCTGCGGCACAGCTGCGCGCCCTTGCCCGGTTTCATCTCGATATTGTGGATGATCGTACCCACCGGCATATTCTTCATGATCATCGCGTTGCCGGGTTTCACGTCGGTCTTTTCACCGGCGACAACCTTGTCACCTGTCTGCAGGCGCTGCGGTGCCACGATGTAACGCTTTTCACCGTCCTCATAGACGATCAGCGCAATAAAAGCCGTCCGGTTCGGATCATATTCAATCCGCTCAACCGTGCCAGCCACATCCCATTTGTCACGCTTCCAGTCAATCACGCGGTAACGGCGCTTGTGTCCGCCGCCGCGGTGACGCGTCGTGATGCGGCCCTTATTGTTACGCCCGCCGGACTTGGTCAGGCCGGTGGTCAGGGATTTTTCCGGCTGGCCTTTCCACAGGGCGCTGCGGTCAGTAATAATCAACTGACGCGTGCCGGGTGTTCTCGGTTTAAAATCTTTCAATCCCATTGTTCTCAGCCTCTTTGCTTAACCTTGTCTTTGCTGCCTTGTATTCCTAAATGCCGGTGCCGACATCGATCACCTGTCCGTCTTCAAGCGTCACGACCGCCTTCTTGTAATCACTGCGGCGGCCGATAATGCCTTTGAAACGTTTGCTCTTGCCCTTGGCAACCAGGGTGTTGACGCCTTTGACCTTGACACCGAACAGCGTTTCCACCGCCGTTTTAATCTCCGGCTTGGTCGCACGCAGCGGCACCTTGAAAGTCACCTGGCTGTACTGCGAACCCATGGTCGATTTCTCGGTCACCACCGGGCTGGCGATCACATCATACATCCATGCCTGTATTTCGGTCTTCTTTGCCTTTGCCATGGCTCTTATCCTTTCAGCCTGTCGGTCAGATCTTTGACAGCATCCTTCGTCAGCACCAGCGTATCGCGGCGCATAATGTCATAGACATTCGCCCCGGCGCTCGGCACCACATCAATGCGCGGCAGGTTGGCTGTCGCGCGGGCGAAGTTCACATCAATCTCTTCACCGCCGACGATCAGCGCCGAGTCAAAACCGAACTTGCCAAGAGCCGCCGCCATCGGCTTGGTCTTGTGATCCTTGGCTTTCGCTTCATCAAGAATCACCAGCTTGCCGTCTTTCGCCTTGGCCGACAGCGCCATTTTCAACGCCAGCGCCCGGATTTTCTTCGGCAGGGCAATCGCGTGATCGCGCGGCTGCGGACCGAACACGACAGCGCCGCCGCGGTCGATATTCCGCTTCAGGTCGCCGGCGCGGGCGCGGCCGGTGCCTTTTTGGCGCCACGGCTTCTTGCCGGTGCCGCTGATCTCATGACGCTGCTTGGTCTTATGGGTCCCGGCGCGGCGCTTGTTAAGCTGGTACGTTACCATACGATGCAGCACATCCGGGCGCACCTCGACACCGAACACAGCCTCATCCAGCGTCATATCGCCGGCGGCTTTATTCTCAATCGTTTTCACAGCGGCTTTCATTATTCCTTATCCTTCTTCTCGTCGTCAGCCTGTTCGCCGTCAGCAGCTTTGGCTTCCGCCCGGGCCGCCGCTTCCGCTTTGGCTTGCTCCTCGGCCTCAAGGCGTTGTTTTTCAGCTTCCTCGGCAGCCGCGGCTTCTTCCTCTTCCATCGCCTTTTGCTCTTTGGCCGCCTCTTTTTCGCTGAGCTTCAGACCGGCCGGCAGCGGCAAGTCCAGGTCATCCGGCACGGTGCGCTTGATCGCATCGGCAATCAGAACCCAGCCGCTGGTCGCGCCCGGCACTGCGCCTTTGATCAGCACCAGATTGTCTTCCAAGTCAATCGCGACAACCTGCAAATTCTGTGTCGTGACCGTTTCATCGCCCATATGGCCGGCCATCTTCTTGCCCTTGAAGACCTTGCCCGGCTCCTGGCACTGACCGGTCGAACCGTGGCTGCGGTGCGAAATCGACACGCCGTGGCTGGCCCGCAGGCCGCCGAAATTGTGGCGTTTCATCGCCCCGGCAAAGCCCTTACCCTTTGACGTTCCGGTCACATCAACATACTGGCCGGGCACGAAATGGTTCGCGCCGATCTCTGCGCCGATCTCCAGAACGTTATCCGGCGAGACACGGAATTCGGCGAGCTTTTTCTTCGGCTCGACCTTGGCCTTGGCAAAATGGCCGCGGTTGGCCTTGCTGGTCCGCTTGACCTTGGCCGCACCGGCACCGAGCTGTACGGCCACGTAGCCGTGCTTGTCCTGCTCGCGCACGGCAACGACCTGGCAGCTATCCAGCTTCAAAACCGTAACAGGAACGTGCTTTCCGTCTTCATCGAAGATACGGGTCATCCCTTCCTTGCGTGCAATTACTCCGGTTCTCATCATCTCTTTCCTTTCCAGAGGTTGACCCGCTTCATCGCGGCCCAACATAGTGACGGGGCCTTATCCTAGGCGGCCGCCGCCTGTTCCATAATTTTAATCTCCACATCGACACCCGCCGGAAGATCGAGCTTCATCAGCGCATCAATCGTTTGCGGTGTCGGCTCGACAACATCAAGCAGGCGTTTATGGGTGCGCATTTCGAAATGCTCCATCGCCTTCTTATCGACATGCGGGCTGCGCAGCACGGTAAAGCGTTCCAGACGGGTCGGCAACGGCACCGGGCCGCGCACCGAGGCACCGGTCCGCTTCGCGGTGTTCACGATCTCCGATGCAGACTGATCCAGAATCCGGTGATCAAAAGCTTTCAACCGAATGCGTATGCTTTGCGTATCCATTACCTTAATCCCAATTCGCTTTCACAATTACTCAATAATCTTGGAGACGACGCCTGCGCCGACGGTTCTGCCGCCTTCGCGGA
>CAYUKA010000007.1:0-88610 GCA_964445195.1 uncultured Micavibrio sp. | reverse complement strand
CTTATAAACCAATTCCTCACTCTCAATATGGACCGACTTTAGGGGGCAAGGTCATGTCGATGCGTACGCTGTCAACGCAGGTGCTGGCGGGTAAGAACAGCAATGTTGTCTTTCCCAACTGGCATACCCACGAGTCAAAAGGAGGGATGCATAAGGGAATCATTGCTGTCTCAAACGGTTTGACCACCCGGGTGGCGCAACGGGTCATCCGTATCCCGCACGCGGAGTTTAACAAGGCGGCTTATCCTGCTGACGCAGTGATCGAGCCGGGCGCGCGCGAGGTCAGGGTTGTGGAAGGGCTGCGTAGCGCCCCCGCTTTCACCTTAACGCATTTTGGCGACGCGCTGGAGCATGACGGCAGCCCTAATAATACCGGCGATGCGTTTGATCGCCGTTTCATGCGCTGCTTCTACACTGTCAACGGTTTGCCGGCGGCGTTGAAAGCGCACCCGGAAATTGGCGATATTCTTGAAGCGGACCAGCCACAGCAGAACGCGCTGGTGTTTAAGGCACCGCTCTAAAGCATAAAAATGCCAGCCTTGCAGGCGATGGAGAGGTGTTTACTTTATGTTAATATTTTTCCGTCACTATATTCATACGGTAAATAATATGAAAAAAATAGAGGTGTGTTATGGCGGGCTTAGAGGGCGTGCAACCGGTAAGTGATACATTTGTGCTACAAGCGGATGCTGGTAACGGTGTCACGGCCAAGGAACTGCTCGATAGTCATCCGGCTAGCGAATGGAGCGACGTGATCGCCGAACGCGGCCTCGCCAACCCCGAACACTTTCTATCTAATTTGGCAACGCAACTTAACGATAGGGTTCAGACACTTCTTGATAGTGACTCCGAGGGTAATCCACTTCACAATATTGTGTCTGAGATGGATCGCTATGGCGACCCGGATATCCGGCGCCCACGGGATGCCGAAGATGTCAGGGGTATCAAAGATCAGGAGCTAGGTGTAGCCGTTGAAGGCATGGTTCAGGAAATTATGGATGAGCGGCGCACCGAGGCTCAAGACGCGGGCACGGAACTAGAAGCATACACGCCTGAACAGCTAGAAACGGATTTATTAGACGGCAAGGCAATGGATGCGATGAAAACGGCGATCGAGGCTGTTCAATCGCTTGAGCAGCAACAACAGCAGCCGGAACTGGATGCGGCCCCGGACACACCAAGCCCGGCGGCACCGCCGCAGGCTGAAGGCATTAGCGTGTAAAGCGCAGGAATTCGACTGTATTCTATACATTTCTTTTGAAACAGGACGACAGGCTGATTATAGTAGGCCTGTCCTTTTTTATTCTCTGTATGCACGGATAGTCGAAGTTTCATGTCTAACGAAGCCCTTCTGGATCTGGCCGAACATATTGCTGAACAGCTGGAAGGTGTGGTCAGCAGCCATGACATTGCGCATGGTGTAATCTTTCTGAGCGCGCAGCGCGGCCAGATTGACCGGGTTTTACAGTTCCTGCGCGATGACCGTGAATGCGCCTTTACCATGCTGATTGATATTACCGCTGTCGATTACCCGGAGCGTCCGGAGCGGTTTGAGGTGGTTTACCAGCTGTTATCACTATCGCAGAATAACCGCGTATGCGTAAAAATCTCGACTGATGCCGAAACGCCGGTGCCAACGGCGACCGGTGTATTCAGCGCTGCGAACTGGTATGAGCGCGAAGTCTGGGATATGTTCGGGATTTATTTCGCCGGTCATCCTGACTTGCGGCGGATCCTGACCGACTATGGCTTTGAAGGGCACCCGCTGCGCAAGGAATTCCCGCTGACCGGTTATGTCGAGCTGCGCTATGATAACGAACTGCGGCGCGTTGTCTATGAGCCGGTGACACTGAACCAGGATTTCCGCCGTTTCGACTTTCTCAGCCCGTGGGAGGGTATGACCGATATCCAGCTGCCCGGCGACGAGAAGGGCGTGAAGCCGTCTGTGGGCTGGAAAGACTACCGCGACGATGACAAGAAAACGGGATAGCCGCGTATCATGACGAGTACAACTGACAAAATTGAGATTACCGCAGAAACGCAAATCCGGCCCTATACGATGAATTTCGGGCCGCAGCACCCGGCGGCGCACGGTGTCCTGCGTCTCGTGCTGGAGATGGAAGGCGAGGTGGTTGAGCGCGCCGATCCGCATATCGGCCTGCTGCACCGTGGCACGGAAAAGCTGATTGAGTACAAGACCTATGTGCAGGCCGTGCCGTATTTTGATCGCCTCGATTATGTCAGCCCGATGAACCAGGAGCATGCCTTCGCCCTGGCGACGGAACGCTTACTCGGTATTACGGTGCCGGAGCGGGCCTCTTACATTCGTGTTCTGTTTTCGGAATTAACGAGAATCTTGAACCATCTTCTGAACATTACGACCTTTGCCCTTGATGTGGGGGCAATTACACCGTCTCTATGGGCGTTCGAGGAACGCGAGAAGGGGATGGAGTTTTACGACCGTGTTTGCGGGGCGCGGCTGCATGCTAACTATTTCCGGCCCGGCGGCGTCCGCTATGACCTGCCGGCCGGCCTGGCTGAGGATATGTATGACTGGGCGGAGAACTCGATCGGCAAGGTGATTGACGACCTTGATTCCCTGTTAACGGATAACCGGATATTTAAGCAGCGGACCGTTGATATCGGGACGACCAGTGCCGAAGAAGCCCAGGACTGGGGTTATACCGGCCCGATGCTGCGCGCTTCCGGCTTGGCATGGGATCTGCGTAAAGCGCAGCCGTACGAGGTTTATGATGAGCTTGATTTCGATATCCCCGTTGGCAAGACTGGTGATTGCTATGCGCGTTATCTCATAAGGATGGAAGAGATGCGGCAGTCGATGAAGCTGATGAAGCAATGCCTTGATAAGATGCCCTCCGGCCCGGTGATGGTCGATGATTACAAAATCGCACCGCCGCCGCGGGCCGAGATGAAGGGGTCGATGGAGGCCCTGATTCATCATTTCAAACTTTACACCGAGGGCTTCCATGTGCCGGCAGGCGAAACCTATGCCGCCGTTGAAGCGCCAAAGGGCGAGTTCGGCGTGTATCTTGTTTCTGACGGCTCGAACAAGCCCTATCGCTGCCGCATCCGCGCGCCCGGTTTTGCCCATCTACAGGCGCTTGATTTCTCTTCCAAAGGGCATATGTTGGCCGATACAGTGTCGATTATCGGGTCGATGGATATTGTGTTTGGGGAGATTGACCGGTGAAGAAACCTTTTGATTTGAACGCTGATTACCAGCCGGAAAGTTTTAGCTTCCGTGACCAGAAGAAGGTTGAGGATGTTTTGTCCCGTTACCCGGCCGGTGTTGGACGGCGCAGTGCGGTGATGCCGCTGCTTGATCTGGCGCAGCGCCAGGTGGCTGAAGACGGCGAAAAAGCCGAGTCGCCTTATGGCGGCTGGATCCCGCGGGCGGCGATGGATGAGATCGCCCGCATTATCGACCAGCCGCCGGTTAAGGTGTACGAGGTAGCAACCTTTTATTCGATGTACAATCTGGCACCGGTTGGTAAATACCTCGTACAGCTTTGTACCACAACGCCATGCTGGTTATGCGGTTCGGCTGATATCGTCAAGGCGGCGGAAAAATACCTGAAGATTCAGGTCGGTGAGACTACCAGGGACGGTTTGTTTACGATGATCGAGGTGGAATGCCTCGGGGCTTGCGTGAATGCGCCGATGGCGCAAATCAATGATGAATATTACGAAGATTTAACACCGGAGCGTATGGTGGAAATCCTTACGGCGTTGGCGGAGGGCAAGGAAGTTCCTGCGGGCTCGCAGACAGGACGCAAAGGCTCGATGGCGCTTTCGGGGCCGACGACGTTGCAGGAACGGGCAAAGAAGGCGGGTGTGGCATGAATTTTGTGGTGGATGGTTTTAAAGCCGATGACCGGGAAAATTTCCTGACTTTGTTGGATATGGCCGATCCCTGGGCCAGGGAGAACGGGCGTGACGATATCCCCGAGTCTAACTGGCAGTCACTATTGTCAGATTCCACAGCTTTACAAGGATTTGCTCTGCGCGATGAGGAAACAGCCCGGCTTGTTGGTTATGTTCTGTATTATTATGCGCCTTCTATAAAAACCCGGCTGGATAAATGTTATATTTGCGATCTGTTTGTTCATCCTGATTCCCGGCGGCAGGGCGGCGGTACTTTGTTAATGGATACGGTGAAGAATGATGCGACAGAAAAACAGTCAGGTTGCATGTGCTGGGTTGCTAACCCAAACCGTGATGAATCAATCGGTTTTTTTTCCAAGTTGGAAGCGGAACATTTGCCCCATCATTTATTTGTGCAATGGCTGGAAGATAAGGTTGCCTGATGCTCGACGACAAAGATCGTATTTTCACAAATCTGTATGGCTGGGAGCCGCATACCCTTGAATACGCCCGTAAACGGGGTGATTGGGACGGCACGGCGGCGCTGATTAAAAAAGGCAGGGACTGGATTATCGAGGAAATGAAAGCGTCCGGGCTGCGCGGGCGCGGGGGCGCAGGTTTCCCGACCGGCCTGAAATGGTCGTTTATGCCTGATCCGGAAAAGACCGCCAAGCCGCACTATCTTGTTATTAATGCTGATGAATCGGAGCCGGGTACATGCAAGGACCGTGACATTATGCGTCACGACCCGCATAAGCTGCTCGAAGGGGCGTTGCTGGCCGGGTTCGCGATGGGCGCGCATGCTGCATACATTTATATTCGCGGTGAGTTCTATAATGAAGGCTCGACGCTGGTTGAGGCTATTCATGAGGCTTATGATGCCGGCCTGTTGGGCAAGAACGCCGCCGGCTCGGGCTGGGATTTCGATGTGATCCTGCATCGCGGTGCCGGGGCTTATATCTGCGGTGAGGAAACGGCGCTGCTGAACAGCCTTGAGGGCAGGAAAGGCGAACCGCGTAACAAGCCGCCATTCCCGGCGATGGCCGGGCTTTATGCCTGCCCGACCACGGTCAATAATGTGGAGACAATTGCAAGCGCCCCGGCGATCCTGCGGCGCGGCGGCGCCTGGTTTGCGTCGCTGGGTAAGGATGAGAAGAACACCGGCACCAAGCTGTTTTGTATCTCCGGCCATGTCGAGCAGCCCTGCAATGTCGAGGAGGAGATGGGTATCCCGCTGCGGGAGCTGGTTGAAAAGCATGCCGGCGGGGTGCGCGGCGGCTGGGACAATCTAAAGGCAATTATTCCCGGTGGTTCGTCCACGCCGTTATTGCCGAAAGATATTTGTGATACCGTGCTGATGGACTTTGACTCGCTGCGTGAGGTCCGAAGCGGCCTTGGCACCGCGGCGGTGATTGTCATGGATCAATCGAC
The DNA here is from genome assembly GCA_964445195.1 of uncultured Micavibrio sp. Classification (GTDB taxonomy): domain Bacteria; phylum Pseudomonadota; class Alphaproteobacteria; order Micavibrionales; family Micavibrionaceae; genus UM-FILTER-47-13. The sequence continues at coordinate 83,294 of CAYUKA010000007.1, read as the reverse complement.
CGATATTATTTACGCCATCGCCCGGCTGTCTTATTTCTATATGCATGAAAGCTGTGGCCAGTGTACACCGTGCCGCGAGGGCACCGGCTGGCTGTGGCGGGTGATGACCCGTATGGTCAAGGGTGATGCGAGCGTCGAGGAAATTGATATGCTGCTGGAAGTGTGCGGCGAGATCGAAGGCCATACGATTTGCGCCCACGGCGATGCGTCGGCCTGGCCGATTCAGGGATTGATCCGCCACTTCCGCCCGGAGATGGAAACGCGTATCATGGAGTACAGGAAAGCGGCGGCGTAAAGGATCACTATGCCTAAACTGACAATCAACGGAATGGAAGTCGAGGTCGAGCCGGGAACGTCTATTATCCAGGCGGCCGAGAAGCTTGGTATCGAGATTCCGCGCTTTTGTTACCATGACCGGCTGTCAGTGCCGGCGAACTGCCGTATGTGCCTGGTCGAGGTTGAAGGCGGTCCGCCGAAGCCGGTGGCGTCCTGCGCGATGGCCTGTGCCGATGATATGGTGGTGCATACCGATTCGCCGATGGTCAAAAAGGCGCGCAAGGGCGTCATGGAGTTCCTGCTGATTAACCACCCGCTGGACTGCCCGATCTGTGACCAGGGCGGGGAATGCGACCTGCAGGATCAGGCGATGGCCTATGGCTTTGATCGCTCGCGCTATCACGAGAACAAGCGCGCCGTGCCGAACAAGGAAATCGGACCGCTGATCAAAACAATCATGACGCGCTGTATCCAGTGTACGCGCTGCGTACGTTTCGGTGAGGAAATCGCCGGTATGACCGAGCTGGGCCTGTTGCACCGGGGCGAGGATGTCGAGATTGACACCTTCATTGAGAAGTCGATTGCTTCGGAGCTTTCGGGCAACATGATTGATATCTGTCCTGTCGGGGCGCTGACGTCCAAGCCTTATGCCTTCAAGGCGCGGGCCTGGGAATTGACCAAGACCGAAACCATTGATGTCCATGATGCGGTCGGCAGTAATATACGTGTCGATTCGCGCGGCGGTGAGGTGATGCGCGTCTTGCCGCGGTTGCATGAGGATATTAACGAGGAATGGATCAGCGATAAGACCCGTTTCGCCTATGACGGCCTGAAAACCCGGCGTCTTGACCGGCCGTGGATCCGCAATGACAAGGGCAAGTTTGAAGAGGCGACATGGGATGAGGCGCTGGCGCTGGTTGCCGATAAGGTTAAAACAGCGAAGAAGGGCAAGCTGGCGGCGCTGGCCGGCGATATGGCCGATATTGAGGCGATGGTCGCGCTCAAAGATTATCTTAATACGCCGAACCTTGAATGCCGGATTGACGGTGCATTCTTTGACCCGGCGGAGCGGGCCGGTTATCTGTTCAATACCGGTATTGCGGGGATTGAGGACGCTGACGCTATTCTGCTGGTGGGAACGAACCCGCGCTGGGAAGCCGCGATGGTCAATGCCCGGATCCGCAAAACGTGGCTGCGCAAGCGTGTGAAAGTCGGCCTTATCGGCGAAGCGCATGATTTAACGTACCCGTATGAGCATCTGGGTACCGGTCCGAAAGACCTTGAAGCGTTGCTGAAAGCGAAAGGCGGCTTTGCCAAAGTGCTGAAGGAAGCTGAAAAGCCTATGCTGGTGCTGGGCATGGGGGCCTTGCAGCGCGAAGACGGTGAGGCGATTCAGTATCTGGCGCGTGAAACGGCGGATACGTTTGACATGATTGCCGGGGACTGGAACGGTTTTAATGTGCTGCACACGGCGGCGTCGCGGGTTGGTGCGCTTGATGTCGGATTCTATAGCAAGGACGGCTTCGATCTTGCCAAAATGGATGTGGTTTACCTGCTCGGCGCTGATGACTTTGATTTGGACCTGCTGAATCCGAAAAGCTTCGTAATTTATCAGGGGCATCATGGTGACGCCGGGGCGCACCGCGCCGATGTGATCCTGCCCGGCGCAGCCTATACAGAAAAGGACGCGCTGTATGTGAATGCTGAAGGGCGCGTGCAAAGGGCGCGGCGCGCTGTCTTCCCGCCGGGCGAGGCGCGCGAGGACTGGAAGATTATGCGCGCCCTGTCCGGTTATGCAGGCAAACCGCTACCGTATGACACGCATTTGCAGCTGCGTGACCGGATCGTTACAGAGTGGCCGCATCTGGATGATATTGATGTTCTTCCTGCCGCACCCTGGAAAAAATTTGGTAGTAAGGGCAAAGTGTTGCCGGATGATTTTAAGACACCGGTTGAAAATTTTTATATGACGAATGCGATCACCAGAGCGTCGGCAACGATGCAGGCCTGCACAGCGCAAATCCTGCGACCTAATGCATCCGGCGCGTCACAACAAGCGGAGGCAGCGGAGTAATGACCGAGACAATTAAGAGTGTGCAGGAGTTCCACGAAGGGTTTGGACTGCCGGTCAAAGACACGCCGGACATTTCAGACGAAAAGACAAATCGTTTAAGAATCAACCTGTTGGCAGAAGAACTTGAAGAGTTGCAAGAGGCGCTGAAAGACGGTGACCTGGTCGAGGTGCTTGATGCGCTGACCGACCTGCAATATGTCCTCGACGGCGCGTATTTGTCGTTTGGCCTGCAGCACCTGAAACACGCGGCGTTTGATGAAGTGCACCGCTCGAACATGAGTAAGCTCGGCGCTGACGGCAAGCCGGTAGTGCGCGAGAGCGATGGCAAAATTCTCAAAGGGCCGGATTACTTCAGGCCAGATATCGCCCGGTTTCTTGAGACTGAAAAAGACAAGGCCGCCTGATGATTGAACTCTGGTCCCAGTATCTCTGGCCGCTTCTGGTTATGCTGGTGCAGATCGGCGTTATTGTCACGCTTGTGCTGCTCTCGGTGGCCTACCTGACTTATTTCGAGCGCAAGGTGCTGGGGGCGATGCAGCGGCGGCAGGGGCCGATGACGGTCGGGCCGTTCGGGCTGTTGCAGCCGATTGCCGACGGTCTGAAGCTGTTTTCCAAGGAAACGATTATCCCGTCGCAGGCGAACCGGCCCGTCTTCCTGCTGGCGCCGATGCTGATGTTTACTCTGGCGCTGATCGCCTGGGCGGTGATCCCGGTCGATTACCAGATGGTGCTGGCGGATATTAATGTCGGCATCCTGTACCTGGTCGCGATTTCTTCGATGGGCGTGTATGGCGTGATTATGGCGGGCTGGGCCTCTAACTCCCGCTACGCCTTCCTCGGCGGGTTGCGTTCGGCCTCGCAAATGGTGTCATACGAAGTCTCGATGGGCCTGATTATTGTTTGTGTGCTGCTCTGCGTCGGCTCGCTGAACCTGACCGATATTGTGATGGCGCCGCGGCCGGTCTGGCTGCAAATCCTTCTGTTTCCGATGTTTATTGTGTTCCTGATTTCGATCCTCGCCGAAACCAATCGGGCGCCGTTCGATTTGCCGGAAGGGGAGTCGGAACTGTCCGGCGGCTTTATGGTCGAATACTCATCGATGACCTTCGCGCTGTTCTTCCTCGGCGAATACGCCAATATGATCCTGATGAGCGCGATGACAACGGTGCTGTTTCTTGGCGGCTGGCTGCCGCCCTTCGGGATTGACGCGCTGGAAATCGTGCCGGGCTATATCTGGTTTGCACTGAAAACGGCCGGGGTATTGTTCTTCTTCCTGTGGGCGCGGGCGACATTTCCCCGCTACCGTTATGACCAGCTGATGCGCCTTGGCTGGAAGATATTCCTGCCGCTGACCCTTTTGTGGGTCCTGGTCATCTCCGGGTCCCTGATTGCTTTTGATGCCCTGCCGGATTAGAGTATAGCTATGATTGATCGTCTTGCGCGCAGCTTTTTATTACCGGAAATCGTTAAGGGCATGGCCCTGACGCTGAAATATTTCTTCAAGCCGAAGGTGACGATCAATTATCCGTACGAGAAAGGGCCGATCAGCCCGCGTTTTCGCGGCGAGCATGCCCTGCGCCGCTATCCGAACGGAGAAGAGCGCTGCATCGCCTGCAAGCTGTGCGAGGCGATTTGCCCGGCGCTGGCGATCACGATTGAGGCCGAGCAGCGCGAGGATGGCAGCCGCCGCACGACGCGCTACGATATAGATATGACCAAATGCATTTATTGCGGCCTGTGTGCCGAGGCCTGCCCGGTTGACGCCATTGTCGAAGGGCCGAATTTCGAATTCGCGGCTGAAACGCGCGAAGAGCTTTACTATAACAAGGATAAGCTCCTGGAGAACGGCGACCGCTGGGAGGCGCAGATTGCCGCCAACCTTGCTGCCGATGCGCCGTACCGATAAATCTTATAGAAATACTTGTTGACATAGTCCGCCCCCTGTTTTACGAAAATCCTGATATTTTTCACAACGGGCTTGTTTAACAGGAGGCTTTCATATGAATACCATTACAAAAACATTACTCGGCGGGGCCGCTTTGCTCGCGGCAGGTGGCGCAGGCGCATTTTACGTTAACAACCATGTTATTCCGGCGCATCTGGCAGAAGGTCTCAATGCCACTTTCGACGATATGGAGCAAACCGAAGCATTGGATGGTACGGGTTTGACTGTCGCCAAGGATGGCCTGATTACCGTTGAGCCGCGCGGCATTCTCACATACACGGTTACTACACCAGCCATCACGGTCAGCGGCGAAGGCACGGAAGAGCAGCCGGCCATGACGGCTGTTATAGATGCCACCCCTTATGAATTAACGTTTTATGCGCCTTCCACGTCTGTCACGCCTTTCATGCCATGGGGCCTGTGGGATGAGACGCAGCCTGTCAGTGTCACGTTGGAGTCTTTAGGCCCGACAGGGTTTAGCGTTGATATGCCTGGGATTTTTACGGAGGAAAAGATTGTTGCCCAGGACGGAAACATCTCTGTCACGACAACCACGGCCGATATGACTGCAGACGGGATATGTGAAACGTCAGGCTATCATATCAGCCTGCAGGGTGGTGAGCTCTCCAGCCTGGCCCGTAACTTTTCCGGCTGCGACTTTACAGCCGAGATCACAGATAACGATTTATTGACCGCAACAGTGCAAGGCACCATGGCGATCACAGACAATCTGGATAGAGGGATGGTGGAGCCCTATTTTGCCAGCAATTTCATTATGCTTTCGGAACCCGGTTTTGTCAGCGGCTTCACTCGCGTAACGGTTTCTGATCTGCACGGCCTGTTCCCGCACGCTGAAACGGGCGTGATCGACATGAGTATTACGGCTGATTTAATCGAGTTCATTACACTCTGGGGAAGGATGCCGCAAGAGTCATGGGGCAAGTCGCCGTCTGAATGGACACCGGCTGATATACCGGATTATATTTCCTCAGAATTTTTTGTGACTAACCTGTCTGTAACTGACTTAACTGAGGCAGAACCAGTGCTGCCGACTATTAGCTTAAGCAGTGCGTTTCATGCGGGTGACTTGCACACTGACGATGCCCTGGCTGGTATCGGTTTTGATTTGTTAATTGGCGGCGATGCAGATGCGCCTGCGCACATATTATTGTGCGACGCAGACATTGATGGCATTCCGGCGCAACAGTTTGCGCAGGCGACGATTGATAATATCGGTGAATATGGCCCGCTGCATATAGGTCCGGATTACGAGCACCCTGTCGATCCGACAGGTCTAACGGCCCGATTTGCCTGTGATCTCTTCCAGGACGGTGTTTATACAGTTACGGCTGAAGCGAGCCATGAGGTGACTGCAGAGACGTTCCCCGGCTCCGGGCGTATCGAAGCTTATGGCGTGGAGAAGGCGTTAGAGGCGCTGGTAGCAGTTGACCGTAACCTTGCACAAGGGATAGCGATACTTGGGGTTTTGGCGAAGCCCACAGAAGATGGTAAAGGGCTTGCTTTAGATTATGCTATTGATGAGGCAGGCAATGTGACTGCAAACGGGCAGGCTGTAGGAGTGCCTGTTATGCGGCCCTGAGTTGCCACTATATTGTTTTTTGGAAGATTAAGGGGCGCGTTTTTCGCGCCTCTTTTTTATCAGAACCAGTCAATCGGGATGTGATAATACAGGCCCAGGATTTCGGCGCCGGGATTACGGTCGTCAAGGCTGGCGTTTGATATGTGGCTGTAGGCAACGCCGAGGCGGGATGAATTGTCAAATTCCCAGCCCAGCTCCAGTTGTGTGCGGAACTGAACCGCATGTCCCAGATCCTTGCCGTCGCCGTCATGATACAGGCCGGCCCCGAAGCTGGGTGTGATCATGAAGCTGTCGCCAACACGGATATCGGCCAGCAGACCGCCAAGCCCGTATAAGGCGCCCTCGGTTGTGACTTCCAGGCCCGCCCATGGTTCAATGACCCAGAGCAGTTCATGATCCCAGCGATATTCGAGCCGGAAATCGCTGGCCCCTTTATCATCGTTGATATCGAAATAGCCGGCACTCAGGCTGAAGAGGTCAGTTTCTGCTTTTGCCGGCACCGAACAGAACAGAACGGCACACGCCGCCCATAGCATCACCAAATATCGCACAAGATTGATCCTTTGATTTTTTATAAGAAATACAGGCGCATGACCCAATATGCATTTTTTCTTTTTGAATGTGAAAAATCAATCGAAAAAAGGGGATTTTCAGGATTGGGTGCTTGATGTAAGGCTGCGAAAGGATTAGAAAAGTTGGTAAGTTTTCGATCACGTGGCCGGTTTTACAGGCCCAAGAGAGTATCATGATCTCGTCCCTTGCGTTTTATCTGTTTGCCGCTGTCCTTGTCTTTAGCGCAGTGATGGTGATTACGGCGCGCAACCCGGTGCATTCCGTCCTCTTCCTGATTCTGGGGTTCTTCAATTGTGCCGGTCTGTTCATCCTTCTTGGGGCCGAGTTTATCGCGATGATTCTGGTTATCGTGTATGTCGGCGCTGTCGCGGTCCTGTTCCTGTTTGTTGTGATGATGCTGGATATCAGCTTTGCCGACATGCGCAAGGGCGCGATGCAATATGTGCCGATGGGGCTGGTGATCGGCGGCCTGTTGCTGGCGGAGTTTATTTTTCTGTTCAGTGCCTGGCAGTTTGCGCCGGATGCCCTGGCAAACCGTGCCGTGCCTGTTGGCAGTGAGCTGAATAACACCGAAGCGCTTGGGCGCGTACTCTACACAGACTATGTGTTTGCGTTCCAGGTTTCGGGCCTCATTCTTCTTGTCGCGATGGTCGGGGCGATCGTTCTGACTTTGCGCGTACGTCCGGACGTACGGCGGCAGAAAGTTGCTGAACAGAACGCCCGCCGGGCCGAAGATGTTATGGAGGTCAAAAAAGTGACATCGGGATCGGGGGTATAGGGCTTCAGTATGTTAGAAATCGGATTGCAACATTACCTGATTTTGGCCGGTTTACTCTTTACGATCGGTGTCTTTGGCATCTTCCTGAACCGGAAGAACGTGATTGTGATCCTGATGTCGATCGAATTAATGCTGCTGGCAGTGAATATTAATTTTGTTGCCTTTGCGTCCTTTATGGATGATCTGGCCGGACAGGTTTTCACGATGTTTATCCTGACAGTCGCAGCAGCCGAGGCGGCGATTGGTCTGGCCATTCTGGTCGCCTTTTTCCGTAACCGCGGCAGTATCGCCGTTGAAGATATCTCGATGATGAAAGGATAACGGTATGACCAATATAGCACAGCATCAGGAAGCCCAGCATTTCGCCAATCTGGCCGCCATGTTTTTAGAAGAGGCCCTCAAAGACCCGGACGGATTGATTAATGAAGAGGTGTTGATCGACCCCGATGTTTCAGAAGAGGGCAGACCTTTCGTAGTGATGACAGTCGAAACGTTTAATTATGAAGCACGGGCCGAAAGGTTTGAAAAGCCGCTTGAGGTGACACATAAAGGCGTGACCCATACTGTCGATGTGGTTGTGCGTCCTGATGTGCCGGCCGGGAGTTTGAACTGACATGGAAATTCTCGCCGTCTTTCCGCCATTATTTGCCTTCCTGATTGTCTTCCTGTTCGGGCGGCAGATTGGTGATGCGGGCGCGCAGTTCGTGACCTGTGCGGCGGTGATCCTGTCGGCCTTTTGCTCGATGGTCCTGTTTTTCGATGTGATTTTCGATCAGGACCCGCGTGTTATCACGTTGGCGACGTGGATGACGTCCGGCGAGTTTACGGTTGACTGGTCGTTGCGGATCGACCAGCTGACGGCGGTGATGCTGTGCGTGATTAATATCGTGTCGGCCTGTGTGCATGTTTACTCAATCGGCTATATGTCTCACGATCCGCACAAGGCCCGCTTCATGGCCTATCTGAGCCTGTTTACTTTCGCGATGCTGATGCTGGTGACGGCTGACAACCTGCTCCAGCTTTTCTTTGGCTGGGAAGGGGTCGGGCTGGCGTCTTACCTGTTGATCGGGTTCTGGAACCACAAGGACAGCGCAAACAAGGCGGCTGTAAAAGCCTTCGTTGTCAACCGCGTCGGCGATTTCGGTTTGGCGCTCGGCATTATGGCGACGTTCCTTGTGTTCGGCACGATCAGCTTCGAAGGGATTTTTGCCCAGGCGGCGGACATGGCAAGCCATACATTCTTCTTCCTGGGGCTGGAGCTTCATTCGCTGACCGTGATCAGCATGTTGCTGTTTATGGGCGCGGTTGGGAAATCGGCGCAGCTTGGGCTGCATACCTGGCTGCCGGACGCAATGGAGGGGCCGACGCCTGTATCCGCGCTGATCCACGCGGCGACGATGGTCACGGCCGGTGTCTTCCTGCTGGCGCGCTTCTCGCCGGTGCTGGAATATGCGCCGCTGGCCTTAATGACGATTTGTATTGTCGGGGCTCTGACGGCTTTTGTCGCAGCGACGATTGGCCTGACCCAGTTCGATATCAAGCGCGTGATCGCCTATTCGACGATGAGCCAGCTGGGTTATATGTTTTTCGCGATCGGCGTATCGGCCTATAGCGCGGCGATTTTTCACCTGATGACTCACGCCTTTTTCAAAGCCCTGCTGTTCCTCGGCGCGGGGTCGGTGATTCACGCCCTGTCGGACGAGCAGGATATGCGGCGTATGGGGGGGGTCTGGAAGATGATCCCGACCACCTATGTCCTGATGTGGATCGGCAGCCTTGCCTTGGCCGGGATTCCGTTTTTTGCAGGCTATTACTCCAAGGATATGATTCTGGAATCTGCTTTTGCCGACCATAGCTGGTTCGGTAGTTTCGCTTTCTGGATGGGGATTGCCGCGGCGCTGATGACCGCCTTTTACAGCTGGCGCCTGATCCTGTTGACGTTCCATGGCAAGCCGCGCGCGGATGAGAAGGTCATGGCGCATATTCACGAATCGCCGACGGTGATGATTTCACCGCTGGTCGTTCTGGCGGCTGGTGCGATTCTGGCAGGATCAGTATTCTACGGCAGCTTTGTCGGGTCGGCGCATAAGGAAGGCCATACCTACGATCACAGTAATGACACTGGATATGTCAATGTTTGGGACAAAGAACATTTCTGGGGCGAGAGCCTGTATGTGTTGCCTGAAAACGATACGGTAGAAGCGGCGCATCATGTGCCGAAATGGGTCAAGAAGCTGCCGGTTGTGACGGCGCTGGCCGGGATATTGCTGGCTTACCTGATTTATATGTGGCGTGAGGGCGCGGCGCAGCGGCTGGCGGCGCGGCTGGGGCCGGTATATCGCCTGTCGCTTAACAAGTGGTATGTCGATGAACTGTACGATGCGGTGTTCGTTCGCAATTCCTGGCGCCTTGGACGTCTGTTCTCTACGACGGGCGACCGGAAGATTATTGACGGGTTTGGTCCGGACGGTGTAGCCGGGGCGTCGTTACGCACGGCGGGTATGCTCAGCCGGTTCCAGAGCGGATATTTGTTCCAGTACGCCTTTGTCATGATGATTGGCCTGATCGCGATCCTGATGTGGCTGGCTTACAAGATATCGGTGACGGGGTAGGCGGCGATGATTGAATTCCCGATTCTATCACTGATGACTGTCTTGCCGCTGATCGGCGCGTTTTTTATTTTCACGATCCGCGGTGATAAGGATACCGTCGCGCGTAACGCGAAGTTCACGGCGCTTTATACCTCGTTGTTCACTTTCGCGTTGTCGGTTTATATGCTGGGCCGCTTTGACGGCAGCAGCGCTGAATTCCAGTTCGTCGAGCGCTATGAATGGTTTCCCTCGCTGGGTATTGCCTATCATATGGGCGTTGACGGGATTTCGATTTTCTTCATTGTTCTGTCGGCCCTTTTGACGCCGCTATGTATTCTTGCAAGCTGGGATGCGATCAAAACCCGCGTCAAAGAATACATGATTGCGTTCCTGGTGCTGGAAACCATGATGATCGGCACCTTTAGTGCGCTGGACTCATTGCTGTTCTATGTATTTTTCGAAGCGGTGCTGATCCCGATGTTCATTATTATCGGGGTCTGGGGCGGCGCGCGCCGGGTATACTCGGCATTCAAGTTTTTCCTGTATACGCTGCTGGGGTCCGTGCTGATGCTGCTGGCGTTGCTGACCCTGTATTTTGAGGCCGGGACGACGGATATCCCGACCCTGATGGCCACGCAGATTGATCCGGGGCTGCAAATGTGGCTGTGGCTCGCGTTCTTCGCCAGCTTCGCGGTCAAGATGCCGATGTGGCCGGTGCATACCTGGTTGCCGGATGCCCACGTTGAAGCGCCGACGGCCGGCTCGGTTATTCTGGCCGGTGTACTTCTGAAAATGGGGGGCTACGGCTTCCTGCGTTTTTCGCTGCCGATTCTGCCGGAGGCCAGCGCCGCATTCGCTGATCTGGTTTTCTGGCTCTCGGTCATCGCGATTATCTACACCTCGCTGGTGGCGCTGGTGCAGGAAGACATAAAGAAGTTGATTGCCTATTCATCAGTGGCGCATATGGGGTTTGTGACGCTCGGCATCTTCACCGCCACGGTGCAGGGTATCCAGGGCGGCATTTTCCAGATGATCAGTCACGGCATTATTTCGGGCGCGCTGTTCCTGATTGTCGGCGTGATTTATGACCGGATGCATACGCGCGAAATTTCCAAATATGGCGGCCTCGTTAAGAACATGCCGAAATACGCAACGGTGTTTATGATTATGATGCTCGGGTCTGTCGGTTTGCCCGGAACCAGCGGCTTTGTCGGCGAGTTCCTGTCCCTGCTGGGGATCTTCAAGGTCGATACGACCTTTGCATTCTTTGCGACAACCGGCCTGGTTCTGGGCGCGGCTTACATGCTGCTGCTGTATAAGCGCGTTGTTTTCGGTGAGGCGCAAACGGAAGAAGCAACGAAAATGCCGGACCTGAACGCGCGGGAAATAGCGATGTTCGTGCCCCTTGTGCTGCTGGTTATTTTTCTCGGCGTTAGGCCGAACTTCGTGCTTGATCGTATCGGCCCGTCAGTTGAAAAGCTGCAAAGCCAGTATGAGGCGGGCCTGAGTGAACCCGCTTTGCGGATGATCAAACCGGCGGCAGGGGAGGAATAACACATGGCCCCGTTTACTTACGACATGCTGGTGCCGCTGCTGCCGGAGTTATTTCTGGCTGTGGCGGGTATGATATTGCTGGTTGCCGGCGTTTTTCGCGGCAATCAGGGTACAACCGCACTATGCTGGGCAACGGCTGGTAGTTTTGCGCTGGCGGCGGTGTTTCTGCTTGGGCTGGAATGGGATGGGTCGATAACACTGAACGACATGTTTGTGCTCGACCGTTTCGCCGGGTTCGTGAAGCTGTTCGTGCTGATCGGGTTGATTATGACCCTTGTGATGTCTATTCGTTATCTGCACCTGGAGCAAATGGCGCGCTTCGAATATCCGGTGCTGGTGCTGTTCGCCGGGATCGGCATGATGATTATGGTGTCAGCGAACAACCTGTTGTCACTCTATATCGGGCTGGAGCTGCAATCGCTGTGCCTTTATGTCCTGGCGGCGATCCGGCGTAATAATGTCAAGGCGACTGAGGCCGGGATCAAGTATTTCATTCTCGGCGCACTGGCTTCGGGCATGCTGCTGTTCGGGTCATCTCTGGTTTACGGCTATACCGGCGCGCTTGACTTCCAGACAATTGCCGCTTCCCTTGCAGCGACAGAGCCGGGCCTGGGGCTCATTTTCGGGCTAGTGTTTGTGCTGGCCGGGCTTGCCTTCAAAGTGTCTGCCGTGCCGTTCCATATGTGGACGCCCGATGTTTATGAAGGCGCGCCGACACCTGTGACGGCGTTGTTTGCCATTGTGCCGAAGATTGCGGCGATGGCGCTGCTGATGCGGCTTTTGTTCGGGCCGTTTGCTCCGGTGATTGCGGAGTGGCAACAGATATTGTGGCTGATTGCTGCCGGTTCGATGACGCTCGGCGCTTTTGCCGCCCTGATGCAGAATAATGTTAAACGCTTGCTGGCTTACAGTTCGATCGGCAATATGGGCTATGCGCTGATCGGGGTTACGGCGGGGACGGCTGACGGGGCCGGCGCGGTGCTGGTATATCTGATTCTGTACATGATTATGGTTGCCGGCGTGTTTGGTATTGTTTTATCGATGCGGCGCGGCGGTATGGCGGTGGAGAATATAGATGATTTATCCGGTTTGTCGCGCACCAGTCCGCTGTTAGCTTATGCGATGGCTGTGTTGATGTTCTCGATGAGCGGCATTCCGCCACTGGCAGGGTTCTTTGGCAAGTTCCTGATTTTCAAGGCCGCGGTTGATGCCGGCTTTATTGTGCTGGCGATTTTGGGTGTGCTGACGTCGGTGGTGGCGGCCTATTATTACCTGCGTGTCATAAAAGTGATGTTCTTTGACGAGCCGGTCGATGCGCTTGATCCACCAGTATCATTTGCCAAGCGGGCGGTCGTGTTCCTGAGCGTATTCTTTGTGCTTGGTTTTATCCTGTCGCCGGACACTTTGATCGAAACCAGTTATAGCGCTGCGTCTTCGCTGTTCTCCGGGTAAGGGACCATCTTTATGGCGATTGATTTTAAGGTTCATACCTATGCGTCTCTGCCGTCAACGCAGCACTATGTGAAAGAACTGGTCGCCGAGGGCTTGCCCGAGGGAACGGTTGTCCAGGCGATTGAGCAGCGCGCGGGCAAAGGCCGTCATGGCCGTAAGTGGTTTTCGCCGATGGGTAATCTTTACATGTCGGTCTTGCTGCGGCCTGACTGTGATGTGGCGCAGGCCGGGCAATTGGCTTTTGTGGCGGCAGTGGCCGTTGCGGCGGCGATTGATACGGTGCTGGATGAGAAGCATAAGCTCAGCCTGAAATGGCCTAATGATATCCTGATCGACGGCAAGAAAGTCTGTGGCATCCTGATTGAGAAAGAAGCAGATGGTTATGCGCTCGGTATCGGCGTGAATATTATGGCGCCCCCGGACGGCGCGGTAGCTCTGAACGACGTCACATGGGATATACAGGTGCCGGTGCATCCGTTCCGTGACAAGCTACTGGCGGCGCTCGGTGAAACGTACAGTCTATGGCAGGACGAAGGTTTTGCCAAAATCCGTTCGGCGTGGCTGGCGCAGGCGCATGGAGTGGACGAACCGATCAAAACCGAGAAAGGCGAGGGTATCTTCCGCGGCTTGTCTGAAGACGGGGCGCTGCAACTCGAAACCGCTGAGGGCGCTATTCTTGACATAAATTCAGGCGATGTCTATTTTGCGGCGGAAGATAAGGAATAGCCATGCTGTTAGCGATTGATGCCGGAAACACCAATATTGTCTTTGCCGTCTATGACGGTGAAACGCAGCGCCATGTCTGGCGGTGCCAGACCAATAGCGGCCGCACTGCCGATGAGTATAGCGCCTGGCTGCGGCAGCTCTTTGCGCAGGATGAGCTAGGTTTCGGGACCATTACTGATACCATCCTGTGCTCCGTTGTGCCTGATGCGAATTTCCACCTGGTTCAGCTGTGCCGCAAGACCTTCGGTTGCGATCCCTATATCGTGTCACATGAAACGGTTATGCTCGATATCCGGCTCGATAAACCGTCGGAGATCGGCGCTGACCGGCTTGTGAACGCTGTGGCGGTGGCGCAGCGCTACAGCATGCCGGCAGTGGTGATTGATTTCGGCACAGCAACGACGTTCGATGTCATTGACAGCCGTGGCGCCTATCTCGGCGGTGTCATTGCGCCGGGTGTAAACTTGTCGATGGAGGCGCTGCACATGGCAGCGGCGAAACTGCCGAAGGTCGATATCCGTAAGACGCAGTCTGTTATCGGCACCGATACCGTCAGTGCCATGCAATCCGGCATTTACTGGGGCTATGTCGGGATGATCGAAGGGACCCTGGCGCGGATCGCGGCGGAGCTGGACGGGAAACCGGCGGTGATTGCGACCGGCGGCCTGGCGGACTTATTCGCCGATACGGTGCCGGCGATTGACACTGTCGATAAAGATTTGACATTGCGCGGTCTTTTGCACATTTATCAAGGCAGCAGACAACAAGCGGCCGCGTAATATTGAAAATGGCAGAGTATCAGGACGATTTCTCACTTGACGATGACGGGCTTTACTTCATCCCCTACGGCGGGAGTGAGCAGTTCGGCGTGAATTTCAACCTTTATGCCTATCAGCGTCAGTGGCTGGCGGTGGACCTCGGCATGGGCTTCGCCGACCATCGTTTTCCCGGTATCGACCTGATCTTTCCTGATCCGTCTTTTCTTGCTGCCCGCCGTAGCGATCTCGCCGGGCTGATTATCACTCACGCACATGAAGATCATATTGGCGCTGTGCCTTATCTATGGCCGCGGCTGCGGTGCCCGGTTTATTGCTCGCCCTTTACGGCGGAGGTCCTGCGGCGCAAGCTGGGCGAGGCGCGGGATAGCCGGGGTATGAAGATCGTTGAAGTGCATCCCGGCGATCCGGTTTCGATCGGTCCGTTTACGGTTCACTTTGTGCCGGTGGCGCACTCAATACCCGAAAGCGCAAGCGTCATTATCGAAACGGATGAAGGGCGGGTGGTTCACAGCGCCGACTGGAATCTCGACCCGGCCCCGGTTATTGGCAAACCGACAGACAGTAAGGTTTTCAAAGCCTGGGGCGAAAAAGGTGTTCTCGCCTATGTCGGTGATTCGACCAATGCGGCGGTCAAAGGCCGCGCCGGTTCGGAGGCCGATGTTGAAAAGGGGCTGGAGGCTGTGTTTAGCCGCTGTAAAGGCCGGATCGCCGTGACGACCTTTTCCTCGAATATCGGCCGTATTCAAAGCATTTGCCGGGCAGCGGAAGCCTGCGAGCGCAGCGTGGCCGTCATGGGCCGGTCGATGAACAACATGGTCGGCGCGGCGCGGGAATGCGGCTATCTGAATGATCTACAGGATCTGGTCTCAGAAGAGGAAATCGATACGTTGCCCGCCGACCGGCAGGTCCTGATCCTGACCGGGTCGCAGGGCGAAGCGCGGGCGGCGCTGTCGCGTATTGCCCATGGGGAGCGTTCGAGCATGAAGCTCGGCAGGGGCGATACTGTGATTTTTTCGGCGCGGGCGATTCCCGGCAATGAGAAAGATATTGATAACGTTAAGAATGCTCTGGTCGCCGGCGGCGTTGAGGTGATTTCGCCGGGCGATGTGGAAGAGACAATTCATGTGTCCGGGCACCCTTACCGCGACGAGATCGCTGATATGTATAGCTGGGTCCGGCCGGAAACCGTGATCCCCGTACATGGCGAGCGGCTGCAGCTTGAGGCGCAGGCCGATCTGGCCCGCAAATGCCAGATTAAGAATGTCATTGTGCCGTCGAACGGCTCGGTGATCCGTCTGGCAAAGGGGCAGGCGGAGGTCATTGACCATATTGATACGGACGTGCTGGTGCTTGACGGCCAGCGCCTGATGCCTGCCGATCATGCGTCTATCCGTGCCCGGCGCAAGCTGCAATATACCGGTGCGATCCATGCCAGCGTTGTGCTTGATGGTCGCGGTGATGTCGCGGCCGATCCTCAGGTGACGACTCTCGGCCTCATTGACCGTGACGACCCGGAGGAAAAGCAGCTGGAAGAGGATATGCTGGGCGAGATCGAGGATATCCTCGCCGATATGGAGCCGGCCGACCGGCGCGATGACCACGCGGTACATGAAGAGGTACGGATCGGCCTTCGCCGCATGGCGAACCTGCTGCTGCGTATCAGGCCTAAAGTCACCATTCATGTTACAAGGGTCTAATTACAAGGGTCTAAATTATGGGGATTATTTCGGGCCTTGCCGTTTACTTTATCGTCTGGTGGTTAGTGCTGTTTACCGTATTGCCCTGGCGCGCCGAGCCGGAAACAAGCCCGGAGCAGGGCCATGCCCATAGCGCCCCGGCCGATCCCCGCCTGCGTTTAAAATTTTTGATAACCACCGCTATCGCTGCTATCATCTGGCTGGTGATTTACGGACTCATTCAGGTTGAGATCGTCGATTTCCGTGCCGCTGCCGATCAAATGATTAAAGAAGATTTGTCATGAAAAAAATGATCCTAGGACTATGTTTGTTTATTTTGTACGTTCCCGAGGCCATGGCCCAGAATAGCAGGGCCGTTTGCGAGTTCCTGCCGGTGAGGGAGCATTTCCTGGGCGCGGATTATGTGCCGGGCGTCGATGTGCGTGGCAACCCTGTTGTGCCGGCCGATGTACGGGCACGGGCGAACAGTTTTGTCGACGTCATTAAAATTCCGGTGACACTCGATCTGGCGCAGCAGGTGAATGGCCGGTTACCGTCTGGTTTGGCGCTGGAGGCCGGGGTCGGGGTGCTGGAAATTCATAAGGACAGCCGGGTGCTGTATAATGGCGAAGAGCTGAGCGGCCCGGTCTATGCCTATTGCGGCAAGGAGCCGTTCAATATCGAGGCGACGCTGCGCGAACCTGAGCCGGTCAAATCGCCGCCGCCCGCTGTGCCGGAAACAAAACCGGAGCAGGAAGAAATTATTTGGGGTGAGGCTTACTAACCATGAATGCACAGGCGCAAATGACACAACAGAAACAGAACCAGAAAAAGCCGAAAACCGCGATCACACCGACCCGGGAGGAAAACTTTCCCGAGTGGTACCAGCAGGTTGTCAAAGCGGCTGACTTTGCTGAAAACTCGCCCGTACGCGGCTGTATGGTGATTAAGCCTTATGGCTACGCGCTGTGGGAGAATATCCAGCGCGCGCTTGATGATATGATTAAAGAGGCGAGTGTGCAGAATGCCTACTTTCCGCTGTTGATACCGTTGAGCTTCATTAGCCGCGAGGCTGAGCATGTTGAAGGCTTTGCCAAAGAATGTGCCGTTGTCACGCATCATCGGCTCGAAAAGGGCGATGACGGATTACAGCCCGCACCGGACGCACAGCTTGATGAACCGTTTATCATTCGTCCGACCTCGGAAACGATTATCGGCCATTCAATGGCCAAGTGGGTCCAGTCTTATCGCGACCTGCCACTGAAGCTGAACCAGTGGTGTAACATTATGCGCTGGGAGATGCGTACACGCCTGTTCCTGCGCACCTCGGAGTTTCTGTGGCAAGAAGGCCATAACGCCTTTGCCACGCCGGAAGAGGCTAACGAAGACGCCCGCAAGATGCTCGACATCTATAAACGTCTGTACACCGACTGGCTGGCGATGCCGGGTATAGCCGGTGAAAAGACGGCGGATGAACGTTTTCCCGGCGCGATCCATACCTATACCTATGAATCAATGATGCAGGACGGCAAGGCTCTGCAGGCCTGCACGTCTCACGACCTGGGCGATAATTTCGCCCGTTCGTTCGAAATCACCTATCAGGGCGAGGACGGCCAGGTGCATCACGCCCATACGACGTCCTGGGGTTTGTCGACGCGGTCGATTGGCGGCCTGATTATGACTCATGGCGATGATGACGGGGTGATCCTGCCGCCGAAAGTCGCACCGTATCAGGTCGCCTTGTTGCCGGTACTGCGCGATGACGGAGAGTCTGCGGCCGTGCTGGAATATTGCGCGCAGATTGCAGCACGTCTGAAAGACAAGGGTATTCGCGTTCATTTCGACAGCAGCGACGAGCGTGTATCGAACAAGATGTGGCGGGCGATCAAGCAGGGAATTCCGCTGCGGGTCGAAGTTGGCAAACGTGATATGGATTCGGGCGCGCTGACCCATACCCGCCGTGATCTCGGCAAAGGCTCGCAGATCACGTGCCCGGTTGACGAGTTCATCGGTACGGTCGAGACCATCCTGCAGGATATCCAGGGCGGTTTATATCAAAACGCCGATAAAGCGCTGTATGACAACGTTCAGGACGTTGGCGGTCTTGATGAAGTGCGCGAGTTTTTCGCCGCCGATCGCTTTGGCTTTGTTAAAACCGGTCTTGATGTGCTCGATGATCCGGCTTTCGAAGCCATCAAAAACGAGTTTTCCGTGACGCCGCGCTGCCTGCCGTTTGACGATGATGGTCAGGCCGTCGTGATCGGTCGCTCATACTAAGAAAGCTGGCATACCGTTTGCAGCCATAGCCCTTCCATCATGAACTTTTGTACAGGAGGGTTGTATGAGTGATATCGAATTCGTCCGGAATAAGGTCGAGGAGTTAATCCAGCTTTTATCAGTCAATAACGAGTTACTGGATAAGCAGAACGTTCTGATAGAGCAGTTTCTGAACCGCGCTGCCAATCTGGAGGCGGAGCGCGAACTGAAGGCTTTTGTGCATAATGCAAACAAGCAGCCGCAAAAAGCCGCAGGGTAAGTCGCGTTTTGCAAATCACGGTGTGCTTAAGGGCTTGATCCCGGCGGCCCTGATGGTTCACTATTCTTACCGGATTGGGTAAGGACAGGCTGTAATATGTTTTCATCTTTTGAGCGAATGATGGCAGGGCGGTATTTGCGCGCGCGCAAGGCCGAGGGCTTCGTGTCGGTGATCGCCGGGTTCTCTTTTATGGGGATTATGCTCGGCGTGGCGACGCTGATTATCGTCATGGCGGTGATGAACGGCTTTCGTACCGAGCTTCTGACCCGGATTCTCGGCCTGAACGGCCACATGAATGTTTACGCGCAGGGCACGCCGCTGACCGATTATCAGGTCATGCAGCTAAAAGTCGAAAGCGTCAATGGCGTAACGGCGGCC
This sequence comes from uncultured Micavibrio sp., assembly GCA_964445195.1. GTDB lineage: Bacteria > Pseudomonadota > Alphaproteobacteria > Micavibrionales > Micavibrionaceae > UM-FILTER-47-13. The sequence goes on along the minus strand of CAYUKA010000007.1, from coordinate 64,356 downwards.
TTTCCGTTGATCGAGGGGCAGGCGCTGCTCTCTGTCGCCGGCGCGGCCAGCGGGGTTGTTGTACGCGGTATTGCGCAGGATGATCTGCAGCGCAAACCGATCCTGGCCGACTCACTGGTGGCGGGTTCAGTCGAAAACTTCCGGGATACCAGCGTGGCGATCGGCGCCGAAATGGCGAAACGGCTGCGGTTGAATGTGGGTGACACGTTGACCCTGATCGCGCCCAAGGGCAAGGCCAGCCCGTTCGGTACGATCCCACGCTCGCGCAGCTATACAATTGCCGCTGTTTTCAACGTGGGCATGTTTGAATATGACAGCAGTTTTATTTTCATGCCTTTGGAAGCCGCGCAGCGCTTTTACCAGTTGCCCGGTGCTGTGACCGCGCTTGAGGTGTTTACCGCGAACCCGGCAATGGTGGCGCCGGTGCGGAGCGGTATTGAAGCGGCGCTGGCCGGGCAGGGGCAGGTTGAAGACTGGCGTGACATGAACCGCAGCTTCTTTAACGCGCTGCAGGTCGAGCGCAATGTGATGTTCCTGATCCTGACCCTGATTATTATTGTGGCGGCGTTCAACATCATTTCCTCAATGATCATGCTGGTCAAAGACAAGGGCAGCGATATTGCGATCATGCGGACGATGGGCGCAACCCGGCGCAGCATGATGAAGATATTCATCCTGACCGGGGCCAGTATCGGCTTTATCGGCACATTTGCCGGGGCGGTGCTGGGAATCTCCTTCGCCCTGAATATTGAGGCGATCCGGCAATGGCTGGAGAGCCTGACCGGCACGGAACTTTTCGCGGCGGAAATCTATTTTCTCTCGCAATTACCGGCGGAAATTGACTGGGGCGAGGTTATCGTTGTGATCATGATGGCCTTTACATTGTCGATATTGGCGACATTGTATCCGGCATGGCGCGCCGCGCGCCTCGATCCTGTGGAGGCGCTGCGTTATGGTTAGGGGGAGCTCCCAGAAGCACGAGGCTGTAGAAGCGCAGCACTCTGAAGGCGTATCATCACCGGACAGAACGCAGGCTTTGCTTGAGGTCAGGCAGCTTGAAAAAACGTTTCATCAGGCCGGCGAGGCGCTGACAGTTTTAAAGAACCTTGATCTGACGATCGAAAGCGGTGAAATGGTGGCGCTGGTCGGGCCGAGCGGGTCGGGCAAATCGACGTTACTACAGTTGATCGGCTTGCTCGATACACCGACTGCCGGAACAATCAATATGGGCGGCCGGGCGGCGGAAAAGCTCAGCGATGCGGAACGTACGAAGCTGCGGCGCGAGTTTATCGGCTTTGTATACCAGTTCCATTATTTACAGCCGGAATTCTCGGCGCTGGAAAATGTGATGATGCCGCAAATGATTGCTGGCCGCAGCAAGCAGGCAGCGCGGAACCATGCCGCCAAATTACTGGAGGCCCTTAAGCTTGACCACAGGCTTGATCACCGCCCGGCGCGCCTGTCAGGCGGAGAGCAGCAAAGGGTCGCGATTGCGCGGGCGCTGGCTAACGGCCCAAGGCTCCTGCTGGCTGATGAGCCAACCGGCAACCTCGATCCCGAAACGTCTGAAGACGTGTTTAGCATCCTGATTGACCTGGTGCGCGATGCCGGTATTGGCGCCCTGATTGCCACGCACAATCTCGACCTCGCCGACCGCATGGACCGCGCCCTGGAAATAAAGGCCGGGCGCGTGCTGCCTTATTAAACTTTACGGTTTCCTTACGCGGCGATAACCGTCTAATATCATTTCATGCCCTTAGAGCTTGGTTTTATTCACTTGCATACGCACTCCGCCTATTCACTGGCGGAAGGGGCGATGCATCCCAAGGCGCTGGTCGGGCTGTGCCAGAAACAGAATATGCCCGCTCTTGCAGTCACGGATAGCGGCAATTTGTTCGGCGCTATGGAATTTGCGCTGGCAGCGGCCGGCGGCGGAATCCAGCCGATCATCGGCTGCCAGGTGACGCTGGGTCTTGAAGGCCACCAGCTGGTGCTGTTGTGCCAGAACGAGCAGGGCTACCGCAACCTTTGTGAACTGGTCAGCCGATCGTTTCTGGAAGTCGATCCGGCCGAGAAAACCCATATCACATGGCAACAGCTTGAAGAGGCTGCTGCCGGGCTGATTTGTCTGACCGGCGGCCTGGCCGGTCCGGTGGCGCAATATTTGCTGCACAATCAGGCAAAACCGGCTGAAGATGTGCTGAAGAAGCTAAAGAAGCTCTTCGGCGACCGGTTGTATGTTGAACTGCAGCGTCACGGCTGGCGCGAAGAAGACGCCGTTGAAGGGCCGCTGGTTGACCTGGCCTATAAGCATGACATTCCGCTGGTTGCCACGAATGACTGTTATTTTCCGAAAAAAGATATGCATGAAGCGCATGACGCGCTGCTGTGCATTGCCGAAGGGCGCTATGTGATCGAAAGCGAACGGCGCAAGGTGACGCCGGAACATTATTTCAAAAGCGCCGCAGAAATGCGCGCGCTTTTCGCCGATTTGCCCGAGGCGGTCGATAACACAGTCGTGATTGCGCAGCGCTGCGCCTTTTTGCTGGAGGTTATTGATCCTATCCTGCCGCCCTTTGACACGGAAGGGGGGCGGAGCGAGGTTGAAGAACTGCGTGACCAGTCGGCCAGGGGCTTGCAGTGGCGGCTGGAGAACTTTGTCTTTACCCCGGATATGGACGAGGCAGTACGGACAGAAACGGCCGGGCCGTATAAAGAGCGCCTGCAGTACGAGCTGGGCGTGATCGAGGGGATGGGTTTCCCCGGTTACTTCCTGATCTGCTCCGATTTCATCAAATGGGCAAAGGAACAGGATATCCCGGTCGGGCCGGGGCGTGGTTCGGGTGCCGGCTCTGTCGTGGCGTGGGCGCTGAAAATCACCGACCTTGATCCGTTGCGCTTTGGCCTGCTGTTCGAGCGGTTTCTGAATCCCGAGCGGGTATCGATGCCGGATTTCGATGTCGATTTTTGCCAGGAGCGGCGTGACGAGGTCATCCAGTACGTGCAGGAGAAATACGGTCACGACAAGGTCGCGCAAATTATTACTTTCGGTAAGCTTCAGGCGCGGGCCGTGGTGCGCGATGTCGGGCGGGTGTTGCAAATGCCTTACGGACAGGTTGACCGGCTGGCCAAGATGATCCCGGCCAACCCGGCCAATCCGGTAACGCTGGAAGAGGCGCTGTTGCAGGACGCCGATCTGCGCGCCGAAAAGGACAAAGAAGAGACGTCCCAGAAGCTGGTCGATATCGCCCTGCAGCTTGAAGGGCTGTACCGCCATGCTTCGACCCATGCGGCCGGTCTGGTCATCGGTGACCGGCCGCTGCATGAGTTGCTGGCGCTATACCGTGATCCGCGTTCTGACATGCCGGTGACGCAGTTCAATATGAAATATGTTGAGCAGGCCGGGCTTGTAAAGTTCGACTTTCTCGGTCTCAAGACCCTGACGGTGATCCAGAAAGCGCTGGAGCATATCAAGCACGGCAAGGGCGAAGATATTGACATTTTACAAATTCCGTTTGATGACGAGAAAACCTTCGAACTGCTGACGGTCGGCCATACGGTTGGGGTGTTCCAGCTGGAAAGTGCCGGTATGCGGGATGCGATGCGACGTATGAAGCCGAACCGGTTCGAGGATATTATCGCTCTTGTCGCCCTGTATCGCCCCGGCCCAATGGACAACATCCCGCTTTATATTGATCGTAAGGAAGGGAAAGAAGAGCCGGATTACATGCATCCGAAGCTGAAAGGCTATCTGGAAGAAACGTACGGCCTGATGATCTACCAGGAACAGGTCATGCAGGCGGCGCAGGCTTTGTCCGGCTATACGCTTGGCGGTGCCGACCTGCTGCGCCGTGCCATGGGTAAAAAGATCCAGTCTGAAATGGATGCGCAGCGCGATATGTTCGTTAAGGGTGCGAAAGAGCATAGCGATGTGCCGGAAAAGCAGGCCAACGCGATTTTTGACCAGATCGCCAAATTCGCGGGCTACGGCTTTAACAAATCGCACGCGGCGGCTTATGCGCTGATTGCCTACCAGACAGCGTGGCTAAAGGCGAATTACCCGGTTGAGTTCATGGCGGCGATCATGACGCTCGATCTCGGGAATACAGACAAGCTCAGCGTTTTCAAGCAGGAGCTTGATCGTATGCAGATTGCGCTGTTGCCGCCGGACGTCAATAAATCCGGCGCGGTCTTCCGGGTTGAAGGCGAGGCGGTGCGTTATGCGCTTGGGGCGCTGAAAGGCGTGGGCGAGCAGGCGATGCAAACGCTGTGCGAGGAACGGGATAAGAACGGACCCTATAAGGACCTTAATGACTTTACCGCGCGCCTTGACCCGGCGACGATGAACAAGCGGCAGCTGGAGCGCATGATTTGCGCCGGCGTTTTCGACAGCTTTACGGACAACAGGGCGCAGCTTTACGATGCCGTTGAGACTGTCCTGAAGCACGCACAGTCATTGGCGGAGGAACGCGAAAGCGGCCAGTCGAGCCTGTTCGGCGGGCCGGACGGCGGCGCGGCGGCCTTGCCGGACCTGCCGGCGATCCGGCCATGGGATGCGTTGGAAAAGCTGCGTTATGAGTTCGATGCTGTTGGATTTTATCTGTCTGCCCATCCGCTTGATACCAAGGCCGGACAGCTGGAGCGCATGAATATTGTGCCGTTCATGCAAGTCGAGCAAAAGCTCGCGCATCGCAACAGCGCCTTACTGGAAATGGCCGGGGTACTGATTAAGAAACAGATCAAGGTCTCGCCGAAGTCGGGGAATAAATATGCCTTCCTCCAGCTTTCCGATTCCAGCGGCGTATATGAAGTCGTGTTGTTTTCGGAATTGCTGGCACGGGCGCGGGATATACTGGAAGAAGGCGAGACTTTATTACTGAAAGCCATTGCCGAACAAAAAGAAGATCAGATCCGCTTTACCGTACAGGACATCCGCCCGCTCGACCAGTCTCTGTCGCAGAAAATACAGGAGGTGCGCATTCACCTTGATGATACTGCGCCGTTGCCGCAGCTTAAGACGCTACTGGATGTCGAAGGGGTCGGGCGGGCGACGATCAAGGTCTGTGTGCCGGTAACGGCTGACAAGACGGCGGAAGTTGTTCTGCCGGGCAAGTGGAGCTTCTCGCCGGAAGCGCGCAGCGCGCTGCTGAAAACTGACGGGGTCGTGGACATACAGGAATTGTAGTGTAGTCAGAACGAAAAAAACGCGATATAAGAAGCGGATGATAAAGGCTGTTAATCACATGGATGCTTGGCAGGTATCGGAAAAAGACTTCCCCCGCGGCGGGTCTGTGGCGGAGAAGGCGGCATTTTGCGTGCACTACGCGGTGTTGGCGCCATCAGTTTACAACACGCAGCCATGGCATTTTACAGTGAACGGGAATACCGTGTCGGTCTATGCTGACCGGCGTTTCGGACTGCCGGTGATTGACCCGGACGACCGACAGCTGAATTTAAGCTGTGCGGCGGCGCTTTATAACCTGCGGCTGGCACTGCGTTATTTCGGGCTAAGCGAAACGACGGAGCTTGTGCCGGAGCCGGCGGAGAGCAGCTTGCTTGCGCGTGTCAAAGTCAGCGAGTCTGACCAGCCGGTTGATGAACCGACCAAAACCTTGTTCAAAGCAATCGCCAAGCGCCATACCAATCGTGGCGCGTTCGCAGATAAGCCGGTACCGGAAGATGTAACGCGTAATCTTGTCTCCGCCGCTGCCAGCGAGGGGGCATGGTTACACATTTGCTCTTTGCCGGAGCGGCAGGTTATCGTCCGTATGATCAGCGAGGCCGACCATATTCAGGCCGGTAATAAGAACTTCCGCCGTGAATTGGCTTCGTGGGTCGATCAGCGCCGGGCATTAAGCGGTGACGGTATGCCCGGCACGGGTCTGTCTTATGATGAAGTCGTCAACTCCCTGGCGCCCAGCCCGGTACGGCGCTTCGTGGTTGAAAACAATGCGACCGCAACCGACCAGCAGCTTGACGAAAACTCCCCTGTTTTGGCGATTTTGGGCAGTAAATCAGGCGGTAGCGTTGAACATCTGAGCGCAGGGCAGGCGTTGATGCGCGTTTTGCTGCAGGCCGAGATAGAGGGGTTATCAGTTAGCACCTTAAACCAGCCATGCGAGGTGCCCGAACTGCGTCTTGTCATGCATGACGAAATCGGCCATCCGGGCCGGGCGCAAATGATCCTGCGCATTGGCTATGGCGGCAAACCGTCCTATACGCCGCGCCGTCCGCTGGAATCCGTGTTGGAAACCGGTAAGGCCGTGAAATCGCCTGCGGCTTCGAAAGCGGCCAATGACCCGAATGGCGGCGGCCTTTTCCGCCGTATGACCGGCGTTTTCAGGAAATAAAAATCCTTGCAAAACCCCTAAAACCCCTGTATATCAACGCGCAATGGCCGTTTTGACAGTGAAAGGCGGCTAAATTCACATGCAAATAAGCGGCATATCCTGCCCCCGGTGCTTTGGTAAAAAGCTCAGTATTTGCAGAGGCATAACCGAAAAAGGAGTTAGATACCATGACCATGCCTACCGTAAAAATGCGTGACCTGCTTGAAGCAGGCGTACACTTCGGCCACCATACACGCCGCTGGAATCCCAAGATGCGCGGTTATATCTTCGGTGTCCGTAACGGCGTTCACATTATCGATCTGCAACAGACGGTCCCGATGCTGGACCGTGCCCTGCAGGGCATCCGCGATATTGTCGCCGGTGGCGGCCGGGTTCTGTTCGTCGGCACCAAGCGCGCTGCCCAGGAAAAAATCAAAGAGTCCGCCAAGCGCAGCGGCCAGTATTACGTTAATCATCGCTGGCTCGGCGGCATGCTGACCAACTGGAAAACAATTTCCAAGTCGATCGCGCGTCTGCGTGAGCTGGAAGACCTGTTTGCCGGTGAAATCAGTGGCTACACGAAAAAAGAGCTGCTGATGATGACGCGTGAGCGTGACAAGCTGGAACTGTCGATCGGCGGTATCAAGGATATGGGCGGTCTGCCGGATGCGCTGTTTATCATTGATACGGGGCGCGAGGATATTGCCGTGGCCGAGGCCAACAATCTGGGCATTCCGGTCTTCGGCGTGATTGATACCAATTGCGACCCGGCCGGTATTGATTTCCCGGTACCCGGCAATGACGATGCGTTTAAGGCTATCGAGCTGTATTGCGACCTTGTAACCGACGCGATCCTTGATGGTCTGCAGGCTGAACTGGCTTCAAGCAAGGTCGATCCGGGCGAAGCGGTCGAGCCGCCAGCGGAAAAACTGCCGGAAGCCAAGGAAGCGAAAGGCAAAGCCAAGGCCAAGAAAGATGTAAAGGGCGAGGCTGAAAAGACAGACGAAAAAAAGTCTGATGCCGTCGCCCCTGCCGAAGCCGAAGCTGCTGAAACGGAAGAAACAGTAAAAAAAGCCGCACAGGCTTAAATGAGCAACCTTTAAAAGGAGTGGATAAGAATGGCGAATATTACGGCCGCACAGGTTAAGCAACTGCGGGAAAAAACAGGCGCCGGCATGATGGATGCCAAAGGGGCCCTGACCGAGGCTGGCGGGGATATGGAAGCTGCCGTCGATTTGCTGCGTAAGAAAGGCTTGTCAAAGGCTGAGAAGAAGTCAAGCCGGACGGCGGCTGAAGGGCTGATCGGCATGGCACTGGAAGGGACGAAAGGCGCGGTTGTTGAAATCAACTCTGAAACCGACTTTGTGGCCCGGAACGAAAACTTCCAGTCATTCGTCAAGAAGGTTGCCGATGTTGCGCTTACGCATGGCCAGGATGCTGAAACACTCGGCACGGCCAACCTGGATGACAAAAACGTCAAAGACACGCTGACCGATCTGGTTGCGACGATTGGCGAGAACATGACCCTGCGCCGCAGCACGGTGCTGGGCGTTGAGCAGGGCGCTGTTGTCGGTTATATGCACAACGCGCTGGCTGACGGCCTAGGCAAGATTGGTGTGCTGGTTGGGCTTGAGTCTGCCGGTGATGTTGAAAAGCTGAATGCGCTGGGCAAGCAGATTGCGATGCATGTTGCCGCGGCGTTCCCGCAATTCCTTGATCGTGACTCTGTTGATCCGGGCTTTATCGAGCGTGAGCGTACGGTTCTGATCGAGCAGGCGAAAGCCGAAGGCAAGCCGGAGGACATCGCTCAAAAGATGGTCGAGGGCCGCCTGCGTAAATATTATGAAGAAATCTGCCTGCTTGAGCAGGTCTTTGTGATCGATAACGAAACCAAGGTTGGCAAGCTGGTTGAGGATGCCGCCGCTGATGTTGGCGCGCCCGTCAGGCTGACCGGTTTTGTGCGCTTCCAGCTTGGTGAAGGTATCGAGAAGGAAGAAGAGGACTTCGCGGCTGAAGTTGCCAAAGCGGCCAATGGTTGAGTAAAAGACTAACAGGAACTCAGCACGTTTTGTAACAGCCGCGTTGCCATAGGGCGCGGCTGTTTTGGCATCTGGATGTTCGTTGGGAAGTTAAAGTGTTATTACATTTCTGCTCGAATACTGTCTCGTATCTCTGACAGTCTTGCGGCAATTTCGCCTTGGCTTTGGTGCCTAGTCATCGACTGCTGTTGTTGTTGCATCTGCTGTTGCTGCGGAAACGTTTGTTGCAGTCTAATACGGTCCCCATCTGGAGTATCTTTCATGTTACCATCCTCTGTTTGATTGAGTTTTTGGAAAGTAGCACAAATTTTATATTATGTCAAAAATAGCTTTGATTGAGCAGTAACCGAATTTGTCTTATTACTCATTGCACTGATGTACAGCTACCACTACATTAAGGCAGTTTAACTTTGTGTAGATAACGGGTAAGGTCATGCAAGCAAGCGAAGTGAAAAAGGAAGATGTAGCGCCAATGGCGACGCCGGAGCCGAAATATAAGCGCGTCCTGCTGAAAATGTCGGGCGAGGTCCTGATGGGCGAGCGGGAGTTCGGGATCGACCCGTCCCATCTTGACCGGCTGGCCCAGGACATCAAGGAGGCCGTCGAGATGGGCGTACAGGTTTGTATTGTCGTCGGTGCGGGCAATATCTTCCGTGGCGTGTCCGGCGCGGCCAACGGCATGGAGCGCGTGACCGCCGATTATATCGGGATGCTGGGCACAGTGATGAACGCGCTGGCGCTGCAGTCAGCACTGGAAAAGATCAAGGTTGAAACCCGTGTCCAGTCAGCGATCCCGATGCAGGCGGTTTGTGAGCCTTATGTTCGCCGCCGTGCGCTGCGCCATATGGAAAAGGGCCGGGTGGTGATTTTTGCCGCCGGCAGCGGTAACCCGTTTTTCACGACCGATACGCCGGCGGCCCTGCGTGCCACCGAGATGGGATGTGATGCGCTGATCAAGGGCACGAAGGTTGACGGTGTCTATACGGCCGATCCGTCAAAAGATAAAGACGCGCAGCGTTATGACCGGCTGTCCTATCTCGATGTTCTGACCAAAGATCTGAAAGTGATGGATGCGACGGCAATCTCACTGGCGCGGGAGAATAATATTCCAATTATTGTCTTTTCTATCAAAGAGAAAGGCGGATTTTCTGAAGTTCTTTGTGAAAAAGGCAAGTTCACAATTGTGACCGATTAATAAAGGGGAAACAGGCAATGGCTGAATGGAACACAGCGGATTTGCGCCGCCGCATGGAAGGCGCTCTGGAAGTGCTGAAAGAGGAATATGCCGGGCTGCGGACCGGCCGGGCATCGGCCAGCATGCTGGAGCCGGTGCAGGTTGATGTGTATGGCACAAAAATGCCGCTCAACCAGGTGGGCACCGTTAACGCGCCGGAGCCGCGCCTTCTGACCGTGCAGGTTTGGGATGCTGCAGCGGTCAAGGCCGTAGAGAAGGCCATTCGTGATTCCGGTCTCGGGCTTAACCCGCAGCCTGAAGGGGCCGTGATCCGTGTGCCGGTGCCGGAGCTGAACGAGGAACGGCGTGTTGAGCTAAGTAAGGTGGCGGGTAAATATGCCGAGCAGGCCCGTGTTTCTGTCCGTAATGTCCGCCGTGACGGGATGGATGACCTGAAAAAGATGGAAAAAGACGGTGAACTGTCCGAGGACGAACAAAAGCGTCTCGCCGATGATGTGCAGAAGCTGACCGATGAGATTATTGGTAAGGTCGATAAGCTTCTTTCCGATAAAGAGAAAGACATTATGACGATATAACGGCTATCTCTATCTTATTATCGGCATAGTACAATCATATAAATACAGACTATGAACACGCCACACCATATAGCAATCATCATGGACGGCAATGGCCGTTGGGCGCAGTCGCGCGGGTTGCCGCGGACGATGGGGCACAAACAGGGGACCGAAGCGGTCAAGCGTGTCGTGAGAGCCGCGGCGGAACTCGGGGTAAGTTACCTGACGTTGTTTGGTTTCTCTACGGAGAACTGGAACAGGCCGGTTGATGAGGTGCAGGAACTGATGCGCCTGTTACGGATGTTTTTGCGTTCCGAAACGGCTGAATTACACAGTAATAACATCCGTTTGCGCGTTATCGGCGATCGTACACGGCTGGCGCCTGATATCGTTGAACTGATTGGCAATGCCGAAGCGCTGACAGCAGAGAATGACAAGATTACCGTTGTTATTGCGCTGGATTACGGTGGCCGTCATGACATATTGCAGGCCGCTGCCCGTTGGGCGCAGATGTGCGCTGCTCAAGGGATTGCGCCAGATGAGACCCATGCCGAGGAACACCTGCCATCTTTCCTGATGACCCAGGGTATTCCCGACCCGGATATCCTGATCCGCACGAGTGGCGAAGTCAGGATCAGTAACTTTATGCTCTGGCAATGCGCGTATAGCGAACTTGTTTTTACTGACACGTTATGGCCGGATTTTCAAAAGACGGATCTTGAAGCGGCATTGGCCGAATTTCATAATCGCGAGCGCCGTTTTGGCGGCCTGAAAACGACAAGAGGGCAGGTTTGAACGTCGATGCGACAGAGCCGGGGACGACAAATGAGTCCTGTGGCCGCCTGAGTGCGTTACAAGCCCGTATTGTGTCCGGACTTGTCCTGGCGCCGGCAACAATCGCCATTGTAATTATGGGTGGCTGGCCGTTTCTGGTGTTGATTGCAGTAGCGGCGCTTTTATCGTTCTATGAATTTGCCAGCCTCGTTTTGGCCGGATCGCGTAAATATCTGCATTTGCTGTTTGTGTTAGCGTATCTGCCGGTTTCATATGCGTCTTATGTTTATTTGCGTTTTGGGTTTGCCGAAGGCGCCTGGCTGGCACTGGCGGTGCTTCTGTGCGTGTGGGCAAGCGATATCGGTGCTTATGTTGCGGGCAAGACAATCGGCGGCCCGAAACTGATACCGTCTCTCAGCCCGAAGAAAACCTGGGCGGGGCTGGCCGGCGCGATGCTTTGTTCCGCTCTGGCTCTGCTGATCCTGCACTTTGCCAGCGGCTACCTTACCCCTTACATCAAGGCCGATATCGGGCTGGGGCCGGGGGATGTCGCCTTTGTCTTTGTGGCCGGGCTGGCACTCGGCGCGACCGGGCAAGCGGGCGATTTGCTTGTTTCCTTTTACAAGCGCCGCGTAGGTGCAAAAGATACAGGGAACCTGATTCCCGGTCATGGTGGCCTGCTTGACAGGATTGACGCGCTTTTGCTTGTGTCGCCGGTATTTTTGGGCATTGTGATGCTATGGCTGTAAAAATGATCAGCATACTCGGCGCAACCGGCTCTGTCGGCCAGAGCACGGCGGCTGTTATCCTTTCCCAGCCTGACCGCTTCGCTGTGCAGGCGGTGACGGCGTATAGCAATGCAGAAGCGCTGGCAGCGCAGGCACGAAGCTTAAATGCGCGTCATGCTGTTGTGGCTGATCCGGCAGCTTACGAAGATCTAAAAATCCTGCTGGCTGATACTGATATTACGGTCGCCGCCGGTCGTGAGGCTTTGCTGGAAGCCGCGGCGATGCCCTGTGAGTTAGTGATGGCTGCGATTACAGGCTTTGACGGGCTGGAGCCGATCATGAAGGCGATTGAAGCCGGGGCCAATATCGCGATCGCTAACAAAGAGCCGCTGGTGGCCGCCGGATCGCAGGTGATTGAAGCCGCGCAGCGGCATGGCGTGAGCCTGCTGCCGGTTGACAGTGAACATAACGCGGTTTTCCAGGTCTTTGACGAAGGGCAGAAGAAGGCGGTTGAACGCATTATCCTGACCGCTTCCGGCGGTCCGTTCCGCACCATGCCGCCGGAGGAGCTCGAATCTGTGACCCCCGAACAGGCGGTAAAGCATCCAAACTGGTCTATGGGACGAAAAATCTCCGTCGATAGTGCAACCCTGATGAACAAGGCGCTGGAGATCATCGAAGCGGCTTACCTGTTCGATATGCCGGCAGATAAAGTCGAAGCGGTCATTCACCCCCAGTCGATTATTCATTCTATGGTCGAATATGCTGATGGTTCGGTTCTGGCCCAGATGGGAGCGCCGGATATGCAAACGCCAATCGCCTATTGTCTCGGCTGGCCGGAGCGGATGGCCTCACCAGGCCAGAAACTAAACTTCAATCAATTTATAAAGTTAGAAATAGAACCAATTGATAAAACAAGATTTTCATCAATATCATTAGCGTATCACGCTCTTGAGGCAGGGCAGTCAGCCTGTATCGCTTTTAATGCAGCGAATGAGGTCGCTGTGCGTGCATTTCTTGAGCGGCAGCTACCGTTTACAGGTATTGTGACTGTCATTGAAACGGTTCTGGATAACCTTGATTATCCGGCGATAAAGTCGTTAATAGATGTGATCAGTTTTGATAAAACTGTACGCGAAGCGACGGAAAGCTATATTATGCGTTACGCCGCAGATCATGACAAAAAGGTATATGCCGTATGAGTAGCTCTATATTCGACTGGTTCCAGCTTATCGCCGAAAACACCTGGCTTTATGGCGGGACGTTTATTCTTGTGCTGAGTGTGCTCGTCTTCGTCCATGAATGGGGCCATTATATTGTTGCGCGAATGTGCGGCGTGCATGTCGAGAGCTTTTCTATCGGCTTCGGCAAGGAGCTGTTTGGCTTTACCGACAGACAGGGTACACGCTGGAAGTTTTCACTGATCCCGTTGGGCGGCTACGTCAAAATGTTCGGGGATACCGACCCGGCCAGCGCCCGGCATTTAAACGGCGTTGAAGACGATAGTGAAGCGGAAGGGTTTCGACCGCTGACGGATGAAGAGCGTGATATGGCTTTTTTCGCCAAGCCTGTTGGTCAGCGGGCAGCAATCGTGTTGGCGGGGCCGGGGATTAATTTCCTGTTTGCCGTAATTTTGCTGGCCGGCTTGTACCTGTTCCACGGCCAGCCGGTCACACCCTCTGTGGCATCGGCAGTTATGGGCGGCAGCGCAGCGGAACGGGCCGGTTTCAGGCCCCATGACGAAATTATCGCCATAGATAATGTGTCGATCCGCCGGTTCGAGGATATACGGCGCGAAGTGATGGTTGGGCTGGACACGGAGCGGCGTTACACGATCGTGCGGGACGGCGAGCAAATCGAGATTATGGCCGCCGCCGAGCGGCTGGAGAGCGAGGACCGCTTTGGCTTTAAACATTCGCGTGGCCTGCTGGGCCTGATCAGCCCGGGTAATGCCATTGATATCGCCAGTATCCGCGCGGTTGACGGTCGTGAATTTGACTCTGTCGATGCGATGCGCGCAGCGCTGATTGAGCGTCTGGACACGACATTCATTATTTCGCTTGATCGCGGCACAGAGCTTGATGATATCACGATCCATCCGATGCGGGATTATAATGCCGGGCTCTTTGACGAACAGAGCCCTGAACACGCATTTCTGACTCTGGCGGATCGGGACAGCGAGGTTTTCATGCGCCACGGCCCTCTGGCGAGCGTAGGTGTGGCTGTCAACGAGACGTTCAGCATTACTATGAGCACGCTGAAGGCGCTGGGCCAGATGATTACCGGCACACGTGCGGCGACGGAGCTGGGCGGTATTATCCGGATCGGGGCCATCGCGGGCGATATGGCGCAGGCGGGGTTGATCGCGCTTTTGACTTTTACGGCGTTGTTGTCGATCAATCTGGGGCTGATCAACCTGTTTCCGATTCCGATGCTGGATGGCGGGCACTTGTTTTTCTATGCAATCGAAGCGGCCAAGGGTTCACCGATTTCTGAACAGATTCAGGAGTACGCTTTCCGTTTGGGGCTAGCCATCCTTGTGGGAATCATGCTATTTGCTAACCTTAATGATATCGTCCAGCTTATTTTGTAGCCTTTCAGGCTAGGGGTTCGGTTCCTGTCAATTAGGGGTTTTTGGTGTTTGTGTTAAAGAGCAGAGCAAGGCATATCCGGTTCGCCTGTCTGGCCGTTTTGGTAACGGTCCTGACCGGTCTTGGTATTCAAAAGGCTTCGGCCCAGAGCGCGGACCGAGTCCGGGAAATCCGGATTTTGGGCGTAGAGCGGATTGAGCCGGCGACGGTGTTGACGTATATGGATGCCCGTGTCGGTGATCCGATGAACCGCGATACAATGAACCGGGCGCTGAAAAGCCTGTTCGCAACGGGTCTGTTCGCGGATGTAACCTTACGGCAGAGCGGCGGCACGCTTGAAGTGACCGTGATTGAGAATCCGGTTATCAGCCAGATTGCCTTTGAAGGTAATGATGAAATCGAGGATGAGGAACTTCTGGCGGAAATATCGATGCGGCCGCGGCATGTCCTGACCCGGACCAAGGTCCAGTCGGATGTGAATCGCCTTTACCAGATCTATCAGCGGAATGGCCGGTTCTCGGCAAATATTGAACCCAAGGTGATCAAGCTCGATCAGAACCGCGTCAATCTTGTGTTTGAAATTACCGAAGGGCCGGTGACAGAGGTCAAGAGCATCCGCTTTGTCGGCAATAAACATTTCGATGACGATAAATTGCGCAGCGAAATTAGTACGAAGGAAACCCGCTGGTATCGTTTCCTGACCTCGGATGATCGTTATGATCCTGACCGCCTGGCGTTCGATCAGGAGTTGTTGCGGCGATTCTACCTTTCGCAGGGTTATGCTGATTTCCGGCTGATCTCGGCGGTGGCCGAGCTTTCGCAGGACCGGACGCATTTCTTCATTACCTTCACGATTGATGAAGGCGAGCGGTATCGCGTGGGCGAGATTGCGATTAATTCGGCCCTGCGCCACTTTGATGCCTCTGTGCTCAGGCCGGAGGTCACCTTTGAACAGGGCGACTGGTACAATGCCGATGAAGTGACACTGACAATCGACAGGTTTACGAATGCGCTCGGTGATCTGCAGTATGCATTCGTCAGCGTACGGCCGGAGATCGATCGTGACCGTGGAAACCGTGTGGTCAATATTACGTTTGTGATTAATGAAACGCCGCGCGTTTTTGTCGAACGAATTGATATTCGCGGTAATGTGCGGACGCTGGATAAGGTAGTGCGTCGTGAGATGGAACTGGTTGAAGGTGATCCGTTCAATCGTTCAAAACTGGCGCGTTCGGAACAGAATGTGCGTGATCTGGGCTATTTTGAAAATGTGAATGTCACCCCGCTTCAGGGCAGTGCACCGGACAAGACCGTTCTGGATGTTGAGGTCGTCGAACAGTCGACCGGCGAATTGTCGGTCGGTGCCGGTTTCTCGACCAATGAAGGCCCGTTGGCCGATATGTCGATCCGCGAGCGTAACCTGCTGGGTAAAGGGCAGGACCTGCTGCTGGCGGCGACGATTGCCGGGGAGCGTACGGAGTTTAACCTGTCTTTCACCGAGCCTTACTTCCTCGATCGTGATTTCTCCGCCGGTTTTGATGCCTTCCACATCACCCGCGACCTGCAGGATGAAAGTTCGTTTGATCAGCGCCGGACTGGCGGCAGCCTGCGTATGGGGTATCCGCTGTCTGAAAAATGGCGCCAGGTGTTGCGTTACCGGCTGGAACGTAATGATATTACTGATGTGGATGACGATGCTTCGGTTTTCATCCGTGGCCAGGAAGGCAAGCGCGTCACTTCGGCCATTTCTCAGCGTGTGACTTATGATGGCCGGGACAGTGTGCTGTTCCCCACCAGCGGCCTGCTGAGCTGGTTTGATACCGAATTTGCCGGTTTGGGCGGGGATGCAGAGTATGTTTCCGGCAAGGTGGGTAGTTCCTATTACTATCCCGTGGCTGAGCAATGGATTTTGAACCTGCTGGGTGAAGTCGGCGCGATTACCAGTGTTGGTGATGGTGACGTCCAGATTAACGAACGTTTCTTCCTTGGCGGTGGTACTCTGCGCGGCTTTGAACCGGCCGGTGTTGGTCCGCGGGATATCGATAGTGATGACTCCCTTGGCGGCAACCTGTTCTATCGTGGCACAGCGGAATTGACGTTCCCGCTTGGCCTGCCGGAAGAGATGGGTATTAAGGCCCATGCCTTCACGGATGTCGGCTCGCTGTGGGATGTGGATGATGCGAGCGGTCCGGATATCCGTGACGAAAGCAGCCTTCGGGCAGCGGCGGGGCTGGGCGTTTCCTGGCGTTCACCGCTAGGGCCAATCCGTGTTGACTTCTCGGTGCCGTATCTGGACGAGGAATTCGATCAGGAAGAGAACTTCCGCTTTAACTTTGGTACGCGGTTCTGATCGGTTAAGCGACTATTTCCAAACCCTATTATCTTGATTGAGGCGCGATATGCTGCAATTTCAGATCTTGAAACAATTCGTGTTCACGGCCGTGTTAGCCGTTATATTTTTTGCCTCTGTGCCGGCATATGCAGAGGTAAAGGTGGCTGTGGTCAATATTCAGAAAATTATGCGTGAGTCAGATGCCGCCGAGAGTATTCAGGTGCAACTCGAGGAATACCGTAAATCATTCCAGGATGAATTTTCACAGCATGAACGCGGTCTGATGGAACAGGAACAGGCTTTGACTGAGGCGCGGGCGGATATGCCTGCCGATAAATTTGCAAAAAAACGGCAGGACTTTGAAAACCAGCTGCTTGAGACACGTATGCTGGTGCAAAAACGTCAGCGGGCGTTGGAGCAGGCGGCGGGGGTGGCACTCGACCAGATACGTGTGAAAATCGTGGAAGCGGTGTCCGATATTGCCGATGATCGGGGTTACGATCTTGTTTTGCCCCGTCAGAATGTCGTGCTGGCTGATAAGTCACTTGATATTACTGACGATGTTATGGCCGTGCTGAACCGTTCTTTACAGGATGTTCAGCTTGATGTTGAAACGAACTGATGGCAGACCCCCGATTTCATCATCGCACCGGGCCTTATAAATTGGCTGTGCTGGCTGATATGGCTGGCGCAGAGCTTTCACCGGGCAGTGATCCCGACTTTCTGCTTGAAGACGTAGCTCCGCTTGATCAGGCGGCTGCGCGGGATATCAGCTTTCTTGATAATGTTAAGTACAAGGACGCGTTCGCGCAGACCAAGGCCGGCGCATGTATTGTGACCGAAGCGATGGCGGATGCTGCTCCCGCCGGTACCGCGCTTTTGTTCTCGGCCAATCCTTATAAAAGCTACGCGCTGATTGCACAGACCTTTTACCCGGAGCATAAGCCCGCCTCGTCGATTGCCGCGAGTGCGCTCGTCGATGAAACGGCTGTTATCGGTGAAGGCAGCGTGATCGAACCAGGTGTTGTAGTTCAGGCGGGGGCGGAGATAGGTGTAGCCTGCTATATTGAGGCTAATGCGGTTATTGGCCCTGGTGTTGTTCTCGGTGAAGGGTGTCGTGTTGGCGCAAATGCCAGCATCAGTCATAGCCTGATCGGTAACCATGTCCGGATTTACCCCGGCTGCCGTATTGGACAGGACGGGTTCGGTTTTGCCATTGATCCGGCCGGACATGTCAAAGTGCCGCAGCTTGGCCGGGTGATTATCCATGATGGCGTTGAAATTGGCGCGAATACGACCATAGACCGTGGTGCGGGGCCGGATACCGAGATCGGTGCCGGGACATGGATCGATAACCTGGTGCAGATTGCCCATAACGTGAAGATTGGCAGAGGCTGTGTGATTGTTGCGCAGGTTGGCATATCGGGTAGTACGGTGCTAGAGGATTATGTCGTGCTCGCCGGCCAGACCGGCATCGCCGGGCACCTGAAAATTGGTAAAGGGGCCCGGATTGCCGCGCAGTCGGGGGTGATGAAAGATGTGCCGCCGGGAGAAGAGCAGATGGGCAGTCCGGCTTTACCGCGCCGAGAAACGCTAAAACAGGTTGCGTTGCTACGCCGTTTGGTTCAAAAAAAGGGGCAGGAAAATAAATAGGTTGCCGCTATGACTGACGAGAATTCCGCACATACGATTGATATTGGCCGTATTATGGATATGCTGCCGCACCGCTATCCGTTTCTGATGGTTGACCGGGTTATAGAGTTTGTTCCGGGTGAGAGTGCTACGGCAGTCAAGAATGTGACGGTGAATGAGCCGCAATTCCAGGGGCACTTCCCGTCTATTCCGGTTATGCCTGGTGTCCTGATTATTGAGGCTATGGCCCAGACAGCGGCGCTTGTTGTTGTCGAAGGCCTGGATCAGGATAGTGCCGGTAATCTGGTCTATTTCATGACGATAGACGAAGCGCGCTTCCGCAAGCCGGTTGTGCCGGGTGATACAATGCATATCTATGTCGAGAAGATCCGCAATAAAAAAAATGTCTGGAAATTCAAGGGCGAAGCCCGCGTTGGCGACACGCTTTGCGCGCAGGCAACCTATAGTGCGATGATCGTTGAGCAGGGTGAAAGCGCATAAGTCTCTCCAATCTTTTACGCGCTTCTCTGACTTATTTTTCCTGTAATGTTTCGCAATAAACTGTGATTTGCTGTAACAGGCTCTCAGCTTGTATTGTAGGCTGTGTAATATTGCCTTTATGAATAATTTGGAACATGTCATGGCGAATAAAATACACCCCACAGCAGTGATTGACGATGCGGCAACGCTGGGTACTGGTATCGAGATTGGGCCTTATTGCGTGGTCGGGCCGGATATTGTGCTGGGTGATGGCGTAAAGCTTCATTCCCATGTGGTCCTTGACGGCATTACCACGGTTGGCGAGGAGACGGAGATTTTCCCCTTTGCTTCGATCGGGTCACGCACACAGGACAAAAAATATGATGGTGAACCGGCGCAATTGATCATCGGTGCACGCAACATAATTCGCGAGCATGTGACCATGAACCCCGGTACCAAAGGCGGGGGCATGAAGACCGTTGTTGGTGATCAAAACCTTTTTATGGTTGGCACGCATGTAGCGCATGATTGTTACATCGGTAACAATGTGATCATGGCCAATAATGCGACATTAGGCGGGCATGTTCATGTCGGCGACTATGCGGTGATTGGCGGTCTGGCTGCCGTTCACCAGTTTGTTCGTATTGGGGCCTATGCGGTTATCGGCGGTATGTCGGGCGTAGAAAATGATGTCATACCTTTTGGACGTGTCAAAGGAGAGCGCGCATTTCTGGCGGGGCTGAATCTTATCGGGCTCGAACGGCAGGGGTTTTCAAAGGACGAAGTAAAAAAACTCCAAAAGGCTTTTAACCAGTTGTTCAATACCGAAGGCACTTTGGAATCACGCATGGAAACGGTGGCGTCTGAATTTTCTTCTGACGAGCTGGTGATGAATATTATTCGTTTTGCCCGTGAGAAAAGCAGGTTTACGCTATGTCAGCCGTCCCGCAAAGCCGCGTGAAATCTGGCGATATTCCCCGTCTTGGCATTATTGCCGGCGGCGGTGAAATACCGGCGCGACTGGCGCAGGCGTGCGAAGCACAGGGGCGGGATATCTTCATTGTCGCTTTTGAAGGTCAGACCGATCCGCACAGCTATAGGCAGCGCCGCCATATGCTCACGCGTCTTGGTGCTGCGGGCCAGATCATTGAAACGCTGAAGGCCCATCAAATCAGGGATATCGTATTGGTTGGCGCGATTCGCCGGCCAAGCCTGGCAGAGCTTAAGCCCGATCTGCGTGCTGCGCGTTTCTTTACCCGGATTGGCCTGAAGGCACTTGGCGATGATAATTTGCTGTCGGCTCTGCGGGCGGAGCTTGAGGCTGAAGGGTTTACGGTGCATGGTGCGCATGAATTTGCTACGGACCTGTTGGCGCCTGCCGGTGTCGTTGGGCGCTACAAACCCAGGAAAGAAGACCGTGCGGATATCCTGCGCGGCATTGAGGTGTTACAGGCGCTTGGCCGCGTCGATGTTGGACAGGCCGCGATCATACAGCAGGGAATGGTACTTGGTGTTGAGGCTATTGAGGGGACGGATGAGCTCATTCGTCGCTGTAAAGCCTATAAGCGTCAGGGGCGTGGCAGTGTACTGGTTAAGTTGTGTAAGCCGGATCAGGATACTGACTTCGATTTGCCGACCATTGGTCCGGAAACGCTCCGTTTATGCGCCGATTCGGGGGTCAGCGGTATCGCGTTTCATGCCGGGCGCAGTTTACTGATTGCGCCGGAAGAGACGGCCCACCTTGCGGATGAGCATAAACTATTTGTGATCGGTATTGATCCGGAGACGTTCGAACATGACGCTTAAGCAGGGTCGTCTGAAAATTGGCATTATTGCCGGCGAATCATCCGGTGATACGTTGGGCGCGAGCCTTATGGCGGCGTTAAAAAACGTATCTGGCGATAGTATTGAATTTATCGGCGTTGGCGGCCCGCTCATGGCGGACCGGGGGCTGGAGAGCCTGTTTCCGATTACAGATATTGCGGTCATGGGTGTTTTTGAAGTCGTTCCGCGTCTGCCGCGCATTCTGTCGCGCATTCGCCAGACAGTCCGGTATATTCAGAACGAGCGGCCGGATATTCTGGTCACGATCGATTCGCCGGATTTCTGTTTCCGGGTTGTGAAACAACTGCGGGAAAGCGGCGTGAGCCGGCCGAGCCTGGTTCATTACGGGGCGCCGACCGTATGGGCCTGGCGGCCGGAGCGGGCACAAAAAGTGGCGGCGCTTTATGATGGCATGATGTGCCTGTATCCGTTTGAACCACCTTATTTTGAAGCGGCCGGGATGGAAGCCGCTTTTGTCGGCCATCCGATGATGGCATCTGTGCAGGACGAAACGACGCAGAATTTGCGCAGAGAGCTTGAGATTCCAGAAACCGCGCCGGTGCTTGGCCTGTTATTCGGCAGCCGGATCGGCGAACTTAATCGTATGGGGCCGATATTGCGGCAGGCTGCCGAAGCGTTGGTGCGTCATGACCCGAATATGCGTATTCTTGCGCCGACTTTGCCGCATCTGCGGGCGCATGTGAAAAATTATCTGTATGATCTGCCTTGTAAGACGCATGTTCTGACGGCCCAAAGCCGTAAATGGGCGGCCTTTGCCACGATGGACCGCGCGTTGGCGACCTCGGGCACGGTCGGCTTGGAATTAGCCGTTGCCGGGGTGCCGCATACGATCGGTTATAAGATCAACACGTTAACATGGCGGCTTATTAAATCCAAGGTGACAGCCAAATACGCACATTTGGCCAATATCCTGCTTGATCGGCTCCTCGTGCCGGAATATATCCAGCACGATTGCCAGGCCGAAAACCTGGTCAAAGGGCTTATGACTTTAGATGAAACGGCCCAGAAACAGGGTTTCGCAGAGGTGCGGATGATGCTGGCCGGTCATACGAAAGACAGCCCGGCAACGCAGGCCGCCCATTTCGTTCTGGGGCAAGACGAGCGCGCAAGCCAGCCTGTTACAATGACGGCGTGATAAATACACAAAAGCGGGGTCACTTATTCCCGGTCTTTAATCGGTACGTAAGGGCGCGCAACCGGGCCGGTATAAAGCTGGCGCGGCCGGCCGATCCGCAGGGCCGGCTCCTCAATCATTTCCTTCCACTGTGAAATCCAGCCGACGGTGCGGGCCAGCGCAAACAGTACGGTGAACATACTGCTCGGGAAGCCGAGCGCTTTCAGGATAATGCCGGAGTAGAAGTCGACATTCGGGAACAGTTTGCGTTCGATGAAATATTCATCTTCCAGTGCAATCCGTTCCAGTTCCATCGCCAGCTCCAGCATCGGGTCATCGGTAAAGCCGAGGTCGTCAAGGACTTCGTGCGCCGACTCGCGCAGCACCTGCGCCCGCGGGTCATAATTTTTGTAAACCCGGTGACCAAAGCCCATCAGGCGGAAGGAGTCGTCTTTATCCTTGGCGCGTTCAATAAATTCGGGAATGTTCTTTTTGTTGCCGATTTCACTCAGCATTTCGAGCACTTCCTGATTGGCGCCGCCATGGGCCGGCCCCCACAGCGAGGCAATACCCGAGGCAATGCAGGCAAACGGGTTGGCCTGTGACGAGCCGGCCAGGCGCACGGTCGAGGTCGACGCGTTCTGTTCGTGGTCGGCATGAAGGATAAAGATCTTGTCCATGGCGCGGGCGTGGATCGGGTTGATCTCGAAAGGTTCCGCCGGGACACCGAAACACATATAAAGGAAGTTCTCGGCATAGCTGAGATCGTTGCGTGGATACATAAAGGGCTGGCCGATCGAGTATTTATAGGCCATTGCCGCCAATGTCGGCATTTTTGCGATCAGCCGGTGAGCGGAGATCTCACGCTGTTTCGGGTCCCAGATATCCAGCGAGTCGTGATAGAAGGCTGAAAGCGCACCGACCACCCCGCACATGACAGCCATGGGATGAGCATCACGGCGGAAGCCACGGAAAAAATAGTGGATTTGTTCGTTCACCATCGTGTGATAGGTGATGTTGTGATCGAACTGATCAAGCTGTTTCTGGCTCGGCAGGTCACCGTAAAGTAGCAAATAGGCGACTTCGAGAAATGTGCTGTGCGCCGCCAGTTCGGAGATGTCGTAGCCGCGATGCATCAATATGCCTTCATCGCCGTCAATGAATGTCAATCGTGATTTGCAGCTGCCTGTTGCCGTAAAGCTGGGGTCCAGTGTGAAATGCCCGGTCTGGGCATAAAGTCTGCGGATATCAATAACCGGCGGGCCGGCTGTCCCTTCAACAATGGGAAACTGCCAGCTTTCGCCGGTCTGGTCGTTCGTGAAGGTGAATGTTTTATCGGGTTTGTCCTGCGCGGGCGTGACTTTCTTATCAGCGGACATAATAAACCTTTCTTCTTTTTATAAAAAATCTTATCAGAGATAATAGGTCTATTGCAGCGCAAGATCAATTTGCTGTAGCGCTTTGTCCGGCATTTTTATCAGAAAAACGTTCCAACACGTAGCGGAGTCTGGCCAGGGTTTCGTCCCGGCCCAGAATTTCCGCGGCATGGAAAATTGACGGCGAAACAGTGGTGCCGGTCAGAGCCGCACGCAAGGGCATGGCGATCTTGCCGAGCTTACCGTCATGTAAATCTTCGGCCACGGCTTTACAGCCTGCCTGAACCGAATCGGCGGTAAAGCCGTCTGACCCTTCGAACAGCGCAAGCAGGTTTGTAAGAACCGTTAATGCGTCAGTATCAAAAAGCGCTTGCGCTTTTTCGTCAAAATCGTAAGGAATCGTATTCGCATAAAATGCGCTTTCATCAGTAAGTTGCAGTAAATTCTTTGCACGGTTTTTTAACTCTGCCATGCCTGCTTTGAGCCGGCTTTGCGCCGTGTCATCCTGTTCGATCCACAGGTCATGCCGCTGGTGCAGGAACGGGGTAATCAACTCGATCAGGCGTTCATCATCGGCGTGAGCCAGATAATGGCAGTTCAGATTTTCCAGCCTGGCAAAATCGAATTTGGCAGCGGCTTTGCCGACGCCGTCCAGGTCAAACCATTCAATGGCCTGCGCCCGGGAAATAATTTCATCATCGCCATGGCCCCAGCCCAGCCGCAGCAGGTAATTCTCAAGCGCTTCGGGCAGGTAGCCCATCTCTTTATATTCCTCCACGCTTGCCGCGCCGTGGCGTTTAGAGAATTTGCCGCCGTCCGGACCGTGAATCAGCGGCAGATGCGCGAAAGCCGGTACATCCCAGCCCATCGCTTCAAAGATCAGTTTCTGGCGGAAAGCGTTATTGATGTGATCATCACCGCGAATGACATGGGTAATGCCCATATCGTGGTCGTCAACGACGACAGAGAGCATATAGGTTGGTGTGCCGTCGCTGCGCAGGATAATGAAATCATCAAGATTTTGATGTTTTATCCTGATTTCGCCCTGTACCAGATCGTTAATCACGCTCTCGCCGTTTGCGGCGGGGGCCTTAATCCGGACAACGGGCTGTAAGCCATCCGGCGCCTCAGACGGATCGCGGTCACGCCAGCGGCGGTCGTAAAATACGCTGCGGCCGTCTTTTTTGGCACTGTGCCGCATTTCTTCCAGTTCTTCAGGTGTGCAGTAGCAATGATAGGCGGCGCCTTTTTCCAACAAAATGTTGGCGACTTCGATATGGCGCGCCCGCTGTTCAAACTGCGACACAACTTCGTTATCGTAATCAATATCCAGCCATTTCAGGCTGTTGATGATCGCGAGCACCGCCTCTTCCGAATGGCGGGCGCGGTCGGTATCCTCAATCCGGAGCATGAATTTGCCGCCGTGATGGCGGGCGAACAAATAATTGTAAAGCGCCGTGCGGGCATTGCCGATATGCATAAAACCTGTCGGCGAGGGCGGAAATCTTGTGACAACACTCATAATCGCGCGTACCTTCTGTTAAAACGGTTTCTAGCCATAGCATGTAGCATATAAGGGGAAAGGTTCAACAGTTTCGATGTCTGTTCTGGACGAAACCGCTATTTCATATGAAGACCGTCATTGCTCGCGGTTTCTTGCGGCTATAGGCAGCGAATGCGCTGCGCAGCGCGACCGCCTGATCTTATGGGTGCCGGTATTGCTGGGGCTGGGGATCGGCCTGTATTTTTCACTGGCTTTCGAGCCGCCTGCATTTGTGGCGGCAGGGTTTTTGGTTGTCTTATGCGCCGGGTTGGTGCTGGCTGCACCTGTACGCGCACACTCCCTGCAAACGTACGCCACGTGGCTGACGCTGGGCGCGGCATTCATCGTTTTATTGGGATTCTGTACGGCGCAATGGCGGACTCATATGCTGGCCGCACCGATTCTGGAACGTGAACGTGACCCGGTGACGGTGCAGGGCCGGGTCGTCGGGATTGATAAGCTGGAAGAAGGGACGGGGGTCCGTTTGATCCTTGATCGCTTATTGATAGAGGATCTGGCGCCAGCCGGTACGCCGGCGCGGGTGCGCATCAAAGTCAGGCAGGAAACGAACGTGACTATCGGTGATACGGTTTCGTTACTGGCGGGGCTGAAACCGCCCTCGGCCCCGGTCGCGCCGGGGGCATTTGATTTTCAGCGCTATGCTTATTTCAAGGGTATCGGCGCTTTCGGCTTTGCTTACCGCGCGCCGGAGGTTATTGACCCCGGTCCGGCACAGGGGGGCGGGCAACGGCTTGAGCACTGGCGGCAGGGAATCAGTGCCAAGATCGAGCGAGCGCTTGACTATCCGGCGGCGGCGATCGCCATTGCCCTGATGACCGGCGAGCGGGCCGGGATAGCCGAAGAGGACTGGCAGGCCCTGCGCGATGCCGGTCTTGCGCATATGCTGGCGATTTCAGGATTACATGTCGGCCTGATTGCGACGGTGGTGTTTATGGCGGTGCGGTTTTTACTTGTGCTATGGCCGCCGCTCGCCCTGCATCATCCGGTTAAAAAATATGCCGCCGTCGCCGCGTTGCTGGCCGCTTTATCTTATACCCTGATTGTCGGCGCGACGATTCCGACCATTCGCGCCCTGCTGATGACCGGTGTGGTGCTGATTGCGATTATGCTTGATCGTATGCCGTTTTCGATGCGGCTGGTGGCCCTGGCGGCGACGGCCGTGCTGCTGTTCCTGCCCGAATCCTTGCTGGGGGCAAGCTTCCAGATGTCATTTGCGGCGGTGGCATCGCTGATTTTCTGTTACGAAGCGCTGCGCCCCTACTTGTCGGACTGGTACCGCCAGACCGGGATCATGCGCCGGATCGCCCTTTATTTCCTCGGTGTCTGCCTGACAACAGTGATTGCCAGTATCGCCACCGGACCGTTTTCCCTGTTTCATTTCCAGCATTTCGCGGTGCATAGCCTGCAGGCCAATCTATTTGCCGTACCCTTGATGGCGTTTATCGTCATGCCCTTTGCGGTGATTAGTTATGTGCTTATGCCTCTCGGTTTTGAAGGGCCGGGTCTATTTGTCATGGGTATGGGAATCGACGCGGTGCTGGGGATTGCGCATACTGTTGCCGGCTGGCAGGGAGCTTCGTGGACACCGCCGGTCATGCCGCTGGCGGCTTTTTTATGCATTATCGGCGGGGCATTGTTTGTGATGCTCTGGCAGGGGCGTGCGCGTTATGCGGGGCTGTCCGTTATGGCCCTCTCGCTTCTGTTTATCGAGTTACACCAGCCGCCGGCGGTGCTGGTGTCATCGTCAGGTCAGTTGATCGCATTGCGTGATTCTGAAGGCGGCCTGGCTGTACAAAGCCTGCGCCGGGAACGCTTTGCCGCGGAAATATGGGCGCGGCGGAACGGTGTAAAGACTGAAGATCTCGGCCGGTGGAAGGACAGTGACTATATGAACTGTGACGAATGGGGCTGCCGCGCAGAGCAGGATGGCCGGCGTATTGCGATTGCGCTTCATACCGCGGCGCAGGAGGAAGACTGTGCCTGGGCTGATATCCTGATTTCACCTGAGCCCCTGCGTGTCAGGTCATGCCGGGCGGAAACGGCGATTGGCCGGTTTGATCTATGGCGGGATGGCGCACATGCGGTTTGGCTGGATGGAACGGTGAAAAGTGTCGCTTCCGCGCGCGGCACACGGCCGTGGACAGTATCAAACCGGCGCTGAATATGCTTTGGCCCCTGCTTTAATGGTATGTGCGGAACAGGCTGATAAGCCGTCCCTGGATCTTAACGCGCTCCGGATCAAAGACCTGCGGTTCGTAATTGTCGTTTTCCGGTTCGAGAATCACTTTATTGCCTGAACGCCGGAAGCGCTTGAGGGTCACTTCTGCATCATCAACCAGGGCGACGACGATCGTTCCGTTCTCCGCCGTATCGGTTTTCTTGATAATCACGATGTCATCATCATTGATACCGGCATTAACCATCGAATCACCATCCACTTCAAGAGCGTAATGTTCACCGCCTGCCAACAGGTGCGGCGGGATATCTACGGTTTGCCCCTCATCACGGATTGCTTCGATCGGTGTACCGGCGGCAATCCGGCCATAGAGTGGTACGGGCGCAAATTGTGCGATCGCTTCGACCGAGTCAAAAACACTGTTTACCGCATGCTGGCGTATTGCCAGGGCCGAATCATCAGCCTCACCCGGACGGTAGCCTTCCGGCAGTTTTTTGATTTGTAACGCACGGGCACGGTGCGGCAGGCGTTCAATATAACCGCGTTCGACCAGTCCGCTAATCAACCGGTGGATACCCGACTTTGACTTTAGCCCCAGCTCCTCTTTCATTTCTTCAAAAGACGGGGCCACACCGTCTTCATTCATGCGTTCGTGAATCAGGATCAGCAACTCGCGTTGTTTCTTTGTAAGCATCACAGGTCCCCAATAAGCTGTGTGGATTTTGATCTTTTGCCATGGATAGGTCGTTTGACAAAAGAGTTATGTTTATACACCTTTTGTTCTACTTTAGTTCATCTTTTGTGTCAAGGAGAATGCAGCAGATTGTGAACGGCTTTGCCGATATCATCCTGCCGCATCAGGCTTTCACCGACCAGAAACGTTTGATATCCGGCCGTTTGCAGGCGGACAATATCATCGTGTGTGTCAATACCGCTTTCGGCGACTTTGATCGTCTTATCAGGAATCAGGGGCGCCAGATCGAGCGCTGTCTGTAAATCGACCGCCAGCGTTTTCAGGTTGCGGTTATTAACGCCGATGATATCCGGCTCAAAGGCGAGGGCCCGTTGTAACTCTTCCTCATTATGTGTTTCGACCAGAACGTCCATGCCGAGTTCTTTTGCCAGCGCGTATAAATCCTGCGCCTGCGAATCATCAAGGCAGGCCATGATCAGCAGAACGCAGTCAGCGCTCAAGGCTCGTGATTCGTATATCTGGTAAGGCGTTAACATAAAATCTTTGCGCAGCAGCGGCAACGACACGGCAGCGCGCACGGCAGCAAGATATTCGTCACAACCTTGGAAGTAGGGCTCGTCTGTTAATATGGAAAGACAGCAGGCGCCGACCTGCTCGTATGTCACGGCGATATCCACAGGGTCAAAATCGGACCGGATGACCCCCTTGCTCGGCGAAGCCTTTTTCACTTCAGAGATCAGGGCCGGTTTTCCTGTGCGAATATACTGTTCAATTTTATACTTAAAAGAAAGGCTTAGCGGCACATCTTTAATCATAGCCTGAAGATTAGAAAGGGGCCGCTCGGCTTCACACGCTGCAATATGCTGACGCTTTGTGGCACAGATTTGCGCCAGGATATCGGGGGGCGTCGTCATGATACAACCTCTATGTATCTGTGTAGAACAGCAAGCGCTTTGCCGTTATCAATTGCCTGGGCCGCAGCGGTAACGGCAACGGGGAGCGGCCCATCGAAACCGTGGATTTTCAGAACGGCGGCGCTGTTCGCCAGTACGATATCGCGGTAGGCGGAAAATTCGCCGTCCAGCAAAGCGCGCAGGGCGGTAGCATTTTCCTGCGCGTCACCGCCCAACAAATGCTGCGGATCGCTGGCAGGCAGACCGAAATCATCAGGTTCAAGCGTTCTCTCCATGATGGAACCGTCTTCGTCCAGCATGGCGATAGCGGTCGGACCCGTCGTTGTAATCTCGTCCAGGCCGTCATGGCCGTGCACCACCCATGCCCGTTGCGTTCCCAGCCTTGCCAGTGTTTCCGCTATAGGCACCAGCCATTTGCGGTCATAAACCCCGATCAGTTGCCGGCGCGTGCCTGCCGGATTCGCGAGCGGCCCGAGCAGGTTGAAAATTGTACGAAAGCCGAGCTGTTTACGTACCGGCGCAATATGCTTCATCGCCGCGTGATGGCGGGGCGCCATCAGGAAACAGAAACTGGTTTCCTTAAGGGCGCGTTCAAGTGTCTCATGCGGCACATCAAGCGGTACGCCCAGCGCCTCCAAAACATCAGCCGCGCCTGATCTGGAACTGGCGGCGCGGTTGCCGTGTTTGGCTACGGGGACGCCGCAGGCCGCAACGACAAGGGCGACGGCGGTTGAAATATTATAGGTGCCGATTCCATCGCCGCCGGTGCCGCAACAGTCCAGCGCATCATCCGGCGCGGTGATCATACCGGCCCGGTCCCTGAGCACACGGGCGGCGCCTGTGATTTCGGCTACAGTTTCGCCGCGTTTAGCCAGCCGGGTCAGGAAAGCGGCCATATCATCAGCGCTTGCCGTCCCGTCCATCATCACCGCGACAGCCTCAGCCATTTGTTGTGCCGATAGCGTGTCATCCTGCATGACAATCCGAAGCGCGTCCGTCAGAGCCGTCATGCCGCACCTTCAATAAAGTTTTTCAATATTTTATGTCCATATTCGGTGGCAATGCTCTCCGGGTGGAACTGTACACCGTGAACCGGTTTTGATTTATGAGACAGGGCCATAATCGTATCATCTTCGGCGCGGGCTGTGATGGTGAGGTCATCGGGCAGGCTGTCCGCTGCGGCGACCAGGGAATGGTAACGGGTGACGGTTAACGGCGAGGGCAGGTCTGCGAAAACACTGTCATTACTGTGTGTAATGGCAGACAGCTTGCCGTGCATCGGCACATCTGCGCGTACAACCCGGCCGCCAAACGCCTGTGCGATGGCCTGATGACCAAGACAGACACCGAGCAGCGGTATGTCTTTGTCGGCGGCCAGCCGGATCAGTTCAAGGCAAATACCGGCCTGGTCCGGGTCGCACGGACCGGGCGAAATCACGATGGCCGCCGGGCCGCCGGCCATAACGTCTTCAGCCGTCAGCGCGTCATTACGGTATACATCGCAGGCTACGCCCAGTTCACCGAAATACTGGACGAGGTTATAGGTAAAGCTGTCGTAATTATCAATCAGCGTAATCTTCATAGCCTTTTGTTCCTACCCTTGTGGGGACGAAAAACGCAAGTCTGATTTACCGTGCGCCCCGAAATACTTTATGATTGCCGTATGTTTAAGCGCGCCTTTACATCACAGCATCTGAAATTCCTGATTATCGCGATCTTTATGATGGTGGTGGCCGATCAATGGTTGCTTGGCGGCTCCCGGCCTTATATAGACGAGGCGCGGCAGGAGGCTGCCCGGCGGACTCTTCAGGAATTCCAGGAACAACAGCAAAAACAGCAAGCGACTGTAATGCCGGCGGTTTCAAAAGAGCCCGGGGCCGAAGCGATTGAACTCGCACGCCTTACGCCTGCCGTTCAGATCCCGGAGGACGCACTGCAACTGGATAAAGATTATGCCGTTACCGCCGCGCCGCCGCTGTGGCGGCAGAATGCCGTGCCAGTCACGGTTGAACAAGGCTGGGCGAAGGTCAGCATCGTGATTGATGATATTGGCATCAGCCGGGCGTATTCGCATGACGTCATCGCGTTGCCGGGGCCTTTAACGCTGGCGTTCCTGCCTTATGCGCCGGAGATTGACGGTATGCTTAAAACGGCCCGCGGGAACGGGCATGAAATTATGGTCCATATGCCGATGGAGCCGATGAACCCCGATCTGGATGCAGGCGAGATCGTGTTGCGTACCGATCAGGACGACGAAGAGTTCGCTGCGATGCTGGAACGTGCCCTGGCTGCGTTTGAAGGCTATGTCGGGATCAATAATCATATGGGCAGCCGTCTGACACAGGACGAAGCCGCGATGGCGCGGTTAATGGGATTATTAAAAGAGAAGGGGCTGATGTTCCTTGACTCACGCACCATTCATACCTCGCAGGCCGCTGAACAGGCGCGGCGGCACCATGTGCCCTATGCGGTTCGCGATGTTTTTATTGATCATGATCCAACACCCGAAGGAATACGGAACAGCCTGGAGAAAATAGAACGGCTGGCACAGGAGCATGGCGAGGTTATTGCCATCGGCCATCCCAAGACATATACAATCGCCGCATTGCAGGCGTGGCTGCCGACTCTGGCTGAAAAGAAAATCGCGCTCGTCCCGATCAGCGCGCAGGCCGAAGTTACGACGCCGTCTTCCATCGGTCTTGTGACGACGGCTGGTCAGCCTGTGGTTGATGCGCCGTCACGGCCTGCTCCGCTGCATCAATAAGCGCGCGGGCTTTGTTACAGCATTCCTTATATTCAGCCGCCGGGTCGCTGTCGGCGACGATGCCGGCCCCGGCCTGTACATACATCATACCGTCTTTGACCAGCGCTGTACGCAAAGCGATACAGGTATCGACATCGCCGCGGCCGTCAAGGTAGCCAATACAACCGGCATAGAAGCTGCGCCGGAGCGGTTCCAGCTCGTCGATAATTTCCATTGCGCGGATCTTCGGTGCGCCACTGACGGTGCCGGCCGGGAAGCCCGCGCAAAGCGCGTCAAGCGAATCACAATCGCGGCTTAATGTGCCTTCGATATTTGAGACAATATGCATGACATGTGAATAATGCTCGACCGTGAATTGTTCGGTGACGTTCACTGTGCCGATTTCAGCAACCCGGCCAACATCATTGCGCCCCAGATCAAGCAACATGAGGTGTTCGGCCCGTTCTTTTTCGTCGGCCAGCAGGTCTGCGGCTAACGCCTTGTCGTCCTGAGGCGTTGCACCGCGTTTGCGGGTGCCGGCGATCGGGCGGATCGTGATATGTTCGCCACGAACCCTGACCATGATCTCGGGGCTGGAGCCGACCAATGCGAAGTCCCCAAAGTTCAGGTGAAACAGGAACGGCGACGGGTTGATACGCCGCAGGCTGCGATAAAGCGAAAAAGCCGGCAGGTCGAACGGCACTTTGAAACGCAATGATGGCACGACCTGGAAGATATCGCCGGCATGGATATAGTCCACGGCTTTGCGGACGGCCTGTTTGTAATCCTCTTCGCTGGTGTCTGACTGTGCGGCGAGCGGTGCACTCAATGTGCTGACAGGATTGATGGCGGCAGCGGGCAGGGGCGCGGTCAGCTTATCCATAGTATCGCTAAGCCGTCCCAGAGCTTCGGTGTAAACCTGCCGTGCCGTTTGCTCGGTATTGTTTTGGTGCATCCTGACCGGTGTGGCGAGGCACATCATGTTTTTGACATTATCAAAAATAACCATGATTGTCGGGCGGATCATGACGGCATCAGGAATGCCTACAGGGTCGGGATTGTCATCAGGTATGTCTTCGACTAGCTTCACCATACCGTAGCCGAGGTAACCGAACAGGCCCGAGGCAGCCATCGGCGGGGCGTCAGTTGGTACATCGTCAAGCCGGCTACCGCGCACATGCCGGCGCAGTGTATCAAACGGGTTCTCAGGCTTTGAATCGTCACCGGGATAGGACCAGACCAGATCAGGGGCGAAACCGATCGCCGAATAGCGGCCAAGGAAGGCGCCGCCTTCGACTGATTCCAGAAGAAAGCTATAGGGTTGCTCATGGCACAGCTTCAGATAGGCGGAAACCGGTGTTTCAAGGTCGGCGGGCACCCAGCGCATAACAAGCTGGCTTTTTCCTGCTGTGAAGGCTGATTCGAATGTTTTAAAAGCGGTGACCGCGCCGTCCATTAGAACTGCTCGCTACCCGGTCCGTAGGTCTGTGTCAGCAGGCGCTCATTGATCGACACATCGTAGCGGGATTGCAGATACAGGAAGAACATCTCTGCAAACTCGTTTTGCATGCCGCCTCGCACAATATCCCGGTAAGGCTGCAAATCTTCTGCAGTTAAATCGCTTGTTTCGGGCAAGCGGACATCCGTAATCTGGCCGAGCAGGAACCCCTCGTCGGCGGGGGCCATGCCGAATGAGGCCTGCGGCAGGTTATAAAATAACAGCTTCACGTTATTATTGACCGGGGCTTCCGCGGGCTCGTCGCGCACAAGATCGTAAGTGTTAATAGAGCGTCCGAAGTCAGAGGCAACCTGTTGCAGGGATTTATCGCCCGCATTCAGGGCCTGTAAAGCCTCGCGCGCCCGGATCTGGTTGGCGACTTCTTTCTGATCCTGCACCCATGTAGCGGCAAGGCTGTCCCTGACGTCTTCAAAAGGCTCGTAAGATTTAGCGGTAATCGTATCAACGCGCAGAGCGGCGTAATCGCCGTTGGATAGCTCAATGACCGGTGAGATTTCACCTTCACCGAGTGCAAACAACGTTTCTATGATCATGGCGCGGTCAGCCTGAAACTCTGTAAGCGCTTCGGTCTGGTCAGGGCTGGCCCCCATTTCTGTGACAGGGCCGAGGGTTTGCAGGTTCATATCCATTTCTGCGGCTGTGTCTTCAAGTGCCGCACCGCCGGCAAGACTGTCGTCAATGGCGTTGGCCATGATAAACATGTCATCCATCAGGCGGGTCTGGATAATCTCTTCCTCAAGCTGTGAACGGACTTCTTCAAATGGCTGGGTTTCCGGTTCTAATATCTCATCAATCCGGATCACGTGCCAGCCGAGGGCTGTCTCAATCGGACCTACGACATCGCCGACTGTGGCGGCAAAAGCAGGTTCACCGATTTCTTCAAGCAAGCCGGCCTGTTCAAAGTTTTCCTGTCCAAGGTAGCCGTCGGCATTGCCGGTTTCGTTCTCAACCGCGGCTTCCAGCGTGGCGCCGTCTGTGACTGCGGCGGCAATGGCTGTAGCGGTTGCCTGGTTGCTGAGAACAGCCTGTTCCAGGACACGGCGCTCAGGTAAGGAGAATGTCAGGATGTCCTGCTCGTAGATATCACGAAGCTCCTGTTCGTCGATGGCGATCGTATCTTTGAGCTTATCCTGCGTGAGGACAGCGATCGTGAAGCTGCGGCTTTCGGGGATAGCGAAACGTTCCCGCCCGGCCTGGTAAAGCGGCATCAATATCTCGTCGGCCGGGTCTGCGACATCGGTAATATCATCATGGGGCAGAAAAATCGCCTTAACGGTACGTTCTTCTTTGCGGTGTTTATAAATGTCGCGGGCTTCATTATCGGCGGGCACCTCGCTGCCAATCTGAATAGCGTTGCGAAGCAGCATATTGGTCATTTCGGCTTTGACCATGTCTACCAGCTCCTGCTCCGTCATGCCCTGGCTTTGCAGGACTCTTGCCAGCGCCTCGCGCCGGCTGCGCCCGTCGACGGTCAGCGGTTCAACGAGTCGGGTAATCTGTTTCATGACCGCATCGTCACCGACCTGCAGGCCAAGATCGCGCGCGGCATATTGCAGGATATTCTTGGAAATCTCTGTTTGCAGTATCTGCTGGATAAAGCCGAGCCGGTACGCGGTTTCGGTATCCAGCCCCTGGCTGGCGAGTGTACGGCGCACGAGGCGATCGAAATCATTCATCGCCAGTTTCTGGTCTTCGATCTGCGCAACATGGGTGCGCGCCACACCGCCGCGGAAGAAGCCGCCGACATCCATAAGCACAAGCCCGCCAACGGCCAGAACCATAAATCCCATAAGGATGAATTTGAGAAAACCGGCTTTCGCCCCTTCGCGCATCGCATTCAGCATGGATGTTTGCCTTCGCTCTTGTATCTGTTGTCGTGGTCAATCTTCGGGCGACTATAAAGCCCTGTGCGCAACGGGGCAACAGGTGATTGAATCTCGCGGCGGGCATGATAGGGTCATTGTGGACTGACGACAGGCACGGAGGGTAAAGCCGATGAAAAAACTGATTGCCGGCAACTGGAAGATGAACGGGCTGGAAAAAGACGCCGTTGCCCTTATTGGCGAGATTGGTAAGGCGATCGGGGCGGAAGACGGTATCATGGCCCGGTGTGATTTCCTTGTCTGCCCGCCTTTTGTACATATCCATCTTGTGAAAAAACATATCGATCATGGCCATATGCCCGTTGATATAGGTGCGCAGGATTGCAGCCCGTCTGAAAACGGTGCTTATACCGGCGATGTTTCGGCAGCGATGATTAGCGATCTGGGCTGTCGTCATGTAATTCTTGGCCATTCGGAACGCCGCCACGGCCACGGCGAAACCAGTGCGGATGTCAAAGCGAAGGCAGAGCAAGCCCATGCCAGCGGTCTTGTCACAGTTATCTGTGTCGGCGAACAGGAAGCCGAACGCGATGCCGGCCGTGAGAATGAGGTTGTAAAAGAACAGCTGTTTGAATCAATTCCGGACAGCGCCACGGCGGATAATCTTGTCATTGCCTATGAGCCGGTCTGGGCGATCGGCACCGGTAAAACTGCCAGCCCGGAAGACGTGGCCGCTATGCACGGCTTTATACGGGACACATTGCAAGAAAAGCTTGCGGATTCCACGAATATCCGTATTTTGTACGGCGGTTCGGTAAAGCCGGATAATGCGGCGGCGCTGTTTGTCGTTGAAAATGTGGATGGCGCCCTGATTGGCGGCGCGAGCCTGAAAGCGGACCAGTTTATCGGCATTGCCAAGGCCGCCTGACGAAAAGATACAAAAGCGAAAGCGATTGAAGGCATGGAACAAGTTGTTCTGGTGATACATCTGATTTTGGCGCTGGGGATTATCTGCCTGGTGCTGTTGCAGCGTTCCGAAGGCGGCGGCCTCGGGATTGGTGGCGGCAGCGGGGGTCTGGGCGGTCTGGCGACACCGGGCGGTACGGCGAATGCGTTGACCAAGATGACAACGGTTTTTGCGTTCTGTTTCTTTGGCACCAGCCTTCTGCTGGGAATTCTGGCGGGTACGCACACGACGTCGCGCAGTATTCTTGACGAGATTGATGCCGTACCGGCCTCGGTTACGGTGGTGGATGATGAAGCGCCTGTGGACGAGAGTGTGCCGGCCCCCGAGGAAAGGCCCTCGGTGCCGCTGGAGTAAACTGCTAGCCTGACTATGAACTAATGACACGATTTATTTTTATTACCGGCGGCGTGGTTTCTTCCTTGGGGAAGGGCCTCGGCTCCGCCGCTCTTGGCGCGCTATTGCAGGCGCGGGGCTACAGTGTCCGCTTATGTAAGCTTGATCCGTACCTGAATGTCGATCCGGGTACGATGAGCCCGTTCCAGCACGGCGAAGTCTATGTCACTGATGACGGCGCCGAAACCGACCTCGATCTTGGCCATTATGAGCGCTTTACCGGTAACCCGGCCCGGCAGAGCGATAATGTCACGACAGGGCGGATTTATACCAATGTGCTGGCACGCGAGCGCCGCGGGGACTATCTTGGTGCGACGATCCAGGTGATTCCGCATATCACCGACGAAATCAAGGATTTCATCCGCGAGAAAGACGGCAGCGCTGATTTTGTTTTGTGCGAGATCGGCGGCACAGTAGGCGATATTGAAAGCCTGCCGTTCCTTGAGGCAATCCGCCAGTTCGGTAATGAAATGGGACGGGAACGGGCGCTGTTCATTCATGTCACGCTTCTTCCCTATATTCCGGCGGCAGGTGAGTTGAAAACCAAGCCGACCCAGCACTCGGTCAAAGAGCTGATGAGCGCGGGTATCCGGCCGCGCATCCTGCTTTGCCGGTCTGACCGGGAGATCGAGCAGGATGAACTGCGCAAGATCGCGTTGTTTTGTAATATTGACGAGAACAAGGTGATCCCGGCGCTTGATGTATCGACGATCTATGAAGTGCCGCTGAGCTATCATGCCGAAGGGCTGGATGAACAGGTTCTGGATTGTTTTGGCCTGCCGCATGACGACAAGCCCGATCTGTCCGTCTGGGAAAATATCGTTCACCGGATCAAGGAACCGGAAGGCAGTGTTAAGATTGCCGTTGTCGGCAAATACACGAACCTGAATGATAGCTACAAGTCCCTGAACGAGGCGCTGATCCACGGCGGAATCGCCAATAATGTGAAGGTTGATATCGAATATATCGAGTCCGCTGTTTTTGAAACCGATAACCCGGCCACCTATCTGGGCGGGATTAATGGTATCCTTGTGCCCGGCGGTTTTGGCGAACGCGGCGCCGAAGGAAAGATACAGGCCGCGCACTTTGCCCGCATGAATAAAGTGCCTTATTTCGGGATTTGCTTTGGTATGCAAATGGCGGTGATCGAAGCGGCGCGCTATCTATGCGGCGTGAACGATGCAAATTCCAGTGAGTTTGGGGCTTGTGATAACGCGGTTGTCGGCCTGATGACCGAATGGGAAAAAGAAGACGGCGGCAGGGAAGAGCGAAAAGCGAACGGTGATCTGGGCGGAACGATGCGCCTGGGCGCTTATCCCGCGGCTTTGCAGGAAGGCAGCAAGGTTGCCGCCATCTATAATGCGACGGAAATCAGCGAGCGCCATCGCCACCGCTATGAAGTCAACACGAACTATGTCGAACGGTTGCAGGAAAAGGGCCTTTTGTTCTCTGGCATGTCGCCGGACGGCAAGCTGCCGGAGATTGTCGAATATAAAGACCACCCATGGTTTATTGGTGTGCAGTTCCATCCGGAGCTGAAATCCAAGCCCTTTGACCCGCACCCGCTTTTCAGCTCCTTCATCGGTGCGGCGATTGAACAAAGCCGGCTAGTTTAAGGGAGCAAGTATCATGGAGTGGTTCACAATTCTGGCGATTCTAGTGAGTCCATTTCTGGCAGTTTATGCTCAGAGCTTGATTGAAGAAAATAAAGAAAAGCGAAATAGAAAAATATGGATTTTTAAAACCTTGATGAGCACCCGAGCAACTCCATTAGATGTAAATCATGTGCAGGCACTAAACATGATTCTGCTGGAATTTTCCGAAAAAAATAAAAAAGAAAAGAAGGTCTTGGATAGTTGGAAAGTTCTAATGGATAATTTTGGTGAAGACACTACTCCACCAACTGATCCTTCACAACAAGCAGCATATGAAGCGAAAATGGAGAGATGGGGAACAGCTAACGTCGAAAATTTAGTCGATTTGTTAAAAGTAATGAGCGAAACGCTTGGCTATAGCTATGATAAAATTCAACTGAAAAAGGGTGTATACTATCCTAAAGGACACGGCGAAATTGAGGAAGAGTTGAAAGTGTTGAGGCTATTACTGTTAGATCTGTTGGCTGGGCACAAATCACTAAAAGTATCAGTGCAGGATGCAGATTAATTTCTCATGAAAACAGTCAAAGCCGGCTGGTTTAACCTCCGGGTCTGAAAGTACGGTAGACAAAGCTATGCCGGGCCAGAGTACTATCGACGGCTTCGACTTTATCTCTTGCCCAATCACTCATTTCTTCCGGGTATGCCTGCCATGCTGTGATCAGACCTGTTGCGGCGAGGCCGAATATTGCGGAGACGACGCCGACAGGCACATGAATACCCTGTTTCCAGTTAACGTCATCAGGCACAGTATGCTGTTCCGGCAGGTGCGAGATATCTGGCTCGTCATCTTTGTCATCTCTGTCGTCAGCCATATTTTCGTCCTTTTTGCGCGATAAAACATATTCGGCGTGGGGAATGCAAACTTTTCTTGGCTTTCCAAAAAAAAACTTTATCTTGGCTCTTGGTAAAAGTGAGGATTTTCATGAAAGCCGTTACACTTGGCTCCATCGAAATAGCGAATGACAAGCTGTTTGTCTTATTGGCGGGACCGTGCCAGATGGAAAGTCGTGATCACGCTTTCGATATGTGCGGCGCTATCAAGGATATTACAGACCGGCTCGGGATAGGGTTTGTATATAAAACGTCCTACGACAAAGCGAACCGTACCTCTATAAAAGGCGCGCGTGGCATGGGTCTGGACGCCGCTATGCCGGTGTTTGATGATCTAAAGGCCGAGTTCGGCATACCGATGCTTACCGATGTACACAGTGAGGCACAATGTGCCTCTGTAGCGCCGCATGTGGATATTTTGCAGATCCCTGCCTTTTTGTGCCGGCAGACAGACCTGCTGGTTGCGGCGGCACAGACCGGCAAAGCGATTAACGTTAAGAAAGGCCAGTTCCTCGCCCCGTGGGATATGAAGAATGTCGCGCAAAAACTGGCAGACAGCGGCAATGAAAACATTATGCTGTGCGAGCGCGGGGCCAGCTTTGGTTATAACACGCTGGTCAGCGATATGCGCAGCCTGCCGATTATGGCACAAACCGGTTACCCGGTCGTTTTCGATGCGACCCATTCGGTGCAGCAGCCGGGCGGCGCGGGAACATCAAGCGGCGGTGACCGGGAGATGGTGCCGTATCTGGCCCAGGCGGCTTTGGCAACGGGCTGTGTCGCGGCGGTTTTTATGGAGACGCATCAGGACCCGGATAACGCACCTTCGGATGGCCCTAATATGGTAGAGCTGGATAAGCTGGAAGATATTCTTAAACCTATGACTGAAATTGATCGAATTGCAAAGGGGATACATAAATGAGCGCGATTGTTGATATTGTCGGACGGCAAATTCTGGATAGCCGCGGCAACCCGGCTATTGAAGTCGATGTCTTGCTGGAGAGCGGCGCGACAGGGCGGGCGGCGGTGCCGTCGGGTGCCTCGACCGGGGCGCATGAGGCAATTGAGCTGCGTGACAAGGACAAGACGCGCTACAACGGCAAGGGCGTTCTGAAAGCCGTTGATCATATCAATAACGATATTTTCGAAGCGCTGTCGGGCATGGAAGCCGAAGACCAGATGCATATCGACCAGACCATGCTTAAACTCGATGGTACGAAGAACAAAAGCAAGCTGGGGGCCAACGCCATTCTCGGCGTGTCGCTGGCAACGGCGAAGGCGATGACGGACGAGCTTGAATTGCCGCTTTACCGCTATCTTGGCGGCACATTCGCGCACTTACTGCCGACACCGATGATGAATATCATCAATGGCGGCGCACACGCCGATAACCCGGTTGACATCCAGGAATTCATGATCATGCCGATCGCCGCGCCGGACTTTGCTGAGGCACTGCGCTGCGGGGCGGAAATT
Source organism: uncultured Micavibrio sp. (assembly GCA_964445195.1). Classification (GTDB taxonomy): domain Bacteria; phylum Pseudomonadota; class Alphaproteobacteria; order Micavibrionales; family Micavibrionaceae; genus UM-FILTER-47-13. The sequence goes on along the minus strand of CAYUKA010000007.1, from coordinate 24,612 downwards.
TTCCACGCGCTGAAAAAAGAGCTGAACAATGCCGGGCATAATACGAATGTCGGTGATGAAGGCGGCTTTGCCCCGGCGGTGCATTCAACACGCGAGGCGCTTGATTTCATCATGAAAGCGATTGAAGCGGCGAATTATGTACCGGGCGAGCATGTTGTACTGGCGCTTGATGCCGCCTCGACCGAGTTTTACAGCAAGGGTAAATACAACCTTGAAGGTGAGGGTAAAACTCTCGACGCCGGTGGTATGGTGCAATATTACGAGCAGCTCTGTGCCGATTATCCTATTGTTTCGATTGAAGACGGTATGGCCGAAGATGACTGGGACGGCTGGCATGCCTTAACGGCGGCAATTGGCGACAAGGTGCAACTGGTCGGCGATGATCTGTTCGTGACCAACCCGGAACGTCTGCAACGCGGTATCGACGAGAAAAGCGGCAACGCGATCCTGATCAAGGTTAACCAGATCGGCACGTTGACCGAAACGCTGGAAACGATTGAACTGGCACAAAAGAACGGCTTCGATGTTGTGATTTCCCACCGCTCCGGCGAAACGGAAGATTCAACCATTGCCGATCTGGCTGTGGCCACCAATGCCGGTGAGATTAAGACCGGCTCGTTGTCCCGTTCTGACCGCACAGCAAAATACAACCAGCTGCTGCGTATCGAAGAGTTACTTGGTCCGCAGGCGAAGTATGCCGGGAACAGCTTTATGAAGACCGAACCGAAAGCGGCTAAGGTAAAAAGCAAAAAAGCGGCGTGATGAAGCGGGCTTAAAAAGCCGAGTCATTTGAATCGGTTAGCGCAAATGTTCTGTGGATGTTCCTGATTAACCCATTGACTCTACTTTACTTTTCACCTTGACGCAGTGATTCGTATATGATTCGATAGGCTTATGAATAAGCTCATCGCCCAGCGCTACGTGATCAAACAAAACTTGCCGGCCATTATCGGCTTTTGTTTGTGTTTTTATTTCCTGTACCACGGCTTTTTGGGGGATCGCAGTTATTTTCGCCTATTGTCGCTCGAGCGGCAATCCGCCAGTGTTGCGCTTGTTCATCATGATTTACGGCAGCAGCGCGAAGCCCTTGAGCAGCGTGTTGTCAATATGCGGCCCGGTTCGCTCAATCGTGACATGCTTGATCAGCAGGCGCGGGCGATGCTCGGTTATGCTGCGCCGCATGAAAAAATCGTCATGCAGTAAGGCCGTTTAGGGCTGGTATCTTGATTTGAAATGGTGTAGCACTAATTCCGTATTCCTTGACAGGAAAGGATTTCAGGAGATGGCCGTGGCTGCAAAAAAGTCCGATAGTAAGAAAAAAGCATCACACCTTAAGTCTGTATCAAACAGCGCCCCTGAACCGACTCCCGAAGACCTGACACAGCTATACCGTGATATGCTGCTGATTCGGCGGTTCGAAGAGAAAGCCGGGCAGCTTTACGGCATGGGCCTGATCGGTGGTTTCTGTCACCTGTATATCGGGCAGGAGGCCGTTGTTACGGGCATCCAGTCGGTGCAGGAAGAACAGGATACGGTCGTGACAGCGTACCGCGATCACGGCCATATGCTGGCCTGTGGTATGGACCCGAAAGGCGTTATGGCCGAGCTGACCGGCCGCAAGGGCGGCTATTCTCACGGTAAGGGCGGTTCTATGCACATGTTCAGCCGCGAGAAGAATTTTTATGGCGGACACGGGATTGTCGGGGCACAGGTTGCTATCGGCACCGGTCTGGGGTTCGCCCATAAGTATAAGGAAGATGGCGGCGTTGCCGTAACCTATATGGGTGATGGTGCCGCTAATCAGGGCCAGGTTGCCGAGAGTTACAACATGGCGGCGTTATGGAAGTTGCCTATCCTTTATGTCATTGAGAATAACAAATACGGCATGGGTACCAGCGCTGAGCGGCATGCGGCGGGTGAACTGTATCGCCGCGGTGAAGGCTATGGCATTCCGGGCGAGCAGGTTGACGGTATGGATGTGTTCGCTGTCCGTAACGCGGCGCGGCAGGCGCTTGATTATATCCGCAGCGGCAACGGGCCCTATATTCTGGAGATCATGACCTACCGCTATCGCGGTCATTCAATGTCTGATCCCGCCAAATACCGGACCAAGGAAGAAGTCTCGCAATTTAAGGACGAGCACGATCCGCTGCTGATCATCAAAAAGATGATGGGCGAAGCCGGCGTTGCCGAAGATGATATCAAGGCGATCGACAAAGAGATCAAAGAAATCGTCAGTGATGCCGCTGAATTCGCGCAGCAGTCGCCGGAGCCGGATGAAAGCGAACTCTGGACGGATGTCCTGATTGAAGTCGATAATTAGGCCGGGATTGACCGAATATGATCAGGCGCAATAACCCTGTCGGTAATCGTTTATGTGAGTCCGTGATATATAACGGCTTGGTTTTTACATCCGGCCAGGTAAGCCTGGATAACAAGGGTGGCACGATTGAAGAGCAAACGCATGATGTGCTGGGTATGATTGACCGGATTTTGGCGGAGGCGGGAAGTGATCGTACGCGGATCCTGTCGGCCTCGATCTGGCTGAGCGACATAAATGATATTGATGCGTTCAACGCCATTTGGGACCAATGGATACCGGAGGGGAGCACCCCGGCAAGGGCGTGCGTTGAGGCCCGCCTTGTATCACCTGACTTTATAGTGGAAGTGGCCGTGACGGCCGCTGTTGAAGGAGCTGCATAAACATGCCGATTAATATCACGATGCCGGCGTTATCGCCGACGATGGAAGAAGGCACACTGGCCAAATGGGTTAAGCAGGTCGGGGATAAGGTCGAGCCCGGCGATGTGATTGCCGAAATCGAAACCGACAAGGCGACGATGGAAGTAGAGGCCGTCGACGAGGGAACGCTTGGCAAAATCCTGATCGAGGAAGGCACCGAAGGCGTTGCTGTAAACACGCCGATTGCCGTGCTGCTTGAAGAAGGGGAAAGTGCCGATGATATCGGTGACACCGGTAATGTCATCCTGAGCGATAGCGAAGGATCTCAGCCGCCGCAGGCAGATTCTTCGCCTCCGGTTCAGAATGACACGGAGCCGTTGGCCGCGGCACCTGCCTCCCAACATTCCGGTAAGGTGATCGAGAACCGCGATATCCTGTATGCACAGGGGCAGGTGCTGGAGCCGCCGCCATTTGACGAGGCTGCATTCTTTGCCAAAACGACAGAAGAGATGACGGTGCGCGAGGCCTTACGCGATGCCATGGCTGAGGAAATGCGCCGCGATGAGGCCGTTTATGTGATGGGCGAAGAAGTGGCCGAATACCAGGGCGCTTACAAGGTGACGCAGGGGCTGCTTGATGAGTTTGGCGAGAAACGCGTGATCGACACGCCGATCACTGAGCATGGTTTTGCCGGTCTGGGGGTTGGCTCGGCCTTTAACGGCCTGAAGCCGGTGATTGAATTCATGACCTGGAATTTCGGCATGCAGGCGATCGACCACATTATTAACTCTGCCGCCAAAACGTTATATATGGCCGGCGGTCAGATGGGTTGCCCAATTGTGTTTCGTGGCCCCAACGGCGCGGCGGCCCGCGTTGCGGCCCAGCATTCGCAATGCTATGCGAGCTGGTATGCCCATGTGCCGGGGCTGAAAGTCGTAGCGCCGTGGTCGGGCGCTGATGCGAAGGGGCTTCTGAAAGCAGCGATCCGCGATCCGAACCCGGTCGTATTCCTTGAGAATGAAATGTTATACGGCCAGAGCTTTGAGGTTCCGACCGATGAAGATTACGTGATCCCGCTTGGCCGGGCGAAAATCGAGCGCACGGGCAACGATGTGACCATCGTCGCTTACTCGATTATGGTCGGCAAAGCGCTGGAAGCTGCCGAAAAACTGGCAGAGCAGGGCATTGATGCCGAGGTCATTAATATGCGGACGATCAGGCCGCTTGACCGCTATACGATTATCGAGAGCGTCAAGAAGACCAACCGCATTGTCAGTGTCGAGGAAAGCTGGCCGTTCGCTGGTATCGGATCGGAAATCGCCGCGCTGTGTTTCGAGCATGCTTTCGATTATCTGGATGCGCCGGTGAAACGGGTCTGCGCCGCCGATGTGCCGTTGCCTTATGCCGCCAATCTTGAAAACCTTGCTTTACCGCAGGTCGATGAGATTATCCACGCGGCAAAAGAAGTTTGTTACAAGGACTAGACGCCGATGGTCTGCAGCTTAATCGTAGCTGTCGTTACTAGCATCAAAGGCTGATAATACGTTGCTCAAAAAATGAATATCAAGGTGATTTTATGACACAAGCTGCTGAAAACCGTGTTTTTGCGTCTCCTCTGGCGCGTCGCATAGCGGCGCAAAAAGGGCTCGATTTAGCCGCGATTAAAGGGTCCGGACCACGCGGGCGGATCATTAAGATTGATGTCGAAGGGGCACCTGAGTCGGGCGCTGCATCTGCTGCAGCGCCCGACGTTGCGCCTGAGCGTGTTGATGTCAAAAAGCAGGTCAATATGTTCGGCATGAGCTATACGGAGTTGCCGAATAACAACGTTAAAAAGATCACAGCCAGGCGCCTGCTGGAGTCGAAGCAGACCGTGCCGCATTTCTATCTGACCGTGGAATATCGCATTGACGGCCTGCTGGCGGCGCGTAAGCAGATCAACGAACAGGCAAATGGTGCTTACAAGCTTTCGGTCAATGACTTCGTGATCAAAGCCTGCGCCAATGCATTAAAAGCCTATCCGGCGGCGAATGTGTCCTGGACGGATGATGCGGTGCTGCAGTACGACCATGCGGATATCTCTGTAGCGGTGGCCACGCCCAACGGCCTGATTACGCCGATCGTGAAAGAGGCGGAAAATAAGGGCTTGCGCCAAATTTCGGAAGAGGTCAAGGATCTGGCCGGCCGCGCCCGCGAAGGCAAGCTTAAGCCTGAAGAGTTCCAGGGCGGTACGTTCTCCGTTTCCAATCTGGGTATGTTTGGCATCAAGGAGTTCGGCGCGATCATCAATCCGCCGCAGGCTTGTATTCTGGCTGTCGGGGCAGGGGAACAGAAGCCGTATGTCGATGGCGGTGAGATCAAGGTCGGCACATTTATGACCTGTACGCTGTCTGTCGATCATCGCGCTGTCGATGGTGCCGTTGGGGCGGAGTACCTGCAGGTACTGAGGCAGTACATCGAAAGCCCTGTTTCCATGCTGCTCTAGATATAGGACATATAATCATTTCGTAGCCGTCTTTGGGGATTGATCAGGAGCCATTTTATGACAGAACAAAAATACGATCTTATCGTCGTTGGCGGCGGGCCGGGCGGTTATGTCGCGGCAATCCGGGCGGCGCAGTTGAAAATGAAAGTTGCGCTTGTCGAAGCCAGCCATCTGGGCGGAATTTGCCTGAATTGGGGCTGTATCCCGACCAAAGCATTGCTGCGATCCAGCGAAGTGTATCATCTTTTCAATCATGCCGAAGATTATGGTTTTAAAATCAGTGGCTTGGAGTTTGATTTTAAGAAAATAGTTGATCGTTCGCGCGGTGTCGCAAACCAGTTGTCAGGCGGCATTAAACATCTGCTGAAAAAGAATAAAGTCACGGTTTATGACGGGTTCGGCAAGCTCGCCGGCCAAGGTAAGCTATCCGTTGAAAAAGGCGGTAAAACTATCGCTGAATTGTCTTCGCCGCATATTATCCTGGCGACCGGTGCGCGGGCGCGGACATTGCCGGGTCTGGAGCCGGACGGTAAGTTAATCTGGACATATAAAGAGGCAATGGTGCCTGATAACCTGCCAAAGTCGCTGTTAGTGGTCGGATCGGGCGCTATTGGCATCGAATTTGCCAGCTTTTACCGCAATATGGGCGCCGAAGTGACCGTTGTCGAAATTATGGACCGTATTTTACCGGTTGAAGATGAAGAAATCTCCAAATTAGCGCGCAAACAATTCGAAAAGCAGGGCATGAAAATCATGACCGGTGCGAAGGTGGCAAAGCTTGAGAAGGGCAAGGATAACGTCACCGCTCATATCGAGGTGGCGGGTAAGACGGAAACCCAGACCTTTGACCGTGTGATTATGGCCGTTGGCATTGTCGGTAATACAGACAATCTGGGACTGGAACAAACGAAGGTCAAAATCGACCGAGGCCATATTGTAACGAATGAATGGCTGCAAACCGATGAGCCCGGCGTGTTTGCGATTGGCGATGTGACCGGTCCGCCCTGGCTGGCGCATAAAGCGAGCCATGAGGGTGTCATCTGCGTCGAGCGGATTAAGGGCCTGAACGATGTTCACCCGCTGGAAAAGACCAATATTCCGGGCTGTACGTACTGTATGCCTCAGGTGGCTTCGGTTGGCTTAACCGAAAAAGCGGCGAAGGAGGCCGGTTATACGCTCAAGGTCGGACGTTTCCCCTTTATTGGTAACGGAAAGGCCATTGCCATGGGTGAGCCGGAAGGGCTGGTGAAGACGATTTTTGACGCTAAAACCGGTGAATTACTGGGAGCGCATATGATTGGCGCGGAAGTGACTGAAATGATTCAAGGTTTTAGCATTGCAAAAACACTGGAAACGACCGAGGCTGAGTTAATGCATACCGTCTTTCCCCATCCAACTCTGTCGGAAATGATGCATGAAAGCGTCCTCGACGCCTATGGCCGCGTTATTCATTATTAAAGATTTTCATTATTACAATAAGGATATGGGGCAGAAAAAAAAGCCACAGCATAGTATCTGGACGATTGCGATGGCGGTTATTTTCGTTGTGGCGTGGCTTGGCACGATGCTGGTCTTCTTTCCTGTTGGCAATCCGTTCGAAGGCCTGATGGGATCAGGTTTCTTCTATATGCTGTTAATTGCTGTTATTCTTAGCATGATCATCCTGATCTTTTACGCTCTACGCTCTGTGATTATGGATTTTCTGGAGAGCGTAGGCAACGAGCTGGGCATTGACGCTCATGAAATCGTGGCTGAATATAAAAATATGTTCAAAGATGAAATGCTCATTATTCTGCGTAAGAAAAAGCGGGTTAGTGATCACCATTCTGATTTACCTTATGAAGTGACGCGTAAGCCCTCCAATATTGAGGAATAGTTTTTCCGTGGACCTAAAAGAAGAAGACATACTGGGCGATGCGATTTATGAGCATTGGTATTACCTTGCCAAGGGCAGGGCGCTGACCACCTTTTTAGGAGATGTGAAAACCAGCGAGGTCCTGGATGTCGGCGCCGGATCGGGCATTTTCTCGCGCCGGATTCTGGATGCCGGCATAGCTGAAAAGGCTGTTTGCGTTGATCCCGGCTATAACCGGGAACGGACGGACCGTTATAACGGCAAACCGATAGCCTTTGTCCATCAGGTTGAAGCCGTACCGCAATCGTTAATCCTGATGATGGATGTGCTTGAGCATGTTGACGATGATGTAGCGCTGCTCAAGGCCTATGGCGACCTGATGCCTGATGACGGCCAGGTCTTGATCACCGTACCGGCGTTTCAGTTCTTATGGTCGGGACATGATGTTTTTCTGGAGCACAGGCGGCGCTATACGATCGGCACGATTGAAGAGGTGGTGCGCAAGGCGGGCCTGGAGCCGGTGAAAAGCCGTTACTTTTTCGGTCTGCTATTCCCGGCTGTGGCTTTGATCCGTCTAGTGAAAGGGGTATTTTATAAACAGGGTACGATGAAAGCCAAGAGCGAGATGGCTGTCGCGCCGGACTGGCTCAACAAAGCGTTGATCTTCGTACATGACCTGGAACGGCCGACACTGTTTAAAATAAATAGACTGGCAGGATTAAGCGTTTTCTGTTTATGTAGGAAGCCATGACCTATAACAGCGAATTACTGGATAAGGCCAAACGCCACCCGGAAAAACAGAAAAACCCGGACCGCCCGATGGGCAGGAAGCCGGACTGGATCCGTGTGCGCGCCCCGCAGGGCAAGGTTTATCATGAAACCCGTGATATCGTTCACAAGCAAAAGCTGAACACGGTTTGTGAAGAAGCGGGCTGCCCGAATATCGGGGAGTGCTGGGATAAGAAGCACGCAACGTTTATGATTATGGGCGAAGTTTGTACAAGGGCTTGCTCTTTCTGCAATATCGCAACCGGCAAGCCGGATTCATTAGACGAGATGGAGCCGCTGCGTACCGGTGTGGCGGTCCAGCAACTGGGCTTAAAGCATGTTGTGGTCACCTCGGTTGACCGTGACGATCTAGAAGATTTCGGCGCGGCGCACTTCGAAAAGACCATCCGTGCCATTCGCTTTAAATCGCCGGACACGACGATTGAAATTCTGCCTGGCGATTTCGGCGGCAATATGGATGCGCTTGATCGGGTCATTGGTGCACGGCCCGATGTGTTTAACCATAATCTGGAGACCGTGCCGCGCCTGTATCCGACGATCCGGCCGGGCGCCCGTTATTTCCGCTCGCTGCGGCTGCTGCAGCGGGTTAAGGATATCGACCCATCGCAGTTCACCAAGTCAGGCATGATGGTCGGCCTCGGCGAAACGAAGGAAGAAGTCGGGCAGGTCATGGATGATTTGCGTGCTGCCGATGTCGACTTCCTGACAATTGGCCAATATCTGCAACCGACGCCGAAGCACGCGCCGGTCGACAAGTTCTGGTCACCAGAAGAATTCCAGCAGCTTGAGCGCATGGCCCGCGCCAAAGGTTTCCTGATGGTTTCAGCCACGCCGCTAACTCGTTCCAGTTACCATGCGGGTGATGACTTTGCCAAACTGCGCGCAGCGCGTGAAGAAAAGCTGGCCTCGGCCATGGCGGCAGAGTAAAATTTGACATAGTCATAATGCATGTTATATCGTCCTGTTCCTGTAAGAGCCTGTTTCAAAACTCTCTCTTATTGCTTTCCCCGCGTAAGCGGGGATCTTTTAGAGTTGATTGTAAAAGATTCCCGCTTACGCGGGAAAAGCAATTTTGGTTATTTTCAGAGTTTTGAAACGGACCCTAAGGGGGCAGTATGTCGGAACTTAAGATCACATTTGACCGGATTATGTGGGCCGTGGACCAGGTGGTTCAGGAACGGCATGATGATATCCGGTTGCCGGAATGGGCTGCGCGGAAAACCGATGCGGATAACTATAATTTTGGCTGTTGTTACTTCGCTACGGAAGCTGTGCTGCGTCTATCCAAAATCTTCCGTGAACAAAATCCGGACATTCCTGATCTGAAAGCGTGTTTTGCAAAACGTGGCGAGGATAACCATTATTGGCTGGTGAACAAAAAGACTGGCGAAATCCACGATGTAACAGCGACCCAGTTTGCGCACGGTCAGTTTGCCGGTGAAAAGGGTCGTGCGCTTCTGGCATACTTCTATGAAACTGGTAAGGGCCGCGGTTTGCCAAATGTCTCAAACCCGGCCCGCATGATTATGACAGAAGCCTGCAAGACGCTGGGGGTTTCTCCCGCACTGCCGTAGCATTATATATCTGTTATCACTTGTGTAATTTGTGATAGAGATGACTCTATGCCTACCCATGCCGAAAAACGGAAGTTACCTTATACGCCGGAGCAGCTTTTCGACCTGGTTGCGGCGGTTGATAAATACCCCGAATTTTTACCTTGGTGCATCGCCAGCCGCATCACAAAGCGTGAGGGCGATACTTTTTATGCCGATTTAGTGATTGGCTATAAAATGGTGCGCGAACAGTTCGGTTCAAAGGTGACGGCGTTACGGCCTGATCATATTCATGTTGAATATCTGTCCGGCCCGATGAAATATCTGTCCAATCACTGGCGGTTTCTGCCGGAGGACGATGGGGGCTGCCTGATCGACTTTTATGTCGATTTTGAATTTAAAAATAAGTTTTTTCAAAATCTTATCGGTGTTTTCTTTGATAAGGCAGTAAGAAAAATGGTCGAAGCATTTGAAAAAAGAGCAGAAGACATCTACGGACCGGATGTTTCCCCGTCAAAATCAGGGTAGCGGTAGGATAGGTTGACCGTTTTGCCGTCCGGCGTCCGGAAATCCGTGGTCAGGCTGCGGTCAAGCCGCATTTCGTCAAAACCGGATAAGTGCAGGATGCCCAGCTCCTCATGCGGCAGAAACGGTTCGACGAAGCGTCCTGTGGTCTCGTCATAACAGGGTTTGAACTCGCACAGCCAGTGCGCCCAGCCGGGCAGGATTTCATACTCAAAACCCTCCAGATAGCACATCACCCCGAGGCTGAGTTGCTCGGCGGTAAAGACTTTGCCGTTCTTTACGGCCTGCTTCACCAGCGCCTGCCAGCGCGCCCAGTGTGGCGCGTCTGCCCGCAGCGCGAACGCCCCGGCGAGCAGGACATGGTAGGGCAATAATGCGCGGGCTGTCTGAAAGCCAAATGCTTTGAGCGCGTTGGAGAAATAAAAACCCCGGACTTTCCAGGGCCAGGGGCCGAGCCATTTGACCCGGATCTGGCGGGGGTAAGCCCGATCGACCTGGCCGGTCAGGGCAATCCTGCCGCGCGCCGCACCCTGTAAAAACAGATCAACGCCGCGCCAGTTTTGTATCCATGTATCGGCGTCCATCCAGATATAGGTATCGTAACCGGGGAAATAATCAGGGATGAACGGGCGGCAAACGCAGGACTTCAGATACTCACGGCCGCGGATCTTGTGAAGCGGGATGCTGCAGGGCCAATCGGGCTTGTGAATAGCGGTTGCCAACGGCACCAGCCTTACCAGCTGTTCGGGCTTCAGGCCGGAATCGAGGATGCAGATATCCATGTCCGCGCTTTCAGGGCAGGCGCGCACGGAATGTATCCATTCCAGCAATAGCGGAAAGTAGTTATGGTCGGCACCGCTGACGAAGGTTGTTTTTCTCACGTCAGAGCCTCCTGTACATGGGCGAGGGCCGCCTCAACAGTTTGCCGCCGGATGGCGGCGCGGCCGCCGCTGAACTGGTGCCTGAAGCTCTGCGGTGTGTGAAGCATCTTGCCGGCAAGACCGACATAGACCAGCCCGACCGGTTTTTCATCAGTTCCACCATCCGGACCGGCAATGCCGGTACAGGATACGGCGATATCGCTTTCGCTGTGTTCCAGCGCCCCCCGTGCCATTGCCACGGCCACTTCTGGGCTGACGGCGCCGTGCGCGGCCAACATGCTTTCCGGTACAGCCAGCAGCGCGACCTTGGCTTCATTGGCATAAGTCACGAAGCCGCGCTCGAATACTGCCGAAGAACCGGGCATGTCGGTGATCGTGGCGGCGATCAGGCCGCCGGTGCAGGACTCTGCCGTTGCCAGTCGCAGGCCGCGCGTTTTCAGAAGCTCAAACAAATCCTGCATAGGCCAGCCCTCCCACGCATAGTGCGGCATAGATACCGGCCATGACATCATCCATCATGACGCCCATAGGCCCGTCCATCCTGTCGAAAACCGACACCGGCCAAGGCTTGAGAATATCGAAAAACCGAAACGCCAGAAAGGCCGCAAGGACTCCGGTCAGTGACAGCGGCGTTACGATCAGGGCGATCCACATGCCGACGACTTCGTCCACCACGATGGCGCCGGCGTCATGTTCACCGGTCATCGCTTCGAATGTCTTTGCGGCGTGGTAACCGGCATAAAAAACGATGGCCGTCATAACGCATAAGAGCGGCCAGCCGCCGACGATCATGAAAAGCAGGCCGAAGGGCAGGGCGGCCAGGGTCCCCCATGTGCCCGGCGCGCTTTTGATCAGGCCGGCGCCGCCCCATGTCGCGATCCACACAGCCTTGTCTCTCATATCGAGCTTTTTGATCAGGTCTTTATCAATCATGATCATCCTGTGTCGGCAGCCTGATAGTCGCCGCTGCCTGGGCGGCAATGCCTTCGCCGCGGCCTGTGAAGCCAAGCTTTTCCGTCGTTGTCGCTTTTACACTGACCCGGTGTTCGGCAATGCCGCAAATTGCCGCAATCCGGCTTTGCATGGCTTCCCGATGCGGTCCGATCTTAGGGTGCTCGCAAATAATAGTCAGGTCAAGATGGGTGATCTTACCATCTCGTTCAGCGAGCATACGGCATGCATGCGCGAGGAAATGCGCGCTGTCCTGACCTTGCCACTGCGGATCGGCAGGAGGGAAATGGCTGCCGATATCACCGGCAGCCATCGCGCCAAATAACGCATCGGTAATAGCATGCAGGGCTACATCCGCATCTGAATGGCCTTTCAGGCATTTGTCAGTGGGGATGGAAACACCGCCCAATATCACCGCGTCGCCGGTATCACCGAAGGCGTGTACGTCAAAGCCCGTACCTGTACGTGTTTCGTAAGCGTTACCGTTCATAATCATTGCGGCCATTTCGAGATCATCCTGCGTTGTAATTTTGAAATTACGCGCCGGGCCGGGAACCAATATGGCATCATAGCCAAGCGCTACGGCCAAAGCAGTATCGTCGGTAAAGTCCTCCCGGTCCCGGAATTGCTCATGCGCCTGCCGGATCAGGCCGTAGTGGAAGCCCTGCGGGGTTTGGATAGCCCAGAGATCGGCGCGGTCAATATAATCACCGCCTGCGTATTTCTGTGTGTCTGCCACCGGCGCAGCCAATGTGGCGGCCTTATGGCTCTGCGCCGCTTTGACAACGGCCTCAATATCTTGCGGTCTGACGAATGAACGCGCCGCATCATGGATAAGGATAATATCATCTTCTTCCAGTTTATTAGAAAAACTATTTAAGCCATTATATATACTTGATTTTCTACTACTTGATCCTGCTATTGCCGGGCCGAGGCCGAGGCCGGCCGCAGCGTCGTCATAGAGAGCGCTATGTGCCGGGTCGGTGATAACGCGTATCTCCTGCAGGCCGGGACAGCGGAGAAACGAATCTAAAGTATGGCGCAGTATCGTCTTTCCCGCGACTTTCTGGTATTGTTTGGGCACATCGCCGCCAAGACGCGAACCGCTGCCGGCGGCGGCTATCAGGACGTAGAAAGAAACAGGGTCTGAAGAACTTGCAGAAATTTCCATAGTTTACTATGTTGTGACGCATTTTTAAAAGCTGTGGATAGGCCCTGCAAAGAAGGAAGTCAACAGGATCTGCATGTTTTCATTATGGGCAAAATTTCGTAAAAAGATAGCCGGTCTTGATTCTCTTTACCACCGTCTGTCTCTGGTCTCAGCAGGGGATAAATTCTTGAATATGCTGGCCACCAATATTTATGGCTTTTACAAGCGTCCGCGCAAGGGCGGGCTACTGCGTGGCGGCAGTACGTTTGGCAACCGGCTGGCCCTGTTCCTTATTATAGCCGGGCTTCTGAGTGGCCTGGCGACCTATGGCGCTCTGACGGCGACGCCGCCCTTCGGCAACGATCCGTCAACCGTGGTCTGGCTGCTTAATCTTGACCTGATCATCCTGCTTCTGCTGGTAACGTTGATCGCCCGCCGTGTGGTTGGGCTGTGGAGCGGTCGTCGCCGCGGTATTGCCGGATCACGCCTGCATGTACGGCTGGTCTTTATCTTCAGCCTGCTGGCAGCGACACCGGCAATTATTATGACGGTCTTTTCAGCTTTCTTCCTGCATTTCGGTATGCAGAGCTGGTTCAGTGAACGTGTGAGCACAGCTGTTAACAAATCGCAGGCGGTGGCTGAGGCTTATCTGGAGGAGCACCAGCAGGTCATTCGCGCTGATACCCTGGCTATGGCGAATGACCTTGATCGTCAGGCCGGGATCCTGATGACCAATCCGGCGGCGTTCGACAAGGTCATGCAGACGCAATCCCTGCTGCGTAATCTCTCGGAGGCTGTTGTCTTTACCAGGGAGGGACGGGTTCTGGCCAGTTCCGGCCTGACCTTTACGATGGCGTTTGAAGCCCTGCCGGCCTTTGCCCTTGCCAGCGCCACTGCGGGTGAAGTTGCTGTTATGACCGGTGAAAGCGATGACCGTGTAAGGGCGTTGGTACAGCTTGGCGCGTTTCCGAATGCTTATTTGTTTGTCGGACGGATGGTCGATCCGGTCGTACTTGGCCATGTCCGGGATACGCGGGAGGCCGTGCAGGCCTATAGCAAGCTGGAGGGTGAACGTTCGGGCCTGCAGTTGACCTTTACGATGATCTTTTTTGTTGTCGCGCTTCTGCTTGTGTTGGGCGCGATCTGGTTTGGCCTGCTGTTTTCGCGGCAGATGGTTGTGCCGATCAGCGCGCTGATTTCCGCCGCCGACCGGGTGCGGGGCGGTGACTTATCGGCGCGGGTGCCGGAATTCGACCGGCAGGATGAGTTCGACGTACTTGCGCGGGCCTTCAACCGGATGACCAGCCAGATTCATGAACAGCGCGATGAGCTTGTGACAGCGAACCGGCAGCTCGACCAGCGCCGCCGGTTTACTGAAACGGTGCTGGCCGGCGTGTCTTCAGGCATTGTCGGTGTTGACCAGAAGGGCAAGATTACGCTGGCTAACTCATCGGCGGCTGACATGTTCGAAACAGATTCCAATGCGCTGGTTGGCAAAAAAGTGGCAGAGCTGATGGGTGAGCTAAAGCCGCTGCTGAAACAGGCTTATGAGCGGCCGGATAAGATCACTCAGTCCGAATTGCCTTACCGCCGTGCCGATGACAGCAAGCGTATCCTGCTGGTGCGGATCGCGATTGAGCTTATGGGCGGTACGGACCAGGGTGCCGTCCTGACCTTTGATGATATTACCGAGCTTCAGTCAGCACAGCGCAAAGCCGCATGGGCGGATGTAGCGCGGCGAATTGCGCACGAGATCAAGAACCCGCTCACACCGATCCAGCTTTCGGCCGAACGGTTGCGCCGGAAATATCTGTCGCAGATTGATGAAGACCCCGACACATTTTCGAAATGCACAGATACGATCATTCATCATGTTGGCGATATCGGCCGGATGGTAAACGAGTTTTCGGCCTTTGCCCGCATGCCGGAACCGATCATGAAGACCGAAAACCTGACCACGCACCTGAAAGATATGCTGATCCTGCAGCAACAGGCGCACCCGGATATTGTTTTCAACATGGTGGGGATGAATGGCGGGCGGGCGCCGCTTTATGCTTATATCGACTCGCAGCAGATCCGGCAGGCCGTGACCAACCTGATCCAGAATGCCATTGATTCCATACAGGCGCGGCGCGATAAGCAGCAAAAGTCTGCCGGCAAAGCCAAGCTGGGCTATATTGATGTATTGCTTACAGTGCGTAAGGATACAAATGAAATTGTCATTTGCATAGTTGATAACGGGGCGGGGCTGCCAAAAGGCGAAGACCCGTCCGGCCTGACCGAACCATATGTCACCCACAAGGAAAAAGGCACCGGTTTGGGGCTTGCGATCGTTAAAAAAATTATGGAAGATCACAGGGGACGGATTATTCTCGGTGTGCCGGAATGGCTGCGGTCTACGAAAGGCTGGCATGATATGGGCGGTGCAACGGTCAGTCTGGTCCTGCCGCGCGAAGCCGCCGGCGCTGAAACAGGGAAGGAAGCGGTTTAAGCCGCGGTCAGACAAAATACAGAAAAGAAACAATGAAAGCCGATATATTAATCATAGACGATGAATCCGATATTCGCGGCCTGATCCAGGGATTGCTGGAAGATGAGGGCTATGCAACGCGGGAGGCGGCGACGGACGAACGTTCTTATGAACAGATCGAAACCAAGGTGCCCGATCTGGTGGTGCTCGATATCTGGCTGCAGGGCAGCCGTGATGACGGGCTTGAAATCCTGGAAAAGATAAAGGGCGCACATCCGGAAGTGCCGGTGATTATGATTAGCGGACATGGCACGATCGAGACAGCCGTCAGCGCGATTAAACAAGGCGCATACGATTTTATCGAAAAACCGTTCAAGTCAGACCGCTTGTTGCTGATGATCGAGCGGGCGCTTGAGACAGCCGAATTAAAAAAAGAAAACAAGAGCTTGCGTACTAAAGTTCAGGGGTCGTCTGAAATGGCGGGCGACTCGCCGCCGATGCAGGCAATGCAGCAGGCGCTACTGCGTGTAGCGCAGACCAACAGCCGGATCCTGATTACCGGCGAGCCGGGCACGGGTAAAGACCTAGCCGCGCGTTTTATCCACCAGAACTCGCAGCGCGCGAATAAGCCCTATAAGGTCCTGAACTGCGCGATCCTGCGCCCGGAAACACTCGAGACAGAGTTGTTCGGTTGCGAGGAAGATGGCGGCGATACTATACGGATCGGCGCACTGGAGCAAGCCGATGGCGGCACACTCTTGCTTGACGAGGTGGCTGACATGCCGTTGGAAACGCAGGGCAAAATCCTGCGCGTGCTGCAGGAACAGCGCTTTCAGCGGGTTGGTGGGATCGGGGAAATCGAGGTAGACGTCAGGATCATTGCCTCCAGCAACCATAATTTACAGCAGGCCATGGAAGAAGGGCGGTTCCGCGAGGATCTGTTTTACCGCCTCAGCGTCGTGCCGATCGAAATTCCGCCGCTGCGTGACCGCGTACAGGATATAGAAACGCTGGCCAGCTATTTCAGTGCGGTCTATGCCGAACAAACCGGCAGGATAGCCTGCCGGTTCCAACCGACAACCATTGCCGTTATGCAGGCCTATAACTGGCCGGGCAATGTCCGGCAGCTGCGCAATGTGGTTGAATGGTGCATGATTATGGGTGCGGCTGCGAATGATGAGGATATCGCACCGGAACAGCTGCCGCCGGAGATACTGTCGTCCGGTGATAACAGGAACAGTGCTGACAACACGTATCAGCCGCATGACATGGTTTCCATGCCGCTGCGTGATGCGCGTGAGGAATTTGAGCGCCAGTACCTGATGGCGCAAATCAAGCGGTTCGGGAATAATATTTCGAAAACAGCCGAGTTTGTGGGCATGGAGCGGTCGGCCCTGCACCGCAAATTAAAGCAGCTTGGCATTACGGCTGTGGCGAAACAGAATGAAAACATGGTGTTCGCAGGCAATAAAAGTGAAACTGCCGGAAGCATGAAGTAAGGCATAGCAGGGGTTTTTTAGATGCGGGTCATTATTTGCGGGGCAGGGCAGGTCGGCTATAGCATTGCCGCGTATCTGGCGCGGGAAGAAAATGATGTGACCGTGATTGACCTTGATGCCTCACTGGTCGCCCAGATCAATGATGAGCTTGATGTGAACGGTATGGTCGGCCATGCTTCCAATCCCGATGTTTTGCAGCAGGCCGGTGCAGCTGATACGGATCTGATTATTGCTGTGACGCATATTGATGAAGTGAATATGGTCGCCTGCCAGGTCGCGCATTCCCTGTTCAACGTACCCAAGAAAATTGCCCGGGTCAGGGCGCAGGCTTATCTTGAGCCCGCATGGATGAACCTGTTCAGCCGGGCCCATATGCCGATTGATGCCATTATCTCTCCGGAAATTGAGCTGGCGAATGCGATCAATGAACGGCTGAGCATACCGGGAACAACAAACGTCTTCTCGTTGGCGCAGGGACAGGTCCATCTAGTTGGTGTCATCTGTGAAGATCAATGCCCGGTGTTAAACACCCAGATACGCCAGCTTGATGCGCTTTTCCCCGATTTGCCGATTGAAGTGGCGCTGATCCTGCGCGGCAATAAAATCATGATTCCGGATGATGACGAGCAGTTGCAGCCGCTTGATGAGGTCTATTTCTTCACTGATGCTGAACATTTGGAGCGCGCCATGGCGGCGTTCGGGCATGAGGAACAAAAAGCGCGCACAGTCTGTATTTTCGGCGGCGGTAACATTGGCTTGTCGCTGGCAAAAGTGTTGCAGCAAGAACAAAAGCGCGTACAGATTAAAATTATCGAAAACGATGCGCAGCGGGCGATGAAGCTCAGCGAAGAATTGCAGAACGTAATTATCATTCAGGGCGATGGCTTGCAGCACGAAATACTGGAAGATGCGAATATCGCCCAGACCGAAACGCTGATCGCGGTCACAAATGATGATGAAACCAATATCCTTGGGTCATTGCTGGCCAAGCAATATGGCTGTGAGCGTGTGATCACACTAATCAACAAGCCGACCTACCGCAGCCTTGTCACATCACTGGGTATTGATGCGGTTGTCTCTCCGCGGGCTTCGACCGTGTCGACGATCATGCAGCATGTCCGGCGCGGCCGGATCAAGGCCGTGCATACGCTGCGGGACGGTGTGGCTGAGGTCATTGAAGCGGAAGTATCAGAAACCTCGGCTCTTGCCAATGTCGTACTCGGTGAGGCAGAACTGCCGGACGATGTTCTGATTGGTGCGATTGTGCGCAGGAATGACTTTATTTTGCCACATGACGGGTGCAAGATTTTGCCCGGCGATCATGTGATCGTCATGGTCAAGGCGGGTCAGGCCCGTGAAGTCGAACAGCTTTTCACCGTTCAGGTGGATATTTTTAGTTAGGTACGTTTTCCATGCCCAAATTTGCTTATGTCAACGGCTGTTACATCCCGCATGCCGATGCCACTGTCCATATTGAGGACAGGGGCTATCAGTTTGCTGATGGCGTTTATGAGGTCATTGCCTGTATTCATGGCCACCTTGCGGATGAGCGCGGCCATCTTGACCGGTTGGCGCGGTCTTTATCAGAGCTCGGTATGGACATGCCTGTAGCCGAACAGACCTTGTGTCTGGTAATGCGCGAGCTGCTGCGCTGTAACCGCTTGTCGAACGCGCTGGTCTATATTCAGGTGACGCGGGGCCAGGCCCGGCGGGACTTTCCTTTTCCCGGCGAAAAAACCGCGCAATCCCTTGTGCTGACAACACGGCCCTTTGCTTTCGATAACACAGAAAAAATGGAGCAAGGCTGTAAGGCTGTGACTGTTCCGGATATCCGCTGGGCGCGGCCCGATATTAAAAGCGTGGCCCTGTTGCCGCAGGTGCTGGCGAAGCAACAGGCTGTAGAGCAGGGGGCATACGAAGCCCTGATGGTGGATAGAGATGGCTTTATAACCGAGGGGGCGTCAAGCAACTTCTGGATTGTGACCAGGGATGGAACCCTGGTGACCCGGCCGGCGAGCGGCCAGATTTTACGTGGTGTGACGCGTACGGCGCTTGACAAACTGCGCGGCGAACTCCAGATCAAGCTGGAGGAGCGCGCTTTCACGCCGCAGGAAGCTTATGAGGCTACCGAGGCTTTTGTCACGGCGGCCTCGGCCATCGTCACGCCGATTATTGACATAGACGGCCATCAGATCGGCGACGGTAAACCCGGCCCTGTGACACGGCGGCTTTATGAGGAGTACCGGGCTTATGCTGAGGGTTTAAGAGGGGAACAGGTGAGGTGGAGCGCATGACTGATAGTGCAAATAATATAGTGCCGCTGTCAGGGAATCGGCCTGAAGCCGTGTTTTTCGATTGGGATGGTACATTGGTTGATACGCTGCCGTTTCTTTTGAAAGCGCATAATCATGTCAGGGAGACATTAGGCTATCCGCTTTGGGACGTCGATGATTTCAAGCGCCACGTTCATTATTCGTCACGTGAGCTTTATGGCACGTTATACGGTGATCAGGAGACATATGCACTGGAGACATTGGCGCGTTTTATGGAAGAAAACCATCTCGCGCATCTGACCGTGCTATCCGATTCTTATGATTTGCTCGCTTATCTCGCCGGAGAGGGGATACCGGTCGGTATTGTCAGCAACAAACGCCATGAATTCCTGTTGCGGGAAATCTCTCATCTCGGCTGGGATCACTTAGCCCGTATTTCAATCGGTGCGGGTTTTGCCGGGAAAGATAAGCCGGCGCCTGATCCGCTATTACTGGCGCTTAAAAGCTGTGACATTGTGCCGTCCGCGAATGTTTGGTATGTGGGCGACTCGGAAACAGATATGCGTACCGCCGCAGCTTCAGGTTGCGCGGCGGTTTTAGTCAGGCACCATCACGACAATGAGCATTTACAGGAACAATATAATCCCCTGCATGTTTTTGATAACTGCAAAAAACTTCATGATTTTATAGCCCAGCCCCCGCAAAGCCTTGCGAAAAAGGCTTGAATAATCAGTAAGGCGCGTTTAAAAGAAACGCTAATAACAATACGCAAACTTCATAATTTTAAAGGCAGCGTAATATGAGCGATAAAAACCAAAATGTTCAGGATGTGTTCCTGAACAAAATACGCAAAGAAAAAATGAATGTGACCGTTTTTCTGGTCAATGGTGTGAAATTACAGGGGGTTGTCACCTGGTTCGATAATTTCAGCATGTTGCTGCGCCGCGATTCTCACGTGCAGTTAATATACAAGCATGCCATTTCAACAATTATGCCGGGTGGCCCGCTCCAGCTTTATGAACCGTCGGAAGAGGGCGGGGATAAAAACCAAGAAGCAAGCTGATTGGCTGCAGGCAAATCCCAGAACCCTGATTTGATAACGGGAACGACTCTGGTCGTTCATCCGGTACTCAGGCATTCTGTGCAGGAGCGCGCCCTTGAGTCTGTTCTGGAAGAGGCGGCCGGGCTGGCGCGCGCAATCTATCTGGATGTGCGCGACGTGCAGGTAGTGAACGTCAAAAAGCCTGCCGCCGGTTACTTGTTCGGCAAGGGACACCGCGAGGCGATTGCCGCCTATGTTGATCAGCACAAGCCCGATCTTGTTATCGTTAACCACACGCTCAGCCCCGTGCAACAGCGGAACCTTGAGCGGGCGTGGCGGGTCAAGGTTATTGACCGCACCGGCTTGATCCTTGAGATATTTGGTGAGCGGGCGGAAACCAAAGAAGGGAAAATCCAGGTGGAACTGGCTGCGCTTGAATACCAGCGCTCGCGCCTTGTTAGGTCCTGGACCCACCTTGAACGGCAGCGCGGCGGTGCCGGCTTTATGGGGGGCCCCGGTGAAACCCAGATTGAGATAGACCGGCGCCTGATCGGCGAGCGCATCACACGGCTGAAAAAAGACCTTGAGCAGGTTCGAAAAACAAGGGACTTACAGCGCCGCAGCCGCGAACGTGTGCCGTTCCCGATCATTGCGCTGGTGGGTTATACCAATGCCGGTAAATCAACCTTGTTTAACCGTGTTACGGGCGCCTCTGTCTACGCTGAGGACTTGCCCTTCGCCACGCTGGATCCGACGATGCGCAAGATTAGTCTGGAAAGCGGGATTGATGTTATCCTGTCCGACACGGTTGGATTTATCGCCGATTTGCCAACGAACCTTGTCGCCGCCTTTCGTGCCACGCTGGAGCAGTTGCAGTATGCCGAAATTATCCTGCACGTCCGTGATATGGCCAGGCCGGACCGCGAAGCGCAAAAGGAAGATGTGATTGAAACGCTCGCAGGGCTGGATATCCATTATGAACAGGATGACCGGATTCTGGAGGTGTGGAATAAAAGTGATAGCCTCCCGTCTGATGACCGTGATGAATTGCTGCGTAAGGCCAAATTCGCTGATACGCCGCCGGCCTGTGTTATATCGGCGCTGACCGGCGAAGGCATTGACGAATTGTTTGAAATTCTGGACAGGCGTTTGGCGGCCAGCCGTCATACCGTCAGGTATGTGCTGCCGGCCGGGGATGGCAAAGCACTGGCATGGTTACATAATCATGCGCATGTGCTTGCAAAAAAGACCCAGGAGGCACATATTGAGGTTGAAGTAGAAATAAGCTCGGCCGATTTAGGGCGGTTTCATGATATGTTTGATTATACCCCTGTAAGCGAGCGCGAAGATGAGGACGGACTGGCGTATGGCTCATGATAGTAATGCTGCTGCCCCTGAAGTTGAAGTGGTTGCAGAGTTGATCAGAGAATGCGCACGCACCCATATCCTGCCGTTTCATGGTAAACTGGAAGAGCACCATATTGCGTTCAAGAACGGTAATCCGAGGAATCTGGTAACGGACGCGGATAAAGCCGCTGAGTTATTTCTAACAGAGAAGTTGCAGGCTTTGTTGCCCGGCTCGTTCGTGGTGGGCGAGGAGGCCGCTGAAGAAAAACCGGAAATACTGGAATACCTGAATGACCCTGAAAAGACGGTCTGGGTTATTGATCCTGTTGATGGCACAAATAATTATGCCCGCGGCAGTGAAACATTTTGCGTAATTGTTGCCTTGGTGCGTAACGGGCAAACAGAGGCCGGCTGGATTTACGATGTCTGTAATGACAGCATGGCTGTGGCGGTGCGGGGTCAGGGCGCTTTTATCGACGGTGTCAGGACCAAAGTTAATCCGGAGGCCACTTTAGGCTACACAGGATATAAGGGGGCGTCATTATCTGGCATCACAGAGAATATGGATGTGAAGTCGCTGCGCTGTTCCGGCCTTGAATACTTTCATATAGCGCAAGGCAAGGCCGCATTTTCGGTTTATCGGCTGATGAAGCCGTGGGATCATCTGGCCGGTACGCTGCTGGTGGAAGAAGCGGGCGGCTATGTCCGCAAGTGGGATGATAGCGCCTATCGGTCAGCTGACCGCTGGGGGGGCCTGATTACCGCAGCGTCAGTGCAGATAGGCCAGGGCGTGCGGTCGGCCATTCCCAGGAAGGCATTAGAAAAGGCCCTGGAGCCTTAATGAAGGGCGCAAACAATATAGCGTTTATCGGCCTGGGCGTGATGGGGGCACCCATGGCCGGGCATCTGGCCGAAAAATCCGGTGCCACCGTTACAGTTTACAATCGTACCGAAGAAAAAGCCGATCAGTGGCTTCACCAGTATAAGGGCCGGAAGGCGAAAACACCGGCTGCTGCTGCTGAAGCGGCTGATATGGTTATGGTCTGTGTGGGCAATGATCATGATTTGCGCGCGGTCTTAACCGGTCCGCAAGGCGTGTCTGAAACCGTGCAGCCCGGCACGATCATTGTTGACCACACTACAGTATCGGCGCAGATCACCCGTGAGATGAATGCGTTATTCCAGGCAAAAGGATGCGGTTTCATTGATGCGCCGGTTTCAGGCGGTCAAAGTGGAGCGGAAACGGGCCAACTGACAGTCATGGCGGGCGGTGATGAAAATGACTTTGCCACAGCGCAACGTATGATTATGGGCTGCTATGCCAGAGAAATGATCTACATGGGACCGTCAGGCAGCGGCCAGCTCACGAAAATGGTGAACCAGATTTGTATAGCCGGTTTATTGCAGGGGCTATCCGAAGGTCTGGCGTTTGGGCTTAATGCCGGACTTGACCTGGATAAGGCGCTGACCGTTATGGGGCAGGGGGCGGCGCAATCCTGGCAAATGGATCATCGCGGCCGGACGATGATCCGTGATGAGTTTGATTTTGGTTTTGCCGTTGACTGGATGGTGAAAGACTTGGAAATAGCTTTGGCAACGGCAGCAGAAAACGGTATGTTGACCCTGACTGTGACAGGGCAGGTGCTTGAATTTTACAAGGAACTGCAACAGCAGGGACGAGGGCGGCTGGATACCAGCAGCCTGATCAGGCGGCTGATGTCGTCTGATCCTGCCTCTTAGATGTGCGTTCTTTGTGTTTCTGCTCTTGCCAGCTTTTTTCTTTTTGTTCAAGGGGAGCTGTAGAGAAATCTATATTCTGCTTCTGAAAGTCATCCTCCATACCTTTGAAACGGCGTTCAAATTTATGATTAGCATGGCGTAGTGCGTCCTCGCAATTCACACCGAGCATCCGGCCAAAGTTCGTGATAACAAACAGCAGGTCGCCGAGTTCATCTATGATTTCCTCTTCACGGCCGCCTGCCAGCGCATCGCGCATTTCGATGATTTCTTCCTCAAGCTTATCAAGCACGTCAGCAGGCTGCGCCCATTCAAACCCGACACGTGCCGCCCGTTTTTGCAGCTTTTGCGCCCGTGGCAGCGCGGGCAGGGTAACCGGCACATCGTCTAGTACACTATCAAGGGCTTGCTTATTGCTTTCCTGGGCTTTGCGGTCTTCCCAGATCCGGTTTTCAACATCATCGGGCCCGGTGGCCGTTTCATCGCCGAACACATGCGGGTGACGGTGTACCATCTTTTCGGTTACATGCCGGGCGACATCGGCAAATGTAAATAAATTTTCATCCGTCGCAATTTGCGAATGAAACACCACTTGTAAAAGCAAATCGCCAAGTTCGTCTTTGAGATCGTTCATATTGCCGCGCTGGATTGCATCGGCAACTTCATAGGCCTCCTCAATTGTATAAGGTGCAATAGATGAAAAATCCTGCTCTATATCCCAAGGACAGCCATTTTCAGGGTCACGCAGCGCGCGCATCAGGGCAAGCAAAGCCTCGACAGGATCATCATGTGTTGATAAGGGGTTGTTCTTTTCATTTTTTGGCATAATATTTGCTCGCTATCTGTCGTTCACATAATACACACTTTGGCATATACGTCCGCACGATAGCAAACGTGATAGCAAGGGTATACCGGTTATTCGTGGGGTCTAAAAGATTGGGAAACAACACGTTATGCGTACCATTATATTTTGCATCAGTTTCATTGCTTTTGTTACACCGGCCTGGGGTAATGGCCCATACAATGACAAGGTTTCAATCGAAATGCCGATGACGGTCAGGATCATAGATTATGAGACAACACAGCGCTTTAAACTATATAACATTAATTTACATAATATATATTATCACTCTATTAGGTGTAGCAGCAATGTTAAAATGTCACCCTTAAGCAAAGTAAAAATGTCACTCTCCCATCCATGAATGTGGATTTTTAAGGAGACACGACATGGGCTGGGTGACGATGAGTGAACGAGAGCTAAACCGAATTGAAGTATTGGCGCAAGTAAATGATGGCCGTTTAAGTGTTATGGATGGAGCACTAGACCTGTTGCAAAAGTCTATGGGATTCACACAGGAATAGGAATGTGATTC
>CAYUKA010000006.1:0-100723 GCA_964445195.1 uncultured Micavibrio sp. | reverse complement strand
CTCGACCTGGATCCGGGTATTCATTTCCATAAAGTAGAATCGGCCGTTTTCATAAAGGAATTCGATCGTGCCGGCGCCGCGATAACCCATCTTGCGGATGACATCGGCGGCCAGCGTGCCGATTTTATCGCGCTCCTCTTCACTCAGGACCGGGGAAGGCGCTTCCTCGACCAGCTTTTGGTGCCGGCGCTGGATCGAGCAGTCCCGCTCGCCCAGATGGATGGCATTGCCGTGCGTGTCGCCGAAAATCTGGATCTCGATATGACGCGGCGTGGTCAGGAATTTCTCCATGTAAACCGTATCGTCACCGAAATTGGTTTTGGCCTCGGCACGGGCGGTTGAAAAGGCCTCGGCGAACTCTTCTTCGGCGCGGACGACCTGCATGCCTTAGCCGCCGCCGCCTGACGCCGCCTTGATCAGGACCGGGAAACCGACTTCGCGGGCGAATGCAATGCCTTCCTCGGCGCTTTCGATCGCGCCGTCAGAGCCGGGCACGACCGGCAGGCCCAGCTCCTTCACGGTCTGTTTGGCCGTGACCTTATCGCCCATGGTTTCAATATGTTCCGGCTTGGGGCCAATAAAGGCAAAGCCGTGCTCTTCGACCATCCGGGCGAATTGCGCGTTCTCTGATAAGAACCCGTAGCCGGGATGAATCGCCTCGGCGCCGGTGACGGCCGCCGCGGTCAGGATCGAGGGGATATTCAGATAGCTGTCCTTGCCCGGCGGCGGGCCGATACAGACGCTTTCATCAGCCAGGCGCACGGGCATCGCGCTGGCGTCGGCGGTCGAATGCACGGCGACGGTTCCGATCCCCATCTCGCGGCAGGCGCGGATGATCCGAAGGGCGATTTCGCCACGATTGGCTATGAGAATTTTTTTGAACATTTATTTTACCACCAGCCTAATCAGTCACTAAACCTTTTGCAAAGACATGCTGAAAGCTTGGCCCGACTTTACAGGGATACACTTCAATATCCTGCCAGACCTTGCCGGTTACGTAGGGCTCGTTTTCCAGCCAGTGATCAAGCGTTTCCCGGTTTTCAAAATCAACCAGCATCACAGAGCCGCACATCTCATTATTTTCACTGAGCAGGGCACAGCCCAGAATTTGTTCACCTCTCCGGATGGCCTGATCGCTTAAGGCAATATGGTCTTCGCGCACGGCCAGACGCCTTTTTAGCGCGTTCTGATCTGTCCCGTCTTTCGCAATTAACATAAATAACATTTTGATGTTTTTATCTTAGGATATTTCCGGCCTGATTTATTCAATCACGATCAGGACGTCGCCGAACTCGACCGGCTGGGCGTTTTCGACCAGAACCTGGGTGACGGTGCCGCTTTTATGCGCTTTGATCGGGTTCATGACTTTCATCGCCTCGACGATCAGCAGCGTATCGCCCTCGCTGACCGTGCTGCCTTTTTGCACGAATGGCGGCGAGTCCGGCTCGGCCTGCATATAAACGGTGCCAACCATCGGCGAGGTGACGGCGCCGGGATGATCGCTGACGGTGGCCGGCGGGGCTTCTGTATTGGCGGGTTGCGGCGTGGTCGGGTCCGAATCCATTACGACCGGCGCCGGGCTGCCGTTGCCGCCGGCGAGAATGTGTCCGCCCTTATTAACGCGGATCACCTGTTCGCCCTCCGCGACCTCAATCTCGGTCAGACCGGTTTCGTCCAGTAATTCCGCCAGTTTGCGGATCGCTTTTTCTTCGATTTTCATATGGTAAAGCGCCCTTTATTTCACTCAAGAAGCCCCCTGATTATAGACTTTTCGTACAAAAGTCAAAGCCTCGTCTGTCTGTTTACACGCGGTTATCCGCCAGCCATGTTACGGCTTCGGCATAGCCCTGCGCGCCTTTGCCGGCGATTCTGTGGGCGGCCAGCGGCTCAATATAAGAGACATGGCGGAACGGTTCGCGGCTTTGCGGTTCGCTGAGATGGACTTCGACCACCGGCACGGTTAACAATTCCAGCGCATCATACAGGGCAATCGAAGTGTGGGTGTAAGCGCCGGCATTAATAATCAGGCCGGCGAGCGGTGTATCCAGCGCGTCCTGTACCCATGTGACCAGTTCACCTTCATGGTTGGACTGGCGGAAATCAACGCCCAGATCATGCGCCTGCGCTGTTTCCGCGCACAGCTTGCCGATATCTTCCAGCGTCTCATGGCCGTAAAGTGCCGGATCGCGGCGGCCGAGCATGTTCAGGTTCGGGCCGTTCAGGATCAGGATATCAGTCATCGCCGTAAGCGTCCGCGAGCAACTGCTCGAAGGTTTCGGCTGTCGGCATGCCGTCCTGCATACTGAATACAATATCGCCGACCAGGAAAGTCGGGGTTGACCGTATGCCGAGCACCTCGGCGGCATCCAGCGTTTCCAGCAGCATATAGCCGATCTCCGGGCCTTTCATATCACGGCGGAAACGGTCAACATCAAGGCCGAGCGTGAAGGCAAGGCTTTCGATCTCGCGGTCGGTGATGGGTTCTTCGCGGCTGATCAGGGCCTTGTGCGCCTCCTCGAACTTGCCCTGTATGCCGGCCGCCAGCGCCACCTGCGCCTCGATCACCGACGGGCGGCCGAAGACCGGGTAATGACGGTAGATGATCTTGACGTCGGGATTGCGGGCGCGCACCTCTTCAATAACCGGGTGAATGATGCGGCAATAGCTGCAGCGGTAATCGAGAAACTCAACAATCACTCGTTCCGATTCAGCCGGGCCGACATACTGGTTCAGCGCCGTGGTGTACATCTGGCCGCGGAACTTCTCGACCGTCCAGGCGCGGTAAATCACCAGTGCCGCGACAATCGCGATAACGGTATACAGGCCGATCAGTAATAAAGAGCGCTTATCCCTGATCATCGCGGACGTCGTCGACAAGTTTTTGCATGGCCTGGTGCGTCATATAGCCGGGGGCCAGAACATCACCGATGATAAAGGCCGGTGTGCCGCGAATGCCAAGGCGGCGCGACAGGGCCAGGCTGCGCTCGATTTCGCGGCGCACTTCGGTTGACTCGGCATCGCGGCGCAGCTGTTCAAGATCAAGCCCGAGATCGGTACCGATCTTCTCAAGCGCCTGCGTGGTTTTATTGCCGCGAAATTCCATCAGCGCCTGGTGATAGGCGAAATACTGACCCTGCCGGTGGGCGGCCATGGCAAAGCGTGCCGCTTCTGCCGAGGATTCGCTCAAAATCGGCATTTCCTTGAAGATCACTTTAATCTGGTCGTCTTTTGCAACCAGCTTGTTGATATCGTCGAGCGCCCGTTTACAGAAACCGCAATTATAATCGAAAAACTCGACAATGATGACATCGCCGTCCGGGTTGCCGATATAAGGCAAGCCGTCAGCGTGCAGGAATTCACGGTACTCCTCGAAGTTTTCTTTAAAGGTCCGGGCCTCGATTTCCTCGCGCCGCTCCTGGTAAGACTCAATCGCTTCGATGACGATTTCCGGGTGTTCCTCAAGATATTCCTTGACGATCGCGCGGACCTGTTCGGAATCCAGTGTCTCGCTCGCCTGTGGCCCGGGACTCATGAATGCGGCCGCGCCGGTTATCACAAGCGCCAGGGCGGCTGCCCCTAAAAGCGGTTTAACGGGAAATGTCACGATCGCGTCTCCTTTAATTAAACAGTTCTTTCATTTTATGATTTTTTCGCGGCGGCTGGCAAACGGCAAAAAGGCAGCCCGGCCTATTTATCCTTGCTTATCCCTTAATTATCCTTGACCTGTTCGATAAAGTTCAGGATATCCTGCGCCCGCAGCCAGGGGCGGGAATTTTCTTCCAGGCCGGCCAGCGCGATCCCGGCCTGCTGGCGCGCATAGGGGATATCATTTTTCAGCAGGGCTTCCTCGGCCAGATGCAGCCGCGCCAGCGCATCCTGTCCAAGCCGGCCGTGAGCCGTAGCCAAAAGGCGCTGGATACGGGTGGAACGCCGTTCATCCCGTACGGCGCGTTCAAGATGGCCGATGGCTTCCTGCAACTGGCTCTGGTTATTCTCGCCGGCTGATTCGATCAGGGCATGGGCATAGGCGGTGCGGATCAGCGCCGCATCGGGGCGGGCTTCAACAGCGCGGCGGTAATAGGGCAGCGCTGCGGCGACACGGCCGTAATCAACCAGCATCTGGCCTTTTAGCTCGGTAAAGTAAGGGTTGTCCGGCTCGCGCGCTATCAGCGCATCGATTTTTTCCAGCGAGCCGTCAACCCGGTTCTGGCGGTATAGGGCGATGGCGCGGGCATATTCAGCGGCGATACTGGTGTCACGGGTATCATATTGCCACTCGACCTGCTCCGGACTGATGAAACCGGTCAGCTTGGCCTGCATGCGGCGATGCTGCTCCGCCCATTCCGGCGGCTTGGCCACACCTTTGTGCGGGGAATGATCGTGTCCGGCTTCCAGCGCCGCCACCCGGTCGCGGGTCAGCGGGTGGGTGCGGACATATTCGCTCTGCTGCGAGGCCGGCAGCAATTCCTGGTCCTCAAGCTTTTGCATGAAGGTGACCAGCCCTTCCGGGTCCATGCCGGCCTTTTTCATGTAATCGAGAGCGGCCTGATCGGCACTTGATTCCTGCACCCGGCTGAAAGCCAGATAGCGGCCAACGGCTGAGGATTGCGAGCCGGCGATAATCGCTCCGGCCAGCCCGCCCTCGCCGGTAAGCACTGCGGCGCCAATACCGAGAATTGTCCCGAGCAGGCTTTCATAAGAGGCGGTTTCCAGCGCGCCGCGTGCCCGGACCAGGTGTCCGCCGCGGATGTGTCCGAGTTCGTGGGCGATCACACCGATCACCTCAGCCGGGCTTTCGGCGCGTTGCAGCAAGCCGGTATACAGGAAAATGTTCGGCCCCCCGGCGACAAAGGCGTTAATGTTCGGGTTTTGCACGAGAATGATATTGATCGCCTCCGGCTCCAGTTCGGCGGCGCGGATCACCGGTTCGGACCATGTTTTGAGGGTCGTTTCGATCTCGGTATCGCGTATAATCACCGGGCGCTGGTTGTTCTGGGCGATAGCGCCGGCGGCTAACAGCCCGGCTAACAGCATGCCGGTACCGCACAGAAGCAGGATTATCCTTTTGATCCGGCGGGGAAAACGGCTATGATTCATCAAAGGGGCTTTCATGTTCAAAAACAGGTGCTTTATTAAAATAGTATGACAGGACTGATCTATCAATGGATTGATCTGCTATGGCTGCCGGTCGGCTGGTTCGCGGTGCATCCGCAGCACCGCTGGAAAACGATGGCATTGATCTTCGCCTGTATTTTCACCATGCGCACGCAGGTGGAACTGATCACGATGACCGGCTATCCAACCGGCTACCTGCCGCTGATGGACAGCGCGCTGTATCCGCGGGGCCTGATTGTCTATAGCGTGATCATGGCCCTGTTTTTGGTACTGGCGCATTTTTCGCGCCGTACGAAGCGTATCGTATTTATGGCGGTGGCGATTACGGTTTATTTTTTCGCCTTTACCGTATCGACAATTTTCATGGTCTTGTAAGCGACCGTCACATACCGGGGAGCGACACGATGAGCCGCAAAAAACCAACCCAGAATGTTAAGACCGCGCGGCGGCGCAAAGCCTCCTCGACGCGCTGGCTGCGGCGGCAGCTCAACGATCCGTATGTGCAGGAAGCGCAGCGGCTCGGTTACCGCTCCCGCGCCGCCTTCAAATTGCGGGAGATTGACGAAAAGCTCGGCCTGCTGCAGCCTGGCATGACGGTGGTCGATCTTGGTGCGGCCCCTGGCGGCTGGTGCCAGGTGGCGGTGGAGAAAGGGGCGGAAAAGGTGGTGGCGCTCGACCTGCTGGCGATGGACCCGCTGCCCGGCGTGACGGCGTTGCAGATGGATTTTATGGATGATGATGCTCCGGAAGCGCTGATCATGGCCTTAGGCGGCGGCGCCGACCTGGTCCTGTCCGATATGGCGGCCAACACGACCGGCCACAAAAGCACCGATCATTTGCGGATTATGGCGCTGGTCGAGGCCGCTTACGAGTTTGCCGCCGACATTCTCAAGCCCGGCGGGGCGTTTGTGGCCAAGGTGTTCCAGGGCGGCGCCCAGCATGAATTACTGGCGCGGATGAAGCAGGACTTCAAGACGGTGCGCCATATCAAGCCGCCGGCCAGCCGCAAGGAGAGCGCCGAACAATATGTGATCGCGACCGGCTTTCACGGTGGCTGATATAAAACCTGACGCGCGGGCATAGCGGCCGGCGTCCTGGCACAGCTCTCTTTACGCAGGGGCAGGGATATCAAAAATAAAGTCATAACGGCTTTCACTATACATATTTACAAGCTGTTTCTCTTATGGTAACCGTGGCTTATGCTGACGCCGCTGTTTAATTACATTCGCTGCTACGGCCCAGGAATGGCGCTGGCAGCGGGCGGTCTTTTCGTGGCCCACGATTACCTGCCGACCGGGCGCCTGGACCTGCTGCTTGGCGGGTTGGCTCTTTCGGCATTGGGCGTGATGATTGCCGATGTCAGTGGCCCGAATTTCATTTCGCGCCATTTATTGCGCGGCCGGTTTGATATCGGCAACCTGATGGGCCTGACCGGGCTGTTTTCCGTCGCGGCGCTGGGCGGCGGCGAGGCGGCGCATCTTGCGGCGCATTACGGGCTGGATCCTGCCAATCCCCTGCAGGGCGAAGCGCTGACAAATATTATACAGGACCCCGGTATTTACAAGGTCGCTGCGAATTTTACGGTTTATACCGCTGTGTCGCTGATGGACTTTCCCCGTGTTGCCCGCTGGGCGCAAAATCATATTGCCGAGAAGGATTACCGGCTGACCCAGACGGCGCTCAGTTTTATCGGCGCGGTGATGATCGGTCATTTCGGCGCTGAAGGGCGCATTTTCAGCGCCCGGATGTTCGGCAAGATGAACAGCTTTGCCAATCTCTACAGTTTTGCCGCCAAAAAACATGCCTTACCGCCGGCGCGCGTTCCTGAAAGCAATTAAAAAAGGTCTGGCTTTTTACTCTGTTTTTGTATAGCAATAAGCGTCAAATTCGCCCTGCGGGGAAACGCAAGAGGAGTTTGACGCCATGCCTGCCAAAATGCCTGCCAAAACACAAATTCGGGACGGCCTGACTTTTGATGACGTGCTGCTGGTGCCGGCGGCCTCGGAAATCCATCCCAATGATGCGGACACAAAGACAAAACTGACCGGGAGCATTGCGCTGAACATCCCCGTGCTCTCGGCGGCGATGGACACGGTGACGGCGGCGGAGATGGCGATTGCCATGGCCCAGGCCGGCGGGCTTGGCATCATTCACCGCAATATGAGCGCCGCGGAGCAGGCGGCGGAAATCCAGAAGGTCAAGCGCTTTGAGTCCGGCATGGTCGTCAACCCGATCACCATCCGCCCGCATGCGACGCTGGGCGAAGCGCTGGAACTGATGGATCATTACAGGATTTCCGGTATCCCGGTGACTGAAGAGGACGGGCGGCTGGCCGGGATCCTGACCAACCGTGACGTGCGCTTTGCCGAGAATATGGACCAGCCGGTACGCGAACTGATGACCGCCGAGAAGCTGGTGACGGTCAGCGGCGCGGCGGTCGACAAGGAAGAGGCCAAGCGGCTGCTGCACAAACACCGGATTGAAAAACTGCTGGTCGTCGATGAGGCCGAACGTTGTATCGGGCTGGTGACGGTCAAGGATATTGAGAAATCGGCCCTGTACCCGCATGCCAGCAAGGACGAGCAGGGCCGCCTGCTTGCCGGGGCGGCGGTCGGGACCGGCAATACCGCCTTCGAACGGGCGGAAATGATGGCCGAGGCTGGGCTGGATGTCGTTGTCGTCGATACGGCGCACGGCCATTCGCAAAATGTGCTCGAGACGGTCAAGAGAATCCGTAACGAGGTCAAATCGAACAAGCTGCAGGTTATTGCCGGCAATATCGCTACCGCCGATGCGGCCAGGGCGCTGATCGATGCCGGGGCCGATGCGGTCAAGGTCGGGATCGGGCCGGGCTCGATCTGCACGACGCGCGTGGTCGCCGGGGTCGGTGTGCCGCAACTGACAGCCATTATGGATGTCGCATCGGCCTGTGCGAAAAAAGGCATTCCGGTGATTGCCGATGGCGGTATCAAATATTCCGGCGATTTTGCCAAGGCGATCGCCGCCGGTGCCGATTGCGTGATGATGGGCGGCATTTTCGCCGGCACCGACGAAGCGCCGGGCGAGGTGATCCTCTACCAGGGCCGCTCCTATAAATCCTACCGCGGTATGGGCAGCGTCGGCGCGATGATGCGCGGCTCCGCCGACCGTTATTTCCAGGCCGGGGTCAGCGAATCGCAAAAGCTGGTGCCGGAAGGGATTGAGGGTCGCGTGCCTTACAAGGGGCCGGTCGGGAACGTGCTGCACCAGATGGTTGGCGGGCTGCGCGCGGCGATGGGCTATACCGGCTGCCGGACCGTCGATGAGATGAAGCGCAAGGCCGAATTTATGAAGATGAGCGCCGCCGGCTACCGCGAAAGCCACGTCCATGACGTAACGGTCACGCAGGAAGCGCCCAATTACCGGGTCAAGGATTAGACGCTCTTACTCATTTTATTACAGGTTTTATTACGGGGGCGTAATCCGTTAGCCGTTTTGTGCATGCAGAGCGGCCGCTTTGTTCGATGCGATCATTCTGCTGGTTCTTGCAGCGCATTCAGGGTCGCGTTCTGCGACTGTTATATTTAGTTCCTCCATCGAGAAATCATATTGTGTCAGCCATTCTTCCCCGGCCGGCAGATAGCGGCTATTGCTCACAAACTCGAATTCCTCCCGGTCTGTGAGGCAAACAGGAATGTCGATCGCCATGTCTGAATAAGGCACGACATCTTCGTAGGTCATTCTGTTATAGCGTTCCGTAAGCCTGTCAATCTGAGGCTTTGCTATCAAGCCTGTGCACGCGAGCGCAAAAGCGGCTAATACAATCCCTTTCCTCATAACCCGTCTTCCTTTTCAACTGTTGAATCCCATTTCAAATAGTGGTTACTTGTTATAATAATCTGGCAAATAAGGCAACCGGTAAAAGACCTATGAATAAAGCGATCAGAAAAGGCGCGCCGCCCTGCGGCCTATGGCTGCGGCTGGGCCCGGATCTCGCGCCCGATGTGCTGATGCGCGATCTGCGCCAGGTCTTTTTCGTGATTAACGGTTCTGCTTACGAAAAGAACATGCATGCGCTGGAGGTCAGCGGCGATGAAAGCGACCCGGCCTTTAAGGCTGCGGCGGCTGTGCTGCTGGCGCAGGCACGCGATAACGGTATCGCGGCGGTTTTCCGCGGCAGTCCTGAATGCGCGCAGGAGATCGAGGCTGATGGCGTGCTGGTCGATGACCCGGATAAAGTCGCGGCGGCGCGGGCGCTGTTCGGCGAGGCCGGGCTTGTCGGTGTGGCCTGCGGCTTGTCGAACGAAGCGGCGGCGGCATCCTATGATGCCGGGGTTGATTTTGTCACTTTCGGCACCGGCGGGGAGACGTTGCCCGATGCCGGGATCCTGAAATTCTGGACGGTGCTGACCGACCTGCCGGCGGTGATC
Organism: uncultured Micavibrio sp.; assembly: GCA_964445195.1. Lineage (GTDB taxonomy): Bacteria > Pseudomonadota > Alphaproteobacteria > Micavibrionales > Micavibrionaceae > UM-FILTER-47-13. The sequence goes on along the minus strand of CAYUKA010000006.1, from coordinate 91,199 downwards.
GAGGGGCCGGTCAGTAATGATTACGCGGCTTATTACGTGCAGGCCGGGGCCGGGTTTATCGAGGCCGGGCCGTATATCTGGAGCCACGGCAAAGGGCTGATGCAGGGCACGGTCAATATGCTGCATGCGATTGATCTCGCCCTTGAGGATATGCACAAGCCGGCGGTGCAGTAAGGCGGCTTTACGGAAGGCGCATGGCGGTATGATTCGCCGCTGGTCCGTCCCCGTTTTTTTTGTTATCGTGAAGCCCGTTTTAGCCTTTAAACATAAAACAGGAAGGGGGAGCATCATGCCTTATCTCAAAATGACGATCAGCGACTGGGATCGCGGCGAGGCAGCCGATGAACCGACCGTCAAGGATGTCTGTGAAACCTTTAACCTTGCGGCGGTCGATATCCAGCGTGAGTTCGGCGTTGTCGCCATGGAGCCCGGCCGTTACACCGTGATGGTGACCGCCGCCGGGGCCAAGAAAATGCTGGCGGCCCATATCGACAATATTATGGCCGGTAAGGGCCCGGCTGTACAGGGACCGGATACGCTGTCCCGGCCGAGACCGATCTCATTTCCCTAGGCTCAGGACTGGTCAGTCGAACAAGGAGAGCGATCATGTCTTACGCGATGATGAACATTCACGGCTGGGACCGCGGCGATACGGCGGCCGAGCCCGATGTGTCGGATGTCCGCGAACAATTTAACCTTGCGGCACAAGACATTGACGAAGAATTCGGCGTTATCCGGATCGCCGAGAAAGATTACATTGTGCAGGTGAGTGTAGAGGCGGCGAAAAAAATGCTGGCGCAGCATGTTGATAATACCGTTGCCGGTAAAGGACCGTTTGTCAAAGGGCTCTATAGCAATTCGCCGTTATCTTTGTATAAGCCCTGAATGTTGACCATACGCCCCGTTACATCTGACGATATCCCGGCGCTGGCGCGGATTCATGCGCAGGCTTGGCGCGATTCCTATGATTGGCTCCCTGATCAAGGCGCTTTAGGCGCCCCATCAGAAACCGATCGCTTGCAACAATGGCAGAGGTGGCTTGATATCCCGGAAAGCGGTGTGTTACTCGCCATAGCCGATGGGGATGTGCCGGTGGGGTTTGTCAGTTTTGGCAAGCTGAAGACGCCGCCACCCGGTAGTTCGCCGATTCGGCCCCTTTATTCAGCAGAAATATATGGATTATATTTGCTGGCGGATTATTACAGGCAGGGTATGGGGACGGCGCTTTTAAGGGCTGCGGCGTGCCGTTTGCGGGAAATGAAACATGGTTCGTTGTGCCTGTGGGCTATGGAGAAAAACATCAGAGCGGTTGCTTTTTATAAAGCGATGGGGGCGGAGCGCTGCGGGAAACAGGTGGTTGAAATCGGATCTCTGAAGGCCCGCGAGATTTGTTTCGGCTGGCGCGATTTGGCGGGGCTGTTGGCGTGAGCGCCTGCAATTTTATATGGCGTTTTACGAAAATTTTACGAAACATTGCTAAAATGAAAGAGTGAGAACAGCGCTGGGGACTGTTCCCTTTCACTTTCCAGGAGAAACGAGCATGAAGAAAACATTAGGTATCCTGATGGCCGCCGGGCTGTTGGCAACTGCGCCTGTGGGCGCTGCGCTGGCGGATGACGCCGCTGCCGCGGATATGGCGGTACAGGCCGAAACGGCTGTGGAGGCTGTTGCTGACGCTGCCGCCGAAGCCGAAGCGCCGGCGGCTCTTGCCGAGGAGACGGCCGCCGAGATGGTCGCAGAGACGGCTGAAGACGGCGCGGCTGATGCGGCTGAGGCCGCCACGGATGAGGCGATTGCCCTGTCCGATGATGCGGCGGCTGAAGCCGGTATCGAGGCTGAAATGCCGGCCGAGCAAGGGTCCGCCGATCCGGAAGCGGTTGTTGAGGCGCTTGCCGAAGACGTTGCCGCTGCTGCTGAAGCGGAGGCCGGCGACGCTGAGCACGATGCGGAAGCCGCCGAATAAGATGAGCACTTTCATGGTTTGAGGAAATCCCCGTCTGCTCTGGGACGGGGGTTTTCTTTTGCGCTGGGCCGCCCGGCCTGCTACAAACTGCCGTCATGACACCGGCGGCACGGATCAGAGCAACAATCGACCTTCTGGACAAGATGGCGGACAGCCGCATCCCAATGGATGCGGTGGTTGGCGATTATATGCGTTTCCGCCGCTATATCGGGTCGAAAGACCGGGCCGGGATCGCCGAGCGCACTTATAATATCGTCCGCGCCCATGCCCGGCTCGGCTGGTGGCTGGATAAAGTACAGGCGGCGGATACGCCGCGCCTGCGGGTGATCGCGTGGCTGGCGCTGGGAGAAGGGAAGGACGAAGTGGCAATCACGCGCCTGTTCGACGGCAGCAAATACGGCCCGGCGACGTTGCGTGATGAGGAACAAAAAATACTCTCGCATCTCGCTTCTCACATCTCTCATGATGGCGAGGAACGAGATGAGAGTAGCGAGAGTGGTTTAATTCACCCCGACATGCCCGAAGCCGTCCGCGCCGAATGCCCGCCGCTTTATGAGCAGAGCCTGCGGGGGTATTTCGGTGCGGATTTTGCCGCCGAGATGGCGGCGTTGATCGCACCGGCGCCGCTTGATCTGCGGGTCAACACATGGCGGGCCAATCTCGAGAAAGTGCAAAACTATTTAGAGGCGGCGGGTGTTGCGACCGATCCGACGCCTTATTCACCGGCCGGGTTGCGCGCGCGCGGCAAGGCCTATCTGGCTAAAACGAAAGCCTTTGCCAAGGGCTGGGTCGAAATCCAGGATGAAGGTTCGCAGTTGATCGCCGCTGTGTGTGATGCGCAGCCGGGGATGCAGGTGCTTGATTATTGCGCCGGTGCGGGCGGCAAGACGCTGGCGCTGGCCGCCGCGATGCAGAATAAGGGCCGGATCGTTGCAAGCGACACCGCGCCGCGGCGGCTGGAAAAGGCGCGGCCGCGTTTCAGGAAAGCCGGGGTGCATGACATTATCGAGGTCCGGGCCTTGAGCGATGAGAAAACCCGCAAATGGCTTAAGCGCCAGAAAGGCACGTTCGATATCGTGCTGGCCGACGTACCGTGCACCGGCACCGGCACCTGGCGGCGCAACCCGGATATGCGCTGGCGCACCTACGGCCCATCACTGGCAGAGCTGGTTGAGATACAGGCCGAAATTCTCGACAAGGTCGCCAAAACCGTCAAACCCGGCGGGCGGCTGGTCTATGCGACCTGCTCGCTGCTGCCGGAGGAAAATGAAAAACAGATTGAAAACTTCTTAAAGCACCATGATGGATTTGAACTCGTTCCTTTTTCCGTCATCCTGAGCGATAGCGAAGCACCTCATGCCATTAAGCCGGGAGATCCTTCAGTCGTGCCGCTCCTTCAGGATGACAGCCAAAAATATATGCGCCTGACCCCGCACCGCCATAACACGGACGGGTTTTTCGCTGCCGTACTCCGGCGGACGTTATGAAATTTGACATCAGGCTGCTCTTATCTTTACAAAAAACCTGATTAAAAAATATGGGACACTACCGATAAAGGGGCAGCGAATGAATCGTCTGGAAATCCCGCGTTATCAAACAGCACAGTCAAACCTTTCCGGTGACCCGCTGTTCTGGGAAACCGTTTTAAATCAAAGCGATATTTTCGCATATGATACGGCCAATGACGGAAAAGGAGGGCCGTTCGGAGCGCAGCTCTGGCTGGTTCACCCCGGTACCAGCCGGTATGTCCTGGTAGGGACGGCGGAAGAGCCCGAGGATTCAAATGCCGTGGTTTCCAAAGGACGTGCCAGTGCACACGCCGAGGCTGAAAACCTGTCTCCTGAGAAACGACTGGAGCTTGTTAAGTTTCTTGAGGACCGTCGCGGCGAAGAATGGCAGATTGTTCAGGTCTCCAGCGGCGAGAGTTGTCCAAGCTGCCGGTCAAAACAAATATTGCTGGCAGATGAACTCATTGAAAGAGGACTGATCGGCGAGAACGATTTTCATGTCGTCTTCAAAGCGACTTACGACCAGACCAAAAGAGACGCGGACTTCAATGATGCTCCCTATGACCAGACCTTCCGCGCTATTGACGAGTTGGGCGTTCTTGATACTGAAGAAGGATTGTTTGATCTTGAATCCGTTTTGCGGGGGCACGGCATTGCGGCGGCACAGATCAAATCCGGGGAACTTGTCTATAACGCCGTTGACCGTGTGAGCACAAAAGATGTTCCGCAAGAGGTGAACAAGCTTTTTGCGCAGGCGGGCGATCAGCCCTGCGCGGTGATTTTTCGTCCGGACGGTTCTGTCATGAGCTTTGGACTGGATGAACGCGACCTGGCATATGATGCGATAAACGAGCCGGAAAAAACCGCCATCGTCAGTGCGCTGTATAAAGCGGCAGCAAGGCTGCGTGATGAAGAAGGCAAGTTTGATGCCTGGGACCTGGAAGGGGCGCGCCTTTATACAAATATCCGTGATATAGGTCCCATGGCGTATGCGGAATCCCTCTGGTACAACCTGTCCGGCATCACTGTTGTCAGCGACTATGCCAGTGACGTTGTTGACGGTCTTGCACAGGAGCTGCCGGGAACATCAAACAGGGTTTTCTTTCGGCAGGTGGCTGCCGATTACGATTCACCGGTTTCGCCTCTAAGAGTCGCTTTTGGCGGTAATCCCGAGGAAGCCAGCGTCGCACATCTTTTGTGGAAAGCCCGCATGGCAAAAGAAGCTTTGGAAAGCCGTCAGGCGGAACGCCTGTTGATGCTTGAACAGGCCGGCGGGCCTGTTCAAATAGAGTTCATTGATGGCAGACGCGGTCCGCTTTCCGGACTGGTGTCATCCTCACGGGCAAGCAGCCATTACAACGGCAAACAGGCGGGCGCAGATCCTGAAGTTGCACCCGCGTAGTTTAAGCCGCTGCCGCGTTTGTTACCTTTTCGCGCATTGTGCGCGCTGCTTCGACCATGTTTTTCAGTGCCGGTTCAACTTCGGCCCAGCCGCGGGTTTTCAAGCCGCAATCCGGGTTGACCCAGATCTGGTCGGGCTCCAGCACCTTGCGGGCTTTTTCGAGCAGATCGACCATGTCCGCGGTGTCCGGGATACGCGGGCTGTGAATATCGTAGACGCCCGGCCCGATCTCGTTCGGGTATTTATAGGTGATGAACGCGTCGAGCAGTTCCATCTGGCTGCGCGACGTTTCGATCGAGATGACATCGGCATCCAGCGCGCCAATCGAGTCGATGATATCGTTAAACTCGGAATAGCACATATGAGTATGGATCTGCGTTGAGTCTGCGGCGCTGCAGACTGAGAGCTTGAAGGAATCAACCGCCCATTTCAGGTACGCATCCCAGTCGGCGCGCCTTAAAGGCAGACCCTCGCGGATGGCGGGTTCGTCCATCTGGATGATGGTGATGCCGGCCTTTTCCAGATCGGTAACCTCATCACGCAGCGCCAGCGCGATTTGTTTGCAGCTGTCTTCATAGGAAATGTCATCGCGCTTGAACGACCAGAACAGGATGGTAATCGGTCCGGTCAGCATGCCCTTCATCGGTTTGTCGGTCAGGCTTTGCGCATATTCGGACCATTTAACGGTCATCGCCGCCGGGCGGGAAATATCACCGTAAATGATCGGCGGCTTGACCCCGCGGCTGCCGTAAGACTGGACCCAGCCATGCTGGCTGAAGACATAGCCGTCAAGCTGCTCGCCGAAATACTCGACCATGTCGTTACGTTCGGCTTCGCCGTGCACCAGCACGTCCATGCCGATCTCTTCCTGGTAACGGACGACGGTTTCGATTTCCTTTTTCATCGCGTCTTCATAAGAGGCCGCATCAAGGTCGCCCTTTTTGAACGCGGCGCGGGCCTTGCGGATTTCCTGGGTTTGCGGGAAAGAGCCGATCGAGGTGGTCGGGAAGGCCGGCAGGCCGTATTTGGCCCGCTGTGCCTGCTGCCGGGCCGGGAACGCGCTTTTGCGGTTGACCATCTCGTCCGTGACCGCGGCCAGGCGCTCTTGCACCGCCTTGTTGTGGATACGCTCCGAGGTTTTGCGGTCCTGCGCGATCCTGTCGCTTTCGGCCAGCGCGTCGGCAATCGCCGCGCGGCCCTCTTCAAGGCCTTTGGCCAGAGTCGCAATCTCCCCGCATTTTTGTTTGGCAAAGGCCATCCAGCTTTTGATCTGCGGGTCCATCGCCGTTTCAAGGTCAAGATCGACCGGGCTGTGTAGCAGCGAACAACTGGCCGAAACGCTGACCATATCCTTGCCCAGTGTTTCAGCCGCTTTTTCCAGCCTGGCCAGCGAGGCCGACAGATTATTGCGCCAGATATTGCGGCCGTCGACAAGGCCGAGGGTCAGCATCTTGTCATGCTGCTTGGCGGCGGCGATACAGTCATCAAGCTGTTCCGGCGCACGGGCGAGGTCGACATGAACCGCCGGGACCGGCAGCGAGAAGGCGAGTTCGGTATTATCGCGCAGTCCCTCGAAATAGGTCGTCAGCCAGATATTCATATCCGGCACGGCGCGGGTGATTTCCTCGTAAGCGAGGGTGAAGGCTTTTTTCTGCTCTTCGCTTAAGTCAAGCGCAAGGACCGGCTCGTCGATCTGTACCCATGTGCAGTCATGGCCGATCAGGCGGTTGAAAATCTCGACATAGACCGGGATCAGGCTGTCGACCAGCGTGACCGGATCAAAAGTCTCATCGTGCGATTTGGCAAGGCTTAGGTAAGTGACCGGGCCGATCAGCACCGGCACGCCTTCAAAACCGGCCTCTTTGGCTTCGAGATATTCTTCGAACAGTTTCATCGAAGACAGGGTGAAGCTCTGGCCCTTTGCCAGTTCCGGTACGATATAGTGGTAATTGGTATCGAACCACTTGGTCATTTCCATCGCGATCGCTTTATCGTTGCCGCGGGCCATCGCGAAATAAGTGTCGAGATCGACGTAATCGCCGTCCCATTCATAACGGTCCGGTACCGCGCCGAGCAGGCAGGACATGTCCAGCATCTGGTCGTAATAGGAGAAATCATTGACCGGCACGTACGTGATCCCGGCCTCTTTTTGTATCGCCCAGTGGCGGCGGCGCAACTCGGAAGCGGTGGCGGTCAGCTCGTTTTGTCCGGTTTTGCCTTTCCAGTAGCCTTCAACGGCTTTTTTCAGTTCGCGGTCGGCGCCAAAGCGCGGGAAACCTAAATTTAAGGCCAGTACCATATCTCATTCTCCTTTGGTGTATGGTCAGTTCAAAAAAACAGTAAAACAGTGACAGTTACTCTGCAAGCGCCTGCGCCAGATCGGCGATCAGGTCGTCTGCAGATTCCAGCCCGATTGACAGGCGTAATAATGATTCGCCGATCCCGGCCTCCAGCCGGGCGGCCGGGTCCATGGCTGCGTGGGTCATGGTTGCGGGGTGCGCGAGCAGGCTTTCAAAGCCGCCGAGAGACTCGGCAAAGCAGAAGAGCTGCAGACGATGCACGATCTTTTTGACGGTTTCCGTACCGCCTTTGACAGTGAAACTGACGATCGCGCCAAAGCCCTGCTGCTGGCGTTTGGCCAGCTCATGGCCGGGATCATCAGGCAGGCCCGGATAATAGACCTGCTCTACAGCCGTATGCGCGGCGAGGAATTCCGCGACCGCCTGCGCACTGCGGCTGGCCTGCGTGATTCGCAGCTCCAGCGTGCGGATGCCGCGCAGGGTCAGGAAACTGTCGAACGGCGCGCCGGTGGTGCCGATACAGTTAGCCCACCAGGCCAGCTCGTCGTGCAGTTCCTTGGTTTTGGCGATCGCGGCGCCGCCGACAATATCGCTGTGGCCGTTGATATATTTGGTCGTTGAGTGGATAACGATATCTGCGCCGAGCGCCAGCGGCTTGCACTGCACCGGCGAGAGGAAGGTGTTATCGGCCATGACCAGTGCGCCGGCTTTACGGGCGGCGGCGGTGACGGCCTCGATATCGATGATGCGCAGCAGCGGGTTGCTCGGCGTTTCGATCATCACCAGTTTCGGTTTGCCGGCGAGTATTTCCGGCAGCTTTGCCGTATCGCTTAGGTCGGCGAACACGACGTTAAAGCGCCCGGCCTCGTGATGGGCCTGCAATAATCTGTGCGTGCCGCCATAGCAGTCATACTGGGCGACAATCGTTTCGCCGGGCCGCAGCAAATGGAACACGAGATCAAGCGCCGCCATGCCGGAGGAGGTGATGACGCCGTCATAGCCGCCTTCCAGATCGGCGATGACCCGGCCGAGTGCGTCACGGGTCGGGTTGCCGCTGCGGGTGTAATCATAGGGGCGTTTCTTGTCGAAATCTTCAAAGGTATAGTTGGTTGATAAATAAAGCGGCGGCGTTACTGCGCCGTGGTTGTTATCGCAGTCAATAGCGGCGCGTACCGCCCTGGTGGCGCTGTGCCAGTCCGCTTCGTTCGCCGGTTTTTTGCGGGCCGTCTCACTCATCGTTTTATCCTCTTTCTCTTTTGTTGCCTGTCACCCGGCCACAAAAAAACCGGATCGCGTTATGACGGATCCGGAAGAACGAAAACGGCGATGAAGCATCTCGCGGTTTGATCATCTTCCGGCATGCGCCGCAGGATTTAGCACCTTGAACTTATAACCATTCCGGCTCAGGTTGCTTCAGCGTCATCGGGCCTGTCCCTCGGCTGATCGTGATGATGGCACCAGTTAACGGTAAATGGCGCGGTTTGTAAAGAAAATTCATCCCGCCTGTCTGGCCGCATCTTGTACGAGCCCGGCGTTGCATACCGCCTGCGCCGTTAAATGCGCCTTGTTCAGCGTGTAAAAATGAATGTGCGGGACGCCGCCTGCGGCCAGGGCCGCGACCTGTTCGGTCAGGATGTCCGCCGCCAGCTTGAGGCGGTCATCAGGATCGGGCATGGCGGCGAATTTGTCGCGCAGCCAGTCCGGCACCCCGGCCTGGCAGGTATCGGCAAAGCGCAGCATTTTTTCAAAATCGGCAATGGGCAGCAGGCCGGGCACGATCGGGATCGTCACGTCCTGCGCCTGCGCGGTTTCGGCAAACGCGAAGTAAACGTCATTGTCGAAAAAGAACTGCGTAATGGCGCGGTCGGCCCCGGCCTCCTGCTTTCTCTTCAGCGCCACGATATCGGCATCAAGGCTGGGTGAGTCCGGGTGTTTTTCCGGGTAGGCGCCGACCGAGATTTCAAAATCACGGACCCGTTTCAGGCCGGCAACAAAATCGCTGGTGAACTGGTAATAATCGGCGTCCGGATCAAGCGGCCATGACAGGTCGGCCGGCATATCGCCGCGCAGGGCAACGATATGGCGGATACCGCTGTCCCACAATGTCCGGACATAGTCTTCAAGCTCTGTGATCGGTGTGTTGATATAGGTCAGGTGCGCGGCTGTCTTGATACCGGTCTTCTCGCGAACCGCGCGGACTGTATCGACGGTGCCGTCACGGGTCGAGCCGCCGGCGCCATATGTCACTGTCATGAAGGCCGGGTTCAGTAATGCTAACGCATGCGCTTCGGCCAGCAGCATTGTCAGGCCCTTATCCGATTTGGGCGGAAAAAATTCAAAACTGAACGTGGTTTTTTGTACGGACACCCTTTATCAACCTTTCACTCTTGATAAGGGGCTTATTACAACATTTTTTTGCGCTGCGCACAACAGCGGGGCCCGGTTAGAGCTGCGGGGTTTATACGAAAAAGCGAAGCTGCTCCGGGTTATTGAACTGTGCAGGTCTGCCCGGGATTGAAATCATTAAGTGCGTTGACTTCCAGCCAGTCGCCTTCTCTGACGAGTTCGGTGCGCCGGGCTGTAAAATCCTGTGCTGGCGTATCGTTCATGCGTTCGATTTTTGCCGCATAATCCGGATCAATCATAAAGCGGGAATATGCGCCGAAAGCCATATCCGGTTGACTTACAACGCTGCCTACACCCAGGTGAGCGGTGCTAAAGGGTTCCCAGCCGTTATAATTCTGGATGTCCGAGAGGCGCTCTCTCACATCCGGATTTTCTGCAAAAAAAGCGGCATTGAGATCGTAAACCCAGCGCAGGCTGTCTTTATACGCCTTTATCAAATTCTGATATAGACTGTCGGGTCCGTATGTTTCTATATAGGATATTTCATTGCCGCTCCCGTTCAGGGTTGCCATATGGTTGGCGACCAGCGCGTAATCGGCCAGTCCCGGTTCACCGTAACAGCCGCTGAGCAGGCGCTGAAACATTTCGAATTTGAGCCGTAAGCTTGCAAGTTGCTCTTCTGTTTCCGGGTTGTCCGGGTTTAGCCAGTTTTGTCCATAAACAGGAGAAACCTGCTCCAGCATGAAATCAACGAGACCGGCTACATCTCTTTTGATATCCTCTTCGTAATCAATGTCCCAGCCAGTATCAGGGGGCGGCAGGGCGGTTTCGGTTTCTGCAGCGGCTATTGGCCCGGCGAGAGGGACAGCTAATATGCCGGCAAGGGCCATGGCGCGGAAAATCTGTTTCATGCTATTTCTCTCAATATAAAAAATATTTTTACAGCCAGTAGGCTATGTAAAATTCCATGTCAACAAAAAATCTTTGCATTCTGGCAAGCGGAACGATAGAAAATCCTATGATGAATGCACAGACAGACTCTTCCCCGGTATCGTTGCCGCAGCACGACCGTATCCTTATTCTCGATTTTGGCTCGCAGGTGACGCAGCTGATCGCGCGCCGCGTCCGCGAAAGCGGCGTGTATTGCGAGATATGGCCGTTCAACCAGGCCGCGCCGGAGCGGGTGCAGGCTTTCAATCCCAAAGGGCTGATTTTTTCCGGCGGACCGGTTTCGGTCAATGACGAGAATGCGCCGCTGGTCGATCCGGCTTTGTTCACAATGGAGCTGCCGATTTTCGGTATCTGTTATGGCCAGCAATTGCTGGCCAAGCAGCTCGGCGGCGAGGTGCTGACCGACGACCACAAGGAGTTCGGCCGCGCCTTTATTGATATCCGCGATGAATGCGCCGTGTTCAAGGATATGTGGATACCCGGCGGACGCGAGCAGGTCTGGATGAGCCATGGCGACCGTGTGACCGAATTGCCGCCCGGTTTCCGCGTTGTGGCCGCCAGCGAGGGTGCGCCGCATTGTATTATGGCCGATGACGTCCGCCATTTTTACGGCGTGCAGTTCCACCCCGAAGTTGTGCATACGCCGCATGGCGCGCAGCTGATCCGCAACTTTACGCATGATGTCTGCGGCTGCGCCGGTGACTGGACGATGGCGGCCTTCCGCGAGGAGGCGATTGCCAAAATCAGGAAGCAGGTCGGCAAAGGCACGGTGATCTGCGGCCTGTCCGGCGGCGTCGATTCCTCGGTGACGGCGGTGCTGCTGCATGAGGCGATCGGCGACCAGCTGCACTGTATTTATGTTGATACCGGCCTGATGCGGGCGGGCGAGAGCGAACAGGTCGTCGCGCTGTTCCGCGATCATTACAATATTCCGCTGATCCATGAAGATGCGTCCGGCCTGTTCCTCGGCAAGCTCGCCGGCGTCACCGACCCGGAGCAAAAGCGCAAGATTATCGGCGGGCTGTTTATCGATGTATTCGAAGACTGCGCCAAACGGATCGGCGGAGCCGAATTTTTAGCGCAGGGCACGCTCTATCCCGATGTGATCGAAAGCGTGTCCTTCACCGGCGGGCCGAGCGTAACGATCAAAAGCCATCATAATGTCGGCGGCCTGCCGGAGCGGATGAATCTCAAACTGGTCGAGCCGCTGCGCGAGCTGTTCAAGGACGAGGTCCGTGAACTGGGCGTCGCGCTGGGCATGCATCCTGACTTCGTCAAGCGCCACCCGTTTCCGGGGCCGGGCCTCGCCATCCGCGTACCGGGCGAGATTACCAGGGACAAGCTCGAGATTCTGCGCAAGGCCGATACGATTTATCTTGAGGAAATCCGGGGTGCCGGGCTGTATGATGCGATCTGGCAGGCTTTTGCCGTGCTGCTGCCGGTCAAGACGGTCGGCGTCATGGGCGATGAGCGCAGCTACGACCATGTCTGCGCGCTGCGCGCCGTAACCTCGACCGACGGTATGACGGCGGATTACTACCATTTCGATCATGAATTTCTCGGCCGCGTCGCCACCCGGATCATCAACGAGGTCCGCGGCATCAACCGCGTCACCTACGACATCACCTCCAAACCGCCGGGCACGATTGAGTGGGAGTGAATGCGTATCTATTAAAACATTGATTTTATTATAAAAATAAGAATTTTCTGATTGTGAATTCATTCTATCATTTAAATATTATCAATGACTTAAGTCGCTGAACCTGTAAGATTCTCGTAAGTGCCAACTGCTAAATATCAAACTTTTTACTGAACAATTTTATAAGTTCAGGGTCAGGTTCGTATTCTGAAAGGTTCATTTCGCCTGAATCGGGAAAGCTATTTGGTGGCGTTGGCTTTTGCGGAGCTTCATCTGGCAATGACGTAATACAATCTCTCATACTTTCTAGTTGCTTTGAGATTTTTGAGTGTTCTTCTTCGGGCATCTCTTCTTTGACAATCCTAAACGCTTCTTCCGCTTCAGATTTGGTCATTGATCGTGCAATACCTTCATCATCAATAACCTCAAAGCGGTAATTTTCGTCGTTAAAAGACAATAAGGTACCTAAATCTATTTGATGTTGAGTCAGGAGTGGTAAAACCATTTTCCCATTCCGTTCGTAACTCTCCCGGATCAGCATCAAAAAAGGCAGATATTCTCTTTAAATTACGTTCTTCTTCTGTCATAGGTTACAGTTAACATAAAAAAATTAACTTTATATAAAACGAGAATTATCTTTTGAGGAAATTTAGCGGTTTTGGCATATGCCAGCCCCCACAATAATCGCAACAAAAAATTATATCAATTAAATCAACGGACTATAAGCCGGAATTTGTTGAGTGGGAGTGAGATTTGCCTCAGGCTCTCAAATAGTCCTGTAATTTTTCAAACAGGCCGAGCGGCACAAACACGAGTATCTGTTCTTTATCTTCGGAACCTGCCAGAGGTTCGCACAGAACCCTGCGGCATTGTGTCATGCCTTTGAGCAGATCCGCGGCGGACATCGTTGTCTGTGCATTCGTTATGTCCGAAGCCATGAAGAGATTATAGTCTCGGTGACTAAAGACTGCAAGCGGGAAACAATGCCTGTGATGAAAAGACAACAGGCCGCCGCCGTTATTGACAAGGTTATTGCTGCGCTCGTTTCCGAACGAAAGAAACGGGGCCTGTCGCATGAAAAAGTGGCTGATATGGCCGGTATTCATAGAACGACGATCGGGCTCATTGAGGCGCGCAAGCGCGAGCCGACGCTGCTGACTTTGCTGCGGATGGCCGCTGCGCTGGAGTGTGATCTGGGTAAAATCATCTCCAAAGCGGCAAAAGACCATGCATGAGTTTATCGACATATACTGTGAACGCACGGCGCCGGGATTCTGGGACGAGCCGGTCAATGCGCTGACCAACGCGGCGTTTTTCGTGGCGGCCTTTTGCGCCTGGCTTCTGGCCCGGCGGCAGGGCGCGCTGACGCCGCCGGTGATCGTGTTGATTTTGCTGGTGGCGGCGATCGGGACGGGCAGCTTTTTGTTTCATACGCTGGCGGTGTTCTGGGCGATGATGGCCGATGTCATCCCGATCCTGCTGTTCCAGATTGTTTTTATCTATAGCTATGCGCGCGGGGTGATCGGGCTTGACCGGCTCAAAAGCGCGGGGCTGCTCGGTCTGTTTTTCGTGCTGACCGTGATTGCCGGGCAGGTGCCGTCTGACTGGCTCAACGGTTCGGTCGGCTATGCGCCGGCGCTGATTTTCCTGCTGGGGCTGGGACTCTATCATACCCGCAGCGGCCGGGCGGAACCTTACGTCCTGCTGGCGGCGGCGGCGCTGTTTGTCGTTTCGCTGAGCTTCCGCTCGCTTGATATGGCGGTCTGCGCGGCGATTCCGCTGGGCATTCATTATTTCTGGCATCTGCTCAACGGTGCCGTGCTCTACCTGGCGCTGCGCGGGCTGATCCTGAATGTGGCGCGGCGCTGAATCTGGTTGACATCTCTGATATTATGTAATATAAAAAAGACCATGTTACTGGAACTCATTGCCTTTTTCGGCTCGTTTTTCGGGGTCTGCTGTAATATCCCGCAGATCCTGAAAATCATGCACGACCGCGATACCAAAGCCATTTCGCTGCGCAATTATGCGATGGTGCTGTGCAGCCAGTCGCTGTGGCTGCTCTACGGCATTCTGGCGCCGCTTTACGCGATTATCTTCTGGGCGTCGATCGGCATTATTCTCGCCGCGGTGGTGATCGCACTGAAACTGCGGCTTGAAGGCATGGCCGCGCTTCGTGCGGGTTAAGCTCTTATCCTGCCTGCACGTTTCCACTGTAGAAATACCAGCCCAGGCCGATAATAAACAGGCTGTTGCCGTACAGCGCATGCTCGATCGTCACCAGCGCCAGCGACCTGGTTTTGCGGTAGGTCAGCGCGAAGATCAGCCCGCCGAGAAAGCTTAAGCTCGGGGCAACCGGGTTGATATAAAGCATATGGGCATAGGCGAAGATCAGCGCGCTCATAAACACCATCAGCGCGCCGCTGCCGAAAAAGCGCCGGAAGCGGGCGAAGAAGTAAGTACAGAAAACGAATTCCTGCGGCAGCGCCGAAAAGGCCGGGTAAAACAGCATCAGGCCGGGCAGGATTTCCGGCCGGTTCAGCGGCAGGTAGAACAGCCGTTCCGGGTCGTACCACATTGTGAACAGTACCATCGCCGCCGAGGCCAGCAGCCAGCGCCAGAGCAGCGGTTTCATGTTCGGCCAGTTCACGGCCCCCCAGCCCCATAAATCCCGGTAGGAGGTGAAATCGTCGCTATAGCGGTAAATCAGCAAGCCGTAGCCGGTGACGCCCCATAAGAACACGAACATGAACGGGGCGAGGCCGTTAAAGATAATCACCGACGGGATCAGCACGCAGATGATCAGGAACTCGGCGGCAAGGAACGGGCGGCTGTTGACGAACGCGAACATGCCACCAAGATAGTGCGTTTTGCTGCGATGCAAAGCGGATATTTTCAGAGGGGGCGGCGCAATCGGGAATTTATAGGGCCTGAGCCTATAGATATTTTGCTTTTCCGCGCTATTTATGCATAAATAGCGCCTTCACATTTATATACAGACAAAAGAGGCAAAGATGGCTGGAGATCAGACTTCAGGAACCGTGATCAACATTAAGACCGGACTCGCCGAAATGCTCAAGGGCGGAGTGATTATGGATGTCGTGACGCCGGAGCAGGCGAAGATCGCCGAAGATGCCGGGGCGGTATCGGTGATGGCGCTGGAGCGCGTGCCGAGCGATATCCGCAAGGAAGGCGGCGTGGCCCGCATGAGCCCGCCGGAACTGATTGCCGGTATTATGGATGCCGTGTCGATCCCGGTCATGGCCAAGTGCCGGATCGGCCATTTCGCCGAGGCGCAGGTGCTGGAGGCGCTCGGGGCCGATTATATTGACGAGTCCGAAGTGCTGACCCCTGCTGATGAAGCCTATCACATTAACAAGCACGATTTTAAAGTGCCGTTCGTGTGCGGCGCGACCTGTCTGGCCGAGGCGCTGCGCCGGATCGGCGAGGGCGCGGCGCTGATCCGCACCAAGGGGGAAGCGGGCAGCGGCAATATCGTCGAGGCTGTGCGTCACATGCGTCAGATCAACCAGGATATCAAACGCGTGACGCAGCTTGAGGATGACGAGCTGATGACCGAAGCGAAAAATCTCGGTGCGCCTTATGAGCTGCTCAAGCTGGTCAAGGCGCAGGGCCGCCTGCCGGTGCCGAATTTCTCGGCCGGCGGCGTGGCGACGCCTGCCGATGCGGCGCTGTGCATGCAACTCGGGGCCGAAACGGTCTTTGTCGGTTCCGGCATTTTCAAAAGCGAGAACCCGCCCGCTTTCGCGGCGGCGATCGTCAAGGCTGTCGCTCATTATGACGACCCGGCGATGGTGCTCGAAGCCTCAAAAGGATTGGGCGGCGCGCCGATGCGCGGGCTGGAGATGAGCGAACTGGACGAGGATGAAAAACTCGCCAATCGTGGCTGGTGACATGAGCGCGCCTGTTATCGGCGTTTTATCGTTACAGGGCTGCGTCGAGCCGCACCGCCCGCATATCGAGGCGGCGGGCGGCGTGTTCCGGCCCGTCAAAACCGCGGCGCAGTTCGATGAAGTCGAGGCGCTGGTCCTGCCCGGCGGCGAGAGCACGACGATGCTCAAGCTGATCGATAATTTCAGTCTGTGGGACTCCCTGGCCGCCACGCTCAAAGAGAAACCGGTCTGGGGGATTTGCGCCGGGGCGATCCTGCTGGCGCGGACGGTGCGCGACCCGCAGCAAAAATCGTTCGGCGTGATCGATATGGCTGTGCGCCGCAACGGCTATGGCCGCCAGCTTGACAGTATCACCATGGAGATTGACGGCTATACCGTGTCTTTTATCCGCGCGCCGGTGATCGAGGCGGTTAATGATACAGGCGCCGCCATTCTGGCGGAACGTGACGGCCACCCGGTCTGGCTGCAAAGCGGGCAGACGATGGTCACGACCTTTCATCCCGAGCTGACATTATCCTACCCCTCGCCGATGCACCGCGCCTTCATTGATCTGGTGCGTGAGGCGGCCCGATATGATAGATATAGGGCATGATGGATTTTTTCGCGCGCTTTTATGATCGTCTGAAAACCCTGCTGAACCGGGCGTGGTGGATAGAGCGCGCCGGGCGGCTGGCGCTCTGGCGCAAACAGAAACGGCCGGCAAAGACTGTGGACGAGGCGGCGCTGCCGGCCCCTGACCCCCCGGCGCCGACCGTAGTGCGGCAATATGAGGATCACCCCTCCGACGCTTATATGGAACTGAAATACCGGTTTCGCGATATCGGCCGGATGGGGGCGATTGCCGAAACGATGGGCCGCGACTTCCTGACGGCGATGCCGGAAGGGGCGTGGAAAGCGCGGCTCGGGCAGATTGCCTTTTTGCACCGCCGCATGCATGAAGATTTGACCGCGCCGGCGATGAAAAACCTGCTGGAGCGCGCGCGCAGCCATGCCGAAAACCACAGCGAAGACTGGGATGAGTGGGACCGCGCCAATTTGCGCGAGATGGAGAGCCTGCACGATCACCAGGCGCCGGTCAGTTGCGAGCTGATGGAAAAGCGGGCGCGGCTGTCTTACGAAGGCCGGCGGCGGCACCGCGATGCGCTGGCTGATGGGGACTGGCCGGCGGCGCGGGAATTTTTGTCGAGCATCGTTGATATGAACCGCCAGATTGCCGAGGCCAAGTGCCGTACGCTGGGCGGTAATTCCTATTACCAGGCGCTGATGAGCGAATATATGCCGGGCGTGTCGCTGACGCAGACCGAGGAATGGTTCGATACGCTCGATAAAAAGTTGGGCAAGCTATTGCCGAAAATCCTCGAGAAGCAGGAGCGCGAGGACCCGCCGCTGGATATCAGGGATTTTTACCCGGCCAAGGCGCAGATGTGGCTGAACCACGCGCTGCTGGAAGCGATCGGTTTTGATTTCCGGCGCGGCGGGCTGTATGAAACCGGCCATAACCCGGTTGAGGGCGGCACGCCGGAAGATACCCGGCTGGTGATCAAGAACGTCGATATCAATGATTTCATGGACTCGATGAAATCGGCGCTGCATGAAGGCGGGCACGGCGTTTATATCCAGGGCCTGCCGCGCAAGACCTGGCGCTACCAGCCGGTGGCGCAGGATATGGGCGCGGCGGTGCATGAATCGCAGGCGCTGCTGGTCGAGATGATGATCGGCCGGACCCGGTCCTTTTTCGAGTTTCTCGCGCCGCGTGTCGAAGGTTTGTTCCATGGCCTGCATAACCCGGTGCTGAGCGCCGAAAACCTGCACAAGATCAAGACACGGGTCGGGCCGTCGGTGCTGCGCAAAAAAGCCGATGAGGTCACCTATTTCTTCCATATGCGCCACCGCTTTGAGCTGGAGCGCGACATGATCGAAGGCAAGCTCAAACCCGCTGAGCTGCCCGACGCCTGGAACGCGAAGATGCAGGATGTGCTCGGCGTGCAGCCGGACGGGATCAGGGATGGCTGCCTGCAGGACGTGCACTGGTTTGTCGGCAAGTTCGGCTATTTCCCGTCCTATACGATCGGCCATATGCTGGCGGCGCAGATGTTCGCGGCGCTGGAAAAAGAGGTGCCGGATACGTGCGGCCACATCGCGCGCGGCGATTTTAAACCGTTCGGGCGCTGGTTGGGGCAGAATATCCATGGCCGCGGCCGCTTGCTGGAGTTTGACGAGCTGATTACGCAGGCGACCGGCAAACCGCTTTCGCCCGCGCCGCTGGTCAAACATCTCGAGCAGCGCTATCTGAGCGCGTAAAAGCTTGCCGCGCCTTTTGACAGGTTCGTGCCTGTGCTCTATAATCTTGCCATTATGACAATATCAGGTATATATCAGGCTGAGACTCGTCTGCCGCCCGCGTCCTATCAGGCGCTGGTCGACAAGTTCCGCGAGATCGGCAAAATCGAGGCCGACCTTGAGATGCACAAGGTCAAGCGCCGTACCGCGACATACGCGCCGGGCACCGAAGCCAACCTTGATGCGGCGATTTCCGCGCTGGCCCTGATGGCCGAAACCCATTTGCGCAATCCGGCGATTGTCGACCTGCTGGCACAGGCCGCGGCGGACTATGAAGACTTAACACCGGATGAGCAGCGGATGGTCACGGCGATCCGCGAGGATCTGGCGCTTAAAACCGCTTTGCCGGTCACGATGGCGGTTGAGGCCAAAGAGATTGAAACCAGGGGGCGCAGTATCCATGCCAGCGCCCAGAAAGCCAATGACTGGGCACAGGCGGCGCCGTGGCTGGAACAGGTCATTGCCCATCAGCGGCAGGCCGACGCACTTTACCGCGCGCAGCTTGGCCTTGATGAAGCGGCGGGGAACGGCATGCTGGCGGTCTGGTCGCCCGGTTTTTCGGTCGCGCAGGTTGACGCCTATTTTAGTGCACTCAGAGATGGTTTGACGCCGCTGGTGGATGAGGCGGTCACCCGGCAGGCGCGGCAGCCGGCGCCGGAACCGCTGGCCGGACCGTTCCCAGCTGACGGGCAGAAGGCGCTCAATAAACTGATGGCTGTGGCGATGGGCATGGATATGACGCGCGGCGGCCTTGAATACTCGCAAAACGCCCCGATTGAAGGCGGGATTCGCACCGATGCCCGCGCCAATCTTCGTGAGCCGGATGAAAACGACCCGTTTTACAAGGCCCTGAAAAGCGCGATCCATGAAGTCTGGCACGAGATTTATATCCAGAACCTGCCCGAAGAGTATGACTTTTTGCCATTGGGACAGGATCTGGGCGGTGTGATGCAGGAATCGCAGGCGCTGCTTGGTGAAATGATTATCGGCCGGACCCGGGCATTCTCGGCGCTGGCGGCGCGGTCGGCATCAGATATTTTCAGCCGGCCGGTCGATGCCGACCAGCTTTACCGCCTGCGCTCGCAGGTGACGCCGACCCACGACCGCAAGGATGCGGACGAGCTGACCTATCACCTGCATGTGATTGCCCGTTGGGAAGCCTACAAGGAATTGCTGGCCGGCGAGATCGGCGTTGATGACTACCCGCAGCGCCTGGCCGCACTTTACAAGGAGATTGTCGGGTTCGAGATCGACGACCCGGTCAGGCTGGCGCTGGCCGATGTCCATTTGTTTGTCGGCAAGGGCGCGCTGTACCCGTCCTATACGCTGGGGCACGGCATTGCGGCACAGCTTTGGGACACATTACAGCGTGTGGTTGACGATATTGACGGCAAGATTGGGCGCGGCGACTTCACGGCGATCAAGGACTGGCTCGCGGACAATATATACCAGCGCGGCCGCCTTGACGATCTGCATGATCTTGTCACCCGCACGACCGGCAAGACGCTTGATCCTGACGCCCAGCTTCGCCACTTGCGGGACCGATTTGCGCCGGGCTGCGAAGTGCCTGCTGCCCCGGCGGCTGCGCCGTCGGTGCGCTGAGACAGTATCCAAACAGGTTCGAATTCCCCATGACATTGCGGCGCGTCTGTGATGAAATAGCGCCATGATAAAGTATCTTTCCACCCGCGGCGGCGGCGGAACGCGTTCTTTCACCGATGTTTTACTAGCCGGCATGGCGCCGGATGGCGGGCTGTATGTGCCGGACCGCTGGCCGGATCTTGACCGCCGGCTGCTCGATCACATGCAGGGGATGAGCTATGCCGATATCGCCCTGCAGATCATCCCGTCTTTTACCGGTGACGATATCGACAAGGATGCACTGCATCGGATTGTCACCGATACCTACGAGGGCGGGGCTTTCGATCACGGCGCGGTGGCGCCGCTGGTCCAGATCGGGCCGAATGCCTGGATCATGGAGCTGTTTCACGGCCCGACTTTGTCATTCAAGGATTATGCCCTGCAGCTGCTCGGGCGGCTGTTCGATCACGTGCTCGAGCAAAGGGGCGAACGGATCACGATTGTCGGGGCGACCTCCGGCGATACCGGCAGTGCGGCGATCGAAGCCTGCCGGGGCTGCCGCAATATCGATATTTTCATCCTGCACCCGCAGGGCCGGACCTCCGATGTACAGCGGCGGCAGATGACCACAGTCGATGCGCCGAACGTGCACAATATTGCCCTCGAAGGCACGTTCGATGACTGCCAGGCGCTGGTCAAGGCCATGTTTGCCGATGAGGCGCTGCGCAGGGAGCTGAACCTGTCGGCGGTAAACTCGATCAACTGGGCGCGGATCATGGCCCAGACGGTTTATTATTTCGCGGCGGCGCTGGCGCTGGGCGGGCCGGACCGGGCGGTGTCCTTTACCGTGCCGACCGGGAATTTCGGCAATGTCTATGCAGCCTATGCGGCGCGGCGGATGGGGCTGCCGGTCCACCGGCTGGGCATTGCCACTAACCGCAACGATATATTGACGCGCTTTTTCGAAAGCGGCGAGATGCGGACTGAAAAAGTGCTGCCCTCGCTTTCGCCCAGCATGGATATCCAGGTTTCGAGTAACTTCGAGCGTTACCTGTTTGATCTGATGGGCCGCGATCCGGGTCCGCTAACCAAAGCGATGGACACATTTAAAACCAAAAAAGCATTGCGGCTTGATAAGGATTTGATGGCCAGGGCGCGGGCCGAGTTTGCGGCGCAGCGCTGCAGCGATCTTGATACGATGGCGGTGATGAAACGCTGTTACGAGGAAACCGGCGTTGTGATCGACCCGCATACGGCGGTCGCGCTGCATGGGGCGGCGGATATGATGGCGGCCGAGCCGGCCGTGCCGATGGTGGTGCTGGCCTGCGCCCACCCGGCGAAATTCCCCGAAGCGGTCGAACAGGCGCTTGGTACGCCGCCGCCGGTGGAACCGCGCCTGGCGGCGCTGATGAAAAAGGCCGAGCATTTCATGGTGCTGCCGAATGATCTCGATAAGGTCCGCGCCTTTATCCGGCATGGCGGCAGTTTCTGATCATTGCGCCGCAGGCGGGATATTTTTTGCATAATTTTATAATGTATGGCAATAAGCTCATTGTTTATTTTTGAGTGCTGCGGTTTCGCATATCGCAGGGCTACGGGGTTGTAAATGATGATTAAACCGGATTCGCCTCTGCGGCAGTTTCTGAGCCGCCGCTGGAGAGATTTGAACCGCCTGTTCAATAAACACAGTAAAGGGCTTCGTTCGTTTGATCATGAATCGGGCGCCACCGTTATAACCAGAACTGACTTCAATGCTGATGAGTTACAATTTTGTTTTGTGTTTCATTCCGGCCATGCAGATTGTCCGCCCGGTCTTGAGGAACTGGCGCATTTGGCCGAGCATCAGGTCCTCAATCAGCCGGGCTTAAATAATATCGAGCTGATTGACCATATTGAAGATCTGGGCGGTAAGTTTGGCGCCTCGACCTATCGTGATCACACGGTTTTTATGGAAGCATTCCCTGGGCGCTTGGGCGTGATGCGGAGCTTGTGCGGCTGCTCGCCCGGATTTTAGATCGCCCCCGTATTGATGCGGATAGTTTCGCGGGCGAAAAAAACATAATGGAAACCGAGCTGTTGTTAAATGATAGTGATTGGAATGCTAAATGGAGAAACGCCATTGTCAATGCAGCCAACCCCTATTACGTGCCGACTTTTGATGAAAGGCTGGCGAGCGTGCCACGGATCAGTATTGATGATGTGCAGACCTTTACCGACCGCCATTACCATGCCGGTAATATGACGGCGGTTTTCTCCGGTCCTGTGTCATCCCGGACGGCTGACAGGATGCTGAAGAGATACTTTACGCCATCAGACAGGTCTTTACCATCCGGTAAGCCGCAACAGGATACAAAACGCCCGAACTGTAATTTTGTTAACCAGCCTGGCAGCCTCAAGACGGCTGTTGCCGCCGGCGTCTTGGTAGAAACCTGTGATGATCCGGCGACCCGGGCGGCGGCGATGGTCGCCGGTATGTATTTGAGATTGCTTGGCAACCGTTATTTAAGAGGTGATCAAAAACTCGTTTATGAGGCACAGGGCTCACTATTTTTAGACTTCAACAAGCACAGCCTGTCTGTTGGCGCGCTTGTAAAGGCGGAAAACGGCCCGCAGCTTGTGCAGGGGATCACCGACCTCGTTCGTATGGCAGCCAGTGAGACGGATGACAATATCCTGAAGCGTGCGAAAAGATACGCTAAAGGTATATATTATCATGGTATCGAACTGGGCCCTGCCGCTCAGAGCAACATGGCGACTTTTTGTTATTATCTTTCGCGGATCGGGTCATTTGAAGAGCCTAAGACAGATTATACAGATTATCTAGATCAGGTGACAGGTGAAGACGTGCGCGCGGCCATCCACGACCATTTCATCGCCGGTGATTTGTATTATGCGGCGATGGGGCGCACGGATATTCTGCCGTCATTTAAAGAATTCAAGGCGCTGCTCGGGCGCCCGCCCGAAACGGCGCTGCCCCCGCCAGATGTAAAGCCGGCATAAAATTGCCGTTCCTGTTGATATGCAGACTGTTCTGCATTAGACAGACAGTATGAGCATTCAGATTACAACATTGCCTTCGGGCCTGCGGGTGATCACGGACAGCGTGCCCGCGGTTGAAAGCGCCGCGGTCGGCATCTGGGCCGCGGTCGGCACCCGGCATGAAGACATGCAGGATAACGGCGTCGCCCATATGGTCGAGCATATGATGTTCAAGGGCACACCGACCCGCAGCGCCGCCCAGATTGCCGAGCAGATCGAGGATGTCGGCGGCCAGATGAACGCCTATACCAGCCGTGAGATCACCTCTTATCATATGCATTTGCTGAAAGAGGATTTGCCGTTGGCGCTGACCGTGCTGGCCGACCTGATCCAGAACCCGCTGATGCCCGATGACGAGGTTGAGCGCGAACGCCATGTGATCCTGCAGGAAATCGGTATGACGCTTGATACGCCGGATGACATTATCTTCGATTATTATCAGGAAACCGCTTACCCGGATCAGGCGCTGGGCGCGCCGATCCTGGGCCGGCCCGGGATTATTAAGGCGATGAGCCGGGACACGTTAATGGACTATGTGCGCCGCTGCTATACGCCGGCGCGGCTGGTGGTTTCAGCCGCCGGGAATCTGGATCATGATTTGCTGGTGGCGCTGGCCGGTGATTTATTTGCGGCCCTGCCTGCTGATCAGGCGGTCAATGAAAGCGCTGCCGCCTATCGCGGCGGCGAGCACCGGACCGAAAAAGAGCTGGAGCAAAGCCACATCGTGCTCGGCTTTGACGGGGTGGCGCGTGGCGCCGATGAATTTTTCGCCGCCGGGCTGCTGTCAACCCTGCTGGGCGGCGGCATGTCTTCGCGCCTGTTTCAGGAAATCCGTGAAAAACGCGGGCTGGTCTATAGCGTGTTTTCGCATTTCTCCCCGTATCAGGACGGTGGCCAGTTTCTGGTTTATGCCGGGACCGGGCCGGATGACCTGCCGGAGTTGGTGCCGGTTTTGTGTGATGAGCTGGGCAAGGTAACGCAGGCCGTGAGCGATGAGGAGTTGGGCCGCGCTAAAGCGCAGATGCGCGCGGCGCTGCTGATGGGCCGCGAGTCGATGATGCGCCGCGCGAACCAGCAGGCCAAGCACCTGATCCATTTCGGCACGGCGCCTGATATACAGGACAAGCTGGCAAAGCTTGAAGCGGTGAGTGCCGCCGATGTCAGTGCACTGGCGGCACGGCTGTTCGCCGGCCCGCCGACACTGGCGGCGCTGGGGCCGCTTGGCAGGCTTGAGTCTTATGACACTTTATCCGGACGGCTGACCGGCAGGCGGGCGGCATGATCTGGGCGAAAGCGCGCCGTACTGAGAAAGCCTCGCCGGACGCCCTCCTGCCCGCACTGACCTTGCAAGGTCCCCGCCTTTACGCCCGGCCGCCGCGGGTGGATGATGCGCGCCTTTGGGCGGCGGTGCGCGGTCGTGACCGTTCCTTTCTCAAACCTTATGAACCGCATTGGCCGGAAGATTGCCTGAGCCCGGATTTTTTTGGTCGCCGGCTGGCACGGCAGACGCGGGAATGGCATGAAGACCGCGCCTATGCGTTTTTGCTGTTCGGTCGCCGTGACGATACGCTGCTGGGCGGTGTGAATATCAACAATGTCTGCCGCGGGGCGGCGCAATATGCCAGTCTCGGTTACTGGCTGGCCCGCGATCAGCAGGGGCACGGCTATATGCGCGAAGCGCTGACGATGATTGTCGATTTCGGGTTTCGCAAATTGAAGCTGCACCGTTTCAATGCTGCCTGCCTGCCGGATAACGAGCGCAGCCGCCGGCTGTTGCTGCGGCTCGGCTTTACCGAAGAAGGCTTTGCGGCCCGTTATGTGCAGATTGACGGGCGCTGGCAGGATCACCGCTTATTCGGTTTGAATGTCGAAGACTGGATGACAGCTTCGCCGCGGGATTCGTCAGGCGCTCAGGATAATCGCCCAAGTTAGCACCGCGATCAGCAGGCTGATCAGCACGGCGGCGCTGCCCATATCCTTGGCCTCTTTAGAGAGTTCGTGTTTTTCAAAGGAAATCCGGTCGATCGCGCGTTCAATGGCGGTATTCAGCAATTCGACCAGCAGGACCAGCAATACGCTCACGCAGAGCAGGGTTTTCTCAACCGGCGTGTTGCCGAGATACAGGCCGAGCGGGATCATGATCACGGCCAGCGCCAGTTCCTGCCGGAAGGCCTCTTCGGTCCGCACACAGGCCCGCAGGCCGTACAGGGAGTGAAACAACGCGTTCCACAATCGTTTCAGGCCTTTGTGATCTTGCGGGGCTGACATGCGTTTCCCGTTTGACGATAACCTTAATGCACAGCATGACAGATTTTTTGTGCGTTGCAAAGAGGGCGTGCGGGCCCTTAAGCCCGACCGGCCTGCCCGGACAGCATGGCCGGGTCGATGCCCATCTGTCCGATTGCCTTGTCCCATTTTTCATCCGGCGCGGCGGCGAAAATCAGTTCCGGGTCGGCATCGGTGACCAGCCAGGCATTTTGCTGGATTTCCTGGTCGAGCTGCCCGGAGCCCCAGCCGGCATAGCCGAGAATGAACAGCATCTTGTCCGGGCCTTCGCCGCTGGCGATGGTTTTCAGCGCATCAATCGTGCCGGTGACACTGAACTTTTCATCGATCTTGATCGTATCCGACTGTGAAAAATCGCTTGAATGCAGCACGAAACCGCGGGCTGTTTCGACCGGTCCGCCGCTTAAGACCGGTGTATCGGGCGTTTTATCCTGTTCAGGTGTGATATTCAGTTGCTCCAGCAGCTGGGTCAGGTCGATACCGGGCAGGACGTGATTGATGACCAGCCCCATCGCGCCGTTCTCGTCATGGGCGCACATATAGATCACCGCCTTGTGAAAGCGCGGGTCGCCCATTGCCGGCATCGCCAGCAGCAGCCGCCCGGTCAGATAAGCCGGATCTTGTTGTGGATCTGCCTTTTGATCCTGATCTTTGCGTTCGTCACTCATAACGGGTTTATAATTTTACCTGTATCTCTATATTATTATCATAGTTTACGACAATATGCAGGCAAGCTTTTGATGATGAGTAAGATTTTGACATTGTGGCTGGCGCTGTGTCTCTGGTGCGCCCCTGCGGCGGCGGCGGAAAACGGCTGGATCCGGGCCGATTACCTGCAGGCGCGGCTGGTTGACGGCGGCATGCATCAGGACCATGGCCGGCTGGCCGGGGTGGAAATTCGGCTTGATGAGGGCTGGCATGCGTACTGGCGCATGCCCGGCGATGGCGGTTTGCCGCCCCGCTTTGACTGGACCGGCGCGGACAACCTCGCGCAGGCTGATATTTTATGGCCGGTGCCCAAACGGTTTGAGACGATGGGGTTGTATAGTTTCGGCTATGAGGGCACGGTCCTGTTGCCGGTGGTGATCACGCCGCGTGATGACGGGGCGCCGGTGGCGCTGGCCCTGAAAGCCGATATCATGGTGTGCAAGGATATCTGCGTGCCGCAGAGCGTGGCGCTGGATAAGGTGCTGGACGGCGCCGCTGAAGATGCGCCGCTGCTTGCGGAAGCACTTTCGCGGTTGCCGGCACCGGACCGCCTGCCGTCTTTGTATATCGAAAATGCCGTGGTCGGTCCGCAGGCGCTGGTGATTAACGCTTTTGCGCAGGCTGGGTTTGAACAGGCCGATTTATTTGCCGAGGTGCCGGATCTGTATGTGACCGCCGTGCCGGAGATTACGGTTTCAGCAGAGGATGCCCGGCAGGCGCAGATCCGGATTGCCGCGCCGGAGGGGGTCGACAACCTGACCGATTATATATTCGGTCATGAAGTGACATTAACACTCACCGACGGGCGCCGGGCGATCGAACACAAAATCCAGTTTTAATGAAATTAATACAGGCCGCCGGTGCCGATTGTCGCGGCGCTCGGGCCGCTGCCGCCGGCGGCGTTGACGTTTGACATCAGGCTGATGCCGTTGCCGTCGAGAATATAGATTTTATCGGTAGGCTCGGTGCCGGTCAGGAAGGCTTCCCAGATCACCTTGCTGTCGCCGATGCGGGCGCGGGTACCGGTTTCGGCGTTGATCTGGACCTGGCGGACGCCGCGCGGCACCCGGAACGGCATCGCCGGCGTGTCGGCCAGCGCTTCGTCCATGAAATCGCGGAAGATCGGCACGGCGACCGAAGAGCCGGTTTCCTTGCGGCCGAGCGGGCGCGGCTCGTCAAAGCCGGCGAACACGCCGACGGCAAGGTCGGGTGAAAAGCCGATAAACCAGACATCTTTTGATTCGTTGGTGGTGCCGGTTTTGCCCGCCAGCGGCCGGTTCAGCGCGCGAATCCGCACGCCGGTGCCGCGCTGGACGACGCCTTCAAGCATCGAAACAATCTGGTAGGCTTTGCGCGGATCGGCGAGCTGCTCGCGCATATCCGGCACGTCCGGCACCGGCTGGTCGGCCCATTCAATCAGCGGGCCGCAATTTTCGCAGGGGCGGCTGTCGCGGCTGAAAATCGTCTGGCCGCGCCGGTCCTGAATCCGGTCGATCAGGGTCGGGGCAATTTCCTTGCCGCCATTGACGAACTGCGCATAGCCGGTGGTCAGGCGCAGCAGCGTCGTTTCACCGGCGCCAAGGGAGTTGGCCAGATGCGGCTGCATGTCATCCATGACGCCGAAGCGCGCGACATAATCGGCGATGCTTTCCATGCCGACATAATCGGCCAGCCGCACGGTCATCAGGTTGCGCGATTTTTCGATGCCGACGCGGATGGGTGTCGGGCCGTAAAATTCATTGCTGTAATTGGACGGCCGCCATTTCGGCAGGCCCGGCCCCTGGTCGATGACGAACGGCGCGTCCAGCACCAGCGTGGCCGGGGTGAAGCCCTTATCGAGCGCGGCAAGATAAACGAAGGGTTTAAAGGCCGAGCCGGGCTGGCGCCAGGCCTGGGTGGCGCGGTTAAATTCGCTGTCTTCATAAGACCAGCCGCCGGCCATGGCCAGCACACGGCCGGTGTGCGGGTCCATCGCCACCAGCGCGCCGTTGATGAGCGGGATTTGCCGCAGGCCGTAAACCTCTTCGCCGCTTTCCAGCGTTACGGTGTCGACCATAATGACGTCGCCGCTGCGCAGCACGTCACGGACCGAGGTCACATCCGGGCCGACCCGGTTATTCGGCAGCGCCTTGCGCGCCCAGCTTAAATATTCGCGCTTCAGCGTGCCGCGCGAACGGTCGGCAAAGCCGATCACCGCCTCGTCATGTGTGGTCGACAGCACCACCGCCAGTTGCCAGTCCGGCGCCATGCTGCCCGGCCGCTCATAGCGGCGCAGCCGCGCGTTCCAGTCATCGAGCGTGTCCCAGTTTTCCAGAGGTCCGCGCCAGCCATGGCGTTTGTCATAGGCGGTCAGGCCCTCGCGCAGCACCCGCGCGGCGATCTCCTGCAGGCGCGGGTCGATGCTGGTCCGCACCGCCAGCCCGCCGCCATATAAGACCTCGTCGCCATATTGCGCAATCAGCTGGCGGCGCACATCCTCGATAAAATAAGGCGCATCGACGATATTCATATCGGCGCGGCGGATCATCTGCAGCGGCTTGGCCCTGGCAAGATCGGCCTGGGCCGGGGCGATATGCCCGTCCTCGGTCATCCGGGTGATCACCCAGTTGCGGCGGTCGGTCGCGGCGCGGTGGTCGTGGACCGGGTGGTAATTATTCGGCGCTTTCGGCAGGGCCGCGAGATAGGCGGCTTCGTGGATTTCCAGCTCCTCGAGCGACTTGTTGAAATAGTTCAGCGCGGCTGCCGCCACGCCGTATGATCGTTCGCCGAGGTAAATTTCGTTTAGGTATAGCTCAAGCAGGCGGTCCTTGCTCATCGCCCGTTCCATGCGGAAGGCGAGGATGGCTTCACGGATTTTGCGGCTTAAGGACACTTCGTTGGTCAGCAGGAAGTTCTTCGCGACCTGCTGGGTGATGGTGGAGGCGCCTTCCGGGCGCCGGCCGGTGCCGAGATTTTGGAAATTCGAGACGGCGGCGCGGGCGATGGCGAAATAATCGACGCCGGGATGACTGTAAAAATTCTGGTCCTCGGCGGCGATAAAGGCCTGTTTGACGATATCGGGAATTTCCTCGACCGGCACGAAGACGCGCTTTTGCTCGGCGAACTCGGCCATCAGGCGGCCGTCGCCGGCATAGACGCGGGTGACGACCGGCGGCTTGTAATCCTTAAGCTGGCTGTAATCCGGCAGGTCGCGGCTGTGATAGGAAATAACATACACAGCGCCCCCGGCGGCGGCCATCAGGCCGAGCATGCCAAGGGAAAAAAGCACCAGGAACGAATACCACAGGAAACGCATGGCATTTATATGGCACAGGATCGTGGCGGAGAAAAGGCAAAAACGCGCCTTATTTTGCCGGTTCCAGCCGGAGCAGCGCACCGTCATGCGAATCGGTCAGCACATACAGATAGCCGTCCGGCCCGGCGGCGACATCGCGGATACGGCTTTCCAGCTCTGTCAGCAACTCATGCTGGGCCGTGACGGTCCGGCCGTCGATTTCCAGCCGCCGTAAATGGGCCCCGGCCAGCGCGCCGACAAACAGGTCGCCGCGCCAGTCAGGGAATTTGTCACCGTCATAAAACGCCATGCCGCACGGCGCGATTGACGGCGTCCAGTGAATCACCGGCTGTTCCATGCCGTCATGGTGGGTTTTGTCGGTAATCGGGCGGCCGTCATAATTGATGCCGTAGGAAATGACCGGCCAGCCGTAATTGACGCCGGGCTTCAGGATATTCACTTCATCGCCGCCCTGCGGGCCGTGCTCGTGGAACCAGACCGTGTCGGTGCCGGGCTGCGTGGCGATGCCCTGGACGTTGCGGTTGCCGTAGGTGACGATCTTCTCATCATGGCCCGGCGTGCCGATGAACGGGTTGTCGGCCGGGACGCTGCCATCGGGATTGATGCGGATGATCGCGCCCATATGGTTGGACAGGTCCTGCGCTTCGTCCATAAAGAACCGGTCGCCGAGCGTGACCAGCAATGTACCGTCCGGGGCGAACAGCAGGCGGGAACCGAAATGCAGGTCTGTGCGCTTGTTCGGCGCGGCTCTGAAAATCACCTCGACATCTTCAAGCGCATCACCGGCCAGCCGCCCGCGCGCCACCCTTGTCGCGGTGCCGCCCTGACCGCGGGCCACATAGCTGATATAAACGAGCCGGTCCGTTTTAAAGCCGGGGCTGAGCGCAACGTCAAGCAGCCCGCCCTGCGCCCGGGCGGTGATGGCGGGCAGTCCCCTGATCGCGGTCTTTGTGCCGTCCGGCGCAATCCGCAGCAGCCGCCCCGGCTTTTCAGTGACGATATAACCGCCGCCGGGCAGGAAATCGACCGCCCACGGAAAGTCCAGCCCGTCGGCGACGGTCACGGTCCGGTAGTCCTGCGCCTGCAGCGGGGCGGCCAGGCAGAGCAGGGCGAGCAGCAGGACAAGCGTTCTGATGTTTGTGATCATTGTGATGCGGTTTACGCCACTTTGCGCGTTTTTTTGCTGTCTGCTGTGATCGGGCCTTCGGCGCGGCCGTGAATGAACTGGTCGACATAGTCGTTGCCGGAGTCGTCAAGGTCCTCGACCGGTCCGTGCCAGACAATCCGGCCCTGATAAATCATCGCGACATGATCGGCAATTTTGCGGACGCTGGCCATGTCGTGGGTGATCGACAGGGCCGTGGCGCCCATGGCCTTCACCGTATGGCTGATCAGCTCGTTAATGACATCAGCCATGATCGGGTCGAGGCCGGTGGTCGGTTCGTCGAAAAAGATAATCTCCGGGTTCGCGGCGATGGCGCGGGCGAGGCTGACGCGTTTTTGCATACCGCCGGACAGCTCGGCCGGAAAAAGCTCGGCGACCTCTTCGCGCATGCCAACGGCGGCAAGCTTTTCGAGCGCCACGTTATGGGCGTCCTGACGGCTCATACCACGGCCCTGGATCAGGCCGAAAGCAATATTTTCCCAGACTTTCAGTGAGTCGAACAGCGCGCCGCTCTGGAACAGCATGCCGAATTTACGCATCAGCCGGTCGCGCTCCTTCGGCTCCAGCCCGATCGTTTCCTTGCCGTCGACCATGATCGAGCCTTCATCAGGCGTTACCAGGCCGAGCACGCATTTCAGCATCACCGACTTGCCGGTGCCGCTGCCGCCGATCACGACCAGCGATTTGCCTTCCGGAATCGTGACGTCGACGCCGCGCAGCACCTCGTTACGGCCGAATGATTTCTTGACCCCGCAGAGCTGGAGCTTGTAATCGCTGGTGCTTTTTTTATCGGCGGCTTCGGTCATGAGAAGAAAATCTGCGTCAGGATGTAGTTAAAGATCAGGATCAGGATCGAGGACGAGACTACGGCATAGGTCGTGGCCGCACCAACGCCCTGCGCCCCGCGCTTGGAATGGAAGCCGTGATAGCAGCCCATCGCCGCGACGATAAAGCCGAACACCGCCGCCTTGACGAGGCCGGAGATGACATCCATGCGCTCCAGTATGTCCCATGTCTGCGACAGGTAGCTGCCCGGCGAGAAGCCGAGGCTGTAAATACTGACCAGATAGCCGCCGAAAACGCCGACAATGTCGCCGATCAGCACCAGCACCGGCAGCATCAGCGTCCCGGCGATCAGGCGCGGTGCGATCAGGTATTTGAACGGATTGACCGATAAGGTTGTCAGCGCGTCGATCTGCTCGGTCACACGCATCGTCCCGATCTCCGCCGCCATCGACGCGCCGACCCGGCCGGCGACCATCAGCCCGGCCAGCACCGGCGCCAGTTCGCGGGTGATCGACAGGACGACCACGGCGGCGACGGCGCTTTCGGCGTTAAAGCGGGTAAAGCCGGTATAGCTTTGCAACGCCAGCACCATGCCGGTGAACAGCGCCGTCATGCCGACCACCGGCAGAGAGTAATAGCCGATATCGATCAGTTGGCGGCCGATCTGGGCCGGGAAGACCGGCGGCAGGAAGACATGCATCACCGCGCGGGCGATAAACACGCTGAGCGCGCCGATCGTGTGAAAGAGATGCATAATCGTCTTGCCAATCGCCTCACAGGAATCGAGCACGTAATCAAGCGCCGACTTGCATCCCTGCACGCAGTCCTCGACAATATCCGGGTCGTGTTGTTGTGATTTCGCCGTCATGTGATCCGTTTTATCAATGAATACCGGCAGAAAGGTAGACGATTTTTGCCTGCGATACAAAAACAAATTGAGAGCGCTGCTTTAGTGGCTATGGATGAATATGCAGGACACGCGTCGTTGCGGGTTGATCTGGTCTATGCCCGCGCCGATCACAAGGAAAATATTTTCAAGGCCGCGCTTTATCATCCCGCGGCCCGGTTGTGGCTGCACCGTGATCTGGCCGGGATTGTGCTGAGCGCGGCGGCCTTGATAAATGAGCGCTGGGACGGCGTGCTGGTGCTCAAAGACGGGTTGCGGACAATCGAGGCGCAGGCGGCGATGCAAGACACCGCGATTGTGAAAGCCAACCCGCACTGGCTGGCCAAAGGGCCGCAGCGTTTGTTATCGCCGCCGGGGGCGGGTGGCCATCCGCGCGGCATGGCGGTCGATGTCACGGTGGCCGGGCCGGACGGCGCGGCATGGGATATGGGCACGCCGTTTGATTATCTCACCACCGACCCGGCCGTGAACCCGGCAGCGCGGGACTACCGGGATTTGCCGGTCCCTGTGCTTGAAAACCGCGCCCGGCTCGAAACGGCCTTTCTGGTGGCGGCGGCGCAGGCGGGGCACGAGATTTTACCGCTGCCGTCGGAATGGTGGGATTTCCGCTTCCCGGCGGCAGTCAGCGAGCGGTTCGCGCCGCTTTCAGATGCCAACCTGCCGCCGGAAATGCGGATGACGGTTGTTTGATGGGCGCGTAGCGTTTCGTTGTTTTAAACGCGGAGATGCGGAGTAGTGGAGTTTTTTTTGATTCTCCGGTGCTCCGGGTCTCCGCGTTATAAATTTGAGAGTTCAGATATAGCGGCGCTGGTAACGCGGGCTGAGGCCGGTCAGGATTTCATAGCCGATCGTGCCGGCGGCGGCGGCCAGTATGTCGGCATCCTGCTGCGGGCCGATCACGTCCATGAAGGCGCCGGGCGGCGGGACGGGATCAAGGGCGGTGATATCGGCGATCACCAGATCCATCGATACCCGGCCGACAAGCGGGCAGGCGGTGCCATTATAATAAAGCGCCGCGCCGCTGCTA
Source organism: uncultured Micavibrio sp. (assembly GCA_964445195.1). Lineage (GTDB taxonomy): Bacteria > Pseudomonadota > Alphaproteobacteria > Micavibrionales > Micavibrionaceae > UM-FILTER-47-13. Next base: position 58,042 of record CAYUKA010000006.1, on the reverse strand, counting down.
CTCAGGCTGCGCAAAATGCCGTCGGCATAGCCGAGCGCCACGGTCGCCAGCTGCGCTTCTTTTTCGAAACGATACGTCGCGCCATAGCCGGCCGTGCTGCCCTTCGCGGCGGTGCGGACCTGCAGGATACGGGTCTGCAGCGTGACGACCGGCTGCATCGGATTGTCCTGTTCGGGCGCCGGGTTCAGGCCGTACAGCGCCATACCGGGCCGCAGCAGATCGAAATGATAATCCGGCGAACGGCAGGCACCGGACGAATTGGCCAGCGATTTTTTGATTTGCGGGAACGGCGCCGTTGCCTGGATGAATGAATCGTGCTGGGCGGCAGTCATGTCATGGCCGGCCTCATCGGCGCAGGCAAAATGGCTCATGAAATACAGGACATCAAGACCGGCCATCCGGTCGGGGGCTGCGTGCAGGGCCGCGACCTCATCGGGGCCGAGGCCGAGCCGGTTCATACCGGTGTCGATATGGATGATGGCGGGCAGCGGAATCTCGCGCTCCTGCGCCTGTTCCTGCCAGCGTCCGATCTCTTCCAGAGAATTCAGCACCGGGACCAGGCGGTGATGGACATAGCTGTCTTCAGCGCCGTGATACAGCCCGCCGAGTACGGCGACCGGTTTTTTTGTCAGGGCGCGGACGGCCAGCGCCTCGTCCGGCGTGGCGACGAAATAAAACGGGCAATCCTGATTTTCCAGCGCCGCCAGCACTTTGGGCATGCCCAGCCCGTAGCCATCAGCCTTGATGACTCCGGCGACGGCCGCGCCCGGTGCGGCGAGATCGCAAAAATACCGGTAATTGGCGGCCAGCGCGCCGAGATCGACGGTCAGCAGGGCGGGAGCGGTTGGCTGTGTTGTTGTCATGTATGACTCCTATGTTTTGCCGTCATTGCGAGCGACCAACGGGAGCAAAGCAATCCAGACTCATCAACTGGATTGCTTCGTCGGCGTTGCCTCCTCGCAATGACGACTCAATCAAGGCAGGAGCGGTATCAGCCGCCATGATGGATATCCAGATCGCTGAAGCGGGTCAGGTTCGGGTCGAAGAACAGTTTCTCGGTGCCGATCGGGCCGTGCCGCTGCTTGGCGACGATAATCTCGGCAACGTTATGCGCGCGCTCCAGCTTTTCCTGCCATTTCGCGTATTTCTCGGCATCGTCCATGTCCGGTTCGGTCCGGGCGAGATAATATTCCTCGCGGTAAATAAACATCACGACATCCGAATCCTGTTCAATCGAGCCTGACTCCCGCAGGTCGGAAAGTTGCGGGCGTTTATCCTCGCGCTGTTCGACCGCCCGCGAGAGCTGCGAGAGCGCGATAACCGGGATGTTCAGCTCCTTGGCGATGGCTTTCAGGCCGCGGGTAATCTCGGATATCTCGATGACCCGGTTTTCAGCGCCCTGACGCGAGCCGCTGCCGTGCAGGAGCTGCAGATAGTCAACGACCAGCAGGCTCAGCCCGTGCTGGCGCTTCAGGCGGCGGGCGCGGGTGCGCACGGCGGCAATCGACAGGGCCGGGGTATCGTCGATGTAAAGCGGAACCTGCGCCAGCTTCTGGCTGGCCTCGACGAAGCGCCGGAAGTCGTTTTCCTGGATATTGCCTTTACGAATCGCATCGCCGGAAATGCCGGACTGGTCGGCAAGAATCCGGGTCGCCAGCTGGTCGGAGGACATTTCAAGCGAGAAGAACCCGACAATGCCGCCTTCCTTGCCGCCGCTTTCGGCATAGAGCTTCGCGGCGTTAAAGGCGATGTTGACGGCCAGCGAAGTCTTGCCCATTGACGGCCGGGCCGCCAGGATCAGCAGGTCGGACGGGTGCAGGCCGCCGAGCTTTTTATCAAGATCGCGCAGGCCCGTGCTGACGCCGGTGACATGGCCCTCGGTTTTATAGGCGACCTCGGCAATCTCGATCGCGGTCAGCACCGAATCGCGCAGCGTCGTAAAGCCGCCGCGAATTTCGCCGGTTTCGGCGAGCTTGAAGAGCCGGGCTTCGGCGTTTTCGATCGTCGCGTTCGCGTCTTTATCAAGCGTATGCGAGAATGATTCGTTGACGATGCCCTCGCCAAGCGCGATCAGCTCGCGGCGCAAATGCAGATCATAAATCGTCCGGCCGTAATCGGCCGTATTGATCACGCTGACGACATTGGCGGCCAGATCGGCTAGATATTCGGCGCCGCCGACATGGGCGAGGTCCTCGTCTTTTTCAAAATAGCTTTTCAGTGTCACCGGCGAGGCGCTCTGCCCCCGCTCGGTCAGGGTGACGACCGCCTCGTAAATACGGCTGTGGGCGGCGGCGAAGAAGTGCTCGGGCCGCAGGAAATCACCGACCCGCTCATAGGCGCGGTTATCAACCAGCAGCGCGCCGAGCAGGCCCTGCTCGGCTTCCAGATTGTGCGGCATCATGCGGTAGGTGCCGCCCTCGCCGGCGTTTTGTTCGGCGCCTGCCGTGTCAGGCCGTATTTGCGTATCGGTAACCATGACCGCAGCCTAGCGCGCGGCCGGGGCCGAGAAAAGCGGCAATCGCGGCCGGGGCTGTGAATAGCGGGGATAGAGCGCGGTGGTGTAAAAAAGGCGGCCCGTTACAGGCCGCCTTGATTTGTCCCGATGAAAGCCTGCGCCAGCGTTCAGGCGGTTTTTTCGCCGTCTTCGGCGTCGCCGTTCGCTTGCGCTTCCGTATCTGTGTCTGTGGCTTCACCGGCTTCGTCAGCACTCTCGGCTTCCGCTTCGGCCGCTGCCGCGGCTTTTTCCGCTTCCTTCTCTGCCTTTTCAGCGGCCCTGGCTTCTTCCTCGGCGGCTTTTTTCGCGTCTTCCTCGGCTTTCAGTTTTTCAGCCTCAAGCGCGCTTTCCTCCAGAAGGTCTTCCTTGGCGGTGTCTGCGGCCTCTTCCAGCTTGGCTTCGGCTTCGGCCTTGGCGGTATCCGAATCGTCATCATCGTCGGCGATCAGGGCCTTGCCGGTCTTCTGCTGGATCTTGGCTTCGTCCTCGCTGCGGGCGATATTGACGGTAACCTCGACCTTCACTTCGGGGTGAAGCGCGACCGTGACCGGGAACAGGCCGATCGTTTTGAACGCATCGTGAATCGTGACCATCGAGCGGGCGATTTTCAGGCCGCTGGTTTCGGCAACCACTTCAGCGATATCGCGGGCGGTGACCGAGCCGTAAAGCTGGCCTGATTCGGACGCGTGACGAATAACGGCCATGACCGCGCCTTCGATTTTCTTCGCGTCTTTTTCGGCATCCTTGCGGCGGGCCTCGTTCTGTTTCTCGATCTCTTTTTTCTGTGTTTCGAAATAAGCGATATTATCCTGTGTCGCGCGCAGCGCTTTGCTTTGCGGAATCAGGAAGTTGCGCGCATAGCCAGGCTTGACGCTGACGACTTCGCCCAGCTCGCCCAGATTGTCAACGCGCTCCAGCAATATAACCTGCATAGACATGATACGTTATCCTTCCTAGCGTGAATAATCCGACGTGTCCTGACGCACATAAGGCATCAGCGCCATGTAACGGGCGCGCTTGATGGCCTGCGACAGCTCGCGTTGTTTTTTGGCCGATACGGCGGTGATCCGGCTCGGCACCATTTTGCCACGTTCCGAGACATAGCGGCCGAGCAGCCGCGTGTCTTTCCAGTCGATCGTCGGCGCGTTCGGGCCGGTGAACGGGCAGGTTTTCTTACGCTTGAAAAACGGGCGTTTAACCGTGGGGGTATCTGCGGCGCTCATTATGCGGCCTCCTTCTCGTCTTTATCGTCACGGGAATCCATCATCGGCGACGGCCTCTCGGACAGGGTTTCGAGCTTGATGCTCATATAGCGCAGGATGTCGTCCGACAGGCGCATCTGGCGTTCCATCTCCAGCAGCGCCGCCGCCGGCGTGTCGCTTTCGATCAGCACGTAATGGCCTTTACGGTTTTTGTTGATGCGGTAAGCCAGCGTCCGCAGGCCCCATTCCTCGACCTTGTGGATTTTGCCGCCACCATCCTTGATGATTTTGCTGTAGGTCTCGACCAGGTCCTTGACCTGTGTGTTCGACAGTTCCTGCCGTGCGATGAACACGGTTTCGTAATAAGGCATATCTATCTCCTCTCGGTTTTGCCTTCCTGACCGGCCCGCGTCACAAAGCAACAGGCCAGCGAAAACAAAGCTGATATTCAAAAGATACCAGCGAGGTTTACGTTAAGTGCGGTATTTATACGGATTTAAAGCGCTAAGGCAAGAAAATTATTCGTAAATATCGTTATTGTTATTGTTGGCGCTAAGGCTTAAGTAATTTGCCATGAAGGCCGACCAGTAGGTTTTCTGGGATTTGGCGGAGCGCTGTTTGCCGAGTGCGCGGCGCAGGATCGCCGCCAACTCCATGCGCGAGAGTTCAGGGCGCTGCAGCGCGGTGCGGAAACAGTGAATCCGGGTCTGGGCAGTATAGCCGGCGTAATCCATGTTGGGATGACCGCCCGCTTCGACCATCAGGTTGAAAGTGGTTTCTGTTTCCTGCAGCAGCATCTGGATGCGACGATTGATAATCGAACAATTCATGAATGACTCTCCCTTGTTTTTCTTTGTTTCTTTTGTCTCAGATAACAATTTTTATATAGCGCCATAGCAATACAGAGCGCGCAACGCCAAGCCAAAATTGTCGGACAGTATTATAATTTGCCTATACTAACACAAAAATTATGGAATCACAAAAAGTCCAGGGGCTGCGGCCGAATTTTATTGTGAGCGCTTGACATTACTGCCGATGCGGTGATGAATCGGACAGGCTTTAAACCGTAACAAACGAGGATAAAATCATGACGCGGGCCTTTTTGTTTCCGGGACAGGGATCGCAATACCCCGGTATGGGAAAGGATCTTGCCGATACCTACAGCGAAGCGCGGCATGTGTTCGAGGAAGTGGATGATTCGCTTTCGCAAAAGCTCTCGCAACTGATGTTCGACGGGCCGGAGAGCGAACTGAACCTGACCGAAAATACCCAGCCGGCGTTGATGGCGGTGTCGCTGGCCGTGGTCGCGGTGCTGAAACAGCAGGGCGGTATCGCGCCGGATAAAAACTGTGCTTATGTCGCCGGTCACTCGCTGGGCGAATATGCGGCGCTGGCTGCTTCGGGGGCACTGGAACTGGCCGATACGGCGCGGCTGCTGAAAAAGCGCGGACAGGCTATGCAGGCTGCTGTGCCGGTCGGCGTCGGGGCGATGGCGGCGATTCTCGGCCTTGAATTCGAGGATGTCCGGGCGATTGCCGAACAGGCTGCCGGTGGTGTGGATGATGAGGTCTGCCAGGCGGCGAACGATAACTCACCGGGCCAGGTCGTTGTCTCCGGCCATAAAGGCGCGGTCGAGGCCGCGGTGGCGCTGGCGACAGAACGCGGCGCGAAAAAGGCGTTGACGCTGCCGGTCAGCGCGCCGTTCCACTGCACGCTGATGGCGCCGGCGGCGCAGGAGATGGCCAACGCGCTGGCTGATACGGATATAAGGCCGCCGCAGGTGCCGGTCGTCTGCAATGTGACGGCACAGGCCGAGGATGATCCCGGTGTGATTCGCCGGCTGCTGGTTGACCAGATTACCGGCGTGGTGCGCTGGCGCGAATCGGTGCTGTGGATGAAAGACCACGGCGTGACCGAGATGGCCGAACTGGGGGCGGGCAAAGTGCTGTCCGGGCTGGTGCGGCGGATCGACCGCGATATTGCCGTGCGGTCTGCCGGTACGCCGCAGGATATTGAAGAACTGATTCAGGCCTTATCATAGAGGGCTGCGGCCGGGGGACAGGCAAGTCATGTTTACGGTGAACCGTTTCCAATCTGATGATCCTGAGGACAGGAACAGCTACGAACGGATGTGGCGGGCCTATGAAGGTCACCGCGCCCGCGCAGAAGTAAAAGGTGTGATGGTTGAGTCCAACTGGAATGCGTTCATTGCCGCCGACGGCCGGCTTTATGCCTATGCCCTGCGCGCGGACGGTGTGGCCGGTGCGGTCGGGTTTGCGCAATATATCTATCATTTCTGTACAAAATCGGTACGGCCTGAATGCTACCTGTCCGATCTTTATGTCAGTGAGGAACACAGAGGCCGGGGCGGCGGCGGCAGGCTGGTCGATGCCGTCATTGCGGAATGCCGTGAGAAGAACATGTTCCGTTTGACATGGATAACGGAACAGGATAATCGGCCCGCCCAAAAACTCTACAGCCGTTATGTTGAAGGCCATGAGTGGATCAGGTACAAACTGATTCTGGCTGATTCTGGCTGATTCTGGAACATAAAATAAGGAGATGAGCGTATGTTTGACTTAACGGGAAAAGCCGCGCTGGTGACGGGTGCGACCGGCGGGATCGGCGGCGCGATTGCTTACGCCCTGCACCGGCAGGGCGCGGTGGTCGGCCTGTCGGGCCGTAATGAGGACAAGTTGAAAATGCTGGCCGAAGAGCTGGGCGACCGCGCGCATATCCTGCCTGCCGATCTGTCGTCAGCCGCAGGCGTGGATGCGCTGGTGGCCGCGGCGACAGACGCGCTGGGGCAAATCGATATCCTGGTCAATAATGCCGGCCTGACGCGTGATAATCTCTCGATGCGCATGAAGGACGAGGAGTGGCAGCAGGTGATTGATGTCAATTTAACCGCGCCGTTTCGTCTCGCCCGTGCCGTCCAGCGCGGCATGATGAAAAACCGTTTCGGGCGGATCATCAACATTTCTTCAGTTGTCGGGACGACCGGCAATCCGGGCCAGGCCAATTACTGTGCGTCCAAGGCCGGTATGGCCGGCTGGACCAAGGCGATGGCGGCGGAGGTTGCCAGCCGCGGCATCACCGTGAATTGTATCGCGCCGGGCTTTATCGCCACGGCGATGACAGAAGCCTTGACTGACGACCAGAAAGACAAAATCAACGCGACCATTCCGATGGGCCGGATGGGCGCGGCGACCGATATCGCGGCGGCCGCTGTCTATCTGGCCGCTGATGAAAGCGCCTATATGACCGGCCAAACATTGCATATTAATGGCGGTATGGCGATGATCTGATACTGTAAAATCCATAGCCTTAAAAAGGCTATGGATTTTATGCCCCGAATTGTCTAGCATTGCTTCTTTTGCATTATAAAAATAATTATTACGGGGAGCGAAAAATGAAGCGCTATCTTATCGCTATAAATGTATTTGAAGATAAGGACTATGCCGGGACACCGCAACAGGCTGCCCGTCCGATGCTCGAATTTGGCCGCAAGGCTATAAGCCAGGGCTGGCAGAATGTGAAGGACTTTATAAAAGAAAACCATCTCTGTGATGAGGTTTTATTTTGTAGCCGTCCGGCCTGGGCGCCGTTTTTATATATTTCGTGCACGGAAAATGCAGCACGGCAGATTCAGGAAGCAGGACTTGGTAATGTAAACAATGTTCTTGAAATGACATTACCGTTTGAAGCGCCGGAATGGCATAAAGGCCTGCGGCTTTTAGAGCCTTAGGATTATCCACACTGGCGCGGTTTGCGGCCTGAAAACGCTGGAATATCAATAGCGTCTATGGTAGCCAGATAAATCGCTTGATTTGAACAATCGAGCCGCTTAAAGTCCCGTTTCGACGTTATAAAGAGTTAACTGAAAAGGTAAGGAATAAAGGATGACTGACATTGCCGACAGAGTGAAAAAAATCGTTGTTGAGCATCTGGGTGTTGATGAGGGCAAGGTGTCCGAAGAGGCCAGCTTTATTGACGATCTGGGCGCGGACTCGCTGGATACGGTTGAACTTGTGATGGCGTTCGAAGAAGAGTTTAACGTCGAGATTCCTGATGATGCTGCCGAAAAAATCCAGACGGTCGGCGATGCCATTACCTTCATCAAGGACAACGCGGCCGAATAAGGCCCGTTGCGGTCCGGGCGCTGACCTGGCGTCCGGGACCCTGTTTCTCGGACATTTATCATGAGACGCGTCGTTGTCACCGGTATGGGGGTCGTGTCGCCTTTGGGCGTCGGGGTTGACCACAACTGGGCGCGCCTGACGGCGGGCGAAAGCGGTATTGACCGTATCACCGAATTTGAAGCATCGGACATTGCCTCGCAGATTGCCGGCCATGTGCCGAAAAGCGATGCGGATACGCCGCCGCCCGGTCATTTCAATGCCGATTTGTTTGTGCCGCCGAAAGAGCAGAAGAAAATGGATCGTTTTATCCATTTTGCGCTGGCTGCGGCACAGGAAGCCGTGACGGATGCCGGCTGGCAGCCGGACGATGAGGAGTCGCTGCAGCGTACCGGCGTAATGATCGGTTCCGGTATCGGCGGTCTGGGGACGATGTACGATACCTCGATCACGCTGCATGAGCGGGGCCCCCGGCGTATCTCGCCTTTTGCCAACCCGGCGATGCTGATTAACCTCGCCTCCGGCCATGTTTCGATTAAATACGGATTTAAAGGGCCGAACCATTCCGTGGTGACAGCCTGCGCGACCGGCACACACGCGATCGGCGATGCCGCGCGGCTGATTGCGCTGGGCGATGCCGATGTCATGGTTGCGGGCGGCGCGGAGGCGGCGGCAAACCGCCTCGGCGTGGCCAGTTTCGCCGCTGTGCGGGCATTGTCGACCGGTTATAACGACCGGCCGCAGGAAGCGTCGCGGCCGTTCGATGCGGGCCGGGACGGGTTTGTCATCGCCGAGGGCGCGGGCATAGTGATCCTCGAGGAATACGAGCACGCCAAGCAGCGCGGCGCGAACATCTATGCCGAGGTCAAGGGCTACGGCCTGTCGGGTGATGCTTATCACATGACCTCGCCGGCCGAGGATGGCGATGGCGGTTACCGCGCGATGAAAGCGGCGCTGGGTAATGGCGGCGTCAATCCGGAAGGAATCGATTATATCAACGCGCACGGCACCTCGACGCCGGTCGGTGACGGGATCGAATGCACGGCGGTCAAGCGCCTGTTCGGCAACGCGCTTGAGACCATTTCCATGTCCTCGACCAAATCGGCGATCGGGCATTTGCTCGGTGCCGCCGGGGCGGTAGAGGCGATTTATACGCTTAAAGCCATGGAAACCGGTATCCTGCCGCCGACGCTCAATCTTGATAATGTTTCTGAAGATTGCCAGGGGCTTGACCTGGTGCCGCACACCGCGAAAGAAAAAACCGTGACCACGGCGCTGTCCAACTCGTTCGGGTTCGGCGGCACGAATGCCAGCCTGATTTTAAGGCGGGTATGATGATAACCGCCATCTATGCCGCTGTTCTTGGCCTGTGGCTGGCGTTTTTATTCCTGCATATTGTCAGGCTGCGCTACAAACACAAGGTCGGACTGGGCACAGGCGGTCAAGAGGAATTACAGGCGGCGATCCGCATTCACGGCAATTTCACCGAGACCGTGCCCTATATCCTGATCCTGATGATCCTGATCGAGATGATGTACGGTCATCACGGCTGGCTGATTCATCTGTTTGGCGTGGCGCTGGTGGCCTCGCGCCTGCTGCATTTCCGCGGTCTGAAAAAATCAGCCGGCGTTACCCGTGAGCGCTTTGCCGCCGGGATCCTGACGGTTGGCTCGCTGGTTACCGGTTCTGCTATCCTGCTCTTTGCGGCGCTGGCAAACGGGTTTATAATGCTGTCCTCATGAGGGCGGCTTTATCCTTTTTCAGTTTTTTGATTGTGTTCTCTGCCATACTGGCTGCCGGGGCGGGCCTGTGGGCGTATCATGAATACACCAGGGCGGGACCGCTCACGGAGCCGGCGCTGTTTGTTGTTGAAAGCGGGCAGGGCGTGGCGACGATCAGCGCCCGGCTGGCGGCTGACGGGATTATCGCCGAACCGCTGCTGTTTCGCGGCGCGGCACGTCTGACCGGTGCCGACAAGGCGATCAAGGCCGGGGAATACCGGTTTGAACCCGGCCTGTCGATGGTGGCGCTGTTACAGAAGCTGGAGGACGGCGCGGTTTACCGCCGGGTTCTGACGATCCCCGAAGGGCTGACCAGCTGGCAGATCGTGCAGCTTTTGAATGACACCGAGGGGTTGCGCGGTGAGATCACCGAGATCCCGCCCGAAGGAAGCCTGTTGCCGGAAACCTATCATTATGTCTGGGGCGATGATCGGCAGGCCAAGCTCGACCGCATGCGTCAGGCGATGAAGGAGACGCTCGACCAGCTGGTCAGGGACCGGCCTGACGGCGGCCCGCTGCTTTCGGAAGCCGAAGTTGTGATCCTGGCTTCAATCGTTGAAAAGGAAACATCCGTGGCGGCGGAACGGCGGCGGGTTGCCGGGGTGTTCGTCAACCGGCTCGAAAAAGGGATGAAACTGCAAACCGACCCGACAGTGATTTATGCGCTCACTGAGGGCAGGATACAGGATGAAGGGCAGGGGCCGCTGGGGCGGCGGCTGCTGCGCAAGGACTTACAGTTCGAATCGCCCTATAATACCTATAAATATCCCGGTCTGCCACCGGGGCCGATTGCCAATCCGGGCCGGGCGTCGCTTGAGGCGGTCCTGAATCCCGAAGAGCATGAGTATTATTATTTCGTTGCCGACGGCACCGGCGGGCATGCTTTTGGCAAGACGCTGGAGGAGCATAACCGTAACGTCGCGCAGTGGCGGACGATTCGCCGGCAGCAGGCAGCGGAGTAACTCAGGCGCTTTTCGCCATGCTGCGCAGCATCCAGGCGGTTTTTTCATGAACTTCGACCCGGCCGATCAGCAGGTCGGTGGTTGCTTCGTCGCCGGCCTCCTGGGCGGTGTGCAAAACCGGATAGATTGTGCTCACAATTTCGGCATTATCGTTGGCAAGCTGGGCAATCATTTCGCCGGCATCCGGCATCTGGCCGGTTTCCTGCAGGCCGGCCTGCGCCGTTATGGCGGCAAGATTTAGCGGTGCATAGGCATCCAGCGCCCGGATACGCTCGGCAATCTCGTCGGTGACGGTCCAGAGTTCGGTATATTGTTCGCCGAACAGGTCGTGCAGCTGTTTGAAGTGCGGCCCCTCGACATTCCAGTGGAAGGCGTGGGTTTTGAAATACAGCACAAACGTATCGGCCAGTACCTTCGTCAGGCCGTTAATGATGTCCTGGTTGGCGATGTAAGGTTGCGGTGACATGGCGCAGCTCCTGTATGAATGTGATCCGACGCCATTAAATTTAGGGCCTGTCGCCCGGAAATCAAGACGATTTAGCCGTCATCATCCGGATAGTCTTCGGCGCCGGTTTGCCGCCGGGCCGGTGGGGCGGATCTAGCACCGCCACCGCCTCCACCGCCGCCCAGACCCATACCGGGGGCGCTTGGCCCGCTCGGGCCGCTCATATTCAGGTCATGGCTGGCTTCCAGCGTCCGCTGGCGGGCGAGATGTGGGGCGAATTGCAATACGGCGCGGTTCAGGCCGCCAACCACCGAACCGGCGATATCTTCATCGCCCAGATCATCGCGGTGAACCGGCTGGCCGGCGACGCAGGCTTTCAGGAACCGTTCGAACGCCATAACGGATTTGGCCGGGCGCATGGGCGGCCGCCCCTGCTCCATGCCGTGCGGATCGTTGAGCAACATCAGCGGTACCTGCTGGTTGTCCTGCACCTGATCGTGCGCAATGACCCCGACCTGCAGGATATGGGTCCAGATCAACGCATCGGCGATGTCGTCTTCAATCGGGATATTCAGGTCGAACGTGTCGAGATTGGCGTGCTCCAGCGTTAACTGCCTTGTCTCGGCATCGAACATTGCCCCGGCCACGGCGCTCTCGAACGCCGCATCGCAAACCAGGCCGATATCGCCATCCTGCGTGATGAGCAGGTCAATATTCATAATGCTATCTCTGAGTTTGGGTTATACTTTAAATATGCCGCCGACTATTAAAACATAGTCATATCAAGTATCAGGGGCAAGGTCTTAAACCATTGCCGGTTATTTGGCAAGCTTTTATTGTCATAACTTATAAGGCGGCGCTGTTTATCCGGCGCCCGGCGGCGGTTTCGGCACTGCGGCAGCAGCCATATCGGCCTGGTCAGCCTGCGCGCCCGCGGCATCGCGGTCATCCATATGCTTGTCGGCCCGTCCATCGGCCTGTGCGGCGCGGATTTCGTGCTTTTCGGCTTCGGCTTCGCGGCTGTCATATTCCGCGTCTTTTTGCGCGGCCTGCGCGGCGGCGTCCAGGGCATTGGCCTGATTTTCCTCGCCGAATCTTAAAGCCCTTTGCGTTTGCGCATTACCGTCATATGTCGCGGCTTCGCTGTCCTTGGCGGTGGCCAGGGCTTCAAGATCGCCTGCGCTCATGCCGTCTTTGATCACGATATCTTCAGGGGCGATGTCTGCCGCGGGGTCTGTGACCAGGGCGGCTTCCAGCGCCGGATCTTCAAGCAGCGCCGGGTCGATAACGCTCAGTGCCGGATCGCCGTCCGGGTGATGCACCGCCTGGGCGATAACGGCGGCGCCCAGTTCACTGATAAATAGCTGTGTGCCCGTCGCGTCCACGTTCAGCGCCATGATAAGCTCCTTGTTTCCGGTCAGCGTTCTTGGTAATCAGCGGCAGGTAAACCGCTTCCTTGATCTCGTCGTCAATTTCAAAGCCGAGGCCGCATATATCGGTATTCATGATAAATGAGGCCACGTGATCATCGATCGGGCAGTTCAGCATGAAGGCATGCGGCACATCTTCGAATTTAAACGCCAGGCGATAAGTTGCCGCATCGAAAATCACCACCTCGATCGGCTTGGTAAAATAGCGGTCGCTGGTCATAAGGACGCGCCCGCGCTGCGAAATGAAAAGCTTGATATGCATGACCCTCTATTACTCTTTTTATGTGGTAGCGCGCTGGCTGCCACCAAAGAATAATAGTCATAAAACGTTAATAATGTTTTAACGTCTTATGAGCGGTTCGTGATTGCAACGGCCGCCTGTTTACGGTGCTGTCTTCGGCTCAAGGAGGTTGACCAGGGCATCCATACCGGCATTGGTTTGTGCGGTTATTCTGGCGATTTCAGCCGCCGCGAGGGCTGTCTCTATACGCTCATTGATCACCTCTTCCGTCTCGGCTACGATATAAACTGTTCCGTCATAGGTTTCGATCGCGGTGCGGGGGATGTGGCTTTCATCGCAACCGACAGCCAGAGCCACACGCATCTGCGTATTCAACTCGTCCGTATAATCCGCGCCGACTTCCAGATCACAAGCGCCATTCGTTTCGTCTATGAATGGCGTAAAGTCGACATCCAGTTCTCCAGTGCGGCGAATGGTCCGCGCATCAATCGTTTGCGGCAGCACGCCGGTAATCACGTGCCCGCGGTCCGGCTTGAAAATCAGGGCGTTGATTTTGAGACCGGCGCGCGGCCCTTCAGGCAACGTAAATGCACTGGCCTTGTGGCCGAACAGGGGCTTTAGGGGGGGCGGGTGCCGTCATGGTGATACTCTCTTTTATAGTGACATATGGATATGGGCTTGTTTTAGACTTATCATTGTCATAAGTCAATAACTTTCATGATCTTGATAAGCCACTCATGATTTTCATATAAACAGTGAAATACCGCTTGCAAGTGTAACATTATAACTTTATTTATCATCTCGGATTTGGGACGTTTTTTTAACACAAGGAGAGGGATATGCCGCTTACGATTGTCGGCGGGGCCGGCGCAGACGGGAAAACCACGGTTCTGGAACTGTTGGCGAAGTATATGGCTTTAAACGGACGAGAGCCGTTGGTGGTCGACGCCAACCCGGACCAGAACCTGGCCAGCTTTTTCGGGTGCAGCCCGGACGATGTTGCTGACATTCCGGAGATTTGCGGGCATTGGAAAGATATCCGCGCGTATCTTGAGGGCGGTAATCCTGATTATCCGGATATCGAGCATGTTGTCGATGTCTCGCCACTGACTGAAAACTCGCGCCGCTGGGATGCCGGCAATCCCGATGACCCGATATTGCAGAAATACAGCCGGGTGCATGACGGTGTGCGGCTAATGCGCACCGGCACCTATGAGGCCAGCGATATTGGCGCCGGGTGCCTGCATGACAAGATCGGCTCGCTGATCTTTCTGCTCAATCATATGAATGACGGGGTACACGGCGAAAATAGGGTGACCTTCGTGGATAATGCGCACGGCCGTGATGCCTTTGGCACGCCGCTTTACGCGCAGGGCGATACGATCATGGTCGTGGCGCGGCCGGAGCCAAAATCGATCGAGATCATGCAGGACTACCTGAAAATGGCGCGGCAGGTCGAGGAGCAGATCGGTTTCCCGATTAACGTGATGGTGATCGGCAACCGCTTCGACACCGACCCGGAGATTTTTGCAGCGCAGGAAAAGATCTTCCGGGCGCTGGCCGGTGATGCGTATGTCGCGGCGCTGCAGGATGACGCAGCGCTTGACCGCAGTTTAAAGGCCCAACTGACCGCGCTGGTGCGCAGTGACTTTAATGTGGCGGCGGCGAATGGCGATGAAATCATGGCGCAGATCGAGATGACCAATGAAGGGCCGCGGCTGGACCAGCTGAGCGCACATAATATTGCAGCGCTGGAGACGATTACCGATGCCGTGCTGGCGGCGGAACGGATGCCGGAACGCAAAAAAGCCTGGGTCGATCTGTGCCTCGGCAAAGCCGAATGGCTCGATCAGCTTGTCGACCCGTCTGTACGCGAGCAGCATTCCGATTTCGTGGCGGACGCCCATGAACACGGTCCCGGCTGTGGCCACCATCACCATCATCACGGCCACAAGCACGGGCCGGGCTGTCGCCACTAAAAGTGATAAATAACAGTGTCCTTGCTGGCCAGGCAGGATCGAACCTTAAAAAGGCGGCGCGCAGCCGCCTTTTTTGTGCTAAAATAAAAGAGTATGAAACGAGAGCCAGACGAGAAAGGATTGATCCTATGGCCCCTTTATCACAACAATGCGCCTGTGCTGACTGCGATTGCATGGCGGACGAGGCGTTTGCCAAAGACGGCAAAGCTTATTGCAGCACCGCCTGCGCGGGCGGCCATGTTGACGGCGCCGGCTGTGGCCATGGCTGCGGCTGCCACGGCTAAAATTTAAAAACGGGTTTTTGAAACCTGCTCTTGTTTTATATATCTAAATCGTAACGTTATAACGATGCGTCTTTGCCGGCAAAGACGCTTTTTTATGTTTGCCCGATTTACAGGCGCGCGCGGCAATGTTAGCACTAAAAGCCATGCGCGAATTTCGCTCTCATAATATTCGGCCGTTAACGGTGTTCCTGATGCTGGCGCTGCTGCTTGCGGCGTTCATGCCGGCCGGGTTCATGCCGGGCCGCGATGCCGACGGCAAGGCGGCGCTGGTGATCTGTACGGCGATGGGCCAACAGACCGTCTGGGTCGATGCCGGTCAGGTACCGGTCAAGCCCGGTAACGAACCGGCACAGCACGGCCATCGTGACGGCGCCTGCGCGTTTGCGCCGCTGGTTTCTTATGATATGCCGGTGGTTAATCGCGATGTTCTGCCGCTGGTCTTTGCGGCGATCAGCCTGCCCGGCCGCCTTGTCGCGCCGGCGCCGGCACAGTATGAGCGCAAGCCATGGTTTGCGCAGGGTCCGCCGGTCTTTTCTTCATAATCACCCATTTTTGGACTTCACGATTTTTCCATCCTGATTTTGAAGGAGACTGGCTTATGTGCAGATGGCACAAACATGCGGTCAAGATGGCCGCAACCGACCCGGTAACCGGGGACTTTGATGTGGCGAAATACGCCGTGGGCTTAACGGCAATGGCCATGTTCCGCGTTGAGCAAACCCGCTGGCAAATGCCGGAGCTTTTCCAGATCGACGGTTTTAACCCGGCGGAAATCCTGACACCGGAAACGCAGGCGGCGTTTGCCCGCTCCGGGCTTGAACGGCCGATGCCGGAGGTTGAAGCGGCGCTGGCGCGCAGTGTCGAAACGCTGCGGCGGGCGCTTGATGAAACTGCCGGTTTTTGCGACCTGAGCAAAGAGGGTTTGAACATCACCGACAATATTACCAAAGACGGCTACAAAAAAACCTGCTGCGCGTCGCCCAACCCGCGCGAGAACGGTCCGTTTCTGGATGCGGCTGTCGTTTATCTGGTCAAGGGCTATGATGATGATCAGCGCTCTTTCGCCAGCGGGCCGCTGACGCTGATTGATGCGGAAGATCTGTTAGCGCTTGAAAATGATCTGAGCGTGGCGGAAGCCGACCGGCGGCACATCCCGCTGCTGGAAGGGGTGCGCAGCGCGGCCGGGATCTTTCTGGCCCGGCCCGGTGTGACAGAGGCGCTGGAGGAGGCTTTTAAAGCTTCGGTTGCCTATATTTTCCAGACCGCGCAGGACGATCTTGATCATGGGCGCGGCCTTGAGGGGCCGAGCGACTGTATCATGTGCGAGGGCGCTTTGGGGCGCAAGGCGCAGCAGCCACCAGCACAACAGCCGGCATAGGAGAGCATCAGATGGCTTTACTGACTCCGGCCTTCTGGGAAGGCTGTAAATGCGTGCGCGACGGTGCCGGGGGCGCGGCGCTTTCACATGTCGGGTGCGTGGCGCTGCCGCTGGCGGCGGGCGCGCTGGGCGCCAGCCTGTCGGGCCAGTTCCTGATGGCGGCGATGTTTGTCACCAGCCCGTTGATTGCCGCCGGGGCGACATATCTGATGGATCGCTGGCGCGGGCAGGCCGCGTCGGTGCCGAAACTGATCGGTTCGGCGGCGGTGGCGCTGGTGGTGGCGTTCGGCATTCATACAATGCCGGGCCATGATCATGGCCATGGCGGTCATCATGATCACCAGCACGATCATGATCATCACCATATGGCGCCGTTTATGACCGAGGCCGATATCTGCCGCACAGACCCGGATCCGGATACTGTCTGGCGTGCTGTGACAGAGGACTTGAAGCTGTAACATTATAACAGTATAACCAGTGAAATATTACAAAGGAGATACCTATGAGAATAGCCTTTTGCGGTAAGGGCGGCAGCGGTAAATCAACGCTGGCGTCACTGACGGCCCGGACAGTGGCGGCGCGGCGACAGCCGGTACTGGTGGTGGACGGTGATATCAACCAGCATCTGGGCGAGGCGCTCGGTTTTGATCCGGAAGTTCTGGCGGCCCAGCCGAAACTCGGCATGGACCCGGCCCTGCTGTTTGAGACGGTGCGCGGTGAGAACCCGCGTATCCTGTCGGTGGATCACCTGACCGAGTCGACACCGGCCGGGCGCGGCAGCGGCTTTATCTGGTTCAACCGCCCGTCTCCCGTTTACGATTATTACCAGATCGAAAAGGACGGCGTGCGTTTTATGGCGGTTGGCAGCCATGAGGAAGCGGAAATCGGCACAACCTGTTTTCACAAATTTACCGGCGTATTCGGTATCTTCCTCAATCATTTTCTCGACCGGCCGGACCAGATGATGATCGGCGATATGTGCGCTGGTGCTGACCCGTTCGCTTCTTCGGGGCTGGGCTCGCGTTTTGATGCGGCGTTTATCGTCGTGGAGCCGACCCTGAAATCAACCGGCGTGTACGAGCAGTGCCGCAAATATGCTGCGCCGTTCGGCACGAAATTATTCGTTGTCGGCAACAAGGTTGAAAACGAAGCCGACGAGGCGTTCATCCGCGAGCGTGTCGGCGATGCGCTGATCGGCTGTTTCGGCAAGTCGGAGTATGTCCGGAACCTCGAAAAGGGAATCTTTGCGCCGGTTGAGGCGCTGGAGGCGGAAAACCGCGCCGTAATTGATGCGATTCTTGCGACGGCGGCAACGCTTGAGCGCGACTGGCGGAAATACCAGCAGGTCGGCCTGCAGTTCCACAGGCAGGCGGCGGAAAGCTGGGCCGATGTGTTGCATGGGGCTGACCTGATGGCGCAGCATGATCCTGAATTTTCCTACGAGGATCTGTTTGCCGTCGCCGAACAGGCCCGGCAGGCGGCGTAAAGAGCGGCGGGTATCAGGCCCGCCGGGCGGCGCACATGCCGCTGTAAAGATAGCCGGGATAGTCAACCGGCACCTGGCGAGTGTCCTCGATCATAAAACCGGCCTCTCCCAGTGCACGAACAAACATCGTTATATCCGGGTTTAACGACCCGGATATTTTGTGCGCCTGCATGGCTTTGATGTCGTCTGTTTCGCGTTCGTAATGACCGAAAATTGCCAGTAATAAACCGCCCGGCTCCAGAAAGCCGTGCGCGGTTTTCATCGCGTGGACGAGGTCTGTAAACCGGTCGACGACGGCCAGCGATTCCATCGCCAGCACAATATCATAGGACCGCTCCGGCGTATCGGTCAGGAAGTTAAATGGCGTGACCCGGCCGAGCTTGGCGACTAGCTGTTGTTCGATGCTGCTTTCCGGCGCGGTAATCAGGGCGTTATCATAGAGATAATCGAGCAGGTCCGGCATCGTGCGGCGCAGATAGCCGGGGTTCTGCGCGATCTCATCGATCGTGGCGCGGAAAATCGCCAGCGCCTCGGCGCTTAGATCATAGCAGCTATAGCTGTTCACCCGCTCGATATAGCCGGCCGCCCAGTAATGGCCGAGCGCGTGCGCGCCCAGATCGCAGATCCGGCCATGATCAATGCGCGGCAGGATAAAATCGAGCACATCAGGGAAATACGAGTCCATCGGGCTGGCGGCGATGCGGGCATACTCATCATGCATGAATGGCACCCCTGTTCAAAATAGCCTGCGCCGCCCGGTAGCCGGGCGCGCCGGTGACGGTACCGCCGGGCGCGCAGGCGCCGCCGCATAAATACAGGTTGGTCAGGTCGGTTTGCGGTCCGGCCCCGTAACCCGGCAGGCGGTCCTCAAGCGCGAACGGCCAGCTTAAATCGCCGTGGAAACAATGGCCGCTGGCCGCGCCGTACCGCGCCTGCAGGTCGGCGGCGCAAAAGAGCCGCGCGTCCTCGATACAGTCCCGGATATCCGGTGCGTAGCGGGCGACTTCGCCGAGGATATGATCGATATAGGCGCGGCGGGCCTCATCATGCCATGGTCCGTCCTGCCATGTCAGCGGCGCGTGATCGGGGTGGATGCACATGAAATGACGGTCCGGCGGAGCGCGGTCCGGGTCGGCGAGACTGGGAATGCCGAGTGAAATAACGGGATGATCGATATTATCACCGGCCCTGTATTGTGCATAGCCTTTCTGCAATTCGTCCCATGACGGCACGAGAGTCAGGGTCGGCGGAACGGCCAGGCCGTTACTCTCAAGCGCGGGAAAGCGCGGCAGGCGCGCGAGTTTGACATGGATATTGGCGTTACCGTATTTGTGATCGCGCAGGTCCGTTTGTGCGGGGCGGCCTAACAAATGCTGCAGCACCGGGTAATCAGTGCCGCACAAATAAAGATCGGCCTGCACGTTTTCACCATTCTCAAGAGTGAGAGTACTCACAGTCCTGTCGTCATGAATGATCGCCTGCACGCCGCAGCTTGTGACGATGTTAACACCCAGCGTCCGCGCCCGCTTTGCCAGTTCTGCGCTCAGCGCGCCCATGCCTCCTTTGATCATGCCCCAGTCCGCGCCCCAGGCGCCGGGGACCCGCATGTGAATATGGCCGTAGGCGGAGCCGGGATGAAGCGGGTGGGTGAAGCTTTCATAGCCGATTGCTGTTGCCAGTTCCCTGTGCGGAATGTATTCCTGCGCAAGCGCGCCAAACGCGCCGCCGGCCAGATCCTGCGCCGGGCGTGACAATCCGGCTTTATCGGCTTGTTGCAGGAACGCCTTTTTGGTCGGGGCGGGACTAAGAAACTGGTCCGCCAGCGCGGCGGCGAGCGTGTCGAAATCTTTATCGAGCGCGGCCAGCCCGGCGCGGTCTTCTGCCGTGACCCCGTCGATATAAATTGTATCACCGGCAACGCAACCGTCTTCAGCCGTCAGAATGGCCTCGCCGGTATCGAGGATATCCGGCAGGGTCAGGCCGAGATCGCTGGCAATCTGCGGCATGAACATGCCGGACCAGTTGGCCCAGACAGACACCGTGTAGCCGGGCCATAATTCTTCGTTAACGCATAAACCGCCGGTTTGCGCGGATTTTTCGTAGATCGTCACGTCGTAACCCGCCTGCGCCAGATAGCAGGCGGCGACAAGGCCGTTATGACCGGCGCCGATGATCGCAGCGGTAGGCATGACGACAGGGGCTTTACTTTTTTAATGTAACATTGTAACGTTTGCGGCTTCGGAGTGTATAATGAAAAATAACCTTCTGGCTGTCAATCAAAACACGGCGCCGGCGGCAGAGCGCAAGCCTTTGTCGCTGCGGCCGCGCATTCATGACGATGTGCGCGGTTTCCTTGCCGGGCAGGCGCAGCTGTTTGATCTGGCCGAAGCGTTTGGTTCACCGCTCAATATCATGTTTCCGCAGATCGTGGCGGAGAATATCGCCGCGTTCCGGGCGGTGTACGCAAAGCATCATCTGGGCGGACGGATTTACTTTACAACCAAGCCGAACAAATCGCTGGCCGTGGTCCGGCAGGCGGCTTTGGAGGATGTCGGGGTTGACGTCTCCTCGGAAAAAGCGCTGCAAACGGCGCTGTCATGCGGTTTTCACCCGGCGCGGATCGAGTGCACAGGGCCGAAAAATGCGGCCTATATTGCCCTGGCGCTGCAGCAGGATGTGACGCTGAACGCCGATAATTTCGACGAGCTGCACCAGATTGCCGCGTTGCGCCGTCGGCTGGGAAAAACGGAAAAGACCCGGTTGTTTGTGCGGGTCACCGGGTTTTACTCGCCGCGGCTGAAATTTACGCCGCAGGATAGCACGTTCGGTATTCATGTCGACGAGGCGGCGGCGATTTTTGCCTTTCTTGAGGCGCACCGTGATGACTTCGATTTCCAGGGCTTTTCCTATCACTTTGTGGCGATGGCGCCGGAGCAAAAAGCGATTGCGCTGGAAAACGTGCTTGAACTGACGCTCGCCGCGCAAAAGCGCGGCCTGACGCCGAAAGGCCTGAACATTGGCGGCGGTTTTGAAATCCAGTATGCCGACAGCCGCGAGGAATGGCTGGCCTATGTTGATGAGATCAAGGACTCGCTCCGCCATTATGACGGACGGTCTCTGACCTGGAATAATGGCGGGCTGGGCTTCCGTAACGAGGGCGGGGTGATTAAAGGCGCGCCGGCCTTTATGGATCATGCGCGCCCGTCCTGCGGCGCGGCCGAGTTTGATGCGCTGATGAATACAAAACTGGCCGTTTTTGGTCATATGAGCGCGGCGCAAATGATCTCTGATTGCCTGCTGGAACTGTATATCGAGCCGGGCCGGTCCTTGCTGGACCAGGCCGGCATCACGCTGGGGCAGGTGAATTTCGTCAAGCCGTCGGCGCATGGCGAAACGCTGGTCGGGCTGGGCATGAACCGTTCCAATATGCATTCAACGCATCAGAAATTACTGACCGACCCGGTGGTGATCCACCGTGATCCGGCGGCTTGTAAACCGTGCGGGGACGGCGTTTATTATGTCGGAAATCTGTGCCTGTCCTATGACATGATTACCTATAACAAGACATTTCCGGACCTTGTGCCGCAGGCCGGGGACCTGGTCGCCTTTATCAATACGGCGGCCTATATCATGGATTTTGTCGAATCCGAAACGCTGTATCAGAAAGTGGCTGACAAGGTGGCGGTGATCCGGGACGATGAACGGTTCCGCTGGTTTACCGATGCGCAGTATCGCCCGGCGTTATTGTAAAGCGTTATTGTAAGGAGTATAGACTATGATCATCGAAAGCATGACAGACCTGATCGGCGATACGCCGCTACTGAAGATCCCGGCGGCTGTCACGGGGCTGAAGAATGTCGATCTTTACGGCAAGCTCGAACTGATGAATCCGTTCGGTTCGGTCAAGGACCGGGTGGCCTGGGCGATGCTCAAGGACGATCTGGCGAAGATCAAGGACAAGGGCCAGACGATCTTTGAGAATTCCAGCGGCAATACCGCCAAGGCGATTGCGGCGATTGCCGGTATGCACGGCATTCCGTTCAAGCAGGTCAGCGCCCTGATGAAAGTCAAGGAAGGCCGCGATGTGCTGCAGATGCTGGGGGCGGACATTGAAGAATTTGCCGCGGCCAGCGACTGCTTCGACCCGAGTGACCCGAACGACCCGCAATTCCTGATCGAAAAGGCGGTGCGCGAATCCGGCGGCAAGGTCTACTTCACCTCGCAGTTCACGAACGAGAAAAACCCTCAAGTCCACGAGACAACGACGGCGCGGGAGATCCTTGATGATCTCGGGAGGGTTGATTACCTGATCGGCGGTCTGGGCACGACCGGCTCGACGCTGGGCATGATCCGGGCGTTCAAGAAGGGGCACAGAGATTTCAAGGCGATTGCCCTGATTACCAAAAGCGGCCATATGGTGCCGGGTATCCGCTCGCTCGATCAGATGTGGGAGTCCGGCCTGTATAATGAAGGGCAGTATGAACAGCATTTCGTGATTGATGAAAAGCAGGCGCTCGCAGGGATGATGACGCTGAACCGCCGTCTTGGGTTATTGTGCGGCCCGTCGGCGGGCGCGAATTTCCAAGGGGCGGTCAATTACCTGAAAGAGATCGATGATGAACTGACAGAGCGCAAGAGCGCCGTCTTTATCGTGTGCGACCGGGTCGAATGGTACATGTCTTATATCGCGGAACGGATGCCGGAGCTGTTCGGCGAGCCGGCCAAGCCGGACTCACTGTTTCATTTCGACGACGAACATGCCGTCGCCGCGCCGCGGGTGCAGGCTGCGGATTTACAGGCGTGGATCAGCGATCACGATCCGCTGGTTGTTGATATCCGGGCGCCGTTCGCCTACCAGATGGATCATATTGACGGTGCGCTCAATATCCCGGTTGAAATGTTCGAAAAGCTGATTGACGGCGCGGCGCCGTTCCCGCAGGACAGGCCGGTCCTGCTGGTCTGTGCGGTGGGCGAGAAGACGGCACGTCATGCGGCCTACCTGCAAAGCCGCGGCTATCAGGCCTTTTCGCTGGATGGCGGTATGATGGCCCGCAAAAGCCGCCATATGATGGCGCGGGCGGCATGATGTGGTAAGCTGATAAGATGAGGACCGCCCGCGAAATCAAAGGGATTATCGATCATGCCGCCGCTTATTGCCGGCAGGAAGGCTTGCGCTTTACGGCGCAGCGCCAGAAAGTGCTGGAGATTATTGCCACTGCGGCCCGGCCGATCGGCGCTTATGATATCCTGGCCGAACTGGGCAAGAGCTATGATAACCCGAAGCCGACCACGGTTTACCGCGCGCTGGAATTTTTGCAGCAACATGCCTTTATTCACAGGATTGAAAGCCTGAATGCTTTCGTGACCTGCCATGCCGGGCATGCCCATCAGGGCTCGCAATTCACGGTGTGCGATTTGTGCGGCCGGGTCGAGGAAGTGCATCTATGCCATGTCCCGGCCGATCTTGAAAAGAAGGTCAGCGCCAGCGGCTTTCATCTTGCGCACTGGAGCGCCGAGTTGCACGGTGTCTGCCGCAGTTGCCGTACCTCTTAAAGCTTTTGGTTAGTGCGCAACCAGCGCGATACGGCTCATTCCGCGATTATATTGGCATCTGCCAGCGGCCGGATGTTCAGACTCTGTCGTGCGGAGCGACGCGGAGAGGCAATGTGGAGCGGGTGAAGGGAATCGAACCCTCGTAGCCAGCTTGGAAGGCTGGAGCTTTACCACTAAGCTACACCCGCATCCTGTTTGAATAATACCATGATTTACATGATCGGCGGCGCTTTTTCAAGCGGTGCGCCTTACGCTCTTCTCACGCAGGCCTAGATCTTCAGTGCTGATTCCAGCACTGACGCCGGCGGCGTGCCATCCTTGCCGTAACCGAGCCGCTCAAAATCCTCATCGGTGGCCGGACGCCATGAAATCGGATCGCCTTCGACCGGGTAAAAGCGCTCGCCGTTGCTGATCTGGCGCGCGAAAGCCTTGGCGGCGTGACCACCGCGCAGCGCCACTTCGACAAACTGGCGGGTATCGCCGCTGCCGTGCCCGTAATCAAGGATCGTGCTGCCCGGCGCCAGGCTGAAATGATGCAGCGGGATATTGAACATGCCGTCGGCGATATGGGCGATGATCTCGACACCCTGGCATTCGATGACGGCAAAGCTGTTAAAGTGGTCTTTCAGTTCGTCCGGCCGGATCGAGGTTTTAAGGTTGGTGTACCCATCGCGGAAAACGACGATATTATCGGGAACATCCGGGATGACACTGGTGTCCAGTTCTTCGCCGATCAACGAGTCGAATTGCGGGCTTAAGCCCTCGTTCGCCCCGGACAGGACCTTCGCGGTCACGATCGGGTAAACATAGCCGGAGCGGAACTGCCCGGCGCCGATATTGCTGCTGCTTTGCAGCGCCTCGATCAGGATCGGCATATCGGTGACATTGTCCGGCACATTCAGCTTGTAAAGCTTTTCAATTGCCGGTTTGACATATGACAGGCTGTACCCGCTATTGACGGCAAAGATCTTCTTGCCGTTATTCAGTTTGGCCATAACGAAGCCCTCGCCTTCGTTGGTGCGGCGCTTTTGGGTATCGTCCATGCGCGGGGCGGTATTGACGAAAAAGACCTGCCGGCCCGAGGGCGAGAGCGGGTTTAGCGCTCGCCGCGCCAGCATATAGCCGGTCTGGGCGGTGTTGAACGGGCGGACATCAACCCGGTCGTAATCGAGGATGCCGAGATCCTGCTCGGTGAACCAGTAATAAAGGTTATCATGTACGATACCGTGTGCGTCATCGTCATTATAATCGGCAATCACGACAAGATAGTAATTATGATAATTTTTCACGCCTGTTTACTCCTCCGCGCTGTTTCCCGTAAATGGCAGGAACGAAAAGCCTTTATCGGTCATATGGCGGATTAATGCAACAACAACCTGCAGAAGTCCGCCCTGATCATGGAACAGGGCGATTTGCGGTCCCGTTTCGCGGCATAGATGCGGGTCGTCGTCGATTTTGCGTGTCAGGTCGCCGATCGTGCGGTAGTTCCACTGTCCGTGGTGACGCTCAGTCAGCATCCAGTCACACGCCGAATAGGTGAACAGGCAGTCAGCGGCGGCGGCAATGTCCGCATTCTGATAGAGCGGGTGGGTAACACCGGCAAACGGCTGGGTGAAGCCTTCGCGCTGCAGGTAATCCTGCAACGCCTGCACGTTCTCATCTGCGGGCAGGGCCTTGTCCGGCGCGGCGGTGATTTCGCCGAAGCGCCGCTCCAGCCGGTCACCGTTGCCGCGGTCGATATAAGGGAAGCGGAAATAACGGCCCGGCCGCGATTTGCCGGCTTGCCGGTAAGCGGCGTCGATCAGCGTTTCGGTCTGTTCGATTTCGGCGATCGTTTGCGCAACGCCGAGATCGCCGGCCGGGCGGTGCGAGAAATTATGGTTGCCGATGATCAGGCCGTGTTCAATCGCCCGCACGACCGGGGCCGGGTGTTCCTCCAACAGGCCGCCACGGCAAAACAGCAGCGCCGTAATATCGTGACGGCTCAGGAAATCGACCAGCGCATCCGTATCCGGTGAAGGAGAGTCATCAATGGTCAGGTAAGCCTTATGCGCCATGTTCAGCCTTTCGCGCCAGTCCGCGCAGCGCGATATACGGGTCGGTGACAATATAGACCGGCACAGTGCCCAGCCGGTCTTTCACCAGGGGTAAGGGATCCCCGGTAAAGGCGGCAAGGAAGGCCGACGTGTCAAAAAGACCGGCCGCGGCCAGTTTGTGGGCAATCCCGCCGTCAATATACAGGCTGCCGAACGCGTGGCCGTAAAGCACGGCGTTGTGCGCGAACAGGCCGAGCAACTCATGGAACAGCCGTAGGGCCTGCGCTGCGGCGGGATCGCCGGGGGTGTCAAACATGCCGTCCGGTGTTTCGCATACGGCCTGTGTGCCATGCATAAGGCAGGCGGCGCGATAGAGCAGCATGAGGCCGGGGCCGCTGATGGCATCCTCGGCGCATACCGGGCGGTCATTGTCTTTGAGGCGGCGGACCAGCCGGATTATCATGTGCTGTTCTTCGGTGCGCTGCGGGATATCCATATGGCCGCCATAAGTCTCATGCACCGTGCCGTTCTGCACGTAGGCCAGCCCCAGCCCGGTTCCGGCGCCGAGGACGGCGCAGCGTTCCCGGAGTGTCTGCGCTTCTGCGGCAGGTCGGATCGTATGTAGAGCATCCTGGTCCTGCGTGACGGCACCCAGTGCCGAAGCGGCGAAGTCATTGCCGATATAGGCAAGATCCCAGCCCGCTGCCGCCAGTGCGTCCGGGGCAATCACCCAGCGGCCGGGGCGGGCGAAACGCCAGTTGCCGTCATCATGCGGCCAGGCGGCGGTGGCGATATAGAGCCGCCCGGTTTTGCCGGGGCTATAGGCTGACAGGGCGCTGACGAGATCCGGGAAGTCCGTGACCGGGTACCTGGCGCATTCCGCCGGGCCGTCAGGTCCCATCACCGCCAGCCGGATATGCGTGCCGCCAATATCAGTCAGGATTGTTTTTGCCATAAAGTATTGACTCCCGCCCTTATGTCTATAAAAAGGACAGTGATTTCGTAATTATATTGACAGTAAGGGAGATGAGTCATGAATAAAAGCCTCTTGGCTGTAACGGCTTTGGTTGCGGCGCTGGCCGCCGGACAAACTGCGCAAGCGCAGGAAGTCGCCACGACGGATGAGTTGTTAGAGAGTCTCCGCGGCACTGTGCCGGCGGGCGCCGAAGTGTTCGCCAGCACCAGTGATACGGCGACTCCCGAAGACGAAACGCTGGTTTTTATCGGGCATCCGGGCCTTGCAGATTCATTTTCGCTCTGCTCCGCCGATGGCGGTAAGGAGGTCAAAACCGAAGTGGCATTCAGCTTGGCTGATCTGCAGTCTTTGGCCGGTCCGGATGGTCGGATCAGCCTTGATCTTGTCCCGGCAATTGAGGCATATGAAAGTGCACGGGATAAAACGTTTACTGAACCGGCACCGGAAGATCCGGCCTCGCCGCTGAGCACGAGGGCGCAGGCGCGTGATTATCATTTTACGCAGATGGCCAATGATTTCGAGGCGGTAACGGGTGTGACTCTGACGGTTATGACAGCCGTTTACGATGCCCCGCCGGGACAGGGCTGTCAGATCATGAGCATACAGGATATGTTCCTGACTAATCCGCCGGAGCTGCAACAGATGATGTTCCCGACCCTGCCGCCGGATATCCAGGAAGAGGTTTTCCCGGCGATGAGCCCAGCCTTGCAGGCGCGGTTCTTTGATACTCTGCCGGAGGATGCGCAGGACCGCCTGATCGAGGGCGGTTATGAACCGGAGGCATCAGATGCGCCGGTTCCGGGTGCTGCGGCGCCTGCACCGTAATCAGTCATGCACCCCGGAGCGCGGATGGCGGCTGTCAGTATGCGGTACGCCGGCCGGGTCTTTATGGATCATAATCTGGGCGTTGGGCAGGACAGCGAGTATCTGCAGTTCAATCTCGTTGGCGACGGCGTGCGCTTCGCGCAGGCTCTTGTCGGGATCAAGCTCCAGATCGAATGCGACATAGATTTCCATGCCCGATTTGCGGGTCCGCAGATCGTGGACGCCGCGCACCGCCGGGTGACGGTAAATGATATCGAGGATCTTCTCACGGCTGTCATCCTGTAACTCGCGGTCGAGCAGCATATCAACGCCTTTGAGCGCGATTTGCCGGGCGATGAAGCCGAGATACAGCACCACGGCGACCGCGAACAGCGGATCGAGCCAGACCGGCCCGCCATAATAAAGGGCGCCGAGCACGGCTATGACGCCAAGGTTAATCGCGATATCGCCGGAATAATGGGCCTGGTCGGCCTCTACCGCCAGCGACGGCGCGTATTTCAGCGTGAATTTCTGGATCAGCACCAGGACCAGCGACAGGACGACCGAAGTGACCATGACGCCGATGACCAGCATGTCGGGTGCCACGACCTCCGGCCGGGTCACGCGGCGTAATGCTTCAAACAGCAGGAAGACGCCGGCCCCGGCGATAAAGGCCGCCTGGAACAGCGCGGCCAGCCCCTCGATCTTGCCGTGGCCGTAACGGTGATCGTGATCGGCGGGTTTCAGGGAATAGCGGATGGCCATAAAGTTGATGAAGGAGACGGCGGCATCCATCAGCGAGTCGACCAGCGAAGCCAGCACACTGACCGAGCCGCTGTGCCAGTAGGCAGCGGTTTTAATAACGATCAGGATCGTGACCACCGTGATCGAGGCTATGCCGGCCACCATGGCGTAGCCGGGCCGCAGGGGAGACGGCTCCGCGTTGTTTACAGGTGCGGCGGCAGGCTTGCTCATAACGGCTTGTTTTTAACCGATTTTGCGGTAAAGGGGAAGCCTGTTACGGTACGAATTTATAAGCGGCGCGGACCATACCGGCATGAG
Organism: uncultured Micavibrio sp.; assembly: GCA_964445195.1. Taxonomy (GTDB): domain Bacteria; phylum Pseudomonadota; class Alphaproteobacteria; order Micavibrionales; family Micavibrionaceae; genus UM-FILTER-47-13. The sequence continues at coordinate 29,790 of CAYUKA010000006.1, read as the reverse complement.
ACATATAGTCCGCTTTATATTCGAAATCGTAATTGAACAGCAGTTCCCATGACTCGCGGCTGAAATAGGTCAGGCCGAGGCCAAGATCAAATGTCTGTTCGGCCGGATCGAAGCCTTCTATTTCGAATACCGGGCCACCGGCGGCGAATTGCGTTGTCGCCAGCACCGGTTCGTCGGCGAGGTCATAGCGGTAGCCCAGGCTCATTTTGGGCACGAAATAACCGTGATCATCGTTGCCGAGCAACCATTGCAGGTCCAGCCCGCCGCCGACTTCAAAAATTTTCAGGCTGTCGCCGGTGATAATCTGTGCGCCCGGCCCGTCCTCGGTATAGGATTCAGGGCTGAAATAATGGTACTGGCCGATCAGCTTGGGGATCAGGCGGGTTTTGCCGGCCATGAACGTGTAGCCGAGTTCGCCGCGCAGCGCGAAATGATTGGCGTGATATTGCCCGGTGCGCCGTCCGGCGACTGATTCCTTCGCGGTGCTGATATCGTTATAGGTATAAGACGCCATCATGTTGGCATAGGCACGGCCGAAATCGTAATCGCCATACAGGCTGAGCTGGTAGCTATCGACATTAATATCGGAGTCGCCCGCGCCGTCAGAATCGATTGTCGTATCGCCCCAGCTAAAGCTCAGTCCGAAAAAGGCGTCGTCAAACAGCTCCTTGTCCACGCCGGTCGCCAGGCCGAACGTGGCCGATTCAAAGCCGCTAACATTATCGCGCGCATCCTGGTTGGCGGCGACGCCGTAAAACTGCCACCAGACTTCCAGTTCCTCGGCAAGGTTGCCGGTGTTGATTCCGGTCTGGCCGCTGGTGTCGTTCCGCAGCAGGGCCAGACGCTGGTTGATCAGGCCGAAGGTCTGGCGGTTCATCGTGCGAATGCCTGCAACCTCGCCGCCATGAACGATCGGCCGCGTCTCTTCCAGTATGGTGTTAAATGCCGCTTCATCCGCGGCGCCGAATAGGGCGGCCTGCAGATCGTTAATGCCGCTGTCGGTTGAATTGAGGAGGTCCTCGAGCAGCACAGTGGCCAGTGTTTCGTTATTCTCGTCGCCGCCGGTCAGGCCGGCAATCGTGTTGGTGCTTTGAATTTCCAGTTGCAGCTCGTTTGCGCCGGCATTGCCAAGGATGAAGTCATACAGGATGGTGCTGCCGCTGGTGTTGGCCGGCACGCTGATGGCGCCGCCCGCGCTGGCGATCAGAATGATGTCGGATACGAGCGGGTTCGTGCCGGGGGCAAGGACAAACGAAAAGCTGTCAGAGGAATTGAACGTAACCGCACCGGCCCCGAAATCGATGAACCCGGCATTGGTATTCATGCCGTCATAATCAAGCTGGAAAACGAAGTCGCCACCGGCGGTGTTATCATAGCCGTTTGCCGTCAGCCGTGTGCCGGGGGCAAGACGCAGCGTCCCGTCGACGGATAAAACGCCGCCGCCGGCATCTATACTGTCATTCATGAACAACGACGCGCCGTCGGCAATCGACAGCCCGCCGAGTGCCGTGGTCTGGCCGAGGGCGAAGCCGTTCGTGTCCAGCGTATCGCCGGCAACTTCAAGTGTCACGCCATCCAGAGTGCCGGACAGGTCGTAGGTGTCGGCCGCCGAGCCGCCCGAACCGAAACGGACCGTGCCGGTCCCTGACAGGGCTGTCCGGACGCTGCCATTATCGCGGATATGCACGGTGGCGCCGGCCTGGAGCTGGCCGGACGCAAAGCCGAGAATATCACCGCTGACCGTGGTCAGGCCGGACAGGAAGGTGAGCGCATCGTTACCATCGCCGCCGCCATCGACCGTGCCGGCGATGGTTGTGCCGCCGCCGGCGCTGAACATATCATTGCCGCTTTGCAGGTTGATCGTGCCGCCGGCGGCCAGCAGCGCACCGGTATTGAAGGTGACCGCATCGTTCTCGGCGCCGAGATTGGCCGTACCGGAAAAAGCGGCGCCGGAAGCGAACAGCAGGGTGGTATCGTCACCGTCACCGTTGAGCGTTGCGGCAATTGCCGTGCCGGCCTCCCAGAATTCGGCCGAAGTGAAATTGATCAGGGTGGCCGCGCTGTCAATTGTACCGACATAGCGCAGCGTCCCGCTGCCGAAATCGAGGGTTTCAACGTTAGCGATGCCGGCCGCGCCGGTGGCGCTGCCGAAGATGACATTGGCGCTGCTGCCAAAGGCAATGATATCGGTATCGGCGCCGCCGTCGATATTGACGAAGTTCAGGCTGCTGTCAAAGGTCAGCGTACCGAAGGAGGAAAAAAAGGCGATCCGGTCGTTCCCGGCACCCAGACTAACCGTGCCGTCGGTAAAAAGCCCGATCGTGTCACTGGTGAAAATAATCTCGTCATCGCCGTTGCCCATGTCCAGGCTGCCGCCGCCAAGGTTAAGGCCGCTGACGCCTGAAGAAAAGGCGACACTGTCAAACCGCAATATATCGTTGCCGTCGCCCATTGTCAGGTTGACGCCAAGCGCAGCGAGATAACCGCTGCTTTCAAAGCGGATCAGGTCATCACCGCTGCCGGCATCGAACTGCGTACCGACCTCAATGGTCGCGTTTTCGACCAGTTCAATCGTATCATTGCCGGTGCCGAGAAAGAACAGATCCGCGATGACCGTACCGTTTGCCGTGCCGTCATAGCTGTCGAAGTCGAGCGTATCGTCGCCATTGCCAAAATTAAAAATGCTGGCCGAACTGCCGAATATCGCGCTGCTGCCGCTGAAAAAGGCGAGGATATCGTTGCCGTCACCGCCGATAAAATTGCCATTAAAGACAGAGCCGACAGAGCCGCCCAGCAGGCCCATGACGTCATTGCCGGCACCCATCTGGATGGCGCCTGCAGCGATATTGTTAACCGCGACAGACTGGTAGTAGATAAAGCGGTCATCGCCGCCGCGCAGATTGACCGTAACGCTGGCATAGCCGATCGTGCCGGTGGTGCCGAGCGACTCGCCGCCGCTGAGGAAATCCAGTATATCACTGTTGTCACTGCCGCGGATACCGGCAGAAATCAGCGACAGGGCGCTATCAGGGCCGATACCGAGGATACTGCTGTCAAGATCGATTGTCGCGAGCGGGTCAAGGATGATATTGGCATTGTTCGAAAGATACCAGATATCGCCGGCATTGAGATCCATGTCGGTCAGCGGGCTGCTGTTACCAATATCGGCTGTCTGATGAAAGATGCCGCCATTGCCGGCCGTGGCGATGCTCCCCTTGCTGATCGCCCCCTGGCCGTTCAGCGTGTGACCGATGATCAGCGGTGCGGCCAGGCTGCCGGCTGAAAAAGTGACCACTTCGCCGGCGTCTATTTCCAGATTGCCGGTTGTGTCGCTTTCCTGCAGGCAATCAGAAAAAATTACAGCCGGCCCGGCCGGACAGGGCGGCAGAGCGCCTGCCTGTGCCGGCGGTGCGGCAAGACTGAAAACGCCAATAATCAAAAGGACGGCCGGTAACCAGGCCGTACGGTGGTTTATGATCATAGAGTTGAGCCCGGAACGAGTATGAAAACGGTACGTATCCTTACTTCATTGTAAGGATAGACCCGCCGCCACTCAAGGGGCGGCGGCGAGTTATGAACCGTTTAATTCAGCCTGTATCCGGTGCGTTAGCGCGGCGTGGCTGCGGCCGGGTCTGCTGCTGTCGCGGCAGCATTGTCGTTGCCGGCCCGCAGGCGGGCGTAGGCTTCGCGGCCGAGGTAATTTTCCAGTTTTTCGCCAAGGTCGGTTGATATCTTTGCTATCGACGCAATGCGGCTTAGCTGTTCTTCCATCAGCGCCTGCAGTTCCGGCTTATAACGGCGGAAATCCTCGAACGCAGCGACCATGCGGGCGGCCATTTGCGGATTCTTGCCGTCAACATCGATAACAAAATCGGCGAAGAACTTGTAGCCCGCGCCGTCTTCAGCGTGGAATCCGCGGGGGTTGCCGAGGGCAAAGCTGGCATACAGGGCTCTCTGGCGGTTCGGGCTGGGTTCCTGGTTCGCCCCGGTGCCCTGCATGGCTTCATGATCGCGTAGCGCGGCAACGGTTTCCAGGATATCGCCCGCGCCGCTCATGGCCTGCGCCGCCACCCACTTGTCAACCACCAGCGCATCGTTTTTGAACTCATCGTAAAAGGCTTCAACAATATCCGCACGCCATTTTTTCGGAAAATCATTGAGATTGAGCAGGACGTTAAAGGCCGCGTATTGTTCGGTCATGTTATTGGCGGTGTAGAACTGTCTGGCAGCATTCAGGAGAATTCGGCCTGATCCGATAAGGTCCTGTTGATCGGCATCGGCGCCGCGGGCCAGATAGGCCAGCGCCAGGTTCTGTATCGCCCGGCGGCCGGCATCTTCAAGATCATAAGGCTTTTCAGGCTGATACGCCTTCTCATAAACCGCTAGCAGCTCGTCACGCAGTTCAATGCCGATCGTTTCAGTAAAGATTTTCCGTACCTCTGCAATCGCATGCGGGTCGATGACATCGCGTTGCGGCGCCAGTGCCTGGAAGCTCGGCAGGGTTAGCGCCAGGCTTTTCAGCTCGTCATCCATATCAGTGCGGGCCAGAACGTCGCGCAGTGCGCCGATGACGTCGTCACTGACAGCGACGGGCCGGCCGGCCTCGTAATTGTCGATCTGTTCCAGCAGCGCCGCGGTCAGCACGCGGTTGCCGGCTTCCCACTGGTTAAAGCCGTCGCTGTCATGGATCATCAGGTGACGCAGTTCCTCGTTGTTGTAAGGTGCTTCAAGCGTCACCGGGGCTGAGAAATTGCGCAGGATCGAAGGCACGCTGCCCGGCGGGACATTTTCAAAGGTGAAGCTTTGCTCCTCTTCGGTCAGCTCCAGCACCGTATCGACAATATCTTCGCCATCCGGGCCGACCAGGCCGAATTTGACCGGGATATGGCGCGGCGCGCCGTCCGATTTCTTCTCAATCTCCGGCACGTCCTGACGGAGCGTCAGGGTGAAGTCTTGCGTGTCTTCATCATAGCTCCAGTCAGCCTTGACGGTCGGTGTCCCGGCCTGTGTGTACCAGAGCATAAACTGGCTGAGATCGCGGCCGGAGGCGTCTTCCATGCACTGGACCCAGTCTTCGACCGTGACGGCCTGGCCGTCGAAACGGTCGAAATACAGATCGGAAGCCTTGCGAAAATCTTCCGGGCCGAGCAGGGTATGCAGCATGCGGTTCAGCTCGGCGCCCTTGTTGTACACGGTTCTCGTATAGAAATTGTTGATCGTCACGAAATGATCCGGGCGCGGCGGGTGCGCCATCGGCCCGGCATCTTCCGTGAACTGGGAAGCCCGCAGACCGCGGACATCGTTGATCCGCTTGACGGCGCGTGCGCCCATATCGCCGCCGAATTCCTGGTCACGGAAGACGGTCAGCCCCTCTTTCAGGCACAGCTGGAACCAGTCGCGGCAGGTGACGCGGTTGCCGGTCCAGTTGTGGAAATATTCGTGGGCGATGACGCGCTGTACGCGTTCGAAATTATCGTCGGTCGCTGTTCTGGGATGAGCCAGCGCGAGCGCGGTATTAAAGATGTTTAGCGATGTGTTCTCCATCGCGCCAAAGTTGAAATCCTCAACCGCGACAATGTTGAACAGGTCCAGTTCATATTCGCGGCCATAGACTTCCTCGTCCCATTTCATCGATTGTTTGAGCGATTCCATCGCGTGACCGAGCTTATCAAGGTCCTTGGCGTCAGCGAAAATACGCAGCGTGACTGTGCGGCCGCTCATCGTTTCATAGGTATCCTCAATATAGTCCAGATCGCCGCCGACCAGCGCGAACAGGTAGCTCGGCTTCGGGAACGGGTCTTCCCAGACCGTGAAATGACGGCCGTCTCCTGCTTCTCCCTGGTCGATCAGGTTGCCGTTCGAGAGCAGTACCGGCGCTTTGTCCGTGTCGCCCGTGACCTTGACTTTGAAAGTCGCCATGTTGTCTGGCCGGTCAACAAAATAGGTAATGCGGCGAAACCCTTGAGATTCGCACTGTGTGCACCATGTGCCGCCGGATTGATACAGGCCGTTAAGGGACGTGTTTTTCTCCGGTTCGATCCGGACCTCTGTTTCCAGCACGAACATGTCGTCAGCGGGCGGCTGCAGGCTCAGCGATTTGTCATCGACGACATAACCTTCGGCCAGGTTTTCGCCGGGGGCCAGTTCATCACCGTCGAGTTTGACGTCCAGAAGCTCCATTTGCTCGCCATCCAGGACCAGCGGCCTGTCGTGTGTGCCGTTGCGCTCGACATGCAGGCGCGCTTTTACAAACGTTTCGCCGTCGCGGATATCAAATTCAAGTTCGACATGCCGGACCCAGTAATCGGGCGGCTGATAATCTGCGAGATATGTGACGTTGTTTTCTTTGTTTTCTTTTGACGGTGCGTTCGACATATTTTTTATCCCCGTGCTGTAAATACGTAAAAAAAACTGCCGTAGGTTACGACAGCGATATTCCAGAAGTCAATAACATAATGCCAGGGCCTGTAATATCGAAAATAAGGGCCGGTTTAATGGCGGGAGCGGCCGGTGGTTCTTTTCTCAAGCGCGGCCTGCAGCGCCGCAAGATCGCGTTGCAGACTGTCGAACCGCTCATGCAGGGCCTGTATTTCGTTCTGTGGAACATGGCTTTTTGCTTGCGCTTCATCCCCGTGCCGGCTCTTTTGCCTGTCTTTTTGCGCGGTTTGCATCGCATCGACAATAATCCCGATAAACAGGTTCAGCACGGCGAAGCTGGTGACGATAATGAACGGGACGAAAAAGATCCACGCCCAGGGAAATATCTCCATTGTTGGCCGCACGATTCCCATCGACCAGCTTTCCAGCGTCATAATCTGGAACAGCGTATAGGCCGAGGCGCCGATCGAACCGAACCATTCCTGCATTTGCGGGTCGTGATGATGGCCGAACAGTTTGGTGGCCAGCACCGCCGAGACGTAAAAGAGCAGGCATAACACGCCGATCACAGCCGTCATGCCGGGGATCGAATGGCCAATGGCGCTGATGACCCGGCGCATTTGCGGGACTACCGAGATCAGGCGCAGAATTCTGAGAATCCGCAAGGCGCGCAGGATCGCGAATGCGCCGTTCGCCGGCACCCAGGCAATCGCGACGATGATCAGGTCGAAAACATTCCAGCCGGAACGGAAAAAGGCGAAACGGTAGGCATAGAATTTGAGCGCCAGTTCGATTGTGAAAACAATCAGGATGAGCTTATCAATCAGGTAGAGCGTTTGGCCGTGTGCCGCCATGATCCCGGCATCTGTTTCCATGCCAAGCGTGACGGCGTTGATCAGGATCAGCGCTGTGATAAAGCCGATAAAGCGTGGCGTCTCGATATAGCCGGCAATGAGGCGGCGTGACGCTTTGAGGCGTTCAAGCGGGTCAGGGCGTACCATCAGACTGCGTTTTCACGGTTCATGGTGCTGCTAACTGCCGGCTGCCTGCAATCGAGACGCTTCGCTTCGTTTTTTGTGGCACATCATCAGGACCGTAATCCCCGCGATTGCCGACAGGAACGAACCGCTAAGCACGCCGAGACGGACGGCAGCCGCATGGGTAACATCCGTAAAGGCCAGCGTGCCTATAAACAGGCTCATGGTAAAACCGATGCCGGTTAACAGCGCCATGCCGTAAAACTGCATCCAGCTAACGCCTCTGGGCAGGCGGCACAGTTTGAGTGTTACAGCCAGATAGGTTAATGCCATCACGCCGATCTGCTTACCGAAGAACAGGCCGAGCATAATGCCAAGGGTGATCGGCTGCAAAAAGGTGTCGAGCGTCAGGCCGATCAGCGAGACGCCGGCATTCGCGAAGGCAAAAACTGGCAGAACCATAAAGGACACCCACGGATGCAGGGCGTGTTCCATGACTTTCAGCGGCGATTTACCCCGCTCGTTTTTCGCGCGCAGCGGGATCAGCAGCCCGAGCGCGACCCCGGCCAGTGTCGCGTGCACGCCGGATTTCAGGACACAGGCCCAGATAAACAGGCCGAGCACGACATAAGGGCCGAGACGGGTAACGCCGCGCCGGTTCATAATAAAGGCGACTGTCAGGCCGACACCGGCCAGACCGAGTGACATCAGGGAGGTTTCCGCCGTATAAAACAGCGCGATAATGATAATCGCGGCGAGGTCGTCGATAATGGCGATAGCGACCAGGCAGACTTTCAGGGACGGCGGCACCCGGTTGCCGAGCAGTGTCATGACGCCGAGTGCAAAGGCGATATCAGTCGCTGACGGAATCGCCCATCCTTTTATGGTTTCCGGGTCATGCCAGTTGATATAGGCATATATAATCGCCGGCAGCGCCAGACCGCCGAGCGCGGCCACGGCCGGCAGGATCACCTGGTCACGCTTTGATAAGTGCCCTTCCAGCATTTCACGTTTGATTTCGAGCCCGATCAGCAGGAAGAAAATTGCCATAAGGCCATCATTGATCCACAATAACAATGGCTTATCGATGATAAAGGCGCCGACTTGCACGATCACGGGCGTATTCTTGAACAGGGCGTAGAAATCCTGTAGCGGCGAGTTCTGCATGACCATGGCCAGAACAGCCGCGATACAGAGCAATATGCCCGGGGCCGATTTCATATGGAAAAAATCTTTGATCGCCTGAATCATTACTTTATGCTGCCTTTCCTGGTGACGGGTCACTTTCAAGTGCGAATACGATATGCTCAGCCAGACGCCGCGCCGCATCGCTCATAATCTGTTCATTTGTTAACATAGCAATTTCAATTGCTTCCAGCTTCGGCAGACCGGCGCTCTCGCTGACGGCAAACAGGCCGGGCTGCTGGGGCAGCATTTCTTTGGGTATGGCTGTGTAGCCCAAACCCGCGCGGGCCGCGGCGATTCGCCCGGCCATATTGGATGTTGTGAAAATTGCGTTCCATTTCAATTTATGCTGTTCCAGACCATCAATCATTTTTTCACGATATACACAAGGTAAAGGCGGCAAAACCATCGGCACCGTATCACCGGGCCGGAATGTTTGTTTGTCCGCGCCGACCCAGACCAGGCTTTCGTGCCATACCCGTTCGCCATGGGTTTTGGTTTTGCGGCCACGCTTGAACAAAATAAGGTCGAAATCGCCTTTTTCAAAGCCTTCAAGTAAATGACCGGACATATCGCTGTGGATTTCAAGTCCCACAGATGGATGCGATTTCAGGAATTGCGCCAGGACGTCCGGCAGATGTGTGGCGGCGAAGGCCTCAGGTGCGCCGACACGCACTGTGCCGGAAATATCAGGCTGTGATATGCGGCCGAACATTTCATCGTTCATCGCCACGATCTTGCGGGCATATGGCAGTAAGACTTCGCCCTCTGTGGTCAGGGTAACAGACCGGTTGTTGCGGATAAAGACAGCCCGGCCAAGCAATTCTTCTAACTTCTTGATTTGCTGACTGATTGTTGATTGCGTCCGGCTTAGCCGGTCGGCCGCGTGCGAAAAGCTTCCAGCCTCGTAAATGGTCAGAAACGCACGCAGAAGATCAATGTCGATATCGCGGATCATAGGCATTCTTTTCACAGTCAATGCGCCCTGTATATCACAGCAATCGATAAAATAAATGATTTTAAACGTTTTTTTAAATATAAGTCTCAGGGGTCAGTACCGGGGATCCTGCAAAAAACATCAAATTTTATCAATAATTAAGCTATTGGGAGTACCGCTTTGGTAAAATAAAATAAGGCATTTTTAACGGGGCGTTAACGGTGCCGGACAGGCCAGTGCAAGGGGAACGGACGTGAGTCGCTTTTTTTTAACGGTAGAAGCCAGCGTGGACATGATTGGCGGGGCGGCGCCCCTGCTGGAGATTCGTATTGGGAATACGACGGTGTCCTCTGCCATGATTACGGCGCAGACCGGTGTTGGCTCCGACATTCTGGTCTTTACAATTGATTACAACGGCAATTTCCCCGGTTCACTGCGATTCCGCTTTAATGCCGGTTCAGGTGACGGCGGCGAAACGGTGACGATCGAAGCTGTCCGTATCAACGGCCAGTCACTGAACGTGCCCGGCGATCTGACCGGTACGATGCTGGTACAGGGCCAACAGGAAGAAGTGACGAGCACGGCCGCGCATGATCATTTATTCGGGCGGGTCGAGCCGGTGGCCGGCGATCTTGGCACCGTGACAGAGAACGGGACCGGCGCGGATGACCGTATGCAGGATGGCAACATGGATGCTGTCATTGACGCCGGGGCCGGCAATGACCGGGTTGAAGCCCGTGGCGGCGATGACGCGATTATGGGCGGGGCCGGTAATGACCATCTTTCAGGGCAGGACGGTAATGATATCATTATCGGTGAAGGCGGCAGTGACCGGCTTTACGGTAACGATGGTGATGATCTGTTGTTCGGTCAGGCCGATAATGACTTCCTGTTTGGCAATGCCGGTGATGACGTGCTCAATGGCGGCGTTGGTAACGATGTTCTGATTGCCGGTACGGGCAATGACATTCTGTATGGCGGGGACGGTGACGACCGGCTGATGGGTCAGAGCGGCACAAACTCGATGTATGGCGATGGCGGCAATGACCGGCTGATCGGCGGCCGTAATGACGACACGATGTTCGGTGGCGCTGATGATGATATCCTCAATGGCGGGCAGGGTGATGATACGATGGAAGGCGATAACGGCGTTGATACCCTGCGTGGCGGTACCGGCAATGATATCATGGGGGGCGGAGCCGGCAGTGACCAGCTTTTTGGTGAGGACGGTGCTGACACGATCAACGGTGATGCCGATGACGACGATATTTTCGGCGGCGACGGTGATGATATCCTGCGCGGTGATGCCGGCAATGATATGATTTCAGGCGGTGACGGCGCCGACAATATCCGCGGCGGCGACGGTGACGATATCATCCACGGCAGCGGCATCGATGCGCAGCACTTATCCAGTATCCTGCGCGCCAATCCCGATGTTATCTACTCGTTTGAAACGAACAGCTTTTATCAGTTTGTCAGCGGTCCTGTATCATGGTCGCAGGCGGTTACCGACTCTGCGACAACGCTGTTAGACGGTGTTGGCGGTCACCTGGTGACAGTAACCTCGGCAGCGGAAAACGCGATTGTTTATCAGCTGGGTGTTGACAACGGGACCAGCAGCGCCACCGGGGCCGGCGGCAACCGCATCTGGCTGGCGGCCAGCGACGACCCGGTCGATCAGGACTGGTTCTGGATGGCCGGTCCTGAAGCCGGCCTGCAATTCAGCACGGGTAACACCTCTGAACATAATTTTTTCACATATTGGGGTACGGGGCAGCCGAACAATTCAGGCGGATCGCAGATTTACGCCACCATCTGGTATAGCGGCGGGGCAAACGATGATGTCTGGGACGACCGTAACGCAAGCGACAACCACAACTATGTTATCGAATGGGAGGCCGGCAGTTTAAGCGACGATAACGCCGCCGATACATTGTTCGGCGATGACGGTGACGATCACATTTACGGCTGGGGCGGCAACGATAATCTGCGCGGGGGTGACGGCATCGATATGCTGTTCGGCGGCGCCGGCAATGACGATCTGGAAGGCGGCAATGACAGCGATACGCTGGTCGGCGGTGATGGTGCCGATGTTGCCGATGGCGGCAACGGCAATGATTTTATCTTTGGCGGAATCGGCAATGACGACCTTGACGGCGATAACGGCGATGATCTTATCTATGGCGGTGACGGCAACGATATCGTTGATGGCGGTGATAACAATGATACGCTCTATGGCGAGGCCGGTGATGACAATATGGACGGTGACGGCGGCAACGACACATTATTCGGCGGTGACGGTGATGACCGGGTTGATGGCGGCGGCGGCATCGATACACTCAATAGCATTGAAAATCTGCGCGGCAGTAACTTTAACGACACGCTGACCGGCGATGCCGGGGCGAACGTGATCTACGGCGATGACGGCAATGACGACCTGTTCGGTGGCGATGGCGATTATACGCTCAACGGCGATAACGGCGCCGATAATTTTTACGGCGGCGAGGGCGCCGACACCATGAACGGCGGCAACCAGAACGATAACTTTTATATTGACGGTACGGAATCGCTCGGCGACTTTTATAATGGCGGCGGCGGCACCGATCGCGTTTATATGGGCAGCGATGTCTTCTTTAATGCCGGCACCGGCTTTAATTCCATCAACTCCATCGAGACCGGCGGTTTCAACATTATCGCAGAACTGAACGGTAGCTATAGCGTGAACGGACAGACACTGAACGGCGGCGGCGAACTGCACGGCCAGGGCGGTGATGAAACGATCACCGCAAGCGGCGCTGCCGATATCATCCGCATGTTCGACGGCGATGATACGGTCAACGCCAATAACGGCGATGACGATATCTATGGCGGCGAAGGCGCCGACATCATGAACGGCGGTAACGGCAATGACGATTTCTTTGTTACCGGCACCGAAGGGCTGGGCGATGTCTATAACGGCAATAACGGCGCGGATCGCGTTATTTTGCAAGGCAATACCTATTTCAACCTGATAACCGATTTCAATTCGATCAGCAGTATCGAAACCGGCGGCTTTAATATTATTGCGGCGCTTGGTGACGGCATGGATTTATCCGGCCAGACGGTCAATGGCGGCGGGGAACTTCTGGGCCAGACCGGCAATGAAACCATCACCGGGTCCAACAGCGACGACACGATCCGCGGCGATGACGGCGATGATACGCTGAATGGCAATGGCGGTAACGATATCATTTATGGCGATGCGGGCGTGGATACGATTGATGGCGGTACCGGCGATGACGACATCTACGGCGGCGCGGGTGCCGATATCCTGAATGGCGGCAACAATAACGACGATTTCTTTATCAGCGGGACAGACGCGCTGGGCGATCAGTATAACGGCGGCAACAACAATGATGAAATATACCTGCAGGCCGATGTGTTCTTCAATTCAGCCAATAGCTTCATATCGATTGAAACGATCCAGTCCGGCGGTTTTACGATGAATGTCGTGGCCAATGCCGCAATTAATCTGAGCGCTATCGACGTTGTTGGTGGCAGCACGATTAACGGTACGACCGGCAACGAAAACATCACCGGTTCCGACAGCGCCGATACGATTAGCGGCGGTGACGGTGACGATACAATCGACGGCCATGACGGCGCCGATACCCTGTACGGCAATGACGGTGCGGATACGATTGACGGCGGCACCGGCGATGATGATATCTATGGCGGCGCCGGGGCGGACATCCTGATCGGCGGCGGCGGTAACGATGATTTCTTTATCACCGGCACTGAATCGCTCGGCGACAGCTATGACGGCGTGAACAATAACGATGAGATTTACCTGCAGGCGGATTCCTATTTTAATCTTGCCAACACATTCGCCAATATCGACACGATTCAGACCGGCGGTTTTCACCTGATCGCCGATACCGGCACGGGCTTTGACCTGACCGGCGTCGGCACGGTTGCCGGCGGCGGCGAACTGCGCGGCCAGGGTGGTGATGAAGTCATTACCGGCACCGGCACCAATGACACGATCCGCGGTGACGGCGGTAACGATACGCTAAACGGCCAGGGCGGTACGGATACGATTTACGGTGATGCCGGGGCCGATACGATCAATGGCGGCGGCGGCAGCGATATTATCCGCGGCGGCGCCGGGGCTGACATTCTGAACGGCGACGGCGATAACGATGATTTCTTTGTCAGCGGCACCGATGCCCTGGGCGATCAATATAACGGCGGCGCCGGCAATGACGATGTGTTCCTGGAGGGCAACACCACATTCAACCTGGCCACAACCTTTACCGATATCCGCAATATCGACACCAACGGCTTTATCATTTATGCCGATACGGGCACGGGTATGGATCTGAGCACCGTCAACGGCATAGTGGACGGCAGCGATCTGCGCGGCCAGGGTGGTAATGAAACCATCACCGGCTCCAACAGCGCCGATACAATCCGCGGCGAAGCCGGGGCGGATACACTGAATGGCGGCAATGCAAACGATACGCTCTATGGCGGGGCGGATAACGATATCCTGAATGGCGGTGATGGCCGTGATGATCTCTATGGTGACGGCGGGGCGGATACGTTCGTCTTTGATAACCCGCAGGACCGCGACCGGGTTTATACCTTCTCCACCGGTGACGGTGACGCGCTTGATATTTCCGACCTGCTGACCGGCTATACGCAGGGTGTGGATGACCTGACCCTGTTCGTACGGATCACCGATAATGGCACTGACTCGGACCTGCGCGTCGATTCAGGCGGCGGCGGCAATTTTGGCAATAATACCCGCGTCGCCACGATCTTCGGCGTGACCGGCCTGACCGACGAAGTCGCGCTTGAAACTGCCGGTACGCTGATTACCAGCTAGCACGGCCGCGTCTTTATCATTGTCAAACGCTCTGTTCCCTGATACGTCCTGTTACAAACAAGCCGTAACGCCGATGTGTGAAAGAAGGTTGTTATGCCCCTACCGGTTAGCCTGGCGACGACAATTGCCGCAACGTCTTTATCATCATGTCTTTACAATGCCTCCGGCCCCTTATGCAGCAGCGCCGAGGAGTTGCATGCGCTGGGGGACAGCCGCGCCGGCGCCATCCTGACCAAGAGCGCGACCCTGCAGGAACGCGCCGGCAATGAAGAGCCGCGCTATATTGAAACCGCGTGGGGCAGCATCAACAGCATGGGCCTGCCCAATCAGGGCTATGAATTTTACGCCCGCTTTGCGGAAGACGTCGCCGTTTACGGCAAACCTTATTTCATGTCCGTTTCGGGGCTGAGTTACCAAGACAATTTGCAGATCATCACCGCGCTGGCCGGTTATGAGCATATCGCGGCGATCGAGCTGAACCTGTCATGCCCGAACGTGCCGGGCAAGCCGCAGACCGGCTATGATTTTGAAGAGAGCCGCCGCCTGCTTGATATGGTGTTTGCGCAAGCAAAACAACCGCTGGGTGTCAAGCTGCCGCCTTATTTCGACATGCCGCATTTCGAGATGATGGCGGCGGTGCTGAATGATTTTCCCATCGCTTTTGTGACCTGTATCAACAGTATCGGCAACGGCCTGGTCATTGACCCGGAGACGGAGTCGGTTGTGATCAGGCCCAAAGAGGGTTTCGGCGGGATCGGCGGTGATTTCGTCAAGCCTACGGCGCTGGCCAATGTACGGCGATTTTATACACTGCTTGACCGGCGCATCGCGATTATCGGCTGCGGCGGTGTGAAAAGCGGCATGGATGCGTTCGAGCATATTTTATGCGGCGCCAGTGCCGTGCAGGTCGGCACGCAGTTGATGCGCGAAGGGACGGACTGCTTTGCCCGTATCGAACAGGAGCTGGCCGGCATTATGCAGGCAAAAGGTTATGAGACGATAGACAGCTTCAAGGGCGCGCTGAAGACAATCGCGTAACGGGCCCTAAGCTTTGTGCGGTGTCTTATCGGCGGCTTTGCTCCAGACTTGCAGGGACGCCGGCGCTAGCTGAACAGAGACAGGACGCTGCGCTGTGAATTGGCAGCCAGAGACAGCGCGGTGATTGCCAGCTGCTGTGTGACCTGCAGGGCGAGCATGACGGCCCCTTCCTGGTTCTGGTCGGCCAGGGTCAGCTTGTCGGCCCCTTCTTCGAGGGTGTTGATCGTGCCTGTGATACTGATTTCGCGGGCCTGGATGATATTCAGGTCATTGGCCAGCGATGTGCCGAAATTCCTGATGCTCTCCAGCGCCGTGCGCAGCTCGGCCAGTGTGTTGTCGATGCTGCTGACGCTAATGAAATCGGCGCTGTTCAGGCCCAGACCGGCCGACGAAAAATCAACGCCCGCGGTGACTAGTGAGGAGGTGCGCCGTTCGTTGAAAAATGTTTCCATATCATCGCCGTCCAGCAGGTTTATGCCCCGATAGCCGGTATCCTGCCGTGTGATCAGCAAGTCAATCTGTGCGAGGATATTGTTATATTCGTTTTCAAGCTGCCTGATTGCACCGGCGGCTGCCGGCAGTTTGATCGAACTGATATCCGGCGTGAAGAGCGGTCCGAAAGCAACCGGGGCGCGTACATCAAAACCCAGATAGGCGACAAGAATATCCGGCGAACTCGCGCCGATTTCGATACTCTGGACCTGGCCGCTGACGGCGGCGATCGTAATTTGCCCGGTTTCTTCGTTAAAACCGGCCTCGATCAGTTTTCCAAGGGAATCGCTCGTATTGATCTCATCGATCAGGCCCTGTACGGACAGTGTGGGATTAATATCAATCACTTCGCGTGTGCCGCCATTAACGCCGATTTCATAGTTGTCCGCCGCGCTGAGAAGGTTGAAAAACGGGTTGAACCCGTCCGGTGTGCGCAGGTTGTTTAGCAGGGTACTGCGCCGCGCCGTTTCGCCAGTGAGGACATCTTCAAATATAAAGGAGGTCAGGGTAGCATCGGGATAGACTACGAAGCCGACACTGTTCGCGTTAAGGATATCGTTGGAAAACGCGGTCTGTTGCTGGAAACCCAGGGCGCCGGCAAGGGCGAGATTGGTGGCCTGCGTGCCTGTGCCGATCGCACCGGAGACGAATTCGATCATCATGATCTCGCCATTGACCGTTTTGACTTCAAGCCGGCCGGCTTCGTCCAGCCGGGCGGCGACTGTCTGTTCACTCAAACCGTCATTGAGGTTGTTTATGGCGCCGGCCAGCTCGACGCCTGACATATTGGCCTCAATGCTGACAAGGACGGCGGGCGGGCTGATCGTCTCGTCTTCCCGGTCGCGGAACGTGAAACGTAGCCTGTCGCCGGCATTAATACCGTCCAGGCTGGTGAGGTCATTTACCCCGCGCAGGTCGGTATCGCCGACAGCGACGGCCTCGGTCTGCAGCGTGGGCAGCAAATCGCGCGCCTGCTGGGTGATGCCGTCGGCCTGCTCAACCAGACTGGCCAGCGCTTGCACGCCCGCATCGGCGCTTTCTATTGTCTGAATGTTCTGGCCGATATTGTCGAGTAGCCGGATAATATCTGATGCCCGGTTTTTCAGGGAACCGGCGCTGAAGAAATTTTGTGGATTATCGAGCGCAGAATTCACGCGCAGGCCGCTCGCAAGCCGGAGCTGCGACGCATCAATCGCCCTTGATGTTCTCTGTAATGCGAGAAGCTGAGATCTTATGCTAAATCCCAGCACGGTATCGCTAACCATATAGAATCCTTCTATTATGCTTAATCGAGAATATTCTATTCTAATTCTTATTGTGAGAGCTAATTATTACCAAATCTATAACGAAGCGCTACTAAATATTTCGAACGGTTTCGCTAAAAATTGAAAAAACGAGAACCGGCAACGATTTTCGGCATGACCGGCCTGACCGACGAAGCCACGCTGAAAGTAATCCCATAATAACGGGCCTAAGCGGTACGCGCTGCTCTATCCGCCGGCCTTGCTCTCGGCCTCGAGGCGCCGGGCCACATCGTTAGGCGAGCCGGTGCGGCGGGCGAGCAGGCTGTAGGCGGCGGGTACGATGAACAGCGTAAAGATGGTGGCGGCCAGCACGCCGGTCAGCACGACAATGCCGATACTGATCCGGGTTTCCGCCCCGGCGCCGCTGGTCAGGATCAGCGGGATTGTGCCGGCAATGGTTGTCAGGCCGGTCATGACAATCGGGCGGAACCTGACTTCGGCGGCTTCCAGCAGCGCGCGGGAGAACTGAAGCCCCTCATCGCGCAGCTGGTTGGCGAACTCGACAATCAGAATGCCGTTCTTGGCCGCCAGCCCGACCAGCATAATCAGTCCGATCTGCGAGTAGATATTCAGGCTGCCGTCAAACAGGTACAGCCCGAGCAGGCCGCCGCCGGTGGCCAGCGGCACCGTCAGCATGATCACAAACGGATGGATATAGCTTTCGAATTGCGCGGCGAGGACAAGGAAGACGACGACAAGGCCGAGCAGGAAGACAAAAATGATTGAACTGCCCGCGGTGACAAAATCGCGGCTTTGTCCTTTGTAATCGACCACGGCCTGGTCCGGCAGGTGTTCGCGCACCAGCGTTTCCAGATGCGCCAGCGCGTCGCCAAGCGCATAGCCGTCTTCAAGGTTGGCTTCCAGCGTGATTGCCCGTATGCGGTTATAGCGTGACAGCGTTTCCGCCGCGCCGTATTCGGTGATGGTGACAAGGTTCGAAAGCGGGATCAGGCGCCCGGAGCGCCCGGAGCGGACATAAATGCTTTCAATATCATTAAAGCTTTGCTGCACGCTGCGCTTGCCCTCAAGCACGACATCATATTCTTCGCCGCGGTCAAGGAAGGTTGTGACATTGCGGCCGCCCATTAAGGTCTGCAGTGTCCGGCCGATCTCCTCAACCGTGACGCCCAGATCGGCGGCGCGGTCATAATTGACAGTAAAGTCAATTTGCGGCCTTGTTTCCTTGTAGTCGCTGTCCAGACCGTTAAAGCCGGGATTGTCTGCGGCCACTTTCTCAAGAATGATATCGCGCCATGCCGCCAACTCCTCATAGGTCGAACCGCCGAGCACAAATTGCACCGGCTTTTGGGTGCCGCCGCCCAGCCCCTGCCGCATCACCGGGAAGGCGCGGACGCCGGGCAGGTCGGACAGCGTACCGCGGATTTCATTCATGATGGTAAAGGCGGAACGGCGCTGGCTCCAGTCCTCCATGATCACGATTACAAAACCGCCGTTGAAATTTTCGATATTGCCGAAGCCGCGGGGGGCGCGCACCAATAACCGTTTGAACTTGCCGTTATCGACATAGGGCATCAGGCGGCTTTCGATCTCGGTCATATATTCTTCGATATATTTGTAGCTCGATCCTTCCGGGCCGCTGACGATAAGAAAGAAGGCGCCGCGGTCTTCGCGCGGCGTGAATTCCTGTTTAACATGCGGATACAACCACGCTGTGCCGCCTAACAAAGCAAAGAAGACGATGGAGACAAGAAGAGGCGCTTTCAGCACCCTGACCAGCAGGGCGGTATAGCCGCGCCGTAACCATTTAAACGCGCCTTCAACGGTTTTTACGATCCGGTTACCGCCATTCTCCTCTTTCTTCAGCAGCAGCGAGGCCAGCGCCGGTGAGAGGGTTAGGGCGACGATCGAGGAAAATGCCACCGCCGCCGCGATCGTTAAGGCAAACTCGGTAAACAGGCGGCCGATATCGCCCTGCAGGAAGGTGATCGGCACAAAAACGGAAATCAGCACCAGCGTCGTGGCGACAATCGCGAAGCCGACCTGCCGCGCGCCTTTATAAGCCGCGACCAGCGGTGTTTCGCCCTTTTCCTGGATGCGCCGGACGATATTTTCCAGCATGACAATCGCATCATCGACCACCAGTCCGATCGCCAGCACCAGCGCCAGCAGGGTCAGCAAATTGACCGAAAAGCCGAGCGCATAGACCACCGTGAAAGTCGCGATCAGTGAAATCGGCACCGTCACCGCCGGGATCAGCATGGCGCGGAAGCTGCCGAGAAACAGGTAGATCACGAATACGACGCAGCCAATGGCGATGAACAGGGTCTTATACACTTCGGCGATTGAGGATTCGATAAAGACGGCGGCATCATAGCTTTGCGAAATGCGCATCCCTTCCGGCAGATTTTTTGAGAGTCTCTCGGTCAGTCCCTTGACCGCGCGTGAGACGTCAATCGTGTTTGCCGTTGATTGCCTGATGACGCCGATGCCGACCATCGGTTCGCCGTTTCCGCGGAAAAACAGCCGGTCTTCAACCACGCCTTTTTCGACGCGGGCGACATCGCCGAGCCGGACCAGATAACCGTCATCGCCGCGGGCGAGAACCAGTCTGGCGAAATCGTCCGGCTCCTTAAAGTTACGCTCGACCCGGGCCTTGAAAATACGTTCATCCGATTGCAGCGTCCCGGCGGGCAGTTCGACATTCTCGGCCCGTAAAGCGCGTTCGACATCACTAACGCTTAAATTACGCGCCGCCAGCGCCTGCCGGTCGAGCCAGATCCGCATCGCATAGCGCAGCCCGCCGCCGACCCGAATCCGCGCGACGCCGTCAAGGGCCGAATACTGGTCGACCAGGTAGCGCTCCGCGTAATCGGTGAGTTCCGGCACGCTCATCCGGTCGCTGGACAGGTTTTGCCAAATGATCACATCATCATTACTGTCGACTTTCTGGACTTCCGGCGGCTCGGCCTCTTCGGGCAGGTTGTCCTGAATGCCCGATACGCGGTCACGGACATCGTTGGCGGCTTCGTTAATATCGCGGTTGATCGAAAATTCAATCGTGACATTCGACTCGCCGTCCTGCGAAGACGACTCGATAAACTCGATCCCTTCGATTCCGGCGATCCGCTCCTCGATCAGTTCCGTTACGCGTGTCTCGACAATATTGGCGGGTGCGCCGGGATAGGACACCTCAACCGTTACGACCGGCGGATCGATATCCGGATACTCGCGTAGCGACAGGCGCTCGAACGAGACAAGGCCGAACGCAATCAGCAGCAGCGAGATAACGCTGGCGAAAACAGGGCGTTTGACGGAGATGTCAGAGAGAATCATCTCATACTCTCCACGCCACTGCCGTCATTGCGAGGAGGCGTGAAACGCCGACGCGGCAATCCAGAATGTTTACTGGCCAGAGTGTTTACTGGATTGCTTCGCACGCCCTTCGTTCGTGCTCGCAATGACGTATTCTTATTGTTCTGCTTCATTAATTTTTTGCCCTAGCAATTCACGCAGCGTTTCATCATTCTCTTCCACGGCCGTGATCGTCACAGCCGCGCCGGGGCGCACGCGCAGCGTGCCGTGGGTAATAATCTGCACGCCGTCTGTAAGGCCATCGGTAATCTCGGCTGTGCCGAATTGCCGCGCGCCGACAGTGACCTTGCGCCGGTCGGCGACGTGTCGGCCGTCCTGTTCAATAACCGCCAGCACGAAATGATCGCTGCCGTCGATAATCAAGGCCTCTTCCGGCACGACCAGAGTCCGGCGCGGGTTTTTCTGCAGTTCGACTTTCATCAGCAGGCCGGGTTTCAGAAGCCCGCCCGCATTGTCAATGAGCGCGCGCGCCCGGATCGCCCGCGTGACCGGGTCGACCCGGCTGTCGATGCCGGAAATTCGGCCGCGGAACGTCTGACCGGGATAGGCTTCGCTGGTGGCGGCGATCTCAACGCCTGTGTTCAGGGTCGACAGGAACACTTCCGGCACCGAAAAATCGAGCTTCATGACGCTGATATCATCAATCGTCGTGATCATCGTGCCGGGCTGGGCCAAGGCGCCGATACTGATATTGCGCAGGCCGAGAACACCGTCATACGGCGCCCTGATAACGCGCTGGTCGATGCGGGACTGAATGGCGTTAATCCGGGCCTGCGCGCTCAGTTTCTCGCGCCGCCGCTCATCAAGTACGGACTCGGAGGCCGCGCCTTTTTCGACCAGCGGTTCCAGCCGCTGAACCTGCCGTTCGGCTTCGGCCAGAAACGATGTCTGCTCTTCCAGTTCGGCCCGCTCTTCGGCCGCATCCATTTCAACCAGGACATCGCCCTGCTTGACCGTCTGGTTGTCTTCAAAATGAATCCGGGTGACAAATTCGGTTACGGTCGACGTCAGGTCAACACTCTCATTCGCCCGCAGCGTGCCAAGCGCTTCAACCTTGTCGCTGAACGGTTTTTCCTGCGCGATTGCCACGATAACCGGTGTCGCCTGTGGCGGCCCGCCGCCTGGCTGTGCCTGTGCTGGTACGGCAAATAATAAAGCGCCCAGAACCGTTATCATAGACGTTCTCAAGATATTCATTCTGTTTCTCCTGCCGCTTTATCTTCTTCTGTGGCTACTGTTTCCAGGGGACCGCCGATCGCCCGGAATAATGTGATGCGGATATTGACCAGTTCAAGCTGTTCGGTGATGAGATCACGCTCGACATTGCGCAGTTCCTGTAGCGCATCGATCACCGGCAGGTAATCGTCAACGCCCTGCGTATAACGGTCTTCGGACGCATCGACGGTTTCCTGCAGGGTTTGCCGCTGCCGGTTCAGGCGCTCTAAAAACTCGCGCTGCTTGTCCTCGCGCACCAGCGCGTTTTCAACATCTTCAACAGCTTCCAGATAAGCCTGCGTAAACTCGGCCAGCTTTTCTTCATACAGGGCCTTATTGCGTTCCACCGCCGCTTTGCGCTTGCCCCAGTCCAGCAGGGGTTGGACGAACGCGCCCATAATCATTGATACCGGGCCGCTAAAGGCGGCTGTATCGCTGTAGCCATAGTGGGCGTCCAGCGTGATTTGCGGCAGGCGGTCGGCAATCGCCGCCGCGATATCGGCATCGGCGGCAAACAGATCGGACTGCAGCGCCCGTAAATCGGGCCGGTTGAGCAACAGGGACGCCGGTACGCCGATCGGGGGCAGCGTTTCATCGAAATTCAGCGTTTCCGCCGCCGGTACCCGCCGTTGTCCGTCAGGGGCCTGACCCAGTAATACATCAATCCGGTTTTCAAATACCGCCAGATCGGCCTCGGCCAGCGGGATCAGGGTTTCGCTGTCGGCGACCCGCGCCTGCTGGCGCAGCACGTCAACACTGGTGCCGACGCCGTTATCAAAACGCAGTTCCAGCAAATCCTGCAATTCCTTATCAAGCCGGACCTGCTCTTTCAGCAGCGCCAGCCGCCGGTGTGCGGCTGCGGCACCAAAATAGGCCGTTGCCAGTTCGGCGCTCAGTGACAGTTTGACGGTTTCAATGTCTTCCGTCCTTGCCCGCGCTTCAAACCGGTCTGCCCGCGCCGCCGCGCCAATACGGTTAAAGACGTCAATTTCCCACGATAAGGCCGCGCCCAGCGCGCGGGTGCTGTTTTGGGCGCCGCTGCCGCGCCAGCTTTTGGCGATATCGCCTTCACCGTCGATTTGCGGCAGGCGGTCGGCGCCGGTTTCACGGGTCAGGGCGTCAGCTTGCCGCAATACGGCGATGGCCTGCCGGATATCCTGGTTGTTGGCAAAGGCGGCGGCGATCATTTCATCAAGCGGCGGCCGGGCAAAGCTCTGCCACCATGGTTCCTGCAGCTCCTGCGGCATTGTTTGTGCCGATACAGCCGCCGGAAAGGCGTCTGGCGCTGTGACAGCGGGCCGCGCGCTTTCAATAAAGTGATGCGGCGTGCAGGCCGTCAGGCCCATCGCTATGCAGGCGCATGAAAATAAAGAATAAAGCTTACGCACGTTTCCACCGGGCCACACTGATTGATACGCCGGTATCAATATAGGTGCGATGACGCCGGTTGGCGACTTAATTAATTGTAATGGAAGACGATGGTCATAACGCCGTTAGAAGTCCCAGTCTTCGTCCTCTGTTTCCTCGGCCTTGCCCATGACGTAGGAAGAGCCGGAGCCGGAGAAGAAGTCATGATTTTCGTCGGCATTGGGCGACAGCGCGGCCATAATCGCCGGGCTGGGGCTGGAGATTTCCGGCGGGAACATCGGGTCGAATCCCAGATTCATCAGCGCCTTGTTGGCGTTGTAATGCAGGAAGGTTTTAACCTCGTCGGTCAGACCGACATCATCATACAGGCTCTCTGTATATTTAACCTCGTTATCATACAAATCCATCAGCAGGTCGATAGCGAAATTCTTTACTTCCATCTGCTCCATCGGGGTCAGTTCGGCATAAGCTTTCTGGAACTTGTAACCGATATAATAGCCGTGCACGGCCTCGTCCTTGATGATCAGGCGGATCAGGTCGGCGGTGTTGGTCAGCTTGCCGCGGCTCGACCAGTGCATCGGCAGGTAAAAGCCGGAATAGAACAAAAAGCTCTCCAGGAAGACGCTGGCGATCTTCCGCTTCAGCGGGTCATCGGCCTTGTACTCTTTCATGATCAGATCGGATTTGCGCTGCAGGTGCTCGTTCTCCTCGCTCCACAGATAGGCGTCATCGACATCGCGCATCGAACACAGCGTTGAGAAAATCGAGGAATAGGAACGCGCATGGACGGCCTCCATGAACGAAATGTTGCTTAAGACCGCTTCTTCGTGCGGCGTGACCGCATCGTCCATCAGGGTCGGCGCGCCGACGACATTCTGGATCGTATCGAGCAGGGTCAGGCCGGTAAACACCCGGATCGTCAGGCGCTGCTCGTCCCCGGTCAGTGTGCCCCATGACGGCACGTCATTAGAGAGCGGCACTTTTTCCGGCAGCCAGAAATTCGATGTCAGCCGGTTCCAGACTTCCAGGTCTTTCTCATCAATCAGCCGGTTCCAGTTAATCGCCTGGATACGGTTCAGCTTCGGTGTCTGTGCCTTTCCGGCGTGTATGTGATCGGCGCCCGGGGGCGTGTCGAGTTGAATATCTGCACTCATTTTATCGCTCCTTCTTCTCTAATCTCTAATTTACAAGCTACAGGACACGCAGCCTTCGATCTCGGTGCCTTCCAGCGCCATCTGGCGCAGGCGGATGTAATAAATGGTCTTGATTCCGTGCTTCCAGGCATAAATCTGCGCCTTGTTGATATCGCGCGTCGTGGCCGTATCCGGGAAGAACAGCGTACAGGACAGCCCCTGATCGACATGCTGGGTTGCCGCCGCGTAGACACGGATTTGCGCTTCCGGACCGATTTCATAGGCGTCTTTATAGTATTCGCGGTTTTCATTGGTCAGGCCATAGGCCGGGTAGTAAACGCGGCCGATCTTGCCTTCTTTGCGGATTTCAATCTGTGAGGCAATCGGGTGGATCGATGAGGTCGAATTATTGATGTAGGAAATTGACCCTGTCGGCGGCACAGCCTGCAGGTAAGCGTTATACATGCCGTGCTCAATGACTGACTTCTTGAGCTCTTCCCAGTCTTGCCGGGTGGGAATATCAATGCCGGAATCTTCAAACAGGGCTTTGACTTTGTCCGTTGCCGGCGCCCAGGTTTTTTCAGTGTATTTGTCGAAATACTCACCGCTGGCATATTTTGATTTCTCAAAATCAGCAAAGGTTTCACCGCGTTCTCTGGCAATTTTGTTGGAGGCCCGAATCGCGTGATAGGTCACCGTGTAAAAATACATATTGGTGAAATCGACAGCCTCTTCCGAATCATAGTGAATTTCCCGTGTTGCCAGGTAGCCGTGCAAATTCATCTGCCCCAGACCAATGGCGTGCGAGCGGCTGTTGCCCTTGGCAACGGACGGCACACAATCAAGGTTGCTCATATCCGATACCGCGGTCAGGGAGCGAATCGACGTCTCGACCGTCTTGCCGAAGTCGGGCGATTCCATCGCCTTAGCAATATTCATCGAACCAAGGTTACAGGAAATGTCGGAGCCGACATGCTCATAGTCAAGATTGGCCTTAAATGTGCTGGCATCGCTGACTTGCAGGATTTCGGAGCACAGATTGCTCATTGTAATCTTGCCGTGGACGGCGTTGGCCTTGTTCACATTGTCTTCGAACATGATATAGGGATAGCCGGATTCGAACTGGATCTCGGCCAGCGTCGTAAAGAATTCACGCGCCTTGATCTTTTTCTTGCGGATGCGCTTGTTATCGACCATCTCGTGGTATTTTTCCGTTACCGAGATTTCCGAGAACGGCACGCCATAGACACGCTCGACATCATAAGGCGAGAACAGATACATATACTCGTTGTTTTTCGCCAGTTCGAACGTAATGTCAGGAATAACCACGCCAAGCGAGAGCGTTTTGATCCGGATTTTTTCATCGGCATTTTCGCGCTTGGTATCAAGGAAGCGCATAATGTCGGGGTGGTGGGCGTTCAGGTAAACCGCCCCGGCCCCCTGACGCGCGCCCAACTGGTTCGCGTAAGAAAACGAGTCTTCAAGCAGTTTCATAATCGGAATGACGCCGGACGATTGTCCCTCAACTTTTTTGATCGGTGCACCGAACTCGCGGATGTTGGAGAGCAGCAATGCCACCCCGCCGCCGCGTTTGGAGAGTTGCAGCGCCGAATTTATGCTGCGCCCGATCGACTCCATGTTGTCTTCGATGCGCAGCAAAAAGCAGGAAACCAGCTCGCCGCGCTGCTTCTTGCCGGCATTCAGGAAGGTCGGCGTTGCCGGCTGGAACCGGCCGGAGATGATTTCCTCAACCAGGCTTTTCGCCATCGCTTCGTCGCCGCGCGCCAGCGTTAAGGCAACCATCACGGTACGGTCTTCGTAGCGCTCGAGATAACGCTGGCCGTCAAAGGTTTTCAGCGTATAGCTGGTGTAATATTTGTATGCGCCGAGGAACGTGGAAAAGCGGAATTTCAGTCCGTACGCGAAATCATAAAGATCGCGGATGAACTCGAACTCATATTGTTCGAGCACGTGGCTTTCATAATAGCCCTGCATCACCAGGTGGCCGAGCTTTTCCTCAAGGTTATGGAAGAAAACCGTGTTCTGGTTGACGTGCTGGAGGAAAAACTGGCGGGCCGCTTTCCTGTCCTTGTCGAACTGGATCCGGCCGTTTTCATCATAAATATTCAGCATTGCGTTCAGCGCGTGGTAATCCAGTTCAGGATCGGCGAGCTTTTCCTGCGCCCGCTGCGCCTCGCGCTCCAGCACTTCTTTGGTGCTGGACGGATTTTTCTTCTGTGTCAGTGACAGTCCCATGTCCGACTCTATATCCAGTGTCATTGCGCCGGTGTTCCCGTCCGTTTGTTTATGGTGTCCACCGTCATTGTCTGCAGCGGCGGTGTCAGAGTCTTTACGCTCAAGGATGTCCATAGTTTTTCCATTCCCTTTCTAACATTTATGAGATCAGTTTGCGTGCCGCTGAGTTCCAGCTTGTAAAGCAGCGGTACGTTGCATTTCCTGGAGATGACCCGGCCGGCATGGGCGAACAACTCCCCGAAATTCCGGTTGCCGGTGCCGATGACGCCTTCGAGAAAGGCCCGGTTCTGCGGGCTGTTCAAAAAGCGAATCACCTGTTTCGGCACGGCTTTCGAGCCGTCATCATCGGCATAGGTCGGGCAGATCAGCACATAGGGCTCATCAAGCACCGGGCAATCGGCTTTCATCGACAGTGGAATCCGAATCGCCCGAATCCCCAGCGCTTTGGCGAATCGATGCGTATTACCTGAGGGGCTTGAATAATAAACGATCAGGGGATCCATGTTGACGGTCTCTGGGTGATATCTTTAACAGTTGTTATTAAACCAGCGCGCCGATTTTGTCGGGGCGGAACCCGGCCCAGTGTTCGTCGCCGGCGACGACGACGGGCGCCTGCCTGTATCCCATATTCATGACTTTTTCCATGGCGGTCTGGTCTTCGGTCAGGTCGACATAGGTATATTCAATGCCCTTACGGTCCATTTCACGGGTGGTTGCGGTGCACTGAACGCAGGCCGGCTTGCTGTAAACGATTACCATTCTCATTTCCTTTCTTCGTCAATACCGCTTGAAACAGGCGATAGCTGAGGGGCAGGCAATTTCGGGCAGAAATTGTCTACGAGTTTGATATGCAAGATAGAGTTTTGGAAAAACGTTTTCAGACAGAGAACGTCTTTCAGACACAATATATAGTGTTATAGCGGTGCGATGATGTCAAGATATAGAATGATCCTTCCACGGATTTTCGTGCATATTTTTTGATTATGCGTCGCAAAATCGTAAAACTCAGTGCAAAGCCATACTGCTAAAGGGTACGGGTTGTTTGCTGTATAGACAAGAGGCTGTGTGTGGTTTCAGGCGCTTTTGTTAAGATATTCTTATAAATTATGTCCAATAATGGGCGTTATGAGTGATGATCACGTTGCCAGAGAAGACCTGCATGAACATAACAAGGCCGGCCGGGCCGAACAATTAGCCTGCTTTCAGGACAAAATGGATGCGGCGATTGCCAATGGCGATCTGCCGGATATAGAGCAAATTACCGATGACTGTACACGGATTGGCGCTGTCCGGAATGGCGATTCCCAGACAAACATCGAAATGACCGGACCGATACTCACGATACAAATTGAAGGCAGCGAGAACCGTTATGAGCAGGATATCAGCGATCATATTCATCTGGATGGTGAGAACGTACAGCTGGATATTGCCGCCATTCAGCAGGAAATGATTGCGAACGGCATATCGCCGGACATTGCCGATATAGCGGGCCAGGCCCTTGGTGACGCCGTCGGGGGTTTGAATGAGATTCTGGATGGCCAGAGCGCCACTTTAGAAGGGCCTGATGGTGACCTGAGTATTGATATTCAAACCTATGACACACCCGTCATGTAGAGAATCGCGCGCCTCTGTCCGGCGATTCGGGCTGACACACATTTTAATGGTTCCCCCTGGATTAACCTTCCCTTTTCTGCCCGAATTCTGTACAGGATATGTAATTTTTACAGCTACAGATACCAGAGTGCTCTTATGACCCACGAACTGCGTAACATTGCCATTATCGCCCACGTTGACCATGGCAAAACGACCCTGATTGACTCCCTGATGAAACAAAGCGGCATGTTCCGTGAGAACCAGACGGTTGAAACCTGCATTATGGACTCCGGCGATCTGGAGAAAGAGCGCGGCATTACCATCCTGGCCAAGCCCACATCTATTCGCCGGGACGATATCCGGATCAATATTATTGATACGCCCGGCCACGCCGATTTCGGCGGCGAGGTTGAGCGTATCCTGCATATGGTCGACGGGGTGATTCTGCTGACCGACGCTGCCGAAGGCCCGATGCCCCAGACAAAATTTGTTCTGGGTAAGGCTTTGGCGCAGGGCCTGCGGCCCATCGTTATTATCAACAAGATCGACCGGGCCGATGCGCGGGCGGAAGAGGTTGTAGATGAGGTCTTCGATCTGTTTGTGTCCCTGGATGCCAATGACGAGCAGCTGGATTTTCCGATTCTTTATGCGTCCGGCCGTGACGGCTGGTGCACCCGCGAACTGGATGATCCGCGCGAAAACCTTGATCCGCTGCTTGATCTGATACGGGATCATGTGCCGCCGCCGCCGGTCGAGGAAGGCAGGCCGTTCGCCATGCTGGCGACGTTGCTGGATTCTGATCCTTTCCTGGGGCGCTGCCTGACGGGACGGGTTTTGCACGGTTCGGCCAGGGTCAATGATGCCGTCAAGGCGCTGGATCTGGAGGGGCAAAAAATCGAGAGTGGCCGTCTGACCAAGCTTTTAATGTTTGAGGGCACGCAGCGCCTGCCGGTCAGTGAGGTCCATGCCGGCGACATTATCTGTATTGCCGGTCTGACCCGGGCCTCCGTTGCAGACACGATTTGCGCGCCGGAGGTGGATGCGCCGCTGCAATCGACGCCGATCGATCCGCCGACCATGGCGATTACGATCAGCGTCAACAGCGCGCCGTTTGCCGGCAGGGAAGGCTCGAAAGTCACATCGACAATGATCCGTGAGCGTCTTCTGGCCGAAGCGGAAACCAATGTCGCGATTACATTCCGGGAAAGCAAGGAGAAGGACTCTTTCGAGATTGGCGGCCGCGGCGAGCTTCAGCTCGGCGTTTTGATTGAAACGATGCGCCGTGAGGATTTTGAACTGACGGTGTCCCGCCCGCAGGTATTGTTTAAGGAAGAAAACGGGCAGACGCTGGAACCGGTCGAGGAAGTGATTATCGATGTCGATGAAGAGTTTTCAAGCTCTGTGATTGACGCTATGAATCGCCGCAAAGCTGAAATGCAGGATATGCGCGCGAGCGGGGCGGGGAAAACCCGCCTGATATTCCTGGCGCCGTCACGCGGCCTGATTGGATACCAGAGCCGCTTTCTGACACAAACGCGCGGCACGGGCGTTATGAACCGGCTGTTTCATTCGTACCAGCCTTATAAAGGTGACGTGCCGCAGCGGCGCAACGGCGCGCTGATTTCCAATGATACGGGCACGGCCGTGGCTTATGCGATTGACCTGCCCCGCATAGTGGTACCAGATCCAGAGTGAGTCACTGGTTTGGTTT
>CAYUKA010000005.1:97456-106169 GCA_964445195.1 uncultured Micavibrio sp. | reverse complement strand
TTGATGAAGAAAGCGGCCGTATGGTCGCCTATCCGGATACGGTTGTCGGGACGGATTCGCATACGACGATGATCAACGGGCTGGCGGTTCTCGGCTGGGGTGTCGGCGGGATTGAGGCCGAGGCGGCGATGC
This sequence comes from uncultured Micavibrio sp., assembly GCA_964445195.1. Classification (GTDB taxonomy): domain Bacteria; phylum Pseudomonadota; class Alphaproteobacteria; order Micavibrionales; family Micavibrionaceae; genus UM-FILTER-47-13. The sequence goes on along the minus strand of CAYUKA010000005.1, from coordinate 106,037 downwards.
TGGGGCAGCCGATCTCGATGATGATCCCGGAAGTGATCGGCTTCAAGCTGACCGGCAAGCTGAAAGAGGGGGCGACGGCCACCGATCTTGTGCTGACCATCACCCAGATGCTGCGTGAGAAAGGCGTGGTCGGCAAGTTTGTTGAGTTTTACGGTGCCGGGCTGGATCACTTAAGCCTCGCCGATCAGGCCACAATCGGTAACATGTCCCCCGAATTCGGCAGCACCTGCGCGTTCTTCCCGGTCGACCAGTCGACGCTGGATTACCTTGAATTTACCGGCCGCGATCCGCACCGCGTCAAGCTGGTTGAGGCTTACTCGAAAGAGCAATGGCTGTGGCGCGAAGCCGGTTCCAGCCACGAACCGGTCTTTACCGATACACTGTCCCTTGATCTGGGCGATGTCGTGCCGTCGCTGGCCGGGCCGAAGCGCCCGCAGGACAAGGTGGCGCTGTCCGATGCGGCGCAGGCTTATAAAGCTCACCTGGCGCAAGAGCGCGGCAGTGACGATGCGCCGCGTTATGATGTGCCGGGCGAGGATTTTGATTTCGGTCACGGCGATGTGGCGATTGCGGCGATTACCAGCTGCACCAATACGTCCAACCCGTCGGTGATGCTGGCGGCCGGGCTGCTGGCCCGTAATGCGCTGGCGAAGGGATTGAAAGTCAAACCGTGGGTCAAGACCTCGCTGGCGCCGGGCTCGCAGGTTGTGACGGACTATCTCGAAAAGGCCGGTTTGCAGGACGATCTCGATGCGCTGGGCTTTAACCTTGTCGGCTACGGCTGCACGACCTGTATCGGAAATTCCGGGCCGTTGCCGGAGCCGTTCCGCAATCTGGTTGAAGAGCATGATCTTGATGTCTGCGGCGTGCTCTCCGGCAACCGGAATTTCGAGGGGCGGATCAGCCCGCATGTGCGCTCCAACTACCTGGCCAGCCCGCCGCTGGTCGTGGCCTATGCGCTGGCCGGCAGCATGTTTGTTGATCTGTATAAAGACCCGCTCGGGCAGGACCAGGACGGCAATGACGTGTTCCTGCAGGATATCTGGCCGTCGTTGCAGGAAATACAGGATTGTGTCGCGTCCTCGATTACGCCGGAAATGTTCAACACGCGCTATGCCAATGTGTTTGACGGTACCGCCGAGTGGAAGGCGATTGGCGGCGATGACAGCGGCGAGACTTATGACTGGGATGACGGCTCGACCTATGTCAAGAACCCGCCTTTCTTCGACGGCATGCAAAGCGCGCCCGGCACGGTGGAGAATATCAGCGGTGCGCGCTGTCTTGCGCTGCTGGGTGATTCTGTAACCACTGACCACATTTCACCTGCCGGTGCGATCAAGCAGGATTCTCCCGCTGGCCTGTATTTACAGGAGCACGGCGTTGCGGTGCGTGATTTCAACTCCTACGGCGCGCGTCGTGGTAACCATGAGGTAATGATGCGCGGCACCTTTGCCAATATCCGCATCAAAAACGAGATGCTGGATGATGTCGAAGGCGGCTTCACCCGTCATGTACCGGGCGGTGAGCAGATGAGCATCTATGATGCCGCGATGAAATACCAGCAGGAGGGCACGCCGCTGGTGGTGATCGGCGGTAAGGAATACGGCACCGGCTCCTCGCGTGACTGGGCGGCCAAGGGCACGCGTTTGCTCGGCGTGAAAGCTGTGGTGACTGAGAGCTACGAGCGTATTCACCGCTCGAACCTGATCGGCATGGGCGTACTGCCGCTGCAATTCACCGGCGGTGATACGCGCAAAACGCTGAACCTGACCGGCGAGGAAGTGTTCGATATTACCGGTATCGACAAGTTGGCGCCACGGGCGGAACTGACCATGACCATCCATTACCCCGACGGGGCGACAAAGGATGTGACGCTGCTGTGCCGGATCGATACGGTTGATGAGCTGGATTACTACAAGAACGGCGGCATCCTGCACTACGTGCTGCGCAGTCTTGCCGGCGGCGAACAGCAGCAGGCGGCCTAAAGCGCCGGTGCTGTCAGCTCATGGCGCGGATCGATGAGATTGCCGGCGCCATATGTTTCGGCTATAAGCTTGATCCGCTCGTCGGTCGGCGGGTGGCTGTAGAACAGCTTCACAAAACGGTTCTCGGGCTTGAATCCGTATTCGTCAATCTTGAGCAGCGCTGTAATCGCCGCTTCGGGGTCGCCGGTGTGCAGGACGGCATTTCTATCCGTGCGCCGCTCTATGACCCGGCTGTAGCTATTGGACAGGGCGCTGTGAGCATAAGCCAGAGTCATGACCGTGGCGATATAGGCCATGGATTCCGTGCTATCGGGAAGGGTGCGTGTTGTATAGGCTTCCGGCCCGCCGGGTAAGCTGTTAAGTAAACCATTAAGGACGAGCGCAAGGCCATGGAAAGGGACGGCCAGCAACGCCCATCCTGTTTGTGTCAGGGGCCACATAAAGGGCAGCATTTCACTTGTGTCTTTTCTGGCGATGTGACCCATTTCATGGGCAATGATGAACTTTAACTCTGCCCGGCTCAGCTTGTCGACCAGATCGCGGCCAAGATAAATGCGGATGCCATCAGTGTGAGCATTGTTCTTGTCTTTGCTTTCAAGGATAAATGTCTTGATTTGTTCCCGGATGCCGTATTTGGTGCGCAGCTCCTCGACATCATCCAGGATTTGTTGTGAGGGTGTGCTCGTTTTGCCGCTTGAGGCAAAACTGAAAATTTTGAACAGCCGGATCGGGACCCGCTTGAGATAGGGCGCGCGGGTGGCGGCAACCAGACCGCCAATGACGCAGCCTGCGAGCGCCATATCATTCAGGCTCATATCACGCATATAGTACATGAACGGCAGATGGGCGGCATAAGATGCGCCCAGCAACAGGGCGTATTTCGTATAATCGGAAGCCCGGTTAAATTTGTCAGCGATAGCCATAAGGCGCGAGGATAGAGTAGCAAGCTTAATATGTCAACTCATACTACCCAGTCGCCTTTATCGAGCTCGCCGGTGGCGATTTTAGCCTCGATTTCATGGGCGAGGATTTTGCGGGCGAACTCCTCGGCTTCGTCGATCATTTCCGAGAAGTTGGGCCGGTCCGGCCGGTAGGCGACATTGAGCAGGTTCTCGAACTGGGCGATGGCGTTGTTCAGGCGGCCGATCTTGCGGCTGGCGGCATCTGCCTTATGGGCGTCGTCCGAGCCGGCTTCGATCAGCTCGTAACGCAGCTTCTGCTTGCTCATACCGACCAGGAACGCGAGCTGGATCCCTTCCAGAAACGCGGCTGCCGCCGTCAGGCATTGCGAGGCGCGGACATCGCGGCCGCCGCGGCCGTGCGCTGTCAGGTTAAATGTCGTGGTTTTATTCGGACCGCGTAGGATCACGCCGCACTTGCCTTCATCGGCCGTCACCTTCATCACCAGCGCGACATTGGCATCGTGATCAATGGTGACGTTTTTGCCGGCCTGTTTGAAGGCGTCTTTGGCGATTTCTATGGCTTTTTCGTAATCGCCGCTATTGCGGGCGTCGCACTGCTCGATAACATCAAGGAAAGGGTGGCGGTGGGATTCACCCTCTTCGAACACGGCCCGGCCGTTCTGGTATACCGCAACCCATCGCTGCGGGTTCCATTCGCTTTCATAGCCCTTGGTAATGGCGTGATAGGCCTTATCCCATGCGAACGGCTTCGCCCGGTCCATCAGCGGCCCGTAATCGTAAAAATCCTTGGTCATCCGGGCGGCGAGGCGGATCGCCGTATGCATGTTTTGGGCGCGGACGACGTAATGGTCTTCGTACAGACCGTCACGGCTGATCAGCGGAACTTTCATCCGGTTGCTCAGCGCGACCAGCGGCTTGTCGTCATCCCGGTTTTCCGGCATGGCGTCGTGCAGAACGAACTTTTCCCGCAATAGTGACGTGTTGAATTCTGACATCGGTGCAATGGTGGGCGGAATAAAACGGCGGCCCTGAATAAAATTAATAACCTTACAATTCTATCATAGCTGCAAGGCGGGCTGAATCAAATTCATGGCTGTGCGCTCAGTATTTCAGGCGGCCGGCGCAGGGGACGTAACATATGTCCCCTGGCCCCTTGCAGAAACTGTGAGTGCCGGCAGGGCGGGGGCCGCCGCTTCCCGGTCTGGAAATTCGGCGCCGCCGAAGCCGTTAAACATACCGTTCAGGACTTTCTTTTCCCCTATTACGAAACCTCCGTTTGTCCGGTCGCGCCGTATTTCCTCGTAAAGGTCAACGGCTTTGCCGACGTCCAACTCGCGGCCCTGTTGCGGTATGTTCATGGCTTCGGCGGCCAGCTCTTCCAGTGCATCCCCACAAAAGCAGGAAAAGAGCATCATGCCGAAAAGAGAGTCATGCTGCGTGTCGTGGTGTGTCTGGTCACGCGTTTCCCGACTCCCGCCCGGTTGTGGTGCCTCCCGTTCCCGGTTTGAAATATTTTGAAATTCGTATTTCATTCTTTTGTCTCTTTATTGTTAACCCAAATATAGTGCGGCGAGGTAAAGGCGGGTTTAATTTTAGATAAAGTTTTATATATTTCATTTTTACTTCGATAAAATTTATATAAAATTTTATCTATTTGCCGCTTGCACGCTTTTGGCGAAGCTGGAATGATAGGCTTGGTACTGTTTCAGAGAAGGACCTCTCATGGATAAGGACGCGTTATCAATCGGTGTGTTTTTAGCGGTGCTGTTTGGCCTGTCGCTGGCGGCGCATTACCTGTATGTCAAAGGCTATGCCTTTGACTGGGCGGTTGAGCGTAAAATTGCCCGCAGCGAGATCGCCGTGTTTGAAAGTGAAACCGCGTGCGAAGACGCGACCGGGAAACGGTGCGTTCTGGAGCTGTGCGAGAATATTCCTGCCGGCCGGGGGTATGAAGACATCTGCGGGCAGGGCTATAGCGAAGGCTGGCGGCCCCGCGCGCATTAGGTATTTCACAAAGTAGCTGGGGACAGTTTGCCGGCGCCTCTTCTGGGGGCGGCGCTTTTTCCGCATAATAAAATGACTGGATCTTGCAGAGCGCATTCGCGCTTCTTTATCACAACCAAACCGTCACGGTTTTTTAAGCGACCTATGTTCAAAAGCATCATCACGCCCGAGATGCATTACGATGATTGGGCCCGCCATTATGACAGCGATGTGGCCGGCTGGGATTATCACGCGCCTGATCGTATTCTCGACAAGCTGACACCGTTTTTAAAACAGCATCCGGGTACGCCGCGATTGCTGGATGTCGGGATAGGCACCGGCCTGCTGGCCCGCAAATGCCGGGCGGTTAATAAACGTCTGTGCGTAGCCGGGATCGATATATCCACCCGGATGCTGGAGCGTTGTGCGCATCACGGCCTTGCCGAAGACCTGCACCGGCTTGATGCGGCCAGGGAGCGTTTTCCTTATGATGACGGCCATTTCGATATGACGGCGGCGGCCGGGCTGATGGAGAATATCGGCAACATTAACCCGGTGATCCGTGAGATGGCCCGTGTGACACGGCCCGGTGGGCTGATCGCGTTTACCTATATGCCGACAACGCGGCACCCGCTGCGTGAAACGCTGGTCAAAAAGTGGCGTCCGGGCCGCACAGAAGACGGCCGCTTTGTCGTCGGCAATCTCGAACTGTTTCGTCACAATCCCGATATTATCGCTGCCGAAGCCCGTGCCGCGGGGGCCGATGAAATTGTGCGGGAGAGCTTTATCGGCTATCGCACCTATGCGGTCATGACCGTGCGTTATAATCTGTTCGTGGCGCGCAAGGTTGGCGGCCTGCAATGATGCACCGGCTTTAGCGGTAGGGCACGCCCGATAATTCTTCCCGTTTTTCTCTTTGCGCCGCACGGTCCCCCAGCAGCGTTTCGATCTGCGACAGAGCGGCCTGGATCTTCAGCTCCGCCATTTGTTCGCCGATCGCGGCGCTGGCTTTGTCCGGTTCGCCGTTATAGCCGGTGCTCTGCCCGTCAATGGTGACCGGGTTTTCACGGAAACCGTCCGGGTGGATGAACAGCATTTCCGAGGTGTCGCGAATGCCGGCATGGCCGCCGATCTGTTCACGGGTATACCCTTGCCCCTCCAGCCAGCCGATCTGGTTATTGGCGCTGTAGTAATCGCCGATATGAAACACCCGCACATTGTCGTCCTGCCAGGCGGCGGTCAGTTTTTCGGCCACGCGTATCTGCGGGTTCTGGTTGCCGGCGCTGTCGCCAATGAACAGGATGTTCCGGAAGCCGTGGGTCTTATAGCTTTGCGCGGCGGCTTCCAGCACGGCTTCAAACACGTCTTCGGGAACCGAAACTGTACCGGCCCATCCCATGTGCGGCTCTTCCGGCACATAGGCCATCACCGGCGCGACGACGGCATGGCCGAGCCGCGCGGCGATTTCACCGGCGGTGTGGCGGATCACGTAATTATGCTTGCCGAGGACAACATGCGGGCCGTTTTGTTCGGTGCCGCCGGTCGGGATAATGATCGTATCAATATCTTCGCGGTCAAGCGCGCGGCGGACCTCGGTCCAGGTCAGTTCCTCGATATGAACCGATGGCAGGGTAAAGCTGTTGGCGATGGCCTTGCGGTCAAGGCCCCAGAACGCGGCGTAATTGATGCCGATAAATGCCAGCATCAGCATGAACACCAGCGCCCGTTCCGTATAGCGCTCGTTCGGTTTGACGATTTTCCAGGCATTCCTGAAGGGTTGCATGTAAAGGTCCCAGACCGAATCGAACGGGTTCGGCTTTTTCTTGTTGATGCCGTATTCAAGCTTTTCATAGGTTCTGGGCACATAGAGCGTGCCAAACAGCTTGTCCCAGAAGGCGAAAATCAGGCCGAGATTCTTGTCGAAATGTTTGGGCGCAACGCTGTGATGAATCTGGTGCTGGGCCGGGCTGATGAAGATATGAGAGAGCCAGCCGGGGTAATTCAGCCAGATATGCGAGTGGCGCAGATTATAGCCGAGCAGGTAAAACAGGAAGACGAGTATATTGACGCCCATGATTTCGTAGGCTTGCGGCGTTTCGGCGGTCAGGTAGTAGTAACCGGCAAAGGCCAGGCCGGCCAGCAGCGAGGCGACAACACCGGCGACAAACAAATCGACCGGATGCATCCGGTACAGTGTGATCGGCGTCAACACTTCGGCGGAATGGTGGACTTTGTGGAATTGCCACAGGATCGGGATTTTGTGCTGGGCGTAATGCGTAATGAAGATCGCGAAATCAAGGAACAGGGCATAGACGAGTGTATAAAGCGCGATCGTCCATAGCTCGACCGGCATAATGGCTGTTTCGGCGATGCCGAACATATTTTGCAGGCCGGCGTAAAACAGCACCATGAAGAAATGGGTACTGAGCAGCAGCTGCGAGATGATGCCGACATAAATCAGCCCGTTGACGAAAAAGTAAATATAATCCTGCCGGGCCGATTTATGCAGGAAGACGTCTTTATCCAGAAGGTAGGCCCAAAAGCCTTTATCGATTTTCTCCGGCTTTTCCTGTGGCGTGACCAGCCGGTAAAACAGGAACGAGGCAAAGGCCAGCGCAACGGCCGACACGATATAAAGAATGAATATCCGCTCATCCGGCGTGGCGATGGCCAGCCAGCGTTTCAGCGTCAGATCCGAAATATCCTGCAGCACCATGATTTGTCAATGAAATCAGTTTCCTCTGTATTTCATTGTATCACATAAGAGGCGATAAAATCTTGCTGTTTCCGCCAAAAGGCAACCCGTTTCGTGTGCTGATATATTCAGTCCGCCGTCATTGCGACCCCGGTTTTGCCGTCTCGAAATGACGGTGAAGGAAGGGAGGATTTGCGCTGATGCAGCTCAGGATTCCTGCATATCGGCCAGAGGCTCGTACCAGTCCCGGATCATGCCGGCCTTTTCACGGCTGTCATCATTAAAGGGGCGCTTGAGCGGGCCGTTAAAATAGGTGCGGACAAGGTCCTGCCAGGTGGTTTCGATATCCTTTTCGTGGTGCGCGCACCAGGATTCAAACCATACCGTGCCGGCGCGGACATGGGTGATCTCGTCATCATGAATGATCTGCAGCAACGCCGCTGTTTCCTTATCGCCCTGTTTTTTCATGGCCGCGATCATGCCGGGCGTCACGTCGAGTCCGCGCGCCTCCAGTACCATCGGCACGACCGCCAGCCGGGCCGGGAAGTCGTGCGCGGTTTTGGCCGAGGCCTCCCATAAGCCATCATGGGCCGGCAGGTCGCCATAGGCGGCACCCAGTTCGTTCAGCCGGCCTGAGAGCATCAGGAAATGCTTGGCCTCGTCATCGGCGACGGTGCACCAGTCATCGTAAAAGGCGCGGGGCAGGGCGAAGTCGTCCGGCCCGGCGTTTTCTGCGGCCAGCGCGGCGAAACGGGCCATGACGTCCCAGGCGAGGTCGATGGCGTTCAGTTCGATATGCGCCAGCGCATGCAGCAGCGCGATCTTGCTTTTCAGGGTTCCGGCCCTGCCACGCCGCGGCATTTCATTTGGCGGGCGCAGTTCCGGCCTGTCCGGCCGTGCCGGGCGGTCGGGCAGGGCGGTATTGCCGACAGCCATCGCCGGGTCCTGCCGCCATGATGTAACAAAATCGCGGGTCAGCGCGGCTTTTTCGTGCG
>CAYUKA010000005.1:0-97446 GCA_964445195.1 uncultured Micavibrio sp. | reverse complement strand
GCGGTGGTCAGCACGCGCAGGGCCATGTCCGATAAACTGCTCATGGCGTGTCTATACAGGAAAAAGCGCGGGGGATGAAGGGGGTATGGCGACTCATTTACGGCTGTCATTGCGAGGCGCGCAGCAACGAAGCAATCCAGGAAGTCTCCTAACGGGCAGCCTCTGGATTGCCGCGCTCCCGCGGGTCGCTCGCAATGACAGAATAACAATCAGGCAGTCGTATCGACGCGTAAACTGTCGAGCAGGCGCTGGGCCGCATCGGTGACCTCTGTTGGTCGTGTCACGCCGTTGACGCTGTCAGCGGCGCGCTGGAGCATTTCCTCGGGCGACAGGGCGGCATTGGCCCTTTCCCGTTCCTGCTCGGCGATCCGGGCTTCGGCTTCTGCCGCGGCGGCTTCACTTTCCGCAAGATCGGCGGCCTGTTTCTCGAGAATTTCACGGATTTCGGCTTCGATCGAGTCAAGGATACCGCCCGTGGGATCAAGGCCCGGCAGGTTCGAATAGATCGAAAGCTGGGACCGCAGCTGGTTGACTTTGAGCTGGATATACTCGTCGCTTTCAAAATAATTATTGTCGATCGCCCGCTGTGCTTCTTGTTCGCGGGCCTGCAGGATTCTTTCTACCGGTGAAAGCTGGACGGTGTCCAGCGGCGTGTCGCGTTCGGCCAGCAGGCGCTCAACCTCGCTGGCGCCGGGGCGCAGGCGGTTCTGGCGCGCGGCTTCAGCGGCCTCGCGGGCATTGGCAATCATCTGTTCAGGAGTCAGAACACCCTGATTGAGGGTGGAGTCACTAACCATGACGCCCCCTTTCATCTAAGGGTCTGAAAACAAGTGATAATTCTTTTAAATAACGGTGTCCTGCCGCCATGATTTTATCCTCTTTTACATCCTGTAAAAGTCAATATCCCATTTACCATTATAGCGCGTTTAGCGCCAAAAGTGAAGTTTTTCAGCTTATTCAGTGCTGATAAGGCAGTTATCCCTGACGGTGGCGGCAAAGGTTGTAAACGCGCCCGAGTCGAAATAAATCTCGCCGCCGGACAGTTTGTCGATCACCAGCCGGTCGAAGCAGTGCTCCGCGGTGTCTTTGTCCCGGTAGCTTTTACCGCGCAGAGCGGCGGCCAGGCGTTCGTCGAACTCGACACCGATGAAATCTTTATGGACGAACCGCGCTTTGCCGTAGCAGCAGGCGGCGCAAGCCGGCAGCTGGGCGGCGCGGGCGGTTTGCAGGGCGCTGCGCTGCCCGGAATCGGAGTCGTCACCGGCCAGACCCATCATGTCGAACGGGGTCATATCGCGCTCATAGGTCAGTGAGCCGTCAACCACGGCGGCGGTGACAATGCCGCCATTGCAGCGGTCGCCGAAGGCCAGGCTGTCCTGTACCTGCAGATGATTGGCCTCCCGGTCATGACTGACCATAACAAGGCTGCTGAAAAAGCCCGAGCCGCCGCTATTCTCGACAATCCACAGCGCTTTGTGGCCGTCCACGTCGCCAAGGTAACGATACCCGACAAGGCCGCGCAGGAAGTCATAGCTGCGTGACTGGTACACTGCGCCGGAAAAGTTGCTATGGAATTCGGGGTTGCCGCCGGCCGGGTCGGCGACGAGATCGCCGTTATCATCGCAATTGTTTAAAGGGTAGGCATTCGTCATGTCGTCTTCGGTGCGGCTGATGAAGCAGAACGGGCTGACCGGCTGGCCGTCAATCAGCAGCGCCATCGGGTGCGGCGGCGGCGGCGGTGCCGTATCCTGCGGGATCAGCATGACAGCGAGCAGGATCGCAATGACGGCAATGCCGATTGCAATCATATGGGAGCGTTTCATGACATGTTTCATAATCAGTGCCTTTAATTTTACCGCTTATTCTCAGGGTTTCAGGATCGCCCGCGCCGAGACGCTTAGGGTTATGGTGGTTTCGCCGGCTTCAGCCACCGGGGCGGCCATTGGCGCCGCCATGGCCTCGGCCTGCATGACCCGCATCTGATGGTGGACGGGCCGGGGCGCGTGCCCGCTTTGCACATTGACCTCGCGCAGCGCGGCCGATGATTTCCCCAGCGCGGCGGCGGCGCGGTCGGCGCGCGTCTGTAACTGTTTCAGCGCGGCTTCCATCAGGCGGTCCTGAATTTCAACCGCCGTTTCCGGCGCCAGCGTGTAAGACAGGCCGCCCATGGTCAGTTTCATGTCCTGCAGCTTGCCGGCCAGCGCCAGCAGGGCTTCGGCGTCTTTTGATTTCAGGGTCAGCGACTGGCTGCCGCGCCAGCGCTTTTCCCGGGTGCGCTGTTCGGTATATTCATAAACCCGGTAGGCGCCGGTTGCGGTTTTGACCTCATCGGCTTTTTTGGCTTCGGCCAACGCATCGGCCATCGCCTTGTTGATTTCGTCCTGCAGGGCGCGGGCATCGCGGTTTTCAGCGTTGTAAGACAGGGTGGCGACCAGCAGATCCTGCTCAACCTCCTGCCGCTCCGTGGCCGAGATATTCAGGACAAGCTGTCCTTCGGGCAGGGCCAGCAACGGGTCTTCGGGCTGGGCAAAGGCCGGGCCGGCCAGCATGATCAGCAGACATAACAGGGCAAAGGCGCGCATTCGTCTTTCCTTTTCTCGACAATCATCTCTATGTAGCAGATTCAGGATGGGGCGACAATATGCCGCGCGCGCCACCATAAGACCAATGTAATCAGGACGATAACGGCGAAGGTGATGCCGACACCGTAATCGACCAGCACGGGATCGGGATACAGACCGGCCCCGTTCAGCAGATGCGTGATGAAAGAGCCGGGCAGGTCGTACTGGCCGCGCATCTGTTTGATCCGCCAGTGCCAGTCGGTCAGCGGGCAATAGCCGATCGTACCGACCCACAGCCCGGCGCCGAGCCAGCAAAAGGCCGTTACGCCAACACACCAGCGGTGCAACCGCCGCGCCGCGCGCGGAATCCAGCCGAGCAGGTTAAAGCCGGTGACGGCAAGGTGCAGGATGTAAAAGGCTATATCGAGCAGGAGAAGAGCCATAGCGGGATCAGGCGGCTGCCGGCCGTGCTTTCGCACGTGTTTTCGCAAGGCGGACGATATACCGGCTTAGGTAGGCGAACGGCGTATCGGCCAGAGCCACGGCGATTTTGACACCGTAAGCGACGGCGGCGAGCTGGAACCAGCCGTCAAACATCCCGTAAAAGGCGAGGAAGGCAAACGCGAACGTGTCGAAAAGCTGCGAGATCAGGGTGCTGCCGTTATTGCGCAGCCACAGATGCCGTTCATCGGTCCAGCGCCTGATCTTGTCATAGAGCCAGACATCAAGGCTTTGGCTGAGGAAATAAACGAACAGCCCCGCCGCGACGATTCTAAGCGATGTGGTAAAGACCGTATCCATGGCCGCGGCCAGATCCCCGACACCCTCGGCCGGGGCGGCGATGCGGCTGGCCTGCAGAAAGAGCTGGAACAGCAGCGCGGCGAAGACGCTGACCCGCACCGTTTCATAGGCGGCTTTCTTGCCGTAATTTTCATTCAGCACGTCGGTGGCGAGGAAGATCGTTGCATACAGTGCGGTGCCGAGCGTAATCGGCAGGCCGAACGCCATGATCACTTTTGCATCGGTAATGCCCAGCAGCAGCGTGATCATCACCACATAGCCCTGCAGCCATGCCTTGCCCATATAAGCGGCAAACGGCACGGCGGACAGGCCCGCCAGCATCACGGCGATTAACAGAATTTCATTGCTCACCATATCCATGCCGGCGGTTATAGCAGGCGTCAGGGCAAAAAGGGAGTGTTAGTTACGCCGGAACATCGATCAGCACGATTTCGGCGTCATCAAGCGCTTTGATTGTCACCGTTTCCGCGCCGGTGATTTCGGCGCCGTCGCCTTTCTTAAGGGCCGTGCCGTCAATTTCAAGCGTCCCGTCAGAGACCAGCACATAGCCCTGCTGACGCAGGCTCTGGGTGATTTCGGTACCGCCGGACAGCCGGCCGCCATAAATGGCCGCGTCGGCGTTGATATACAGCACGCCGTCGCCCTGATCCTGCTCATAGCCGGAGACCAGCAGCGGCAGGCTGTCATTAGCGGGCTCTTTCGGGAAGCTGCGGGCGTCCCAGCGCGGCGCGATATTACGCTCACGCGGCAGGATCCAGATCTGGTACAGGCTGGTATCCTCGGTCTCATGATTATGCTCGGAATGGGTGACGCCGCTGCCGGCGCTCATCACCTGAACGTCGCCCGCTTCGGTGCGGCCTTCATTGCCGGCGGAATCCTTGTGCGTGATCGCGCCTTTGCGGACATAGGTGATGATCTCCATATTGTCATGCGGATGGGTGTCGAACCCTTTGCCGGCCTGCACGATATCGTCGTTAATCACCCGCAGGCTGCCAAAGCCCATGCGGTCCGGGTTATGATAGCGCGCAAAGCTGAAATGATACCGCGCATCCAGCCAGCCGAAATCGTGATGGCCGAGAGTTTCATAGGGGTAGACTGTGATCATGGCGTTGATCCTTTCTGTTTCCGCAAATTCATATAGAACAGTCAAAGGCCGTGCCAAGAGGCGGAGTTTTCTGGATTGCTTCCCCCGGCTCAAGGCCGGGGTCGCAATGACGGCGCTCTTTTTCCTCTGTCATTGCGAGGAGCGTCCGTCCCGAAGCGCGTAGCGCGTGGGACACCTTCAAAAGAAGCGACGTGGCAATCCAGCTACGATGCTATTGTTTCATACAAATCCCGCCAGTCGGGGTTCATGGTTTCAATCAGCGCCAGCTTCTTTTTCCGGTTACCGCCCTTGATGCGTTTTTCTTCCGTGATGGCAGCGTCCATGTCATCAAACATCGCATAGTAAACAAGATCGCGGCATTTGTATTTTGAAGTGAAGCCGTCAGTAACGCCGCTTTTATGTTCGTAAACCCTTTTGGGAAGATTGGACGTGACGCCGGTATAAAGCGTGCCATTGCGTTCGCTGGCCATGATGTAAACAGCAGGCTGTTTCATTGTATCGCCCTGTGGCCTTTCTGGATTGCTTCGGTCATTTCATTCCTTCGCAATGACGGTGAAACTTGCCACGTCATTGCGAGGAGGCGGAGCCGACGAAGCAATCCAGTTACATTAATAGTCAGGTGGTGTAGACAGTCTGTTTCTACACGGACCGACAATGTGCTTCTTATTTTCTTCCCAAAACTGAAATGCTCTGCCTTCTGGTGTATCAGATTGTGCTAACTCGCCCCGTTCTTGGATTTCAAATACCATAGAATCTAAATCAATGCCCGTACCGATAAATTCCTTACCAGATTCAGAATCATAAAAGCCTTCATTTAGATACAGGACGTATTCACATACTTCAGAAAAGTTTTTACCTGTTTGATAATGTGAATAAACTGAAAAAATAAGCAGAAATACAAGTATCCAAATTCCTGCGTTTTCTGAAAAGGATTGCTGGAAGTTCTTAAACATACCTACTCATCACCCATCTTCAGTGCGGCGATAAAAGCGCTTTGCGGTATTTCTACGTTACCATATTGGCGCATCTTGGCCTTGCCCTTTTTCTGCTTTTCCAGCAGCTTGCGCTTGCGGGTGATATCGCCGCCATAGCATTTGGCGGTGACGTCCTTGCGCAATGCGGACAGGGTTTCGCGGGCGATGATCTTGCCGCCGATCGCGGCCTGGATCGCGATTTTGAACATCTGTTTGGGGATCAGGTCCTTCAGGCGCTCGCACAGCTGGCGGCCGCGGCGCTCGGCCTGGTCGCGCGGGACGATCATCGCCAGCGCGTCAACCGGTTCGCCATTGACCAGGATTTCCATCTTCACAAGGTCACCGGTTTCATAGCCGTCCAGCTCGTAATCAAAGCTGGCATAGCCGCGCGAGATGCTCTTCAGCCGGTCGTAAAAATCGAACACGACTTCGTTAAGCGGCAGGCGGTAGGACAACATCGCGCGCTCGCCCGCATAGGTCAGGTCAAGCTGGACGCCCCGCCGTTCCTCGCACAGCTGCAGCAGTCCGCCAAGATATTCATCCGGCGTTAAAATCGTCGCCTTGATCCATGGCTCCTGGATTTCCCTGATCTTGACGACCTCCGGCATATCGACCGGGTTATACAGGTCGGTGACTTCGCCGTTGGTCAGGTGGACGACATAAACAACGCTCGGCGCGGTCGGGATCAGGTCGAGGTCGAACTCCCGCTCCAGCCGTTCCTGAATGATCTCCATATGCAGCAGGCCGAGGAAGCCGCAGCGAAAGCCCATGCCTAGCGCCTGCGAGTTCTCCGGCTCGTAATGCAAAGCGGCGTCGTTGAGTTTGAGCTTGCCGATACTTTCACGCAGCTTTTCATACTCGCCGTTATCGACCGGGAAGAGAGAACAGAAGACCATCGGCACGCTCGGCTTGAAGCCTTCCAGCGCCTCGGCGCAGCGCTTTTTCTCATCGGTGATCGTATCGCCGACCAGCGTTTCGGAGATATCCTTGATCCCGGCGGTGATAAAGCCCATCTCGCCGGGGCCGAGCGCATCGACCATCACATGTTTGGGGGTGAAGATACCGACCCGGTCGATTTCCCGCGCCGCCCTGGTGCCCATGAAAAAGGCTTTCATGCCTTTGCGCAGGTAGCCGTCAATAACGCGCACCAGGATCACGACGCCCAGATACGGGTCATACCAGCTATCGACCAGCAGCGCCTTGGGCGGTGCCTCGTGATCGCCGTCATGCGGCGGCGGTAATTTGGTGACGATGGCTTCGAGCAGTTCTTCGATCCCCGCGCCGGTCTTGGCGGAGCAGGGCACGGCGTCGTCGGCCGGGATGCCGATGACAGTCTCGATATCCTCGCGCACCCGTTCCGGCTCGGCGGCGGGCAGGTCGATCTTGTTCAGGACCGGGACAATCTCGTGGTCGTTATCGATGGCCTGATAAACATTAGCCAGCGTCTGCGCCTCAACCCCTTGCGAAGCGTCAACAACGAGGACCGAGCCTTCGCACGAGGCCAGCGAGCGCGAGACTTCATAGGAGAAATCGACATGGCCGGGCGTATCCATCAGGTTCAGCTGGTATTCGATGCCGTCTTTGGCCTTGTACATCAGGCGGACGGTCTGGGCCTTGATGGTGATGCCGCGCTCGCGCTCCAGCTCCATGTTATCCAGCACCTGCTGCTGCATCTCACGGTCGGTGAGGCCCCCGCAATGCTGGATCAGCCGGTCGGCCAGCGTGGATTTCCCATGATCGATATGGGCGATAATCGCGAAATTGCGGATTTCGGCAAGTGGTTTGCTCATGCGCAGAAGATGTATAACACTCTGCGCTTTTTCTCAAGCGAATAGCGCAGCCATAGCCTGCGAAGGCAGTGTTGCGCGCTATTCCTGACAGCGTTTGTTTTTAAACCGGGCTCGGGTCGCTCGGGCCGCCGTTGTTTGTCACGGCCGGGCCGCCGGCGGTCTGTGCCGGGGCATTCACCAGGCCGTCACCCTGCAGGGGCAGAACACGGTCCGTATCAAGGCCCATGGCCTTAATCGCACCGTTCACCGCATCGGGTCCTACGAATTCGGTATATGCCGTCATTACACACTCCTCTTTTTTTTAACGTTTTATTGTTTACCGTTTTCTAGTCCCGATGAATGATGAGAGGAAAATACTGGCCGCTATCCGGCTCTTTGGTCTCTTCATCCATCAGTACCATCAATACGACATGCGCGTTTTGCATGTCTGTGGCGAAGTCTTCGGGGATTTTCGTCCCAAAATTACGGATGTCGCCGTCATCCATAACGAAGTCGAGTTGCTTCGTACCCAGGTTAAACTCGAGCCATGACAAGGGCTTCTTGAACGGCTTGTTGTGAAACACGGCGACCTTGGCGCCTTCATTCACAACCAGATCGATCTTGAAGCCCGGATCGCCAACTTCACTCGAATATTCTTTTTGGGATGCTTCATTTGCCATGACAGCCACTGACATAGTTTGTTGCACACCCCGATAGTCTAAGCCGTCCGTACCCATCATTCAACACTACTAATCTTAACACAGCGTAAAAATTTTTCATAAAATTATAGTATCTACACCGGTTTGCCTGTTTTTACATGTTTGAGCGGCGTAACGAACATTTGTTCAAAGCCGCCGCCCTGTTTGACCATAAAGGCCGCGATTTCATCCGTTTTGACAACATAATCATGCAGCAGGTCGCCGATCGCCGGGCCGAGATACTGGCTGCTGCCGTCTTTTGTGATCAGTCTCAGGCGCCGTTCCTGCGCGTCATATTCGATATGGTCAATCCGGCCCTGATCGCGGAACGGCTTGTCATGCAGGATCCAGACTTTGCCGGTTTTTTTGTCGGCGACGAGGTCAAAATGCGCGCCGGCAAAGTCTTCGCTTTCCGGCATGCGGTTGAAACTCTGCCTGATTTCATCCTTCTCGCTCATGCTTTTTATGCTAGCACAGGCTATGGCCTGCGGCACCGCTTTTGTCGTCTGTCGATATGTTTGTGCATAAGCTGCCATTTCGCTTTGTCCTTTATCCTCTTAGGCCGGGGCCAGGGCCGGGCCGCCGACTTCGGCATCGCTGGCCGCCAGGCGGCGCTGCTCCGGCTCTCCGCCATCATGGCTTTGTGCCGTTACCTCTGCGCCGGGCGTGGCCGCCGACAGGCTGGCGCCGCTGCCCTGAACGACCAGGTCGCCGTTTTCAGCACTGTTAAAGAGCGGCGCGACATGCTCGTTCCACAGGTCGGAAACCCACTGGAACAGCGCGATAATCGTGCCGATAATCGGCGCTTGCCGCAGCCAGCCCATAATTTGTTGCTGAAACGCGCCATTTGAAGCATCCAGCGCCATATCGGCAGCCTCTTCGGCCCTGTCCCGTACCCCGGTAAAGGCGTTACCGGCCCGCTCGCGCAGGGTTGCCTGCGGCTGTGTGCCCGTTGCCGGTGCTTCGGCTGTCGCTTCGGCCTCTGCGGCCTCGTCTGCTGCGAGATAAGCGCCGTCAGCCGACCGTTGCAGGGCCGCGCTAACCTCTTCCTGCGCTAAGCCCAGCGTTTCTGCCAGTTGCGCTGTAATGTATTCTTGCTGGTTGTCTGCCGTGCGCGCATTTTCAAGAATGGTCAGTAATGTTTCGCCATTGACAAGGTCCAGACCGCCAGCCGCCAGCGCTGCCTGTATCGAATTACCCTGCAACAGGTAGGTCATGGACTCAAGCTGCTGCTCATCAAGTGCCAGGCCGCGGTCTGTGGCCAGTTCGGAGACATAGACTCGGGTCATATCGAATGTAGCGACGGACAGGCCGACAATGGCTTTCGCCACCTCGGGACCGGCGTCGCGCAGAACCTCGGCAAATCCGGGGGCGACGCCCTGTACCATGTTTGCCAGGCCGTCCATCGCGTCGTTTGTGCCGCGGGCCAGTGCGCGCGATGAACCTCCATCTGTGTAAAGATGGGCGGCGAGTGCCGTGCCGAAAGATACGCCGAGGGCCGACAGACCGTAGCGCACGGCATAGGCCGGTGCGCGCAGCGCCCAGCCGGTCCTGAAGCCGACGCGGTCATCAAGGATATCGGCACCCCTCATCATGGTAGCGTAAAAGCCGTCTTTCAATGTTGTGCGCGATGACGCGTTGGCATGTTCGGCCCAGCTTTTACCCTGTCTAGCGCCTTTGCCGGCGGCGGCGATATCGTCCGCCGAAGCGGTCAGTGCGCCTGCCGCATCGTCGGCACCGGTCCTGACCGTCGCGCCTGATCCTCTTAACATCTGCGATAATCTGCCAATCAGTTTCATGTCATTTGCTCCTTCTGCGGTCCGGGCGATCGTGGCAACACGCCCTGCCGTGCCGGCCAGTTTAACGGCGCCGGCGCCCATTGAGAAAATCGTCAAGGCGACATCGCCGGCCAGAGACGTGCCGGCGACAATAGCGCGGTCTGTATCGGTTTCAATGCGGGCTTCAATTCCGGCCCGTTTAAGCGGATCGAGAAAATCAATGCCGGCGCGGGCGTGGCCCTGTATCCACTGCCCGGCAGAGCCTTCGTAAAGGTCAGCGCCCAGTGCTTCGGCCCCCATATCGGCGAGATCGGCAATGTAGCCGGGAATCGCGGGGATGCCGGCGACGAAATCCATTGCTCCTTCGCGGACCAGCAACGCCATGTTGCCGGCTTCACTAGCGGCACCGGCAACGTTGTCCCAGGCGCGGCCGAACCAGCTGCGGCTTTCTTCAGACACTTCACCTGTGGGGGACTCGTCGATCATTCCAGATAACACCCTTTTATATTTATATTTTTTTACGTTATTACCGTATTTATGATCATATTATAGCGGAAAGCGGGGCGCGCGCGCAAATTTGAGATACCATATTTTTGGAAGAAAATTATGATAAGGATGCTGATTTTATACAAATAATTGCTTTTAAAGCGATTGTTTTATGCATGATATGTGTATGAAGGGCTATATTTTAGTGCCGGAAATGGCGCATACCGGTGAAAATCATCGCCAGTCCGCGTTCATCGGCGGCAGCGATGACGTCCTCATCGCGAATTGAACCGCCGGGCTGAATGACGGCGGTGACTCCGGCTTCAGCGGCGGCGATCAGCCCGTCAGGGAACGGAAAGAACGCGTCCGAGGCGACAACGGCCCCTTTGGCGAGGGATTTTTCAATCCCGGCTTCGGCGGCGGCATCTTCAGCCTTTTTGGCGGCGATTCGTGTTGAATCGATCCGGCTCATTTGCCCGGCGCCGATACCGGCTGTTGCGCCGTCTCTGGCATAGACAATGGCGTTTGATTTGACATGTTTGGCGACCTTGGCGGCGAACATCATATCCTTTAGTTCCTGTTCGGTCGGCTCGCGTTCGGTCACGACTTTTAGCATGTCTTCTGACAGCAAGCCGTCATCGGCATCCTGCACCAGCAGGCCGCCGGCCAGGGTTTTGACGTGGCGGCGGTGCGCCCGCGGGTCGGGCAGACCGCCGGTGGTCAGCACGCGCAGCTTTTCCTTGGTTTTCAGTATATCGACCGCTGCGGCCTCGACGGACGGGGCGATGATCACTTCACTGAAAACCTTGATAATCTCTTCGGCTGTTTCCTTATCCAGCGGGCGGTTCAGCGCGATAATGCCGCCAAAGGCGCTGACCGGATCACAGCGCAGCGCCAACCGGTAGGCGTCAAGCGGCGCGGCGGCGGTGGCGACGCCGGAGGGGTTGGCGTGTTTGATGATTGCGACGGCCGGCTGGTCGAACTCGGCGACAAGTTCAAAGGCCGCATCCGTATCATTCAGGTTGTTGTAAGACAGCGCCTTGCCCTGAAGCTGTGCTGCGGTGGCGACGCCGGGCCGGTCGCTGCCGTCGAGATAAAGCGCTGCCTTCTGGTGCGGGTTTTCGCCGTAACGCAGCGTGGTTTTCCAGCTGCCGGAAAAGCTGATCCGCCGCGGAAATTCATATTCATCAATCTCAGCGGCGATCCAGCTGGCGATATTTGCGTCATAGGTTGCGGTCAGGGCCAGCGCGTTGGCGGCCAGCTTTTGCCTGACGGCATAGGTTGTCGCCCCGCCGTGCTCATCCAGTTCGCTTGTAACAATCCCGTAATCCTGCGGATCGGTAACGATCGTCACAAATTCGTGGTTTTTCGCGGCGGCGCGGATCATGGCCGGACCGCCGATATCGATATTCTCGATACATGTTTCATAATCAGCGCCGCTGCGTACGGTTTCGCTGAACGGGTAAAGATTGACAACGATCAGGTCGATCGGCCCGATCTCGTTCTCTGTCATCGCCTGCCGGTGGGTTTCATCGCTGCGGCGGGCGAGAATGCCGCCATGGATTTTCGGGTGCAGTGTTTTGACGCGCCCGTCCATAATTTCAGGAAAGCCGGTGTAAGAGGAGACATCGGTAACGGTAATGCCTGCCTCTTTCAAAGCCTGCGCCGTGCCGCCCGTTGAGAGAATTTCAACACCATGCGCCTGTAATTTTTGGGCAAACCGGTCCAGCCCGTCTTTATTGGTAACGGAGATCAGGGCACGTTTTATCTGTACGGCCCGCGGGTCGCGAATGGTGTTGCCGGCCACGCCGGCCGCTTGTGAATCAGGGGCGTTCATAGCGCTATGTTTAGGAGATATTCGCCGCTTTGTCTAAGCTTTTATGAGCCGCTTCCGTGTCGGCACCGTTCAGTATATAAAGACCGCGGTGATTGGCCAGCGGCTGGAAATCCTCGGTAATCCCGATCACCGTTTCCGCGCCGCCGAGAAAGAGATAGCCGTCGCGCGGCAGGCGCCGGGCCATTTTCCCGAGTATCGCGGACTTGGTTTCATCGCTGAAGTAAATCAGGACATTGCGGCAGAAAATAATATCGAACATGCCGAGCATGGTCATTTCATCGAGCAGGTTGAAGTTCTGGAACCGCACCATATTGCGGATATCATCCTTCAGGCGCCATCTGTCATCATGCTGTTCGAAATATTTCATCAAAAGCTGCACCGGCAGGCCGCGCTGGACTTCGAATTGTGAATATTCAGCTTTGCGGGCGATTTCGAGAATATCGTCGGAGATGTCGGTGGCCAGGATGTCGACCTGCAGGCCGGGGATCAGGTGACGGTTTTCCATGATAGTGATCGCCAGAGAATAAGGCTCTTGCCCGCTGGAGGAGGCTGCGCACCATATGCGCAGCGTATTCTGACCGGCCCGCTTTTCGGCGATGGCCGGCATAACGACATCGCGGAAAATTTCGAACGGCCGGCCATCGCGGAAGAAGGAGGTTTCATTGGTGGTCATCGCTTCGATCACATCCTTTTCGAGGTCTTTTTCCGACCCGGCCCGCAGGGCGGTTGTGAGCGCATCAAGCGTGTCATAGCCCCATTTCTTCGCTACGGGCGTCAGGCGGGAATCGAGCAGGTAGGATTTATCCGCCGTCAGCACCAGCCCCGAGCGTTCGCGCAGCATGTCTTTGTAAAAGTCGAAATTTGAAATATGCATCTGTTCTGTTTTCGGCGTTAGGGGTTATCACATTAAAATGTATGCTGTTTAAGCCACGGCCCGATCTCCTGAACCGGCAGTACAGCGGTGCATAGTCCGGCGGTGGCGACAGAGCCCGGCATACCCCAGACGACACTGGTTTTTTCATCCTGCGCGATAATATTGCCGCCGCGGTCGGCCAGGCGCCTGAAACTTTCCAGCCCGTCGCTACCCATGCCGGTCAGCATGACGCCGAGCGCCTTGTTGCCGTAGATGTCGATGACGCTGTTGATCATCGGGTCAACGGAGGGTTTGCAGAAATTGATAGCGGGGCCGCTGTCCAGATGAATGATGGTGTCGCCGTCATTGCGTATCAGTTCCATATGATAACCGCCCGGCGCAACATAGGCGTGGCCTTTTTCGACGTGCATATTCTGCGCGCCTTCATGGGCCGGGATGCCGCAGTTATGTTCGATATGCTCAGCCAGCAGAGCGGTGAAGGTTTTCGGCATATGCTGTGTAATGACAATAGGTATATCAATGCCGCGTATGTGTTTGAGCGTTTCGAACAGGGCCTGCGGGCCGCCGGTCGAACTGCCGATTGCGACAATCGAAGGCTTGCCCCTGTAGGCCAGCGTTTTGTCACGCAACCTGATGGGACTGGCCGGTTCTTCGGCCGGTTGCACGCTTGCGGAGGTACGTGTGGCATATGACTGCCGGGCGCCGATGCTTTTAACAAGCTTCAGCAGGTTCCGCTTGAAGTCGTCTGAATGTCCTAATTCGCTATTGCTGACCGGTTTGACCAGGCATTCGGTCGCTCCCAGAGACAGGGCCTTGAGAGAGATGGCGGCTCCTTCACGGCTCTGGGTCGAGCAGATCAGGACTTTGACCCCCGGCTTTTCGGTGAGCAGCAGGGGCAGGGCGGTGATGCCGTCCATCACCGGCATTTCAATGTCGAGGATAATCACGTCGGGATCGGCCCGGCGGACCGCATTGACGGCCATCTGGCCGTTATTGACCGAGCTGACGACCTTTATATCTTTGTCGCTTTCCAGCGTTTTCGCCAGCAAGCCGCGAATAACCGCCGAATCATCAACCAGCATAACGCCGATTTTCCCGTCATCGGCGGGCTTAATACCGGCCGTTTCCGCAGGCATGGTCATTATATGTCGCCTCCTTTTAAAAAATGTTTTTAAGCGTCTGCGCTGGCCATCAGCCCGACCTGCACAAATTTCGACTCGACGATATCGCTGTCGAACGGTTTCATAATGTATTCATCCGCGCCGGCTTCCATTGCACGGCTGATCCGCGACAGGTCGTTTTCCGTCGTGCAGAAAATCACTTTGGGCTTATTGCCGCCATCCATGCCGCGCAGCTTGATCGCAAAATCCAGGCCGTTCATGACCGGCATATTCCAGTCGAGAAGAATGGCATCAGGCATCGCTGCCTGGCAGGCTTCATAGGCTTTCTGGCCGTCTTCGGCCTCTTCACAGGCAAAGCCGAGCCCTTCGACAATACGGCGGGCCACTTTGCGGACGACGCGGCTGTCATCAACGACCAGGCATGATTTCACGGTTTTATCCTCGTTCTCTTGTGTTGTGCTTTAGCTATCTCTGTCAACGCCGTTTAAAAGTTTCGGCACGTCCAGCACGACGAGCAGCTGATTCTCCAGCCTGTATATCCCCATCGAGATCTCGCGCCAGATTTTGTCCAGCGTCGCCGGATTGCCTTCATATTGCTCGTGGCTCAGGCTCAGCACGTCGCCGACGCTGTCGATAATCAGGCTGTAAAGCTCGTTTTCATGTTCGACGACGACGCTCATATTCCGCTTTTGCTCGGCCTGCGAGTCCAGACCCAGCCGCTGGCGGACGTCAATTGCGGTGACAATACGGCCGCGCAGGTTGAGAGCGCCGGCGACTTCCGGCGGCGCCAGGGGGATGCGGGCGACATCCTGGGCGCCAAGTACATCCTGGACCTGGAGCACAGGTATGCCGAAGACCTGGTCGGCGATTGTAATTGTCAGATAATCCCGCGCCGTTTCGGCGAAGCCGTCTGCTGCGCGCGCTGGCGATGCTGTGCTCATGCGGCGTCTCCCTGTGTTGTGATTTGTGCTGTGGCAGGGTCTTTGTCAGCGTAATGCTGCCCCCCGGCCAGCGTTTGCGACAGGGTGCTGAGCAGCGTTTCCCGGTCGAATTTGGCGATATAGCGGGTAAAACCGGCTTCGGCGCCGCGGTTCATATCTTCGGGGGTGGCGTGCGAGGAGAGGGCGACCATCGGCGTATCGCGCCATTTTTCGCGTGAACGGACCGTTTCGGCGAATTCGAAGCCGTTCATTTCCGGCATCTCGATATCGCTGAGGATCACATCGAAGGTCGCGCCGGATTCGCAAAGGTCCAGTGCTTCTTTTGGGTTGCCCACCATCGTGACGTCGTAGCCGGCGGCTTTAAGAACGGGTGCCAGCAGGTTACGGAAGAACGGACTATCCTCGACCAGCAGGACCTGTTTGATTTCCTCCTGTTCACCGGCTTCGTGGCCGAACGGTTCGTCACCATGATCTTTGAACCACTGCTTGTTGACCTTGTGCAGGTAAAAGAACACGTTGACGACATCGGTTGCCTTCTCATCGATAATGGCGCTGCCGATCAGCTGATCGCTTTCATTGGCCATCTGCACATCAACATGCTGTTCGGTAATGTCTATGATATCGTCGACAATCAGCCCCATTGAATGATTGTGATCGGCAAAGACGAGAACCGGTTTACGTTCCCGGCCGCTTAAATCGATATTGGTGTCGAACGGCACCAGCGGCATTAATTCACCGCGATATTGCAGCACATAGGAATCGTTGGCGTATTCGATATCGCCGGTATTGACCTCTTCCAGCCGTGAAACCAGTTCCAGCGGTACGGCTTTCGGCGTTTCGTCGCCCGCTGCGAACAGGAGCAGGGCGGTCTTACGGCCGCGCTCCGAGACATGGGTTTCCTCTTCGGCCTTGTCCCGTGACTCGGCAGCGTCAATTTCGCCGGAGCTTTTGGCGATTCCGGTCGGGTCGAGGATCATGATGACGCTGCCGTCGCCGAGAATCGTATTGCCGGAAAAGATATCGATATCACGCAGGATGTTCGGCACCGGCTTGATCACGATTTCCTCGGTATCGAATACCCGGTCGACGATAATGCCAAACACGTATGAGCCGCCCTGTGTGACGACGAGATATTTATTAGCGTAGCGAGCCTCGTCGCTCTCGCGGCTGTCAGTTTCGGCTACGTCTTCATCGCCTTCGTTTTGTGCGTTTTGATCGCTGTTCTCACTACGTTCAAGGTGCAGCAATTCTTCCAGCGGTACCAGCGGCAGCAGGTGGTCGCGCAGGCGAAAAACCGGTGTGCCCTTGATCGTTTCGATCCGGCTGTCACCGTCTACAGACGTCATGACCAGTTCCTTGACCGTCAGTTGCGGGATCGCGAATTTCTCGCCGCCGACCTCGACGATCAGCGCCGAGACGATCGCCAGCGTCAGCGGAATTTTGATGACGAAGCTGGTGCCTTTGCCCTCGACCGACTTGAGCTCGATCGATCCACCGATTTTCTCGATATTCGTACGCACCACATCCATACCGACGCCGCGGCCGGACACGGAGGTGACGGCTTCCGCGGTTGAAAAGCCGGCCTTGAAAATGAATTGCTGGATTTGCTGCGTGCTCAGCTCCTCCAGTTCCTGCTCGCTCGCCAGCCCGTTAGCCAGGGCTTTTTGCTTGATCTTTTCGGTCGACAGGCCTTTGCCGTCATCGCTGATTTCGATGATGATGTGGCCGCCTTCATGATAGGAATTCAAACGGATTTTACCGGTTTCCGGCTTGCCGGCGGCGGTGCGTTCGGCCGGCGATTCAATACCGTGGTCGCCGGAATTGCGGACCATGTGCGTCAGCGGGTCCTTGATCAGTTCCAGAACCTGACGGTCAAGCTCGGTATCCTGACCGTGCATTTCCAGGTCGATCTTTTTGCCCAGCTCAACGCTGATATCGCGGATGATCCGCGGCAGTTTCGCCCACGCATTGCCGACCGGTTGCATCCGGATTTGCATGACGCCTTCCTGCAAATCGGACACGACATGATTAAGACGCTGGAGCGGCACGGAAAACTCGCTCTCCGTTTGCATGCGCAGAGTCTGTAAAAGCTGGTTACGGGTCAGGACCAGTTCGCTGACCATCGTCATCAGGTTTTCCAGCACATCGACGTTCACCCGCAGCGACTGCGTGGCAACACTCGACCCGCGTGCGGCGGCTGCCGCCGGTTCCTGCTGTTGCGGCTTGGCCTCCCCGGTTTTGGGGGCAGGGGGGTCGGCCGGTGCAGGTTCCGATTCCGGTGTTTCATCAGTTTCCGCTTCAGGGGCGGCGGTCGCCTCATCATCCTGTTGTTCGTCTGCAGGCTCTTCCGCGGCGGCATTGATATCGTCGGCATTGCCGCTGGCTTCCTGACCCGCATTTTCGAGCACGGCCGACAGCTTGGCCACCAGCTCCGAGTCATCGCCTTCGGGTTCTTCGCCAAGCGCTTCAAGCTCGCCGATAATATATTTAAGACGGTCGAGCGATTCGAAAATCAGGCTGACATATTCGGGCGTGACTTCCAGTACGCCGTCGCGGAACAGGCCGAGCACGTCCTCGGCCTTGTGCGCAACCGTTTCCAGCCGTGGCAGGCCAAGAAAGCCGCACGTGCCTTTAATGGTATGAATGACGCGAAAAATCTGCGAAAGCAATTCCTTGTCATTCGGGTTTTGCTCCAGCGTCACGAGACCGACATCAAGCTCGCCCAGATTCTCGTTGGTCTCGGTCAGAAATTCGGCAATAAGGTCATCCATTCTCCACGTCTCCCCGGCGCGATATCGTCATGGTTGCAGCGGTGCTTTTCCTGCATCTTAAACGATATAGGGAGCGGGCGTGACGGTTTTCAAAGTTTTAGCATACGCGCATATGAATCAGCGCGCAGAATGGTGCCGGATTCATGAATGCCTGGCCAAGAGAGGTGTTTTTGACTACCGGCTGAGGGTGTAGACAACCCGCGCATCGTTTTTGTCAGCGATCGCGATGGTGAAGCCGTAGCCGGCGGCGAGCACTGAGAGCGCGTAAGGGTGCACGAGGCGCGGGTCGAGATCATCGATTGTCAGCGTGCGTGCGAGTGCATCTTCCACCTGTTCGCGGACCAATGCGTCCTGACCCTCGGCGGTGACGGTCAGGCGGTTTTCGCCGTCGGCGGCAACGGTGATTTTACCGCCTTTGGGCAGGCATTCCTGCGCCAGCATCAGAACCCCCATAAGCAGCTTGCAAAAACCCAGCGGGCGTTCGTCAAAGCCAAGAGGTCCGTGCGGGTCCCAGTCCTGCGTAATTTTGCCGTCACTGCGAATCAGCTCGCCGAATGTTTCATGCACATCTTCCGGCTTGATATTCGGGTCGCGGCCGGCGGCGCCATAGGCAAGACGGAATGCCTGTAGTCGTGCTGCTGCAGTCTGGGCGCTATGGGCAATCAGGCCGACGGCTTCGGCGCCGTCCTCGATTCCCATTTCCTGCAAAAACTCGACACCGTTATGGACCGCGCCGACAGGGCTGATCAGATCGTGGCAGATGCGGGAGGCCAGCAGCTCAAGCAGCGCGGGCGAGAGGGTCGGCGCCGTCAACGCGGTTTCGGTGCCCTGTGCAGAATCGTTATTCGGGGAAGCGAAGATCATAGCCGGTTTTTTTTACCTCCGTGCAGACCATTTGTTTCATTTTTTCCAGGCTTTCCGGACTGTCTGCCTCGGCCCGGGTGACCAGTGCGTTCTCTGTGTTGGATGCGCGCAGCAGCCACCAGCCTTGCGGTGTCGTCACGCGGATACCGTCAATATCGTTGACCTGGAATTCTTTATTTTCAAGCGGTTTTAAATCATGGACAATGCGGGCGACAAGATCGAACTTTTCGTGTTCTTCGACTTCGAACCGGACCTCCGGCGTATTATAAATTGTCGGCAGGTGAGCCATCTGGGCCGACAGCGGATCATCGGATTCACAAAGTTCGTTCATCAGCCGGATGGTGCAATAAATCGCATCGTCAAAGCCATACCATTTGTCGCCGAAAAAGATATGGCCGCTTAGCTCGCCGGCCAGCGGCGCCTTCAGCTGCGCCATTTTGTCTTTGATCAGCGAGTGGCCGGTCTTCCACATGACCGGCTCGCCGCCGAGGCGCTCGATTTCGTCGAACAGTACCCGGCTGCATTTCACATCGCCGATAATTGCCGCGCCGGCACGCTCTTCCAGAATTTCCCGCGCGTAAATGGCCAGCAGCATATCGCAGCGAATGATCGTGCCCTGATCGTCAACAACGCCGATCCGGTCGCCATCGCCGTCAAAGGCGACGCCGAAATCACAGCCATTATCGCGCACAGCTTTCACCAGATCCTGCATATTGGCATCGACGGTCGGGTCCGGGTGATGATTGGGAAAACTGCCGTCAATCTCTTCAAACAGCAGGACATGATTGCCATCCAGCCTTTCAGTTAGCCGTTTGACAATATCGCCGGTGGCGCCGTTGCCGCAATCCCAGGCGATTGTTAATGGGCGCTGGCCTTTGAAATCACGCAACAGCCGCTCGATATAGCTGTCGCAGACATCGATCTCACGCAGCGTGCCTTCGCCGCTTTCAAAATCGCCGGCTGCGGCGAGTGCACCCAGCTCCTGGATTTTTTCGCCAAACACCGGCGCGCTTTGCAGCGTGATCTTAAAGCCGTTATAGTCCGCCGGATTGTGCGAACCGGTGACCATGATCCCGCCATCGGCCATATGGTCCTTGACTGTAAAATACAGCATCGGCGTCGGGCCGCGTCCGACCTTTTCAACTGTCACACCGGTGGTCAGCAACCCGGCGATAAGGGCATCCGCCATGGCCGGCGAACTTTCGCGGCCGTCATAGCCGACACAAACCTGTGAGCCGCCCATGCGCTTTATATAAGTGCCGAAAGCACAGCCAAGCGCGTAGGCATCGTCGTCGGAGAGGTTCTCGCCGACCCGGCCGCGAATGTCGTATTCACGCAAAATTTCGGGGGCAAAACTATGCGCCCGCGCGGTGTGCGCTTTTTCAGGCTGCATGCGATTGCTCCTCTTCGTTTAAAAGATTCTCCAACAGGCTGCGGACCTGCTTGCCGATCTCGGGATCGGCGAGCCCGAAGGCGACATTTGTTTCGATAAATCCAAGACGCGTGCCGCAGTCATAGCGCGTGCCTTCATAACGAAATCCGTGGAAAGGCTGTACGCCGATCAATTTGACCATGGCGTCGGTCAGCTGGATTTCGCCGCCTGTGCCCTTTTCAAAAGCGGACAGGTGGCCGAACACTTCCGGCTGGAGTATATACCGTCCCATAACGGCCAGTTGCGAGGGCGCTTTATCGGGACCGGGTTTTTCGATCAATCCTTTGACGGCGATCATTTTGCCGTTGTCCTGTTCAATCTCGACAATGCCGTAACGTTCGGTGTCTTCCTTGCCGACATCTGTGACAGCCACAACGTTGCCGCCGAATTCATTGTAGGCTTCAACCATTTGCGCAAGGCAGCTTTTCTTCGACAGGAAAACGTCATCGGGCAGGATAACGGCAAACGGTTCATCGCCGATCAGCTGGTGCGCGCACCATACCGCGTGACCGAGTCCGAGGGCCTTGGGCTGGCGCGTCAGGAATAATTTACCGGCAGGCATTTCGCAGGAGCGGACTTTTTCAAGCATGTCCTGTTTGCCGCGCGAGTCCAGAACCTGCTCCAGCTCGGGCTGGTAATCGAAATGCTCTTCCAGCATTTCCTTCTGGCGGCCGGTGACAAAAATGAATTCTTCGATTCCCGCATCGCGGGCCTCTTCGTAAGCATGCTGGATCAGGGGCCGGTCGTTAAGCGGCAGCATTTCTTTCGGCATCACCTTGGTGGCGGGCAGAAAGCGGGTGCCGAGACCGGCAACGGGAAAGACGGCCTTGCGGACCGGTTTGAACTCAGTTTGCGAACTCATCAAAAGGCATAGACTTTATTGATCCAGAGTCCGAGTCTTTACACAGAAACGGCCCGGTTTCAAGCCGTTCCTGTCAGGGCTGTGATATGAGGGGCTTAGGACGTTGGTGTGGCCGCCGGTGTCGATATTCTTTCCCAGGCTTCAAATTGACTGCTCGTCAGGTGATAGCCTTCGGGGTAACCTTGCGGGTCTTCATCGGCATGAAGTGTGGCCAGCCTGAGATTACCTGCAAGACTTTTACCATAGACTCTGACTTTTGTCCCTGCGGGAAGGTCTATGAGATCCGACCAAAGCCGCCCTGAGACTGGGCTAAACCCCTCTTTTAACCTGAGGTGATCACCGACTTGAAACTCTTCGCTCATGTGTCTCTCCATACAATAAAAAGCCGCTGCTTTATATTATGAAAATATAATATCAGTCAAGCAAAATATCCTTGGCCTGATTGAGTTTGGCCGCCAGCCATTGCGAACCTTCCTGGTCCGGGTGAACCTTCTTGATCAGGCGGTTATAGGAGTCCCTGATCTCTTTGGTGCTGGCGCCCTCGGCCAGACCCAGTATTTCCAGCGCTTCACGGCGGGTCATCGGCCCGGCGGCGGGGGGCGTGTCATAATCCTGTGATTGTCCGTCATGGCCTTGTTGAGCGCGCCGCTTGCGGTGCCAGATTGACAGGGCGATCGGCCATAATGCGGCCAACAGGCCAAGCGCGGCAGGCAGGCGGCCGGTGACGGCGAGATAAAACAGCGCCGCGCAAATGATGATAAAGCCGGCGACCATGAACAGGGCGGTGATCTGCTTTAAATTGGCGTTAATAAAGAAGCGGTACAGGCCGTACACGCCGAGGATAACACCGATGCCGAGCAAAAGGTAATGCATGGCAATATCCTAAATGAATTGTCATTCTGAGCGAAGCGAAGAATCTGTATCAGGGTCTAAAAGATTCTTCGTCATTTCATTGTCATTTCATTTCTCAGGATGACAATTGTTTTTGTGAAAAGGCATAGCCGCGGATTTTTTCCGGCCCGATTACCTGTATAAGCTGCCGCACTTCCTGCCGCGCCGCGAGGTGCGACAGAGTCAGGGGCTGGTCTTCTTCTTTCAGATCGAGCAGCGTCAGCCCCTTGAGGAACAGTTCGCGGAAAATCACCCGTTCGCCGAAGCCGGGCACCAGCGCAAAGCCGAATGATTCGCTCATCTTTCCAAGCAGTGCGGCGATGTCCTGCTTGTTGCGGGCGTCAAGATGCGACAGGCGGTTGCGCATGACGATCCAGTGCATCGGTTTGTCGCCGCGCTCGATCCGGGCGAGATTTTGCTCCTCGATCATCAGTGTATAGATTGACGGGCCGCTGATCTCGTGCGTCTCCGGGTCGATCCGCGCCAGCACGTCAAGATCAATAAAACTGTCATTGAGTGGTGTCACCAGCGTATCGGCGCGGCCGTGGCCGATGCGGCTCAGGTGATTATCCGTACCGGGCGTGTCGATCACGATGAAATCGCACTGGGCCTGTAGTTCGTCAAGCGCCATGGCCAGAAAGCTCTTTTCTTCGTCCTCGCGGCCTTCAAGGTTGTCGATCGTGCTTTGCGGAATCGCCATGTGGACAGGATTCGGCAGCGCCTGCCGCGTTACATCGATATGGTTCCAGCGGTTTTGCAGGTAGCGCGTCAGCGTGCCCTGCCGGGCGTCGAGATCAATCGTACCGACCTTGTAATCAAGCCGCAGCAAGGCGATCGCCGTATGCATCGCCGAGGTTGATTTTCCCGACCCGCCTTTCTCGTTACCAAAGACGATGATATGAGCCGGTTTATGTATTTGCGATTGCGTCATCAAAAAAAGTGGTCAACAAAAGAAAAACACTATAAAACCAGAATATTATGACAGAGACACAGATGAAAAACAGTAGTAAAAAATTGGCGGCCCTTCGGGACAAGCTGGCAGAAAAAGAACTTGACGGCTATCTGGTGCCGCGCGCCGATGAATGGCAGGGCGAATACGTGCCGGCGCGGGCGGCACGTCTGGCGTGGCTGACGGGTTTTACCGGGAGTGCCGGTATGGCCGTTATCGGGCAGGATAAGGCGCTTGTGACGTCTGACGGGCGCTATGATATCCAACTTGCAAAACAGGTTGATCCGGCCTTGTTCGGAACCAAAATATTCCGTCCGACGGCAAAGTCGATTGCGGCGGCTATAAACGATGCTGTGCCGCAAGGCGGTTCAGTGGGGTACGACCCGCATCTGCATACAGTGCGGAACATTTCTGCTCTGCAATCAGAGCTTGATAAACGCAATATCAAGCTGGTGCCGATCGAAGGCAATTTGATTGATGCTATATGGGACGACCAGCCGGAGCATCCGGCAGCTAAAGCTGTAATAGATCCGGAGGAGTATGCCGGGGAATCCTCCGCTGATAAACGTGCGGCTGTGGTGCAAAAAGTCCGGGAGGCCGATGCGGCGGCGATACTTCTGACAGCGCCGGACTCTATCGCGTGGCTTTTGAATATCAGGGGAGGCGATGTGCCCTACACGCCTTTTGCCCTGTCCTATGCCGTGGTGCATGACGACGGGCATGTCGACTGGTTTATTCCGTCTGACAAGATAACGGATGAGGTGCGGGAGCATATCGGGCCCGACGTGACGATTTATGAGTTCGAAGAGATTCCGGCAGAATTGACGGCCCTGGCGGCAAAAGGAAAAATCCTGATTGATGAAAGCAGCGCCCCGCAATGGTTTGAAAGTTTTTTGAAAGATGCGGGTGCGGCGCTGGAGCATATGGATGATCCGGTGGCTGCTGCCAAAATCATCAAAAACGAAACAGAATTAAAGCACATGAAAGATGTTCACATCAAAGACGGTGTGGCGCTGACAAAATTCTGGAAATGGGTCGATGAAAACGCGCCCAAAGGCGGCATGACAGAGCTGGATGTCGTTGAAAAGCTGCATGCTTTTCGAAAAGAGCAGCCCGGTTTCCTGGAAGAGAGTTTTGAGACGATTGCGGGGTGGGGACCCAATGGCGCGATCACCCATTACGCTGTTGATGAACAATCGAATGCCACGATTACATCGGATAATCTCCTGCTGGTTGACAGTGGCGCACAGTATGAAAACGGCACGACGGATAATACCCGTGTATGGGCCGTCGGTACGCCGACGGATCATATGGTTAAGATGTCCACACGTGTTCTGAAAGGCCATATCGCCGTGGCGAGCGCCGTGTTTAAGGAGGGCAAGACAGGCAAAGAGATCGATATGCTGGCGCGGCAGTTCTTACTTAAAGAAGGCTATGACTACAACCACGGCACGGGACACGATATTGACAGACGCCTGTCGGTGCATGGCAGTTGCAGCATGATTTCGTCTGGCATAGACAGAGTGCTGAAACCTGGCATGGTGATGTCCAACGAGCCCGGCTATTATGAAACGGATGAGAATAACGAAGAAAACGGCTTTGGTATTCGTTGGGAAAATGTTGTGGTAGTCGAGAAATGCACGGATAAAAAAGGCGAAGTAAAGCTGTGCTTCAACACGATTTCCCTGACGCCGATCGACCTGAGACTGGTGGATGTCGACCTGCTGGACGCCGATGAAATCAAATGGCTCAATGACTACCATGAGCGGGTTTATAACGAGCTGAGCCCTTATCTGGATGCAGACGAGCAGGCGTGGCTGAGAGAGAAAACCGCGCCGGTCAGCAGGCCCCTGACTCCGCCTGCCGCGGCGCCGGCGCTTGCATAATCGTTTTTATTTGCGGGGCCAGGGCGGCCGCGACAGCCTGTGCGCCCGGTTCGTTAAAATGCACGTCATCGTAAAAGCTTTCAAAACCGGCGGGTATAACGGCGGCGAGATCGAACACATACAGGCCGTTCGCGCAGGCAAAGTCTGTCAGCGCGTTATTGTATAAAGCGGCGACATGAATCAGCGAGGGGAGATCGAGTGTGAAGTCTTCATTGAACGGGGTCATCCAGAAGCTGGCCTTGTATTCATCGCTGATATCGGCGGCATAGCCGTGCGGCTGGGTCAGGAAGACACACTTGATTTGTGCGGCGGTACATCTGTCGGCAATCTGCGCCAGTGTGCGGCCATAGCGCCGGTCGATCTCCTGCGGTTGCCATGAGTGCATGGTCGTGCGCCGGGTCAGGGCTTCGCGCTTGTCTTTATAGAAGTTTCCTTTTTCCTGCCGGATTCCCGTTTCGCCCGATAGCTCTTTGGCCGTTTTCTTCGCACTATGCCGCAGTTTTTTGATTCCGTCGCGAATGGCCTGCACGGTTAGGCTGTGGCGGAACCTGTTCACCTGGTAGTGGCGGGAGCCGAACTGTTCGCGGATATGCCTGTTCCAGTCATTAACGCCGATCAGGAACACTGCCATATCCGGGTTCAGCGGCAGGATCGCCTCGAATGTTGCAAGATGATGCTCGGCGCGCAGACCGGACAGCCCGGTATTGATGATCTCCGTGTTGCCGCCGAGGCGCTCCTGTAAAAGATGCGTCCATGTTTTGTGATCATCGAGCAGGATTTGCTCTGTTGTCGAGGCGCCGATCGCGAAAATGCGGTAAGGCGTCTCATCGCTGTAATCGATATCTTTTGTAACGCGGAACCCATACGCGTCCGTTGTGACTGTCTGGTGGCCTTTGATGCTGCGCAAGATATCGCCGGAAACGATAAACTCATCATGCATATTTTTCGGCAGGGTTTTGTAGAGTTCGGTTTTATAGGTCAGCAGCGAGTAGCCGTTCTGCATAACCAGAAAAACGCCGAACCACAGCATGACGGCCCGCAAGGTTTGCCACGGCAGTAAAAGCGATACCAGCGGCAGCGCATGGACGGCATTGCCGATAATGATCCATTTGGTTTTACCGCCCCAGGACATATATACGCCCAGCAACAGGACGGCGATGGCCAGCCCCCACTGGCAGATTCGAATGGCATCATTGACGGTGAGTTTCATGGCAGGCACTGTACTGCAAATACAGGCAATAAAAAAGCCGGGATCGTGATGAACCCGGCTGATTTTGGTGGTGTGATAACAGATCGGCCTGTTAATCGCGGTCGCGCTTCTTGCGCTCCATCTTGCGCCAGCGGCGCACGGCTTCGGCCTTTTCGCGTTTCTTCTTCTGCGACGGCTTCTCAAAGTCGCGGCGGAGCTTCATTTCCCGGAAAATGCCTTCGCGTTGCATTTTCTTTTTCAGGACTTTCAGCGCCTGGTCGACATTGTTATCGCGTACGGTTACGCTTACCACTTCAAATCACCTCTTTCATGTCTCTGGTTTTGTTGTAAAATCCATGCATTCCTATAGACCCGTAGCCCTGAAAGCAAGGAAAAAATGCATGATCTTCCATTTTAGACCGCTATTTATTAATTTTTTTCAAATATTTGTCCTCTTACTCCTTGTAACGCCGGTAAAGGCGCAGGAGCGGCCGGCCCCGGAAATTGCCACTGATATCATTGAAAAACAGGCCGTTAGTGGCGAATCATTTATGGCGGTAACGTCGCATCCGCTGGCGACGCAGGCGGCCTATGACATTCTGGCGCAGGGCGGGACGGCGGCGGATGCCGGGATTGCGGCGCAGTTGGTGCTCGGGTTGGTGGAGCCGCAATCCTCCGGTTTCGGCGGCGGCGCGTTTGCGCTGTATTACGAGGCGGACAGCGGCACGCTGACAAGCTGGGACGGGCGGGAAACCGCGCCGGCGGCGGCGACGGCGGATATGTTCCTGACCCCGGACGGTGAGACAATGGCATTTTACGATGCCGCGACCGGCGGCCTGCCCGTTGGCGTGCCGGGTGTTCCGGCCTTGCTGAACACGCTGCATCGTGAATTCGGGGCGCTAAAACAGGGCGAATCGTTCGAGGCGGCGATCCGGCTGGCGGAAGAGGGGTTTGCGATCAGTCCGCGCCTGGCCGGGATGATCGCCCATGATGCCGAGAGGCTGGCGTTGTTTGACGCAACGCGCGCCTATTTCCTGCATGAAGACGGCCATCCGAAACAGGCGGGTGAACGGCTGCGCAACCCGGCCTATGCCGAAACTTTGCGCCGTTTCCGTGAAAGCGGTGCGCGCTGGTTCTATCAGGGCGAAGCCCGCACGATTGCCGGATTGGTGCAGGCGCAGGGCGGGCGCCTGACGGCGGAGGATTTCGCCGTTTATGAAGTGAAGCGCCGCGCGCCCGTTTGCGGCCCGTATCGCGGTTACCGGGTCTGTTCGATGGGCGAGCCGTCTTCGGGCGGGCTGACGGTGCTTTATATTCTCGGCCTGCTCGAAGGGCTGGATATGGGTGGCGCGCTCGATTTTGCGCCGCTGCATAATCTTGGGGAAGCTTCGCGGCTGGCCTTTGCTGACCGCAACAAATATATGGCCGACCCTGATCATGTCGATACGCCGGGCACGGCTTTGCTCGACCCGGCCTATCTGGCGCAGCGGCGGGCGCTGATCCTGAATACCGGCGCGCAAACCGAAGTCAGCGCCGGTTTTCCGGGTCATGAAGGCGGCACCGCGCATATCTCGGTTGTCGATGCACAGGGCAATATATTGTCGATGACGACGACGGTTGAAACGGCGTTCGGCAGCAAAGTGATGACACCCGGCGGCTATTTGCTCAACAACCAGTTGACCGATTTTGATT
This sequence comes from uncultured Micavibrio sp., assembly GCA_964445195.1. Classification (GTDB taxonomy): domain Bacteria; phylum Pseudomonadota; class Alphaproteobacteria; order Micavibrionales; family Micavibrionaceae; genus UM-FILTER-47-13. The sequence continues at coordinate 69,965 of CAYUKA010000005.1, read as the reverse complement.
TTGAACCGGGCCGCGCCAATAGTCCCGCGCCGGGCAAGCGCCCGCGCTCCAGCATGGCGCCGGTGATTGCCTTTGGCCCGGACGGCTCACCGTTCTTGGTGATCGGTTCGGCGGGCGGTAGCCGGATTATCGGCTTTGTCGCCCAGCGGCTGGTGGCGATGATCGACTGGGGTATGGCCGTTGATGGTGCGCTGGCGATGCCGCATGCGCTGGCGCGCAGCGATACGGTGGAGCTGGAGCCGGGACTGGTCAATTACGCGGTGCCGCTTCAGCGGGCCGGGCACGAGGTTAAAGTCGGCGATATGAATTCCGGCCTGACGGCGATTCACTTCAAGAACGGTGTTATGCACGGCGCTGCCGATCCGCGGCGCGAAGGTTTAGTGCTGGGGCGCTAGCCGGTTTTGCGCGCTTTCAGGTTCAGGGCGGCGTCCATCAGGGCTTTGGTGTATTCCTGCTGCGGGTTATCAAAGATCGCGGCGGCCGGGCCGGCTTCGACAACGCGGCCGTCTTTCATGACAATCAGTTCATGCGCCATCGCGCGGACGACGCGCAGATCGTGGCTGATAAACATATAGGCGAGGTTATATTTTTCCTGCAGGCCGCGCAGCAAATCAACGATCTGCGCCTGCACCGATAAATCAAGCGCGCTGGTGGGTTCGTCCAGCACAATAAATTCCGGGCGCAGCACCATCGCCCGGGCGATCGAGATGCGCTGGCGCTGGCCGCCGGAAAATTCGTGCGGATAGCGGTGGCGGGTGTCGGGGTCGAGGCCGACATCTTTAAGCGCGGCAACGACCTGCTCAGTGCGGGCTGTGCTGCTGAGAGCGGGTTCATGGACCTTCAGGCCCTCGCCGATAATGCTCTCGACCGTCAGGCGGGGCGACAGGGAGCTGAACGGGTCCTGGAACACGACCTGCATTTTGCGCCGCAGCGGTCGCATCCTGCCGCGGTTACGGGTGCTGATATCCTCGCCATGGAATTGCACGGCGCCGCCGGTCAGGGGCAGCAGCCGCAGCAGGGCAAAACCCAGCGTTGATTTTCCGGAGCCGGATTCGCCGACGACCCCGATCGTCTGGCCGGCGCGACAGGTGATGTCGATACCGTCAACGGCTTTGACCCATTCGCTGGTCTTGCCCCAGAAGGTCTTCTTCTTCGGGAAATGAATTTTGATGTCCTGCCCGGCGACAACCGGCACCGCGTTATCATTAACGGCGACGGCAGCGCCCTTCGGCTGGGCGCTGAGCAGCATTTTCGTGTAGTCATGCTCCGGTTTGGCGAACAGGGCTTTGGCGGGCTTTTGTTCGACGATCTCGCCGTTTTTCATGACACAGACATGATCGGCCATCTTTTCGACCACGGTGAGGTCATGGGTGATCAGCAGCAGGGCCATATCCAGCTCGTGCTTCAGCTTATCTAGCAATTCCAAAATCTGCGCCTGTACCGTGACGTCGAGCGCGGTTGTCGGTTCGTCGGCAATCAGCAGGTCGGGGTTGTTGGCAAGCGCCATGGCGATCATCACCCGCTGGCGCTGGCCGCCGGACAGCTCATGCGGATAGGCGTGCAGCCGTTCTTTCATTTTCGGCAAGCCAACCATATCCATTAATTCAAGCACGCGCTTTTTCACGTCGTTCTTATCCAGCCCCTGGTGCAGTTTGAGCACTTCGCCGATTTGCCGTTCAATGGAATGCAGCGGGTTCAGGGCGCTTTGCGGCTCCTGGAAAATCATCCCGATCCGGCGGCCGCGCACCGTGCGCATGAAGGAGTCGGGCGCGCCGATCAGCTCGTCTTCTGCGAACTTCACTGAAGAGCGCTCGCTGTGCCGGGCCAGCGGGTAAGGCAGGAGCTGCATGACCGATAGCGCCGTGACCGATTTGCCGGAACCGGATTCGCCAACCAGCGCAACGGTTTCGCCCTTATCAATAGAGAACGAAGCGCCTTTGACGGCCTCAAACACGCCGCCCGGCGTATGAAAGGCAACGTCAAGATTATGGACTTTTAACAGTGGATCACTCATGAGCGCTATTAAATCACAGCTTTTGACTGACCTGAACGGATTTGTTTGATATAATCCAACGCGAAATTGACCCAGTTAAAAAAGGAAGCCGCTATGACCGCGCAAACTATTCTGGACCAGGACCCGACTCAGGCTGTTGCACAAATCATTGATACCGTCGAAACGCTGATCGCGTTGATGGATGAAGAGTCGCGGGCGATGACGATGAAAGACGCGGTGGGCTTTACGGCGGCGCAGGAGCAAAAGAACAGGCTCTCTGTGCAGTATGAGGCGATGGCCGAGGAATTTAAGGCCCGGCTGATGGAGTTTCGCGGCATTGACAGGGCGCTGCTGGACCGGCTCGACGGTTTGCAGCGTGATCTCGTGGAGAAAACGCAGGGCAATATGAAGCTGATGGAATCGCTTCAGGGGTAGTTCTCTGTTTTGCTGAGCCGTTATTGCTTCGTTGGCTTCGCCGCCTCGCAATGACGATTTTATACCCGCAAAGCCTTATAAACATCATCGGTAATGCCGCTTTCCACCTCTTGTAAATCGGCGAGCGGTAGTTCGTCGAGGCGGCAGCCTTTGTCCTCGGCCATTTTGACAATGCGGCCCGTGACATGGTGCGCTTCGCGGAACGGCATATTCACATTCATGACCAGCCAGTCGGCAAGGCGTGTGGCGGTGGCATAGCCGCTTTCGGCGGCGGCACGCATCCGGCCGCTATGCCATGCCGCGCTGCCGAGCATGCCGGTCATGGCGTCCAGACAGAGCGCGAGCGTATCGAAAGAATCGAAGACCGGTTCCTTGTCTTCCTGCATGTCCTTGTTATAGGCGAGCGGCAGGGCTTTCATGACGGTCATCATCCGGACAAGGTTGCCGGTCAGGCGGCCGGTCTTGCCGCGCACCAGTTCGGCGGCGTCGGGGTTTTTCTTCTGCGGCATGATCGAGGAGCCGGTCGCCCATTGATCGGACAGGGTAACAAAGCCGAATTGCGGCGTCGCCCAGATAATCAGCTCCTCGGCCAGCCGGGAGAGGTGCAGTCCGGTCTGGGCGCAGCAAAACAGGAACTCATTCGCAAAATCGCGGGCGGAAACGCCGTCCATTGTGCTGGCGGACGGGCGGCCAAAGCCGAGCTCTTTTGCCGTCATGTCACGGTCGACCGGAAAAGGGGTGCCGGCCAGGGCGGCGCTGCCGAGCGGGCATTCGTTCAGCCGGGCGCGGCAGTCTTCAAAGCGTGCCGCATCGCGGGCGGCCATCTCGCTATAGGCCTGTAAATGCATCGCCAGTGTCACGGGCTGCGCGACCTGCAGATGGGTGAAGCCCGGCATCACCGTTTGTTCGTGCGCGGCCTGTAATGTTTGCACCGTCTTCTGCCATGTGCCGAGCCTGGCAATGAGCGCGTCGCAGGCTTCACGGACCCAGAGACGAAAATCGGTCGCGATCTGGTCGTTTCTTGATCTTGCCGTGTGCAGCCGCCCGGCCGTATCGCCGATAATAGCGGTCAGCCGTGCCTCGATATTCATATGAATGTCCTCGAGGTCGCGGCGGAAGGTGAAGCTGCCGTTTTCGATCTCGCCAAGAATTTGGTCGAGACCGTTCTGGATCGCCGTATTATCGGCGGCGCTGATGATGCCCTGCGCCGCCAGCATGGCCGCATGCGCCTTTGACCCGGCGATATCCTGCCGGTACAGGCGGCGGTCGATATCAATCGAAGCGTTGATCTGCTCCATCACATCGGCCGGCCTGTCCTCAAACCGCCCGCCCCACATCGTGTTTGATTTTTTACTCATGTGTCTTTCCTCTCTTCGTCATTGCGAGCGACCATTATGCGTCCGAAGCAGCAAAGCTGTGTGGACGCCATGGCTCACGCGACAACGTCGCTTCTAGCCACAAATGGGAGCGAAACAATCCAGTCAATTTTCTAATGGTAAAACTCTGGATTGCTTCGTTGGTTTCGCCGCCTCGCAATGACGTTTAAGTGATAGTAATCACGCCGCTTCCTTTGTTTTTACAGTGCCGGCTTTGCCGGTCACAACTGTGTTATTGCGCAGCCGCACGGCGTTGATCTTGATAAAGCCGTCGGCGTCTTTCTGGTCGTACCCGCCTTCTTCGTCCATGCTCGATTGCTGCGGATCGTACAGCGCGTTCGGCGAAGTCCGGGCGAGGGGGTAGGCCATGCCTTTGAGCAGTTGAACCTGCACAGTGCCGTTAATAGCCTCCTGCGCCTTGTCCATCGTGTGCATCAGCAGCGCAAACTCCGGTGAGAACCAGAAGCCGTTATAGATCAGGTGCGCCACATCAATCGCCAGCCGGTCACGGATGCGCATAACCTCGCGGTCCATCGTCAGCCCTTCCAGATCGCGGTGCGCCTTGTAGAGAATTTCGCCGCCCGGCGTTTCATAAACGCCGCGTGACTTGATGCCGACAAAGCGGTTCTCGACCATATCCAGTCGTCCGATTCCGTGTTTGGTGCCGAGATTGTTGAGATAAGAGAATAGCTCCAGCGCGCCGGTGACAGTCTTGCCGTCATGCTCGACCGCGACCGGGATACCCTGCGCGAAAATGATGCTGACAATATCGGGCGTGTCCGGCGCGTCCGCAATCGACGCGGTGCGCGAATACACATCTTCGACGCAGGCGGCGGCGGGGTTTTCGAGAATACCGGCCTCATGCGAGATATGCAGGAAGTTATCGTCCTCTGAATATGGTTTGTCGCGCGAGGCCTTGACCGGGATGCCATGCTGCTCGGCGTAATGCAGCATATCGGTGCGGCCGCGGAAGCGGCTCAGGAATTCATCCATTTTCCACGGCGCCAGCACTTTGATATCGGGGTTGAGCGCGTAATAAGACAGCTCGAACCGCACCTGGTCGTTGCCCTTGCCGGTTGCGCCGTGCGAAACATATTGCGCGCCCTCCTTGCCGGCGATCTCGATCTGGCGCTTGGCGATAACGGGGCGGGCGACAGAGGTGCCGAGCAGATAGCGGCCCTCATAAATGGCCTGCGATTTGATGGCCGGGAAAATGTAGCCGGTGATGAATTCTTCTTTCAGATCCTCGACATACACTTTGGCCGCGCCAATCGCTTCGGCCTTTTGACGGGCGGCGTCGAAATCCTCTTCCTGACCGACATCGGCGATATAGGCGATAACCTCATAGCCTTCCTCGATGAACCATTTCAGGATCACCGACGTGTCCAGCCCGCCGGAATAGGCGAGAACGATTTTTTCTTTTGTCATGGCTGTGTCTCCTATTCGTTCAATGTGTCATTTCGAGCGTATGCGGGAAATCTCATGGAGCTGAGCCTGGGATCCCTCACTATCGTTCGGGATGACATCTCTGGGGACGCTCACTCCCGCATCTTTCATACACCATGCCAATATGGCTTTTTGCGCGTGCAGGCGGTTTTCGGCTTCGTCATAAATCACGCTGTGCGGGCTGTTCAGGATGTCTTCGGTGACTTCCTCGCCGCGGTGGATCGGCATGCAGTGCATGAACAGCGCATCGTCCCTGGCCTGTGCCATCAGCGCGGCATTGACCTGATACGGCGCGAACATCTCGAGGGTTTTGCCCTCCTGGCCCATCGAGACCCATGTGTCGGTGACAATAACGTCGGCGTCCTTAGCGGCGGCCTGTGCGTCGGCGGTGACGGTAACATCCATTTCAACCGTCTCATGCAGCGCTTCCGGTACCGCCAGGACAAGTTCAAACCCGAAGATCGGCGCGGCCTGCGCGAAGGTGCGGGCGACATTGTTCCAGTCGCCGAACCATGCGATTTTTTGCCCGGCCACGGCGCCGCGCTTTTCCTCAATCGTCATCAGATCGGCCATAATCTGGCACGGGTGCGAGTGATCAGTCAGGCCGTTAATCACCGGGATGTCCGTATGTTTTGAGAGTGCGAGCAGCGTGTCATGGTCGCTCATCCGGATCATGATGCCGTCGACGAGGCGCGAGAGCACCTGCCCGGTATCTTCAAGGCTCTCGGCGCCGGTGAGCTGCATTTCCTCCATATTCATGACGATCGTATGACCGCCTAGCTGCTTCATCGCGACTTCAAAGCTCATACGCGTGCGGGTGCTGCGCTTGTCGAACACCATCGCCAGTGACAGGCCGGCGAAAATCTGCGGCGGCGAGAATTTGATCGCCTTCATGCCGTGCGCATCCTGCATGATGGCTTTCAGCGTATCAGCCGGCACGGACGGCAGGTCGATAAAATGACGAGTATGGCTCATCATGCATCTCCTTTGACAAGAACCTGTTCGAGTATCTCCAGGCAGAGTTTCACTTCGTCCGGCCCGGCGATCAGCGGCGGTGTCAGGCGCAGCGTCTTCTCCCCCGCCTTGGTCGCCATCAGTCCGGCGGCCAGTAACTCTTTCATCAGGGCGGCGAAATCGCCGTTGATATCGACGCCGATCATCAGGCCGATGCCGCGCACCTCTTCAATACGGCCGGTTTTTTGCTGCAGTTTTTGCAGACCTGCCCGCAGAGAAGCCCCGGTTTCTATGACATTTTCAAGGAAGGCGGGCCGGTTAATTTGCTGCAGAACGAACAAGGCGAGGCGTGTCGCCAGCGGATTGCCGCCATAGGTCGTGCCATGCACGCCGCCGCCGAAACAGGCCGCCAGATCCTGCCCGGCCATGAGCGCGCCGACCGGGTAGCCGTTGCCCAGCCCCTTGGCAAGGCAGAGGATATCGGGCGTGACACCGAAATGCTGGTACGCGAACAGTGTGCCTAGGCGGCCGATTCCGCACTGGATTTCATCAAAGACCAGCAGGATATTGTGTTCATCGCATAAGTCCCGCAGCGCCTGTAAAAATGCAGGATCAGCCGGGCGGATGCCGCTTTCGCCCTGTACCGGCTCGACGACAAGCGCGCAGATTTTATCGGAAAGTAGTTCTTTGACCGAGTCGATGTCATTCAGGTCCGCGAAATGCGCGCCGGGCAGGTACGGGGCGAACCATGGCTGGTGCTTTGACTTTTCGGTGATGCTGACGGCGCCGAAGGTCCGGCCATGGAAGGAATTGCGAAAGCAAATGAATTCCTTGCAGTCTTCGCCCTTGTGCTCATGCGCCCATTTGCGGGCCAGCTTCAGCGCGCCTTCAATGGCTTCGGCGCCGGAATTGCTGAAAAAGACCTGGTCGAAGGCGCTGTGCGTGACGAGATATTCGGCGCAGGCGGCGCGCGGCCCGGTCGGGTAGGAGCCGGGGCACATAATGAACTTGCCCATTTGCGCCGTCGCCGTTTCGATATAGCCGGGATGGGCGTGACCGAGCGAACACACGGCGATACCCGCCGCAACGTCGAGATATTTTTTCCCTTCTGTATCATAAAGATAGCATCCCTCACCACGTTCCAGAACGATACCCTGCAGCGGGTAGGTCGGCATCAGGTAATCGTGTGATTTTTGAATGATATCGTCCGTTACAGGCATAGCGCGGTCCTCATTTTGGCAAGCGCCGACAGTTCGTTGGTTTCGTATTTTTTCTTTTCGTCATAGCGGACGATCATCGTGCCGTCGCCGTCGGGTGTATAGACTTCCTTGAGCAGCGCGTCCTTGCGGAAACCGTTCAGGATATGAACCCGTTTGACCCCGGCCTGCAGCGCTTCGATACAGTTTTCTGCCTTGACCTGCATGCCGCCGGTGATGGTGCCGTCGGCGATCAGCGCGCTGAGGTCGCGTGCGCGTAAGACAGACGCGATCTGGCCGTTGACGCTGATCCCGTCAACATCGCTTAAGAAGACGAGCTTCGCACAGCGGCAGCCTGCCGAGAGCGCGACAGCGGCGTTATCAGCATTAATGTTGATCGTATCGCCGTTATCAAGCAGGCCGAGGCAAGGGCAGACAACGAGCTGCGTGCCGGCGAAAAATCCCTTGATGGTTTTTGCGTCAATGCTCTCCAGCGTGCCGTCATAGCGGGTGATGCCGTCCTGTTTCGGGCGGCGTTTGACCTTGCCCCAGTTTGGCGGCAGGGCGTTCAGGCAATAGCCGTCAAGGCCGAGCTCCGCCATGCTTTCCGACAGGCGCATGCCGAGATCGCCGGTCAGGACTTTTTTGACGGTTGCGATATCTTCGGCCGAGGTAATGCGCCGCCCGTCGATTTTAAGCGGCTTGCGGTCTTCGGCGGCGATAGCCTCATCAATCGCCTGGCCGCCGCCATAGATGAGCAGGACTTTGATATTGTCCCGGTTCAGCTTCTTGATCGTGCGCAGCAAATTCATCCGCGCCGCATCGTCGGTGATAATGCGTCCGCCGGCCTTCAGAACGAAAATCTTGTTCGTAAAGCGCTTGCGGTAAAACTGTTTTAAATTATCCATCATGATGTGCGCTCCCTTAAGGGTAAACCGGGCTGTTGAAATGAAGGCCCGCCTGCTCGTCAAGCCCGCACATCAGGTTCATATTCTGCACCGCCGTCCCGGCCGCGCCTTTCAGCAGGTTATCAAGCGCGCCCTGCGCGATAACCGTGCCGTCATGGCCGGCTGTGTATGACAGGTCGACGAAATTAGTGCTGACGACATTGGTCATTTCGGTTTTGTCGGTGACCCGTACAAAAGGCGACTCTGTAAAGGGGTTGACGAATGCGTCTATATCCGCGCCGCTCAGGAAGGCATGGGCGAAAATGCCGCGCAGGAACGGGCCGACCGTCGGCGCGAAGTTTAGTTTGCTTTCTGTAAGCCCGGTTGTCGCGAGGATCTCCGGGATATGGCGGTGCTCGTTGACAAGATAGCTGCGGATATTCTGGGCGCAGGCCGGGTGATCGACCGGATCGCGCGGCTTGCGGCCGCCGCCGCTGGTGCCGGACACGGCGATGACATCGGCCCGGTCCATCCGGCCCTTGAACGGGTAGAGTAAAAGCTGGACCAGCAGGGCGAAACAGCCGGGATTGGCGATCGCATCAGCCTGTGCGATCTCGTCGCGGTACAATTCCGGCAGCCCGTAAACAAAACGGCCGTCCAACAGGTCCGGCCGCTGATGTTCGGTATGGTAGTATTTCTGGAATGTCTGCGCATCGCCAAGCCGGAAATCGGCCGACATGTCGATCAGCCTGGTTTTGCCGAGGAAGACCGGCGCGACTTCCTGTGAAGCGACGTGCGGCAGGCACAGGAATACGATATCGCTGTCCCGGGCGACCGTTTCGTAATCCGTGTCGGTGACGGTCAGGTCTTTTACATGCTGTAGCCGGGGAAAGACCTTGCCCAGCGGCTCGTCCTGATATTGCCGCGAGACGAGGTAGGCGATCTCGGCGTTGGGATGTTGCAGCAGAACCCGCAGCAGCTCGGTGCCGGTATAGCCGGTCACGCCGATAATGGAAATTTTGACTGTCTTGTTACTCATTTTTGTTATCCGTTCATCTGTCCTTGGTCAAAAGCCTGAACGGGCAACAAACGCTACCGGCCCAGGGGGGTGCCGGTCTGCGAGTTTTTAACGGTTATGGTCTGGAAAATCTTGCGTGTAATCAGGCACATAACCTTAGCCCCGGTGACCGGCGGTCATCGGTCGCGGGCGTCGGCGCGGGGCAACAAAGGCTTGTGCAATTACATTCATCATAGCGACATTATAAAAACAAAATACGGTGCATCGTGTCAAACTTTATTTTTCCGGTGTGCGTGCGCCCTGCGGAATCCGGTCAGGGCATGAATGTGGACAGCATAAACTGCCCGGCGTCCTGCAAGTCCTGGTGGCCCGGATTACCGCTGCGCAAAGGGTCGGGTATATGTATGAAACCCGCGGCAACGGGTTTTTCCCGGCGGCGGGCATGCGCTAATATATTATAAAGTGCCGCGTTGCAGATATAGAGGCCCGCATCCTCTGAAATGTCTACGGGGATGTGACGGTCCCTCAACCCGGTCATATGGGTGTGCAAAGGTAGGGTGCTTTGCAGATGTTTGGGGCCGCCGGGTTCTATAAGCGGATCTGAAGGCACATAGCGCGCGGCATCGGGTATTCTGCAGGAGCGCCAGTTATGGGCGACTTTTTCCAGACCGATTGCCTGCGTTTGAGCGGCAACACCAAAGCACATGACGACATCAGGGTCATAGGCGGTTAGTTCGTCATTCAATTGTCCCAACCCCCTGCCATATTCTGTTGGCAATATCAGGAAGCGCGTGTTGGCTGCGCCGGAAAAAAGCACAGACAAGGTACCCACAAGCCCGCTGCTGGGGTTATAGGGCTGGTCGGGGAAAGGGCCGAACCCTGTGATAAGGATGTTTGCCGCCATCCCGGAAATATAATATTACATATTTCATAGTGTCAATTTTATTTATCCAGCGGCATATATTGTTCGACCAGCGTCGCGAACAGGCTGGCGCCGACCGGGATGATATCGTCGTTGAAATCGTAATAGGGGCTGTGCAGGCCGAAATTATGCGGGCTGTCCTTATCGCCCGGAACGCCCTGGCCGACGAAAATGAAGGCTCCCGGCTTTTCCATCAGGTAAGCGCCGAAATCCTCCGCGCCCATGGTTGGTTCGATATCCGTATCGACATTCCCGGCGTCGACAATATGCGCGGCGGCTTCGGCGGCCATGGCCGCGCCGTCGGCGCTGTTGACCGTCGGGGCGTAGCCGGCTGCAATGTCGATTTCGGCCTCGGTCATATGGGCCTTGGCGACATAGTCGACGATCTCGCGGATACGTTTATGCAGGAATTCACGGGTTTCCTGCCGGAAGGCGCGGATTGTGCCGCTTAAGGCCGCTGTGCCGGCGATAATGTTATCGGCGCCGGTGCCGGCATTAAAGTTCGCGACTGTGACAACGCCCTGGTCGACCGGGGCGACGTTACGGCTGACAATGCTTTGCAGGGCGCTGACAATCTGGGCGCCGGCCACGACCGGGTCGATGGTTTCGTGCGGCACGGCGGCGTGGCCGCCCTTACCCCTGATGATGATGTCGAAGCGGTCAGTCGACGCCATAATCGGGCCGGTGCGGGTCGCGATTTGACCCGCGGGCAGGAAAGGCCAGTTATGCAGGCCGAACACGTAATCGCAGGCGAAGTCCCTGAACAGGCCCTCCTCGATCATCTTGTAAGCGCCGCCGCCGCCTTCTTCGGCCGGTTGGAAGATCAGGTGGACGGTGCCGTTAAAATTGCGGTTATCGTTCAGGAACTTTGCCGCGGCCAGCAACGTGGCCGTATGGCCGTCATGGCCGCAGGCATGCATTTTGCCCGGAATTTTCGAGGCGTAGGGGACCCCCGATTCCTCAACGATATCCAGCGCATCAATATCGGCGCGCAGGGCCATGGCCTTGCCGGAGTCTGTTTTCTGCCCCTCGATCGTGGCGACAACGCCGGTGACGGCATAACCGTCCTTGTAAGGAATGCCCCATTCTTCCAGCTGCTTTTTGACCAGCCCGGCGGCGAAGGTTTCTTCAAAGCAGGTTTGCGGGTTCTGGTGGAGCTCGTGCCGCAGGGCGGCAAACTGGTCCTGCTGGTCGGCAATGGAATTAATCACGGGCATGGCGGTATCCTTTTATAATCCGGGGTATAGTCTTTGTTTATGCCGGTTTTTCACAGCGTCTTCAAGACGGTATCGCTTGATCTTTTAGGGGCGCGGGCCGCCGCAACAGGATGTTGTTGTCTGTGGATCCTGCCCCAGCTTCTGACGGTCGGTGATGCCGTCGGCGATCATCTCCAGCCGCTTGCGGGTCAGGCCGATTCCGGACAGGGCGCTCAGGTCGAGCTTGATTTCGTCCTGCTTGTTTTTGTGGACCAGCGAGCCCTGTTTCATGAAGTTCAGCAGCATCCGGGCCAGTTCCGGCACGACAGTATCGGTACAGCCGAACCAGATTGTCTGGCGGCCCTGATCCTCCGGGCTGATCGATTCGTTGCAGAGCCGGTGAAGCTCATCTGTCTTGGCCTTGTCCTTGATTTCTTCCCAGCGCAGGTTTTTGTGATAGGCGCTGAGCGACGGGCCGTTATCGGGCAGGATCTCCGTGACGATCGTATCGTTGGGATGACGTTCCCACCATTCTTTCAGGGCCAGCGCGGCGATGACAACCTGGGCGCTCTTGAATCCGGCGATGCGGGTCAGCGACGTGCCGATTTCGGTATAATCGTGATGCTTGCCGTCTTCGGCATGGGCTTTATCCTTATGGACATGGTAAGCGATGCTAAGCGTATGGGCCTCCATCGTTTCCTCGTCATAAAGAAAAGCCGCACCGCCGCATTCAATGGCCGTATCAAACACAGCGGCGTCGCGTTTGACCACATAGCGGTCCGGGTCGATCTTGGCTTTGATGTCTTCGGCGAACAGGCGGCTGATACGGTCGTTATCGGCGGCTTTGGAGAAAGCCAGTTTTAAGCTTTTGGGTAAAGGGGCGCCATCAAGGGTTTTTGGGCCACTGCGTCCGGCCGCTGTTCCCGGCACCAGCAGGCTGAAGCCGATGTCATTGAATGCCTGCATCAGTTGAAGCTGATGCTGCAAAAAAGACAGCGCCGGATAGGCAAGCACTTGCGGGTACACGAAGCCACGCCTTTAACTTTTGTTACGCGAATGGCGGTATTTATAACAAAAATAGTGGGAAATTGCGAAAAAATAATGTGGTGCGGTGCAATCAAATATTTGTTTTGCGCGGGTCGAACGCATCGCGTACGGCTTCGCCGATAAAGGTCAGAAGGGAGAGCATCAGTGCAAGGCTGACGAAGGCGGTGATGCCAAGCCACGGGGCCTGCAGATTGTTTTTGCCCTGCGCCAGCAATTCGCCAAGCGACGGTGAGCCGGGCGGCAGGCCGAGGCCGAGGAAATCAAGGCTGGTCAGGGCCGTGATCGAGCCGGTCAGGATAAATGGCATCAGCGTCATCGTCGCGACCATCGCGTTCGGCAGCACATGCCGGCGCATGATGGTCAGGTTCGAGACGCCGAGAGCATTGGCGGCCCGCACATAATCAAAATTGCGTGTACGCAGGAACTCTGCCCGCACGACATCGACAAGGCTGACCCACGAAAATAGTAGCAGGATCAGCAGCAGTGTCCAGAATCCGGGCACGAACATCGCCGAGAAGATGATCAGGATATACAGGCTCGGCAGCGAGGACCATATTTCGATCACCCGTTGCATGATCAGGTCGAGCCAGCCGCCGTAATAACCCTGAAAGGCGCCCGCAGCCACGCCGATCAGGGAGCTGACCAGCGTCAGAGTCAGGCCGAAAAGCACCGAAATACGGAACCCGTATATGACGCGCGCCGCGACATCGCGCCCCTGGTCGTCAGTGCCGAGGACGTTGTCGGTGGTCGGCGGCGACGGGGCCGGTTGCGGTAAGTCATAGTTGATCGTGTCATAGGAATAGCGGATTGGCGGCCATATGATCCAGCCCTGATCCCTGATCAGTTCCTGTACAAAAGGATCGCGGTAGTCGGCCTCAGTCTCAAAATCCCCACCGAAAACGGTCTCCGGGTAGGCGGTGAAAACCGGCATGTAATAACCACCATCATATTTCACCAGTAATGGTTTGTCGTTCGCAATCAAGTCAGCGCTCAGCGCCAGTACAAACAGGCACAGAAAAATCCAGAGCGACCAGTAGCCGCGCCGGTTAGCTTTGAACTGGGCAAGACGACGTTGTGTTATAGGGGATAAGATCATTATCATAGCTTGATTGTAAACGAGCCGCAGGACAAATCCAGCCCCCGTATTTATTGACATAATTATAGGCGTGTGATAAGGTCCAGAGCCAATGAGAGACTGTGCGCAGCCGCGGGGTTTTTATACGCAGGCGTGCAGGTAAAGAGAAGGAATGACAGCCATGGATACAGCACAGGAAAACAGTGGCTTGCAGGACGGTGTCCGTGTGTTGCGAGAGGTGTTTGATCAGGGAATAAACGATGTCGCAACTATTGTAAGGGCTTTTTTGCCTTTCCCGAAACGAGAAAAGGGCGAGAAAGACAAAGAATACAATGCAAAGTTGACTGCAGCGCAGGCGGAGAATTTATATATGCTGGCGACAATCGGTGTTGCGATGGCGAAACTTGAGCAAAACGGCACAAAACTGTCGACAGAATTATCTTCATCGCGAATACGGAATAACAATCCGGATATAGAGAGATGGGATACATCCAGTCTGGCGCCTGTATTTCTGCGGGTGCTGCGGCGTGATATCAATACGAAGTTTTATCTCAAATCCATAGAGGCGGCCCGGCCGGAAATAGAACAGGTTGTTGGGCCCATGGCTTTATCCAGGCTGGACGCTCTGGAATCATGTTTGTGTAACGTACAAACCACAGGTACCAAAATTTTTGCTGACCGGGACGGTAACCCCACATCATACGAACCCTCCGGATTGCTTCAGATATGTGCGGGAAAGCCCTGCTAGGACCACTTTTAGCGGTTTAGTGAATACTTTCGCTGGAGAGGCCGGCTTTTACGGTTATATCCAGGCGGCTGTTTATATCTTCCAGCCGGGCGCGGGCGGCACTGATAGCCGACGCCGCATCGCTCAGACCTTCCTTGTCTTTAACGATGACAATGCGTTTGCTGTCGAGTGAGTCGACCAGTATATGGACCGCTTTTTCACGGGCACTGCTGCTGTCGTGCTCCGCCTGTTTCAGGGTTTCAAGAAACGCTTTCACTTTGACATTCAGGGGCTTCATGGTCCGATCCGTCCCAAAATAATTTTAAGGATGGCCACAGTTACACATGAATGTTATGTGAATTGCAAGGCCGTGTATTCCGGGCGGCCGGATCAGCTTTTCTCGCAGTAGATCAGACCGTCAAGCGGATCGTCACCGGGATCAAGCGTATACGGCGCCCAGCCGGGCGGGCAGTTGAACAGATTAAACGGCATGACGGCGCCGGCGGGCGTGCCGATCTCATCTCCTGAAGCGCGGAAGACAACGAGGTCGTCATAAAAATTCGCCCCGGCAGCGGTGCTGGTCAATATCGTGCGGGCGAAAATCTCATCGGCGTTATCGCAGTTCTGGGCGTCGAGGGTTCCCGTGCCGCAGGGCACGCCGGCAGTACCGGAAGCGCTGTAGGCGCCGGCACCGTCCGGGCCGTGACTGACAATAACATAGTGTGCGCTGGCATCAGGAACGGTGACGCTGTTCCCGCCGCTATCCTGTATGTCGATAATGCCGGCGTCGATCTCATAGGTACCGGCTTCGGCCATGACCTGCGTTACCGCATAGGTGAAGCGGTTGTTCCAGCCGTCGAGTGTGAAATCATCCGGCAGGTTCAACGCCCGCGTCGGTACGGCGCCGATCCGTACGCCGTCCGTGCCGGTGGTGAATGTCCCGGCAAAGGCGCCCCCGTTACAGTCATTGGTGCTGACTTCGCGTCCGAAGTCGGTATCATCCGGTGCCAGGGTCAGTGGCGCCGGGCAGGGCAGGCGGCCGTTAAACTCAACGAAGAGCTGCATGGAGTCCTGAATTTGTTCCAGCCGCTGTTCCGTGGTTTTGATATTCGTGTTCTTGATATAGATCAGCAGGACGCTGGACAGGGTCGCCAGCACCACACCGGCAATCACCAGCACCAGGGCGATTTCAACCAGCGTAAAGCCATGCTCTTTTGTTTTGTTTATCTTCATGCCGCTTATGTTACCACAGAATTGGAATCACCGGGAGAGAGAAGATCAGCATCCTGTTTCGTCGGGTACAATGGGAATCTCGATATTCGAACAGGTGCCACTACCGTCAAACAGGGCGTCCAGCAAGGCTTGCGGATTATCCGCCCGGTGGTATTCGCCGCCGGTTATCTGGGCAACCTGTTCCAGACTCGGGTTGCCAACCACATCGACGATATGCACCTCGACATTATCATATGACGAGGCAATCTGGTTGGCGACAGTGACCGGGTCGGTGCCGTTATTGCTAATGCCGTCCGAGATGACAAGAATCTTGTTCGGGTTGCTGGGCAGACCGTTTTCCATGTCGTTGGCCAGTGCCTCCAGGTGAATGCCGAGCGGTGTATTGCCTGTTGGGCAGACGTCAAGGGCATTGTTCAGGCTATTGGCATCGCTGTCTGTCGAATCAGGATCGTTCAGGAATTCATCATCGAATACGTAATCGCCGAGATTATTTGTGACATTCCTGACATTATTGCGGGCAACAAAACCGGTAAAGCCGGTGCCCATGTCGATGGTAACGGTTTCGTCCTGATTTTCGGGGTCTGATACGGTATTTAGCCCTGCATCCTGTATATAATTCGACATCGCCATGCGGGCTGGTATCACCCGCCGCAGCGCCCAGCGGGCGACGTCAATGCGGCGGCAGTCCGTACCAAGCTCCGGCGGGCACATGCCGGACCAGTCCATACTGCCACTGGTATCCATCAGGTACGATACCCGGCCCGGAAAACCGGCGAGTTCGTCCGGGGAGCATGGCGGCGCGTCAGCAACGCTGTAACGGACCTTGTTCGTAAAATAAGCGTTGCCTTCAACATAGTTCTTGAACACGGTATTGGTGAACTGGCCGTTATTGAATGCGCAGTTATCGCCGGCGTCACTGGCCGGATCGCACGGCTCGATCAGAACACCGTTATTGTTGTATGCGCCGCGTGTATCCGGGCCCATGCTGAGCAGTAAGTGAATGATATTGCCATCCACCGATGTGGCATGTTCGCCGCTTTCCGTGTCAAGCAGGGCGATATTGCCTTCGGAGCGGTCAAGCGGGGCACCGGCAATCGCATAAAGTGTGGTGACCGAGTATACATAGCGGTTGCCCCAGGCATCTGTTGCCAACTCGTCCGGTATGCCCAGCGCCCGTACCGGTACGGCGCCGGTGCGGATATTGCTGCCACTGGCATCAAATCCCGGTTCGATAAAGGTGCCGCTCGCACTGACGGTATCACAGGCGCTATCACTGACTTCTTTGCCGAAGAGCGCATCATCAACCTGCGCATCCAGTGGGGCGGGGCATGGGTAACGGCCGTTTACAGCGACGAACCAGTCGATCGCTTCGTTGATTTCCGTCATCTTGCGGTCGGTTTCCGTGGCGGCGTCGATTTGCTGCCAGCGCTCGTACAGCGGCACGGTTGAAGCGGTGGTAATGCCGATAATTGCCACAATCACCGCCATTGACACCAGCGATAGGCCCGCTTCATTTGTCATATGGATGTAAAGTTTATCTATATATTTCAATAATTTAATTTTTTTCATCATAACAGTACACCGCCATAAATTCTGCTTTTTTTAATAGTATCAAATAAGAGTTAAATTTTAATTAGTTTTTATGGTTTGTTGATGGGGGTTAAGCATTTGTAATCGCTATACTTTTCGGGCTTCAAAATCGATGCGGGGATCGACCCAGACATAAACCATGTCGCGAATCAGCGTCATGACCAGCCCGATCAGCGCAAAGATGTACAAAGTGCCGAGCACCACCGGGTAATCGCGGTTGATGATCGCTTCGTACCCCAGCAGCCCCAGCCCGTCGAGGCTGAAGATCACCTCTATCAGCAGCGAACCGGTAAAGAAGATCGCCAGGAAGGCGCTGGGAAATCCGGCAATGACGATCAGCATCGCGTTGCGGAAGATGTGACCGTACAGGACCTGTTTTTCGGTCAGGCCCTTGGCGCGGGCGGTCAGCACATATTGCTTGTTGATCTCATCGAGGAACGAGTTTTTGGTCAGCATTGTCAGCCCGGCAAAACCGCTGATGACCATAGCAATGATCGGCAGGGTCATATGCCAGAAATAATCGAGGATCAACTGGAACGTTGATAAATCCCGCCAGTTATCAGAGACGATGCCGCGCAGCGGGAAGATATCCCAGTACCGCCCGCCGGCGAACAGGATAATCAACAGGATTGCGAACATAAAGCTGGGGATCGCATAGCCGACAAAGACGGCGGCGCTGGTCCAGACATCGAAAGGCTGGCCGTCTTTGACCGCTTTCCTGATGCCCAGCGGAATCGAGATCAGGTAGATAATCAGCGTTGACCACAGGCCGAGCGAAATCGAGACCGGCATTTTTTCCAGCACCAGGTCAATGACGCTGATATCGCGGTAATAGCTCTCGCCCAGGTCGAAGCGGATATAATTCCCGACCATCTGGATAAATCGTTCATGTGCGGGCTTGTCAAAGCCGTATAAGGCTTCCAGCTCGGCGATGAATTCCGGGTCCAGGCCCTGCGCGCCGCGGTAGCTGCTGCTCTGGCCGGTGCCCATGGCCGCGCCGCCGCCGGTGCCGGATGCGATATCACTGCCTGCGCCGCCGGAAATCCGGGCGGTGGCGTCGCCGCCATGGCCTTGCAGTTCCGCGATCATGCGCTCCACCGGGCCGCCGGGCACGAACTGGATAATTACGAAAGACACCAGCATGATTCCGAGCAATGTCGGAATCATCAGCAACAGGCGTTTGAGAAGATAATGAGCCATAGTGCTTTGTACCATCAGTTCACAAAGACACCAAGACCAAGTAAGTGCGTTTTGACCCTAGTAGCGAAAGCTTATCTTTTCAGACTGGAAAAGCCAGAGTATGGATTGACTTGCGCCACTTCCAACCTTCTTTGGGCACCATCTATTTCTTCTCCGAGCTTTTTCAGTCCCGATTTTAGCCCTTCGGCTTGTTGGAAGTGGCGATGTACTCTGATCTCTGCAGCTTGTCTCTGAAGAACGCTGTTATCAGGTTCACGGCCTGCTTCGGCAATGACCCAATCCTCATAATCCCGCTGTGTTTCTTCTGCAGTGCCTACGAATAGTGGTTCGCCAATGACTGATAAAACACCCATTTCCGATTCTCCTTACCTTCTTGAATTGAGCGCGAGGATATTATGACAGCGCTAAAAATATGTCAAACACTTAAGGCTTTAAATTCCAGTCTCTGACAATCCAGCGGCCATCGGCATATTCGAAGATGCACAGCGCACCGGTGGATATTTTTATGTTGTGATCCCGGGCGAAGCCCTCGAAATCACCGGTAATATAAGGCGCGAAACGGGCGATGCCGTTGGATGTCACGACCAGCGCGACCTCGCCGGCATCATGGGCGCGGACCTGGTCGGCGAAGCCCTGCCAGTTCAGGATAATTTCCTGCGGGTCGACCTGCCAGCCATCGGGAACCAGCGCGCGTTTATCCCAATCCTGTAAAGCCTGTGCGCCGAGGCGGGCAATGACCTCGTCCTCGGTCTTGTTCTCGTCCGGCCCGTAGTCAATCTCGTTGAAAATATCGAGCCGGTAGGCGGGCTGCGCGAACCCGGCCTCGCGGACCGCGATTTCCGCGGTCTCGACCGTGCGCTTGAGATGCGAGCTGTAGGTAACATCGGGCACCAGCCGCCGGTCTTTTAGCCAGCGGCCGATGGCATGCGCTTGTTCACGGCCCGTTTCGGTCAGCGGCAGGTCGGTGCGCGCACCGACCCGGCGCGGCGTTTCACCGGCCTCGAACGTATTGCCGTGGCGGGCGATGATCAGGGTGGTCATGGCGTTGTCCTCTGTCTCTCAAAATCGCGCTGGATGGCCGCCAGCCCCTCGATGTCCCGCATGGCTTCCCGTAGTTCTTCCCGTGCGGCGGGTGGCAGCGGATAGGGCAGGGCAGCGGCGAGTGCTTCATAGGCGTCCTGCGCCCGGCCGCGCTTCAGGTACAGTTCGGCCAGCAGCAGCCGCGCCCTGGCATGGGTTGGGTCCTTGCGGATGGCTGCAGTGATCGCAGTCATGGCCGTTTGCCGCGCATCGGGGGCGTAGCCTTCGTCGGCGGTGCTGTAAAGCCGTCCGCGTTGGTAATCGATCTCCGCCCAGGCCGGGTTCATCTGTGCGGCCGTATCCAGTAAATCGCGGCTTTGCAGATAGAGCGATTGCTGCGCTTCCGGAGAGAAGAGAGCCGCGGCATTCTTGCCCAGCAGGTCGATATAGAGCGCCGCCAGCTTGACCTCCGGGTCGATGAAACTGAGCGGCGCATATCGTTCTGCCGTTTCGATGGCGGCGGTAAATTGTGCCGGCTGGCCCTGACGGATCAGTTCATGCGCCCGCAGGAAATGGTGCTGGCCCCAGGCCGCCGACAGCGCCATGACACTGATCAGGCCGGTAATGATGAACGCGGCGCCGGTCATAACCGGTCTTTGCCAGGGCGTGATGGTGATGGTTTTGAAGCTGTCCCCGCCAAGGATTTGAGCCGTGGCATGATACCATAGCGCCAGCCATAACCCGGTCACGATCAGGATCGGCATGATATAGAGATGAAATGTCGCATGGGTGTGCAGGATCACGGCCAGCAGCGCGCAAAACGGCCCGGCAATCAGGGCGCGGCGCCTGGTGTCGCTGCCGGTGGCTTTGAGGGCTTTGACGGTGCGTATGATGACCGCGGCAGCGATAGCGTAGAAGAGCAGCGGCGCCAGCACGCCCATCTCGATACCGTATTGCAGCGGGTCCATATGGGCCCAGTTTCCGGTCGAATCGTCCGCCCCGGGCCGGCGGTAATGCGCATAATAAAGATAGAATGTGCCCAGCCCGGTACCCAGCCATAAATGATCGAGCAGCAAAGGCAGCGCGTTTTGCCAGATGGCCAGCCGTGCCTGCACGGTGCTGTCGGCGGCGGGGGCGGCCAGCCTACCGAGACGCTCGGCAAAGCGCAGATCGGCCGGCAGGCCGAGCAGGACGAACAGGGCTATGGCGGGCAGGGCGAGCCACAGCAGGCGCATCCACAGGGCCGGCGTGTGCGGCTTCATGATGATAATGAGCAGGGCCGCGCCAATCAGGGCGCTGGCCAGTCCGCCGTGGCTTTCGGTCGCGAACAGGGCCGCCAGAAACATCAGGGCCAGCAGCAGCGCGCCAACCATCAGGCGGCTTTTGAACGGCGCATAGAGATAAAGCGCCAGCGCCGGGACCAGGCCCAGCGTCATCAGCCCGGCCAGATTGTTCGGGTTCGGCAGCGGATGGGCCGCGCGCGGGCCGAACTGGCCGTGCAGCGCCGTGTACTGGATGATCGCCCAGAGGGCGAGCAGGGTCAGCGCGGCCAGGATGGCAGTGGCCAGAAGCTTCAGCAGCGTGTCACGGTTCACAGCCAGCAGCGGTCCGAAAAAGACCAGCGGTCCGGCGATGAAAATCAGGTAGGTGACAAGGCTGGCGAAGGGCACACTGCTCCATGACAGGCTTAGCGTGACATAAAGCCAGAACGCGAAAACCAGCCCGGCCACGGGCGCAGCCGGTATGGCCAGGCCGCGCCGGAAAGCCGGGATTATCGTGATACAGGCAAAGGCAAGCAGGCACAGCGCGGCGGGGGCGTAATGGATATCCTGGTAGCCGCTGAAAAACAGCCCGGTTCCAAAAGCCGCCAGTACAGGCAGCGCGGCCAGCCCTGTTGTCACTGTCAGGCGGGGCGCCGTGTCATTCATTGCCGTGCTCCGCCAGAATCCGCTCGGCCCGGGCGATGTCTTCGGGCGAGTCGATCCCCGCCTGCGCCAGTCCGGCTTTGACGTCCAGCGTGACTGTGTCGATGTGAATGCCGTTTTCAAGCAGGCGCAGCTGCTCCAGCCCTTCCAGTATCTCATAGGGACTTTGCGGCAGGGCGACGAAACGCTCAAGGATATCGCGGCGGTAGCCGTATAGGCCGAGATGCTGGTAGACCGGCGAAAATTCATCGCTCTCACGCAGGCTTGCCTCTTTGCGCATGGCGGGCAGGATGGCTTTTGAAAACCATAGAGCGCGGCCGTTCGGGTCGATCGCTGCCGTTGTGCCGCTGAACGGCGTCGTCTGTTTGGCCGCGCGCAAGGCATCCAGCTCCGCCCAGCGCAGCCGGATGACCGGTGTGATGACTTCAGTGTCCGGATTCTTCTGTAGAGCGCCGATCATCCTGTCAACCGCATCCGGCGGGGTGAACGGGGCGTCGCCCTGCAGGCTGAAAATAAACTGCGCGTCCGGGCAGGCTTTGTGCGCCGCTTCCAGTGTGCGGTCCGAACCGGTGGCGCATGTTTCCGATGTCATGACGCAGGGCGCGTCAATGCTCTCGCAAAAATCGGCAATGCGCCGGTCTTCGGTCGCGACGATAACATGACTGTTTTCGTACTGCGCCGCCGCTTTCCGGCCGATCTCATAAACACGCTGGAGCATCGGCACGCCGGCGATTTTGGCCAGCGGTTTGCCGGGAAAACGCGTCGAGCCGTATCGGGCGGGAATGATAATCGCGGTTTTCATGAACTACAAAAAAGTTGACAAGCATTGATAGGAATAATATCCTATATTTTAAATAAAGGAGACCCATATGTCTAGCATCAAAACAAGACTATCCAGAGATAGTCAGAGTAACCCAAATGACGTTTTGGAAATCAAAAATGCTCTCTATGAGTTGGGTTACTACGAAATTCCTAGTTATGGTTTAACACCATATGCAGATAAACAAATGTTCTCTGCAATTCGCAAGTTCCAAATGGATAATCATTTAGTCGTCGACGGTGTTATCAATCCTGATGGCGAAACTATTGACACCATAAATCAACGGCAGAATATGCGGCTCATTCCTGTCGGAAAAAGCCCTATCCAGAGATGTCCGGAATGCGGTGCGCCCCATGGCGGTTCAAAAGGGGATTTATGTCCTCAATGCGACGTGAAAAAGTAATTAGGCTCAGGCCCTATAAATTTAGTAAAGTGCTGTTAATCATGAATCGTATAGAGGCAAGGAAAACAAGTGCTGGCATAGCCGTAGCTATGGTGAGCTTGTTTGACGCCGCAGATATGCGATTCATGATTAACCCGGTAGCGGACGCGGCAAATTTCGGCATCTGTTTGCCCAAACCTCTTGAACGTAGCTACGGCTATGCCCTGCGAGGTTTGGACAAACATCTGCATAAAATTTGACACGCGCAGAACTTACTAAATTTAGAGGGCCTGAGCCTAAGATCGGCTAATAAATTCCGCTATATCTTTTTCATTGTACCCGAGCAAACGACCAATCATGATATCACATGCTCGGTCGCACGGAATCACTCTGTGATGTATGCTCGTACGCAGCCATATATATGCCTTTGCGCGCCATTCCTCGCCGGGCAGAGTAAAACAAACATAACGAATTATATCGTTATCGGTATCCGTTACTTCTGATTTGAGATAGTAAAAATCACCATTTTGAACATAAGGCGCGAAGGCCTTTTCCGGGATGATCTCTTCGGGAATAACGCCGTTCTCAGGAATGACATCACCAAATGCAGCCATCGGCTTTTTGCCGGACAGCATCAATTCAAGCTCTTTGCCTTCATGCGGGCCGATCATGTGCACTTTGTCCCGTTTATTCTTTTGCCCACCAGGTGTCGATGACGCCGAGGGCATAGGGCGCCTGGGTTTCGGGCTGGCCGAACCGGTCCCAGTAGGCGATGCGCCAGGCGGCAAGGTGCCAGTTCGGCACGACGTACCAGCCGGCCTTCAGCACGCGGTCAAGAGCGCGGGCCCGCACGACCAGTTCCTCGCGGGTCGGGGCGCTGACGATCAGGTCGACCAGCGCGTCGACGACCGGGTCTTTGAGGCCGATATAGTTACGCGAGCCGTTAAGGTCGGCCTTCTCGCTGCCCCAATACTCGCGCTGTTCGTTGCCGGGCGAGCTTGACTGCGCCCAGGTCGTAACGATCATGTCGTAATCGAAGGCCATGACACGGTTGATATACTGGCTGGCGTCGACAATGCGGATCCCGGCCTTGATGCCAAGCCGTTCCATGGCCTGTTTCCAAGGGCCGAACCAGCGCTCAAACGCCGCGTTGGTGTTGGCGACCAGCAGTTCAAACTCCAGCCGCACACCGGTTTCGGGATGGACCAGAACGTCGTCCTCACCCTTGACGTAGCCGGCATCGCGCAGGATTTGCTGGGCTGTGCGCAGGTTGGCGCGGTTATTGCCGCTGGCATCGCTTTGAGGGATGACGAACTCCTCGCTAAAAACGCGTTCCGGTAACTGATCGCGGAACTGTTCAAGAATTTCCAGTTCTCGCCCCTGCGGCAGGCCGGTGGCTTCCATTTCCGAATTCTCGAAATAGCTGTCGGTGCGGACATAGGCATCGAAGGCGAACTGCTTGTTCGACCATTCAAAGTCAAAAGCGTAATTGATCGCCTGGCGCACGGCCAGATCCTGGAATAGGGGCCGGCGCAGGTTGAAGACGAAGCCCTGCATGCCCTGCGGCAGCGCGTTGTCTATTTTCTTCTGGATCAGGCGGCCGTCCTGCACCGGCGGCGCATCATAGGCGGTGGCCCACAGCTTGGCGGTATATTCCTGGCGGAAATCATATTCATCGGCGAACAGCGCTTCCAGCGACACATTCTGGTCACGGTAATAATCATAAGTGACGCGGTCGAAATTATAGCGGCCTTGATTAACCGGCAGGTCGGCGCCCCACCAGTCGGCCACGCGCACATACTCAAGCGACCGGCCCGGCACGACCGCCCCGATTTTATACGGTCCGCTGCCCAGTGGCGGGTCGAGCGTCGTTTCTTCAAAGTTACGGCCTTCGGCTGTCCAGTAATGTTTCGGCAGGATTGGCATCTCGCCGATAATCATCGGCAGTTCGCGGTTACCGGCCATATCGAAAGTGAAGCGCACGCGGCTGTCGTCCAGCGCCTCGACTTTTGAAACATTGGCGTAATAGGCCCGGTAAAAGGGCCGTGCCTTGGTGGTCAGGGTTTCAAAGGTCCAGACAACGTCATGGGCGGTGACCGGCCGACCGTCATGCCAGCGTGCTTCGTCCCGCAATGTGAAAATCACCCAGCTGCGGTCTTCCGGTGTCTCAATCGTTTCGGCCAGCAGCCCGTACATCGAAAACGGCTCGTCCTGCGATTTGACCATCAGCGAGTCGTAAATCAGCCCTGTGCCGGTGGCGGCGACCCCCTTGGGAATAAAGCCGTTGAGCGTATCGAACGTTTCCGGCGCCGACATGCGCAGCGTACCGCCTTTCGGCGCGTCCGGGTTCACATAGTCGAAATGGGTGAAATCCGGGCCGTATTTCGGCGCGCCGTGCATGGCAATGCCATGTTGCGGCGTTTGCGCAAGGGCGGGGACGGTGAACAAAAAGAAAGTAAGAAAGAGGATAAGAGAACGCATGGATATACCCTGTTGAATGTCTATGCGTTCATCTTAAGGATACGTGGGAAACTGTCCATTCAATTTTTGACAGGGGTTCTTCCCCCTCACCCAAGTTTCGCTAAGCCCTGCGGGCCAAGCTCAACATATCCCTCTCCCTTGAGGGAGAGGGATGAGAGCGGTTGGTGAGGAACGAGCCTAGCGCGAGCCGGGTGAGGGGGCTATCCCCACCGAAACGCCTTGAGCGCGTATGTCGGCCGGTGGTCCTGCCGTGAAATCATCGTCATGACTTTATCAAAATCGGCTTCGTCCGGGGCATGGTCAAGCGCGACCTCTTCCCAGTGAATGCCGACCAGGTGAAAGGCGCTGTCGATGCCGAACGCATTCGCGCCCTGGATGTCGGTATGGAACGAGTCGCCGACAGCAAGAATCTTTGTTTTGTCCGGTCGGCCGAGCACGCTCCAGGCCCGCTCATAAACCGGCAGATGCGGCTTGCCGTGGTAAATCACCGTGCCGCCCATCTCTTCATACAGTTTGGCGTAGGTGCCGGGGCAGTCGTTCAGCGTGCCGCCGATATTCACGACCATGTCCGGATTGCCGCAAATCATCGGTAAATTCTTATCCGCAGCCTGTTGCAGCAGCGGCGTGACCGCGCGCAGTTCGGCCTCATCAAGGCCGTACAGATCATTGACCATCAGCTCGGCAGTCTCCGGTCCGTCAACGATCTCGACCGCTACATCCTGCACCAGCGGCGCGCCGTAATGATTGCCGGCGTACCAGCAGCGCTGGCCGGCGAAATCATGCAGATGCGCGTTGGCTGAATCACCGGCGGTGACGATCCCGTTATACAGGTCAGGGGCAATGCCCATCTTTTCCAGCCGTCCGGCGATATCGGTGCCGTGATTCGGCGTGTTGGAGAGAAGGCACACATGGTTGCCTGCCGCTTTCAGCTCTTCCAGGCAGCCGACAGTGCCGGGGAACGGCTTGACACCGTCATGCAGGACGCCCCAGATGTCGATGATAAAAGCTTCATAGCGGCTGGCTGTGGCAGAGAGGCCGTCCAGCAGTTCGAAATCGGGTGTGGCGGTCATAAGCGGCTGTGTTGTCATAGGATCTGTATGCGTTTCAGGCAGCGGTTTGTGTCTCGCGATAGGCCGCGTGGTGATCGGGCTTGCCGAATAAATAACCTTGCCCGTAATCAATATTGAAATCGAGCAGTTCGCGCAAGGCCTGTTCAGTTTCAATCCGCTCAATAATCAGGTCGATGCCCGCGGCGTCGAGTTGCTTCTTCAGCCGGGCGACGCGTGAGAATCCTGTTTTGCTGCCACCTTCAGCCAATATCCACTGCGCATCCAGTTTGATAAACCGGATGTGGCATCGTTTCAGGCCGTTGATATCAATCATGCGATTGCGCACGCGGTCCATTGAAAAGCGGCACCCAAGCTTTGATAAGCCATCCAGCACGGGCGCAAGGGTGTCTGCCTGTGTGAGCAGCTCCTGCTGCGGCAATTCGAAAATCAGCCGCGTGGCCATTTTGTGGTTCTGGGTCAGGAAGGCGACAAGGTCGTTCATGAAGCCGCGGTCATTCAGTGACCTGCCGGAGATATTGAGGACATAAGCGAGGCCGCGTTCTCCCGTTTCCCGCCGCGCGCGGAGCATTTGCAGGCAACGCAGTAATAGCAGGTTATCAATGGCCGGAACCAGTTGCTGTTTTTCAGCGAGGTCAAGATAGCGCGCCGCCGGCAGGTAAACGCCGCCACCGGCACGAATACGGGCGAAGACTTCCAGCATCCGGGTTTTACGCTGCGGCAGGCTGACAACCGGCTGGATGAAAATATCGAACTTGTCGTTGCGTATGGCGTGATCGACCAGCTCGGCGACGACCGTATCGCTGTACTGACTAAAATCGGGCGCCAGCGCCCCGTCAAGGTCGCTGATTGGTGCCGGGCGGGCCGGGGGCGGGGTCATTTCCAGTTGCAGCACATCCTGATCGTAGCGCGTCTCGACCTCCGGGCGCGGGCGGTCGCCCAGCGCACCGAGCTGGCTGACGATGGTTTCGATCATTTTCGCTTCGGCGGACAGGGACGGTACCATCTTTCGGCCCTGCGCTTCGACGCTGAGCGCCATATCGCCCAGCCCTTCCTTCAGAATGGCGATATCGCTGCGGTTGCGGGCGACCTCGCGCACCAGCCGGTCGTGATTGGTGACGAGTTCCTCAACGCGGCGGCGCAAACGGGTTTCCCAGACCCGGCGGCTCAGAATGTCATAAATGATCAGGCCGCATAATACGGCCATAACTGTGACCATGACGGAGAAGGCCGGTGTCGCCGTCTGCGCGACCGCTAACAACAGGATCGCCGCGCCGCCAACGGCCAGTGCGCCGCCAATCAGGCTGTAAAATTTGAATTCCTTTTCGGCGCTGTCCGGACTGGCGGGCGATTTGTAAATATGGAAGCCGCGGCCTTTGATATTGCCCCGGTTGATCGATGTCTGTGGCGGCGCTTTTTCAAAAAAGCGCCTGACCTTTTTACCGAACGGCCCCAGTGTGTCGCGTATCATGCCGGTCCTGTGTCCCTGTCTCTGCCCCGACGGCTTCGCTGATATGGCTGAACCTGTCACGCTGCAGCAGTGATTTTAATTCCATATTGATACTGTGTACCACATCCGGGCCTTTAAAGACCAGTGCCGAGTAAAGCTGAACCAGACTTGCCCCCGCTTTTATTTTCTCATACGCATCCGCGCCGCTGGAAATGCCGCCGACGCCGATCAGCGGCAGCCGTTCGCCGGTCAGGGCATAAAAATCGCGGATGGTCTGTGTTGCCTTGTCACGCAGCGGCGCGCCGCTAAGTCCGCCTTTTTCGCCGGCAAAGCCCGGCGCAAGTTGCGTGGGTCGGTCCAGCGTCGTGTTGGTCAGGATCAGCCCGTCAATGCCGCAGGCCATAACCGTTTTCGCGATGTCCTCTTTCTGCCGGTCATCAAGGTCAGGGGCCAGCTTGACCAGCAGCGGCGGCGGGTCTTTCTGGCATGTTTCGTTGCGGGCGGCCATGATTGCATCCAGCAGTGGCGCGAGATGTTCCGGTGTTTGCAGGTCGCGCAGGCCGGGTGTGTTGGGCGAAGAGATATTGACGGTCAGGTAGTCGGCCAGCGGCGCCAGCTCGCGCACCAGCATGGTATAATCCTGCGCCGGGTCGCTCTGATCCTTGTTCATGCCGATATTCAGCCCGATCAGACCGTCCGGTTGTTTATTGCTCGCCCTGAAAATCTCCAGATTGCGCCGAAACACAGCCAGCCCGCGATTGGGAAAGCCCATGCGGTTGATGACGGCTTCATTGTCCGGTGCGCGAAAAATGCGCGGGCGCGGGTTGCCGGCCTGCGGCTGCGGCGTGACCGTACCAACCTCGACAAAACCACAGCCCAGCCGCAGCAGCGGGGCAATCACTTCGGCGTTCTTGTCGAAGCCTGCTGCGATGCCGACCGGTCCGGGAAAATGGCGATTCCAGAGCGTGACCTGCAGCGCTTTATTGCCTGTCGTAGAGCGGTGGGGAATCAGGCCGGTTTTCAGGGCCTTGATCGTCAGATTGTGTGCCGCTTCCGGGTCGAGGCGAAACAGCAAGGGCCGGGCAAGTTTATAGAGCGTCTTCATCAGGCTTGTTTAATATGCGCGCCGGCGCTTTGCAATTGGAAAACGTTATCGCTCCGGTGCCTGTTGTCCGGCGGGGGGCCGCAATGACGGAAGAGGTGTTGTTATCCTGAGCGCCGGTGAGGGATCTTATACCTGAATATGCTTCAGGCCGCCGCGCAGGTAGATCCAGCCGGTGATGATCGTCAGCAGGGCGGCAAGGGCCAGCAGAGCCGCTCCGGCTGTGGCTGCGCCGTGGCTGAGCGGGGCTATAATCAGGAAGCCGATCGCCAGCATCTGGGTTGCGGTTTTCCACTTGGCCAGCTTTGTGACCGGCAGCTGGATATTCTTCGGACCGAGATATTCGCGCAGGCCTGCGACGAGGAACTCGCGTGCCAGAATAATGATAACGGCGATGACCAGCAGCCCTTCAATCCGGGCTGTGGCGACCAGCAGCAGCAGAAGCGTGGCGACGAAAACCTTGTCGGCGATGGGGTCGAGGAAGGTACCGAAAGCGCTGATCTGGTCGAATTTGCGCGCCACCCAGCCGTCAAGCCCGTCGGTCAGGGCGCCGATAATATACAGGGCCAGGCAGGTCCAGGCCGCCCAGCCGCCGGGCAGGTAAAATAGCGCGATGATAAAGGGCAGCAGCGCCAGCCGCGTCATTGTCAGGATGTTGGCGAGGTTGTTCATGACGACTCTCATAGCAGATTTGCCCAAGGCGGTACAGGGCGCGTACGGCAAGGCAGGCATCTTCGCGTGCGCTGCCGTCATTGCGGCCCCGGACCCCCGTTTATGCCGGGGGCATGCTTGATCCGGGGGAAGCAATCCAGTCTGCGGTGCTCGTGGCTTTCTGGATGGCTTCGTCGAGGACGCTCCCCGCCATGGCGGGGGTGTGAGTTCTGGAACAGACTCTTAGAAATGACCGTGCGCTATGGCTTTGAGGGCGACCGTGTCTTTAAATAACGCGGCACCGGATTGAGGCCGCCGTCGCGGGCGGCGAGGCGGTTGACGGGTCTGAAATTGCCCTCTTCGGCACGACGCCAGATACCGTTGCTTATACCGCGGCGTTGCCATTCGGCATCGGCACGCAATTCGTCACGCTCAATGTTGGCTCTGCATTGAGCCAGCGTTAGGGCTTCCAGTGCGGCTTGCGCGGCCTTGGCCTCTTCAAAGCTCAGTCCCAATCTCTGCGCCTCTGTCATTGACATGGGCACGATTCCGGCGGCAGCGCCCCGGTCTGTCGTTGCCGGGGGCTCTGTGCCAGTGGCATGCACGCCAAATCGGCCGCCTGCCGGTTCTGTTGCGCGCTTTTTGCTGTGCTCGTTCGTCATGATCGCTCTCTTTTTTTAAATCTGCCGTTTTGTAACCTGAGAGCACAATATGGCAAAAATACCTTGCCCGTCAAGAATATTATGCAAATAAAAATACCCGCCAAAACCAGGCGGGTATTCGTAAATGTATAGCTGTGAGCCTTGCCGGTCAGACGTTGGCGGCTTTCTTGGCCTTTTCCTCTTCCGGGTCGCGCAACACATAGCCGCGGCCCCAGACGGTTTCGATATAGTTATCGCCGTCGGCGGCGTTCTGGATTTTTTTCCGCAGCTTGCAAATGAACACGTCGATGATCTTAACTTCCGGCTCGTCCATGCCGCCATACAGGTGGTTTAAGAACATTTCCTTGGTCAGTGTCGTGCCTTTGCGCAGGCTGAGCAGTTCAAGAATGCCGTATTCCTTGCCGGTCAGGTGCAGCGGTTTGCCGTCGACTTCGACCGTGCGGGTGTCGAGATTGACCTTGACCTTGCCGGTCTGGATCAGGCTTTGCGAATGGCCCTGGCTGCGGCGGACGATCGCCTGAATGCGGGCGACGAGTTCGCGCTTGTCGAACGGCTTGGTCAGATAGTCATCAGCGCCGAAGCCGAGCCCTTTGATCTTGTTATCAAGCTCCGACAGGCCGGACAGGATCAGGATCGGTGTTTCGACCTTGGCTGCGCGCAGGCGCTTGAGAACTTCGTAGCCGTCCATGTCGGGCAGCATCAGGTCAAGGATGATAATGTCATAGTCATAGATTTTGCCGATCTCAAGGCCGTCTTCGCCCAGATCGGTTGTATCCACTATATAGCCTTCCGATTTGAGCATCAGCTCAATCGATTTCGCCGTGGATGTATCGTCTTCTACCAATAATACACGCATAGTGATTTTCCCCGGGTTGGTGTGGCGTAGTCAGTAATCAGTAAAGGGCTGGCCCCTGTTCTTTACTTGTGTTTTTTATTTATTTTTATAAGCTTGGAATTAAGCTTTATTAACTCATTTTAACAAAGATTAACGACTTTAACAAATTTTTTTATGTGGTTTCGTCTGTGGCGGTCTGATCAATGTTCATAATACCGTTACGGCCGCGCTCTTTGGCGGCGTAAAGGCTTTCATCGGCGCGGGCCAGCAGGGAGTCTATCGTTTGCTCTTCAATCAGGGCCGGCCCGGTATAGCCGATTGAAACGGTGTAGTTCAGCATGGCGCGGGCACCGCCGGGGGCTTCATATTCAAGCGGTGTGTTGGCAACGGTTTCGCAGAAGCGCTGAAGGATTTTCTGGGCGCCTTCCGAATCGATTTTAGGCAGGATGATGGCGAATTCCTCGCCGCCGATCCGGCCGGTAATATCGCCGGCCCTCAATGCCTGCTTCAGGATACCGGCGAAATGTTGGAGCACCTTATCACCGACTTCATGGCCATACGTATCATTGATCTTCTTGAAGTAATCCAGGTCCATCAGCGCGACCGAGAGCGGCGTTTTTTCACGGCGGGCCTTCTTAAGTTCGGTTACGGCAGCGTTCATGAAGGCACGGCGGTTATTCAGACCGGTGAGCGAATCCTCCAGCGCATAGCGTTTCATGACCGCGTTATATTTTTTGATACGGTTAACCAGTGGACGGAAAATGAAGATGGCTTCCAGCACGAGGACCAGAACAATCAGCATCGCGCCGGCAAACTGAATCGTATAGAAAAACGATATCTTTTTGACGGTTTCCGTCTGGTAATTCTCCAGCGCCGCATCCATGGCCGGGCGCAGGATATTGTTCGACAGATAAGTCAGCCGTTCGATTGATTGCTTGCGGCGTTCTTCGTAATTCTCCTCGGTCCGGTTGACGGCGGGGAATGTTGCATATTCTTTGACCTGGGCGATAAAAGTCGCCAGCTGCTCGTCGAGATTAAAAGGAGGCTTGAAATAAATCCGGTAAAGCTCCTCACTTCTATGGCCCCGGATAGGATGCCTGTCGTCAACATAAGAGGTGATAAACTCGTGGCCTTTTTCAAGCTCCCACAGCGATTGCATCATGAAATCGTAATCAAGCGCTTCGCCGATGCGCTGATAATTGGTGGCATAGAGCATGATCTGCTGCATCAGGGTGCGTTGCCGGCCTATGTGATAGGCCGTTTCCGCACTTTCTTTTTGTTGTTCGGTAATATGCGCGGTTATAATATGAATACTGATGGTCAAAAAGGCGATGACACCCAGCGCCAGGATATAAGCGCGTGTAATCGTTCTTGTGGGATCACTGCCGGGGCTGAGAAAAAGCTCTCGCCATTTCTGTTTCAGCGTTGGCTTGGCGGTTGTCGGCTTTGATCCCATGACTCTCGCAATAAGAAGTTAGTCATTCCTGTACCCGTATTGTGGTAAAATAAAGCTGAAAAGTCCACGTAAAGCTTCTTGCCGAAGCATGTTTTTAAGGATCAACCGATGGATCGCCCTGTTAAGGATCGTCTTGCTGAACAGGCCTGCAGTATGGTTTCCCGCCTGCAGGACCATGAAATGCATGGCCGGGTCACGAAGGTTCTGGGGCTGCTTGTGGAAATTGCCGGGTTTGGCAGCGCTCTTTCAATTGGCGCGCAAGTTCATTTGCGGCCCGGTAAAGACGTGAGCGTACCGTGCGAGGTGGTCGGGTTCCGTGAAGAGCGCGCCTTGCTCATGCCGTTTGGAACGCTGGAAGGTATTTCACTGGGCTGCCCGGCGGTGATCCGGCAGAACCGGCCGGTCATCATGCCTGATGGCAGCTGGCTGGGCCGGGTCATTAATGCGCTGGGCGAACCGATTGATGGTAAAGGCCCCCTGATGCAGGGGACGGAAGCGGTTCCGCTGCGTAATGTGCCGCCGCCGCCACACAGCCGCCAGCGGATGGGCACGCAGCTTGATCTCGGTGTGCGGGCGGTGAACAGTTTTCTGGCAACCTGCCGCGGCCAGCGGATGGGTATCTTTTCAGGCTCCGGGGTCGGTAAATCGGTGCTTCTCTCGATGATGGCGAAATATACTGAGGCCGATATCAGCGTTATCGGCCTGGTCGGCGAACGGGGCCGCGAAGTGCAGGAGTTTCTGGAGGATGATCTGGGACCGGAGGGGTTGAAGCGCTCCGTTGTTATTGTCGCGACCGGCGATGAGCCGGCGTTAATGAGACGGCAGGCGGCCTATGTCACGCTGGCTGCGGCTGAGTATTTTCGGGGTCAGGGCAAGCAGGTGCTGTGCCTGATCGATTCAGTGACGCGCTTTGCGATGGCGCAGCGGGAAATCGGTTTGTCGGCCGGTGAACCGCCGACCTCAAAAGGTTACCCGCCGACGACGTTTGGTGAACTGGCGCGGCTTTTGGAGCGTGCCGGGCCGGGCGGGCCGGGGCAGGGCTCGATTACCGGACTGTTCGCGGTACTGGTTGAAGGCGATGATATGAGTGAGCCGGTGTCCGATGCCGTGCGCGGTATTGTTGACGGCCATATTGTCATGGAGCGCGAGATAGCCGATCGTGGCCGCTATCCGGCGATCAACGTGTTGAAGTCAGTGTCGCGGGCGATGCCCAAGGCTGTGAGCGAGCAGCGCAACGAAATTCTCAAGCGTGCCAAGCAAATCATCACCACCTATGAGGATATGGCCGAACTGATCCGGCTGGGCGCGTATCGCAAGGGCAGTGACCCGGCTGTTGACGAAGCGATCCGGCTTTACCCGCTCATCGAAGCGTTTTTGGGGCAGGATAAAGATGACCGTTCCACGATTGATGAAGGGTTTGCCCATTTGGCGGAGATTGTCGGTATGATCGATCTGGCGGCGCCGGACGAGCCTTATACCGACGATCAGGAACTGAAAGACTGATGCGATGGCCGATCTCGACCCGTTGATTCGTTACCGCAAGCACGGCGTTGATCAAAAGCAAAAGGCGCTGGCCGAACTGTACCGGCAGGCGGAAGAGCTTGAGCAACAAAAGCATGCCATCGAAGCGGAGATGGACAAGGAGCGCCAGTTGGCGGAAGCCATGGGCTCGGCAGAGGCGGCGGCGTATCTGGGGCGGTATCTTGACGGGGCGCGTCTGCGCCTGAAACAACTGGCCGACCAGATCCGTAAAATGGAAACCAGGATCGCTGTGGCGCAGGAGGATATGCGTAACGCTTTTGCCGAAATGAAAAAAGTCGAAATCACTCAGCGCAATCGTGAAGACCGGGAGCAGGCCGTACAAAAGCGTAAAGAAGATCAAGAGCTTGACGAAATTGCCATCGAGACTTACCGCCGGGCGCAGGACGATGAGCAAGGGTAATAGGTCCTGAGCCTAACGTTGTCGTTACAGGCTTATGGCCTGTTCTTCAGACTGCGGCCCTGCAATGCGCGGCGCCAGTAAACCCACAGCACGAAGACAATATTCATCATAGCCAGTACGGCCGGGTAAAGGGCGGTGATCAGGCTGTAATGCTCAAGGGCGGCGATGCTGATCAGATGTTTGGCGGCGCCGATATTGTAGGAGGGCGTGTATTCCTCCTGCGGCAGTTTATAGGCTTTGCGGAATGTCGGATAATAGCCGGCGCTGTCGATGATGGAAATCAGGATAACGGACCAGAGCGGGCTGTCCGTCACCAGCCAGAGCGGGATAGCCGACAGGGTCAGGGCCATTGTGATCCAGTCACTTTTTGTAACGGTATCGTGTTTACGGACTTTCCAGGCCAGCGCCGCGATATAAAGCGAGATAAGACCGCTGATCCCGGTAATCCATGAACCCGCGCCGCCGCCGTCATAAACCTGTGCCGCATAGCCGATCAGCATCAGGATGCCCCAGATCAGCCATGAAAAGGCGTGCGGTTTGGTTTGGCCTTTATGAATTGTGATGATGTACGGGATGTAGCTGCAAAATCCCAGTATGACAGCGAGCAGGCCGAGCCATTCTTTATGTGTCAGATAAGCAAAAAAGTCAGGCACGTGAATCCCCGGTCGTGGCAGGCATTTCGATTTTAATGAATGTCTCCGCCTGATGCTGGAAAGACAGCTCGCCGCCGAGGGCAGCCTGCGCAAGCGCATCGGTATACAGGCGGCGCATATATTGCTGCATGCCTGCGCTGATTTGATCATGAGTGCGGACAATCAGGTCAAGGCGGCCGCCGTTATTCTGCGGCCTGTGCAGACCGTCAAGCTGGACCGGGCCCATGCGGCTGAGGCTCAGGTCGAAGATGAAGCGTGTCCCGGTTTTTTCGTCATCGTCGTCACGGTCCGGGGCGCGATCATGGCGGTAATAGAGCATCAGTTTGTGGATTTCGCCCTCTGCCGCCATCGGCAGGGCGAGGGCGCGCCAGTCCTGCGCCGCCGGTTCGGAAGCGGTTCTTTGCAGGCCGCTGGCATCGCGGGTCAGGCGATTGATGATATCGCCGCGGCCCAGACGGCGGAGCGTATCGGCGGTTTTATCACCGAGCCAGCTCCCGATATCGCCGCTGCGTACCGCGGCGATGAAAAACAGCGCCATTGCCGGCAGCCGGTTCGGGGTGGCCGGGCTGGCGCTCATATTCGTCAGTGCCTGTGCGGCCTGCGGCGCAGCCTGCTGTAGTGTCTGGTATAGTTCGTCCATTGCCGGCCAGGAAAAATTGCTGAAGAATGCGGCCGGGATGAAGGGCGCTGTCGCCGTGCCGGTTGCTGCAACGTTGCCGGTTGATGTGGGCAGAGGCGTCATCTGTATTTGCGTGCCCGGCGGCAGGTCGGCGCCGCCCGCGGACAGGATGAAGTTTTGCGGCGTGTCCTGCCCGGTAAACAGGAATGAGATGACGGGCAGGTTTTGCGGCGTATGGGTGACGATGCGCCCGGTGATGTCCCCGGCGCGCAGCGGTGTTTGCTGATTGTCATCGGCTGTTGCTGCAGGTGACGGTGGCAGAGCGCCGGAAGCAAAGACGGGCACCGGCGGTGATGTGATGCTGGTGATACGGGCATCAAACGGGCGTACGCTTTGCGTGAGGATATCGGGTGAGGGCGGCAGCACCGCCTGTTCCCCTGCCGGGGCGGGAGTTGTTACGCTCCCTGTAAGGGGAGATGTAACGGCGGCTGCCGCAACCGGCAGCGGTAAAGGCGGCGGTGTTATCGCCGTCAGGCTCTGCGTTAAAATGTTTACGATCGGTTCTGCCGGTATGCCTGGCAGACCGGACGTTGCCGGCGATATGATTGGGATGGGCGCTGTGACTTCTGTTCCTGCCGCTGCCGTCACCGTTGGCTGCGCCGGTAACGTGGCCGTTGTCGATAAAAGCGACGGCACTGTTGCCGGTGTGGATATGGTGCTTTGCGGCAGGGGCGGCGACACAGCTGCCGGCTTTGCTGTGATCGTTTCCAGCACAGGCGGCGGCGGTGTCTGCAGTGGCAATGGAGTCAGGCGCACGATTGTGCCGGGCTCTATTGTGACCTGCGGCACTCTCTCGGCCCGGTTGGCCGGTGTCGTCAGACGCTGCGTGATGTTTTCAAGAGTCTGCGTTGAAAGCGGCGGCGGCGGCGCGGATGGCGGTGGCGTTCCCTGCGGCGCCGGCGTTTGCGTGGGGGGTGCCGTCGCGGTGTCACTGCGGCTGACCGGTGTGGCTGCCGGCCGTGCCGGTGGGGTTTGTTCCGGTGTATCCGGTGCCGGGCGGACGGTGAGCTGCCGCGGCGGACTGCCCGGCGGCACATCAAGCTGCACGCGGGTTCCTTCAGGCGGGCGCTCGCGGCTGCGGAAGCGGACCTTAGCCTCGCCTTTCTCTGTACGGATGGTCGTTGTGCCGTCGCGGTTATGGCGGACAATTTCGCCCTCCATCTTCTCGCGGCTGCGCTGGACTTTCAGTTCGCCGCGCACCTGCACGATTTCGGCCTTTAGCTCCGCCCGTGACGGCGGAAACGAAGAAGCCCCCGTGCGCGGGCCGGGCGGCAGACCTGAAAATCCCGAATCGTTCATGATGCTATTTAATCACAGCGGACGGCATTCGCCTATATGCAGGTGTGCTTTTGAGATTTTCCAAGACAGCACGCTGTGGCATGAGATTCTTCACATGCGTTCAGAATGACATTTCCCTTTGCTGTCATTGCGAGGAGCCTGGCGACGAAGCAATCTAGAATCTCTCCGCCAGGAGGACAGGCTGGATTTCTTCACCTGCTGCGCAGGTTCGCAATGACGGTTGTGTATGCAGATAAGGGGCCTACGCCTGCGCGGCAGCTTTTTGACGGGCGCGGGCAAGCTCGCGGGCGACCGTTTGTGCAATATCCTCGACATCCTCGGCGGCGTCGGTGTTGGGCGAGCGGGTCAGGATCGGCGTCTGGTGACGGATTGCGTCCTTGACGCGGGGGTCGGCGCTGATCATTCCGGCAAGCGGTGGTTTCAGGCGCAGGAAGTTTTCACAGGCTTTGAGCAGCGTCTTGTAGGTCTTCTCGCCCTCCATTGTGCTGGGGGCCATATTGACAACGATGCTGATATTTTTCGACATGCCGGCGGCGTTGCCGAGCTTGATAAAGGCGTAGGCATCGGTCAGCGAGGTCGGCTCGTCGGTGGTGACCAGCAGGGTCCTGGTGGCGCTGGCCGACATCATACGCACGGTGCGGTCGACACCGGCGCCGAGATCGATAATCACAACATCGTATTTGTCGGCAACCTCCAGCAACTGGTCGCGCAGCATGGCAAGGCGCTGGCTCGGCAGAGCGGACAGCGAGGCCTGACCGCTGCGCCCGGCGATAATGTCAAAGCCGCCATCTTCATAGCGCTGGATGACTTTATCAAGGGCAAGGCGGCCGCGAATAACATCGTTAAGATCCCGGCGGGCCATCAGGCCGAGCTGGACGTCAACATTGGCCAGTCCAAGATCGCCATCAAACAGCAGGACTTTCTTGCCGGCGTTGGCCAGCGCATGTGACAGGGTAATCGAAAACCATGTCTTGCCGACGCCGCCCTTGCCGCTGGCAACCGCGATCACGTTTTTTCCGCGCCGGAAGACCGGCGTTTTCGGATCGGCGGCGCGTTTTTTGCTGGTGGTAGCGGTTTCACTCATAACCATCATCCTGCACTAACGGGTTGTTTTCTTCCAGAGGGGACGGTGTGTCGTCCCTGTGTTTTTTTCACCGTTTCCGGCATCAGCAGATGTGCCAGCGCGCGCGGCGAGAGCGTCATCAGCCCGTCGGCGACTTTAGGTGTATTCCCGGCTTCGGCGAAAACCAGCCCGCCATAGTGTGCGGCGGACAGCAGGCCGCCGAGGCGGCGGGCCAGATCAAGGCGTGTCGGCATCATCGCGGTGACGCCGAGTGTACGGTAAACCCGGGCGATCTCGCCGGATTCCTGAGCGTCGATCCCGGCAGGCATCGCCAGTACCGGTTCGATCTCGCCGGCGGCGGCAAGGCGGGCAAGGCTGCGCATTTCCTCGGTCTCGAACGGGTTCAGACCGCCTGTGTCAATGAATACATGATCGGCGTTCCTGCACTGCTCAAGGTGAGCGCGCAGCTGTTTTTCACCGGTGGCCTTGCGCAGTTTGATGTTCATCAGCTTGGTGAAAGCGGCGAGTTGTTCGATACCGCCGGCGCGAACCGTATCGGTCGAGATTACCTCGACATGGCGATCATTCATGACCGCCCGTGCTGCCAGCTTGGCTGTGAGCAAAGTCTTGCCCGCTCCCGGCGGGCCGACCAGCATGCAGGCGGTTCCGTTCGGTTTTTGCGATAGCGGACGGTAGGAGAATAAATGCTCCAGCGCCGCGATCAGGGCAATATCAGCCTGTTCCAGGCCAATGACGGTGGCGCAGGATATAATCTGGTCGGTGATTTCCTCCGGCACTGAATGCCGGAGCATGACATCGGTCAGCTTTTCGAGCACGATCGTTTCGTCGTCCTCGTCATTATCATAGATCCAGTCGCGGGCCGGGTCCGCGGCATCAAAGTCGTCATGATAATCGTGCGGCTCGACCGCGGCCGTAACATGCACGCCGCCGCTGCCGCCCTTTTCTTCCCGGGTGGCAACGATTATAGCGTCTTCTCCTAAAATATCCCGGACCATCTTCATGGCCTCTGTGCTGGTTTTTGCATAGAATGACTTGAGTCGCATGGCGAACGCCTATGACCGAATCTATTTAATTATACGTATTCTCTATTTCCTATTCTAGAGCATAAACGTAAATAGTCCCTAAGGGAATCCCGCAATTTGCCGGAAAAGAGATGTAAGTTGTGAATAAAGTTGTCAGATTCAGAGTTTGATCTGGTTTTTCGCTTTCAGGATATCGATGAGTTTGAACAGGCTGTGCAAATCGTCGGCATTCTGACGGATCATTTTTTCCGAGACAGGTTTCCACAGGGGCGGGACTTCGGCGAACGGCCGGATGCGCTGGAAGGCCAGCATGATTTCCGTATCCTGGAAGCTTGCTTCACCCCAATAAGCTTTCAGGGTTTTCTTGGCGCCAAGGAAGCGATCTTTAAAACCGGGATTGACGATGAATTTGGCATCGACGCGGTCGGTGCCGAGCACGACATAGGTCCTCTCGAACGCGCCGTCGGCGGTTTTGATTTTCTCGTAATTGTTGAAACGGCCGCGGAAAAACGTCTGAAGCGCTGCGTGGGGCATGACAACAGTGTGGCCGTCCGTTGTGCGTGCAAGCGGGATGCGGACCAGCAGGCCCCAGAAGCGCAGAAATTCTTTTTCGCGGTTACGGTATTCCGGGTCCTGCCGCAATTCGGTCAGCACCGCTTCCTGAATGGCGATTGATGTGCCGCGGTACTGGCCCTGCAGGCCGTAGCCAAGGCGGCTGCGGTTATGGCTGGGCAGAATTTTGTGCCTGTCGGCGGCGCTGATGCCGAAACAGCCTTTTTCACGGGCGCGAAAGCCGATGGCGCGGGCAAAAGCGTTCATATATTCGTTTTGGGCCCTGGCAACATAGCGGCGTCCGAGCAGCAGGTAGACAATCACCGACGGGATAAAGGCACCGAACGTGACGGTATATTGCAGGTCGATTCCCTGCGGATTGATGTAAAGCAGCAGGAATGTCAGCCCAAACGAGGCCACGCCGATACAGGTCAGTAGCCAGGCGAGGTAGACATTGCGCAGCTTTTCAACTGTTGCGGCAATGCGGTGGGTGTTCTGGCGGAGGGTCTGGATGGGATCGTTATCGCTCATAACCCGCAGAGTGTACCCCAAATTTCCGGAATGAACGAGAGGGATAACGCAAATATATTGACATAATAATATAGTTTTTGATAAAAACGCTGGATGTCAAAAGCCGCGCTCACATCATTTTGCGTCGATCTGAAGCTGACCCCGGACGGGGCGGTCAAGATTCTGGAATTCGGTGACCTTTATATGTCTGCCTATTCCGGCTATCGGCGCCTGACCGACAAGAGCATTCTGAAGGAAGCCGTGTTTCCGTTTT
Organism: uncultured Micavibrio sp.; assembly: GCA_964445195.1. Lineage (GTDB taxonomy): Bacteria > Pseudomonadota > Alphaproteobacteria > Micavibrionales > Micavibrionaceae > UM-FILTER-47-13. Next base: position 29,804 of record CAYUKA010000005.1, on the reverse strand, counting down.
ACGGGCAGTGGGGCGTTCCGGTCTATCAGGATGACGAGGGAATTAACCGGGAAAGCGATTATGCCTATGAGAAGGGGCTCTCGTATTATATGCGCATGCTGCCGCTGGCGGTCGACAGCGCCCGGCCGTTTGATCCGGGCCGGATTGAGGCGCATAGCTGTATTTTGCTCTCGCCGGGCTTCAGTACGGAAACGCAGCGCCGGAAATTACAGCAGCCGCCGTTTGACCGGGCGATCGTGACCAACAGCAATCCGCTGCTGAATGCCTGCTTTGACGATAAAGCGACCACCGCGGCCTTTGCCGCGCTTTATGCGCCGCAGCTTTTCCCGGCGCAAAAGCTGTATCCCGTCGAGAAAAAGGGGCAGATTGATGTCGCGGCGCTGCTCTCCGACTTTGCCGGGCACGATACGGTTGTGATCAAGAATGCGCGGGGGGCGAATGCGGACGGAGTCGGGTTGCTGCGCCTGCAGGGCCTGCGGCGTGCCTTCGCCCTTCATGCCGCGGGCGGTTATCTGAAATACATGACCAAGCCGTCTTTTTCGGCAGGCGATCTGTGTATTGTCGAGGACTATGTGAAAGGCAAAACGATCCGTGCCGAAAACGCCCGGGGCGAGGAGGGGGAGTACGATCCGACCATGCGTGTTGTGCTGACGGTCTGGCACGATAACGGGCGCACGCATGTGAAATGCCACGACGCTTATTACAAAGTCCCGGCACAGCCGGTCGGGCGGGAAACCGGCGCCGTTCTGCGGCGTGGCAGCCGGATTTCCAAGATCTCCAATGACAGAGGCCCAAAAAGCACATTCGTGCCCGATGAAGATAAGGCGCTTGTGTTCAGGCAGCTTGAAGACGGTTTGCCCGCCATGCTGGGGCCGTTGATCACGACGCCGTCGCATGTTTTCGTCCGGCGGTTTTTGAACAGCGATGACGAGGCGCTGCGCCGGGTCGGTTTCGCGCTGGCCATCGACAAAGACTATTTTGACAGGCCGGCGGACTCTGACGAGTATCCGGCCGATATCGCCGCCGGCCTGTTCGGGATGCGTGATCGCATGCCTCTCTTCGACAGGCTGTTCTGGCCGCTCGGCGCTTCATATGCGCCGGAAGGCTTAGGTACGCTTGTCCGCCGCTTTGCCGCGGAGAGCGGGACCCGCGTCAGTTCGGGGCAGGGCAAAGCGGCTCTGGCTTTTGTCAGCATTATGGCGGCTTTTATCGGCGGTTTGGTCTGGGCGGCGTCCTGGTATGATAACTGGGCGGGCGGCCACCGGGCCGAGACGCGCCTGAATACGGTTTTCAGCGCTGAAGCCCGCCACGTGGAAACAGTGCGGGGTGTTGATAACCTGCGGCTGGCTTTTTTTGATACGGAACGGCATTTTAACGCCGGCATTCAGGACAGGGTGGCGGCGCAGGCCGCGGCAGAAGGTTATGAGCTGTGCGCCCGCTGGGACGGCGCAGTGGCGGATAAAGGCCGCTACCACGCGATCAGGGCGGCGGTAAACCATAACGATATATCTTTCGCGCTGGTGAATATAGGGGAAGGGGATGACGGAGATGCGGCACTCCTGTCCGAGAGCAGGCTCTATGCTTTATCATGCCCGGCCATCACGCCGGACAGCCCGATGTCGGTGCCGGTTATCTAGGCGGCATGGATGATCTTCCTCGCAATGACGATGAATAGGCAGCTTATACCTGTCCCAATGTCTTGATCTTTGCCTTGGGGTGAATCTCGTTTTGTGACATGACGATGGTCTGCGGGCGGAACCGCTCGATGACGCTGCGCACATAGGGACGAATACCCGGTGACGTGAGCAGGACCGGCGTTTCGCCCTGTGCCGCGATTTCATCATAGGTCTCGCGCACGGCGTTGATAAAGTCCTGCAGGCGCGACGGCGCCATGGCCAGTTGCCGTTCCTCGCCGTCGCCAACGAGAGACTCGGCAAATGTCTGCTCCCAGTCCGCCGACAGTGTGACCAGCGGGACGAGGCCGTGGGAGTTGACGTTCTGGTCACATATCTGGCGCGCCAGGCGGCTACGGACATGTTCGGTCACCAGCATCGGGTGCTTGGTGTAGGCGGTGGCCTCGGCGACGCCTTCGAGGATTGCCGGCAGGTCACGGACAGAAATACGCTCGGCAACGAGGTTTTGCAGGATACGCTGCAGCCCGCCGACGCTGATCTGGCCGGGGATGATATCGCCCACCAGTTTCTGGTATTCGGCCGGCAGTTCGTCGAGCAGCTTCTGCGTTTCGGCGTAAGAGAGCAGATCGGCCATATTGTCTTTAATGATCTCGGTTATATGTGTCGTGATCACCGTCGGGGCGTCAACGACCGTGTAACCCTTGAAATGTGCTTCCTCGCGGTACTGCTCGTCGATCCACATGGCCGGCAGGCCAAATGTCGGCTCGATTGTGTTTTCGCCGGGCAGGGCGATAGCGGCACCGGTCGGGTCCATGCACAGCAGCATGCCGGGCCGCACTTCGCCGCGCCCGATCTCGATTTCCTTGACCCGCACGGTATAGGTATTGGCGGGGAGTTGCAGATTGTCCTGAATGCGGACGGCAGGCAGGATATAGCCCATATCCTCGGCCAACTGGCGGCGCAGGCCCTTGATCTGGTCGGTGAGCTTCTGACCCGATTCTGCATCGCCCTGCACCATTGGCAGCAGGCCGTAGCCCAGTTCCAGCCGGATTGTATCCATTGCCAGCGCTTTGGATATCGGTTCCTCCGCCGGTGGCGCGGTGCCCTCGGCGCCCGGCTGATCGGGCAAGGCGTCCTGTTCGGCTCGTTGCCGTTGCCAGTTCATATAGGCCAGGCCGCCGGTAATGGCGGCCAGCAGCAGGAAGGGCGGGGCCGGAATGCGCGGTGTGACGGCCAGCAGCAGCATGAGTCCTGCGGCCATGCCGAGCGCCTTGGGGTAACGGCTGAACTGGTCGAGCAGCACCTCCTGCGCGCCGCCCTCAACCCCGGCTTTTGACACAAGGAAACCGGCAGATACGGATACTATAAGCGCCGGGATCTGGCTGACCAGCCCGTCGCCGATTGTCAGGACGGTATAGGTCGCTGCGGCATCGCTTAGGCTCATCCCCTGCGAGGCCGTGCCGATAATAATGCCGCCAATTACATTGATAAAGACGATCAGCAGCCCTGCAATAGCGTCACCGCGTACGAACTTGGCGGCACCGTCCATCGCGCCGAAAAAGCTGCTTTCCTGCTCGAGCTTCGCGCGGCGCTCTTTGGCTTCTTCTTCGGTGATCAGCCCGGCGGAGAGATCGGCGTCAATCGCCATCTGCTTGCCCGGCATCGCGTCGAGGGTAAAGCGGGCGGCAACTTCGGCAATCCGGCCGGACCCCTTGGTAATAACGACAAAATTCACGATCACCAGGATGGCAAAGACAATACCGCCGACAATATAGCTGTCCTGGATGATGAAGCTGCCGAACGCTTCGATGATCTGGCCGGCGGCGTCCGGGCCGGTATGGCCTTCGGACAGGATCAGCCGCGTTGAGGCGACATTCAGCCCGAGCCGCAATGCGGTGGCAATCAGCAGCACCGTCGGGAAGGTCGAAAATTCAAGCGGTGTCACGATCGAGATGACCAGCATCAGGATCAGCACCGAAAAGGCGATCGAAATCGACAGGCCGAGATCGAGCATGACCGTCGGCATAGGCACCAGCATGAACATCAGGATGCCGACAATCCCGAGAGCAAGCAGGAAATTGCCGCTCGCCGCGCCGCCGAGAAAGGATTGCGTGCGTTTTAAAACGGTTGATGGAACGTTCGGCGTCGAGGTGTTGGACATAAAGCAGGGTAACTATGAATAAAAAGACTCTGTATACTATTTTATGCCCGCAGCGGCCAAGTTGCAAACGCTATGAACGCGCGGTAAAGATTTGCACTTTTGCCGTAAACAGGTAATATGCCGCGCCATGAGACAAAATAAAGTCCTGAAACGATACAAGCTGCTGGCGGCGCTTATGGTCTGCCTGATGGGGCTTGCCGGGTGCGGCATGCAGATGCCAGCGCTAGATTTCAGCTTCTTCGGCGGTGGTGATGCCGGGCCGCAGGGGTTCCATGACCACCTGGCGCGCGAATACAAGAATCTTGCGCTTTATCAGCAGGAGCACACGAATGATGCTGACGGTGCCACTCATTTCCAGGCCAAGGCGCGCCGGGCCCTGCGGGGGCAGGATGTGGGGCCGGACGAGCTCGCGCAGCGGCGCGTGCCCGAGTTTGCCTCAGCCGAACTGGAGAGCGCGCGGGCGTATCTTGTTGATGCGCTGACCTATATGAAAACGCCGCAGAACGAGGCGCTGTTGGCGATGGCGCAGACACGCTTTGACTGCTGGCTCGCGCATCAGGAGGATTTCCCGGACGAGGACGCTTATATTGCCTGCCGCGATGAATTTCAGGAATCGCTCGGTTTGCTTGCCCTGCCTGCGGCCTATAACCGGGTTTACCGCATTCACTTTGAGTCCGGGCGGGCGGCCCTGTCAGCAGAAGACCGGGCGCTGATGGCCGACATGGCGGAGCGCTACCGGGGCCGTGATCATTGGCGCTTTACCCTGAAAGGCTATACGGACAGCAAGGGTGACCGCCGGAGCAACGAGATTTTGTCGATGCGCCGGGCGATCGCCGTCAAGAACACGCTGGCCCAGCATGGCGTGCCGTTAGAGCAGGTTGAGATCAGCGCCGAGGGCGAAGTATCCTCCGCAGAAGATGGCGATAGCGCGGAAGACAGCCGCCGCGTCGAAATCCGCGTCCGGCCCGTGTATATCGATGCAGACGGACATCTTAAAAGAGCGCCGGGCTGGCGGCATAGTACATAGCAGAACGGCTGATCGAAATACTTCTCCCGTTTTATTTGACATATTTATAAAGCTTGTGATATTACATCCATTTTTAGATGGAGATTAAAATGAGTTTAAGCCACGAAGATTTTTTTAAGGCCTTCAACGCTCTTGCCGGGAGAGACGTTTTGCAAGAAGCGACGACGGGAGAGCAAGAGGTATGGCGTATGAAAATCGTTGCAGGACCGGAGGGCGAAGAGCCGGAAGGTGCTATATACAATCTGACAACGGTAACACCACAAGATAGCGGAACGGCCCGCCTGACTTTCATTTCCCTTTTTGACGAAGCCAGCGGCAAATTTACCCCTATGGTACGGGTCACGGCTGACAAGCCTGATGAAGTCGAACTTTATGACATATCATCACATCATGGAATGGATGCGCAGGCTGTAGAGCAGCTCGTTCTTAGACTCGGCGGTCAGTAATTTCAGAGCTTTCCCTCCATCGCTGGTGGATGGGCCGATATTTTTATTTGACACTGTGACGGAACCGCTATAGTTACGAAAATATAGCTTTTCGTAACGCTATTTTGGGGGGGGACATATGTTTAAATTATCAGCAGGGATTTTTGGCGCCGCGGCTCTTGTTTTGGGGCTGGGGGCAGGGCAGGCCGCAGCAGAAACGCCGCGGGCCCCTATAGCGGATATACTGGAGTTAACGGATGAAAAGTGGGAACAAAGACAAGCAGACAATGCCCTGGCAGTAGAGTTCTGCGACCAGGTGAATGCCGGGATTATTGCGAAGCTGGAAGAGGCGGGTATTGATTACGCGACTGCCGAAGTTAGACATGACGCTCTCACTGGTGCTTTTTGTGATGTTGTCGTCAGCTGGCCGTTATTGACCTGGGCAAAATTTTATGGCGCCGCCCTGCCTGACTGGAAAGATGACCATACAATCAGCGATTCTTCTTATGATGACGCGGCGCAATTCATAATAGATAACCTGCATCCGGGGCATCAGGATGCAGCTCTCAAATTAGAGTTTTAGAAATAATCAATTCCCGCTACCGGCGGCGGGGACGTCGACGCCGTCTTCTTTATACTGGTTGAGCTTGTTGCGCAGCGTGCGGATCGAGATGCCGAGGATGTTGGCGGCGTGCGTGCGATTACCAAGGCAGTGATCGAGCGTGTTCAGGATCATGTCGCGCTCAACATCGGCAATGGTACGGCCGACCAGGTTTTCGACAGCGCCCTGATTTTGTACGGGCGGCTGTTCGGCCTCTGCCGTTTGTGTACCGGCACCGGACACGCCGGCCGGATCGGGGGCATTCATCGCTGGTTGGGCTGGCACGTCTGCGCCCATGCCGCTTTGAAGCTGCACGGCTTCCGGCTCGATTTCGCTTTGCATTGACATCAGGATTGCCCGGTGCATGGTATTTTCCAGCTCCCGGATATTGCCGCGCCAGCCATAGTGTTTCAGCTTTTCAATTGTGGCGGGGGCCAGTTTCTTTTTATCGATGCCGTTGGCCTCGGCGAATTTATCGGCAAAGAACTGCGCCAGCGCCGGGATGTCGGCAGGCCGCTCTCTTAAGGCCGGCAGGCGTATATTCACAACATTCAAACGGAAATACAGGTCTTCGCGGAACTCTCCCTTTTTGACCGAGTCCTCAAGATTGCGGTTCGAGGTCGCGATCAGGCGAACATCGACCTTGACCGGCTCGTTGCTGCCGATGCGGGTGACCTCCTTTTCCTGGATTACGCGCAGCAGCTTGGCCTGCAGGGACGGGTGCATTTCCGAGACTTCATCGAGCAGCAGCGTACCGCCGCCGGCCTCTTCAAACTTACCGATCCGGCGGCCGGCGGCACCGGTAAAGGCGCCTTTTTCATGGCCGAAAAGCTCTGACTCCAGAAGGTTTTCCGGGATTGCGGCGCAGTTAACGGCGATAAAGTTACCGTCTTTGCGCTTTGATTTACGGTGGATGTATTGCGACATGACCTCCTTGCCGGTACCGGACTCGCCGGTAATCAGCACGGTGGCTTCGCTCGGCGCGATCTTGTCGGCCATTTGCACAACCTGTTTCATCGCCGGGTCTTCGGCGATCATGGTGTTGCTTTCCTCGGTGACGGCTTCAAGAACCGCGGCGATCAATTCGGCATCCGGGGGCAGGGGGACATATTCTTTGGCACCGTCCTGAATGGCCTTTACCGCAGCGCGGGCGTCGGTGCCGATCCCGCAGGCGACCACCGGCATATGGATTCTCTCCGCCTCAAGGTCGGCGATAAAGCCGGCGATGTCCTGCTTGATATCGACCATCGCGACATCGGCGCCTTTGCCGTTGCGCAGTGCGCCGAGCGCCTGCTCGGTATCCTCGCAGTGAATCACCTTTGCGCCGCGCTTGAGGGCAATTTTGCCCGCGGCGCTGATATGGCCTTCCAGTTGTCCGACGATCATTAAACGCATGGTTATGAACTCTTAATCAAAATAGCGGATGCGCTCTTCCGGCGGTAATTCGCTGTTGAGCAGCATTTCAAGGCGGCGGGGGTTCTCCTGCCGGGCGATCGAACCCATCGCGGTCAGCACCAGGTTCTTGACCATGGTTTCATCACCTGAATTGCGCTCCAGCTTTGCGGCGAGCGGGCCGAGAATGATTGTGCCGAGAATGGCGCCATAAAAGGTGGTCAGCAGGGCCACAGCCATGGCCGGGCCGATCGAGGATGGGTCATCAAGCTGCGCCAGCATTTGTACCAGACCGACCAGCGTACCGATCAGTCCCATAGCCGGCGCGATTTCCGAGGCGCGGCGCATGATGCTGGCGGCGCGGCGGTGACGTTCGGCGATTGAGTCGACCTCCTGCCCCAGCACGCGGTCGATATCTTCGCCGCTGTAACCGTCGGTGACAAGCTGGACGGCGCGGGCGAGGAACGGGTCTTTGCGCAGCTCAGCATCAAGGCTGGCCAGCGCCAGCAACCCTTTTTTGCGGGCCAGCATGGCAATGTCCATAAGCTGCGTCGCCATAACGGTCGGCTGACGGAATCGGCGCAGGATCGCGTTGCCGAGGATACCAGGCACGTGTTTTAGCTCATCGCCGGTATAGGACACAGCGGTTGCTGCCATTGTACCCAGTACAACGATCAGGAAGGCTGTGCCGTTAACGAAATTGGCGTTGTTGTCGCCCATCGCGATGGCGCCGACAATCAGGCCGAGCGCGAAAACAAGGCCGAGTAACGTAGCGAAATCAAGTTTCACTGATGGCGGCCGGACCCGGATGTCAGGGGTAACGCCGCCGATTGCCTGCTCTTGTGCTGTATCGCTTGCCATGAATGATGATGCCCTAGCTGCGGTCAGATTTGACGATCTCGGTCATTGTAACACCCAATTTATCTTCGACAACCACAACCTCGCCCCGGGCGACCAGGCGATTGTTGACATAAATATCAATGGCTTCGCCGACCTTGCGGTCAAGTTCGACCACCGCGCCCCGGCCGAGTTTCAGAAGCTGGCTGACCTGCATTGTCGAGCGGCCGAGCACGGCCGATATTTGCACGGGAATGTCATAGATGGCGGTGACATCGCCGGCCATCGGCTCGCCATATTCATATTCCTGTTCTTCATCGCGGCCGGCTTCATGTGCCTGGATTTCGTCAAGATTCATGCCGCCGCCCGCATCGCCACCGGAGTCGCCCATAATATCGTCGACCGCATCCTGCGATACGCCGCTGTCCTCCGGTGTCTGATCGTCGTCGCTCATTCCGTGTCTCCGTTTATCGTATCATCATCAGCATCAACTGCCTGATCTTCCCTATTATCCTGCAGTGTGGGCCGATCAGCAAGCATATGTTCAAGTTGCCTGTGAATTTCTTCGGCCAGATCATGGATACGCCGCTGTGCGCCGCCATCGTCCCAGCGGATCGTACAGTCGCCGCTTTGCAGTGTTTCATTGCCCTGAACGGTGATATCACCGGCGGCTGCCAGTGCGGTCACCAGGCCCTGCAAACGCTCTTCGATCGGCTGGGTATCTTCGGGATGGACTTCTATGACAAGTTTTCCGGCATCTTTCTGCGTGTCTAAAACGGAAGCGATCACAGCCTGCACTTCCGCCAGTCCCTCGCGTTCGTTCAGGGCCGGGAACAGCCGCTGGAAAATGGTTTGCGCAAGCAGGACGGCTTCGCTTTCATATTGCTGTTCACGGAGCTGTTCCGCGGCGAACAGGGTTTTGAAATGATCGGTGATCTTGGCGATCAGCTCGGCGATCTGTTTTTCCCGGCTGGCGGCGGCTTCGGCAAGGCCGTCTTTTTTGCCTTCGCGGTACGCGGCATCGCGGGCGGCGGCCAGCTCTTCCTCGCTATAGGTTGGCGGCGGCGGCTCTTCTTCGATGATCTCTTCCTCGAAATCGTCATCGAAATTATTCTGGTCGAACAGGAAACGCTCGCCGGGGTCCCGGACTTTGGTCGTTCCTGCTTTATCCTGCGTCTTGATCATGCATATCAATATATAAGTTCGTCATCGTCGCCGCCAGCGGCAATAACGATCTCGCCGCGCGCTTCCAGGTCCTTGGTGACATTGACGATATATTGCTGGGATTCTTCGACTTCCTTGAGGCGCACCGGTCCCATCGCGGCCATATCCTCTTTCATGATTTTGGCTGCGCGCTCGGACATGTTGGAGAAGAACAGATCGCGCAGCGTTTCGGTAGCCCCTTTGAGAGCGGTCGGCAGCTTGTCCTTGTCGACGGCGCGGATAACCGTCTGGATCGCGGTCGGGTCGAGTTTGAGCAGGTCTTCGAAGGTGAACATCAGGCTGCGGATCTTCTCGGCCGACTCCGGTACCGATTTTTCCAGCTCCTCCATAAACTTGGTTTCAACGGAGCGCTCAAGGCTGTTGAATATCTCAGCCATCAGCTCGTGCGAGTCGCGGCGCTGTGTGCGGGCGAGGTTCGACATGAATTCAGTCCGTAATGTACGCTCGACATCTTCCAGGACTTCTTTTTGCACCGCTTCCATGCGCAGCATGCGGTGGATGACCTCCAGCGCGAAATTTTCGGGCAGCATCGCCAGGACCCGGGCGCCGTGATCGGTCTGCACCTTGGACAGCACGACGGCAACGGTTTGCGGGTATTCTTTTTGCAGGAAGTTGGCGAGAATCTCTTCATTCACATTGCCGAGTTTTTCCCACATGGTGCGGCCGGCCGGGCCGCGGATTTCTTCCATGATCTCGCCGACTTTATCTTCGCCGAGAACCTTTTGCAGCAGCCGTTCTGTTGAATCCAGCGTGCCGACAAGGGCGTTGGTCGAGCTCATCTGCTCGGCGAAGTCAACGAACAGCCGTTCTACGACATTGGCGCTGACCTTACCGAGATTGGCCATGGTCTGGGAAATCTCCATGATTTCCTCATCGTCCATATGCTCGAAAATCTTGGCGGTGTATTCCTCGCCCAGTGCCAGCAGGAAAATCGCCGATTTCTCAGCGCCGGATAATGTACGGTAGTCTTCACGTACGCGCATGCCCCTGCCTCATCGTCCCTTTATCTATCGTCCTGTGTCAGTCATTTATCATGTTTCCGAACTCATCCAGCTACGCAGGACCGAAACCGTTTCGCTCGGGTAATTCTCAACAATATCTTCAACCTTCTTGATCGAGGAGGCTTTGACCTTGCCCTCGACCTGCTGCATGTCGATCAGCGTATCCTCTTCTTCTTCCAGCGATGGCGGCTCAAATTCCGCGCCGCCGTCGGGACCTTCCAGCGCCGGTCCCATTGGCCGGCCGGCCAGAAGCTGCGCCTCAAGGTCGTCTTCAAGTTGCGGTCCTTCGGTGGCCAGCAGGCGGCCGACCATGGGCTGGATGACCAGCAGGATGACCAGGATAATCATAATAGCAACGGTAATAATCTCGACCGCGTCCAGCAAATCGCCGCGCTCGAAACCGAACAGCAGCTCTTCGTCCAGCAGCATATCTTCGGCCTCGATGTCGGCAAACTGCATGTTGACGACTTCCAGTACGTCGCCGCGGTCGGCATCATAACCGATGGCTGAGCGGACAAGGGTCGTAATCTGGTCGAGCTGTTCCTGCGTGCGCGGCTGATAAACGCGGTTGCCTTCTTCATCGGTGGTGTACGTGCCATCCACCAGCACGGCGACGGCCAGTTTCCTGATTTCACCGACTTCGCGGGTTGTGCTGCGGACGGTGCGGCTGATCTCGAAATTGGTGGTTTCCTCGACCCGGTTGCTTTCAACGGCCGGTTTCGGGTCGACGAACAGGTCGCCGGCAATGCCGGGCAGGTTGTTCTGGACAGAGACTTCGCCCGACGGCGGTTCGCGCTCTACGTTGTTTTCTTCGATGGTTTGCGAGGAGCGCACGACCTGTGTTTCAGGGTCGAAAAGCTCTTCATTTGTGCTGATCCGGTCGAAATTAAGATCCGCCGTGACATTGGCGCGCACGCCGTCGAAGCCGACAATGCGGCCGACAATGTCTTCAATAGCCCGTGTCAGCCGCTGCTCGTAGCTGCGGCGCATTTCTTCGGCCTTGACGGTCAGCAGGGTCTGGTCGTCTTCACCGCCGCGGGCCAGCAGGTTGCCATCGCTGTCAATAATTGAGACGGAGTCCGGTTCAAGCTGGGGGACTGCCGAGGCGATGAGTGACTGGATGGCCAGTATCTGTTCGTTTTCAAGCCGGGCGCCGGGGCGCTGGGCGACGAACACGCTGGCGCTGGCGGGCCGGGACTCGCGGCTGAACAGCTCACGCTGCGGCAGAACGAGATGCACCCGGGCGCTGCGCAGGCCGTCAAGCGAGCTAATGGTGCGGGCCAGTTCGCCCTCAAGCGCGCGCACCTGGTTAATATTCTGGACAAAGTTCGTTGTGCCGAAGCCCGATTGCCGGTCGAAAATCTCGTACCCCATTGACCCGCCGTTGGGCAGCCCTTCCTGCGCCAGCAGCATCCGGGCCTGCCCGACCTGGTCGCCGGGGACCATGATCCGGCTGCCGTCAGGTGACAGGTCGTAGCTGATATTATTTTCCGCCAGTGTTGCGGCCATGGTGCTGGAGTCAACCGATGACAGGTCGCCGTAAAGTAATTCAAGCTCCGGTGTTGATACGCGCATCGAAACAAAGACGAAAAACAGCAGCAGACCGACCAGAACGCCGCCCATAATGGCCAGTCTTGCGGGGCCGAGTTGCTTGATTGTTTCAAGAAAGCTGTTCACGGATTCGACCTTTTGTCATTGTCTTGTTCGGCGGTTGCGGATATTTTCGCAGGCGAGACGGGTTGGCAGGTTTGAGGATCAATATGTTATCCCCATTTAAAAACCTACCCGAGAAATGCGAATCACGCAAATCCGATCTTACCATCTGCCGTGTCTCTGTCATTTTTGTTATATATAGATTATTGCATGGCCAGCTTAAAATACGCCTAAACATGCCGGCTATTTTTAAGCGTAAAGGGGGTAAATTTTGTTCAAATCATATCGATTTTTTGACTCTGGGACATAGCGCTGCAAGCTATTAATAAATTAAATTCTCCTAATTTTATGAATTATTTATCCGTTAAGAGCCAGGTAAACTGCTTGACTTTTGCATTGGGATGGGTTACTGTGATAATAGAGAAGTGTATCTTACTACAGGTGTAGTTTTTTAGAGGTGCGCTTTTGGGGAATAAAACACGGTTAGGATTATGATTGAAGCAGTAAATTCAGTCTTGCAGACGGCGCCGTTTGTTCGCGGTAACAGCGACCAGACGAGCAATGCCGAATCCCTGGCCGCGAACCCGGACAGGGTTCAGAGGGCCGCGCCGCGTGCGCCGTATATCAGCCCGTATGTGTTCGTTGATGTGAATTTCGACCGCGCTGTTCTGCAGCTCCGGAATGGTGAGACCGGCGATGTTGTTGACCAGTTCCCGTCTGAGCAGCAGCTTGAGGCACAGGCCCGCCAGCAGGCAGCAAGGGATGCCGCGCGTGAGGCCGCAGCAGCCGAAGTTGCCGCGCCGCAATCCCAATCTCAGAGTGCGCAGGCTTTTGTACAGCAAACAGCGCCGAATAATGGTGGCGTAGAAGCGTTTGCCGCCAGCAATGGCAATGGTGGTGGTGTTGTAACACCGCAGCAACAGGCTGCTTTTGCAGCGGCGGCCCAGTCCGGCAGTGATGGATCTTCTGGCGGCGTTACGGTCCTGGCTTAAGGATTAGAAGCCTGTTCTTTTGGAGTAAACCCGGCTGATGGCCGGGTTTTTTATATTTGCCAAATATCAAAAGGATCGCGTGTTTAGCTCTTGATTTCTGTGCCCGGCGTTTCGCCCGCTTTGGCTTCTGTTTCGCCCGGTTTCCCTTCTTTGCCAGCCGCCGGTGGCCTGGTCATCAGGCCGGCGGCGATTTCGCGGTTAATCTCGATCAGGATATCGAATTTCTCCGGTTTCGGGTCGGCGAGAATATCAAGCGTATGATTGAAGATAAACATGCCGAGATTGGCGATATTGTTGCGCAGCTCGGCCGGGCGCTCCTCGTTCTCATCTTCGATCGCGGTGTCGACAAACATCATCCAGATATCGCGGTTATATTTGAGAACGTCATCCATGTCCTCCCGCGTGATATCATCCCAGCGTTTCTGGATATCCTGGAACGCGCGGTTAGCCTTCAGCAGTACGCGGGCTTCCATTTCGCGCTGGTCCGGCGTGTGGGACTGCGCATGCTGGTCGTAGGCCCCGGCGGCGCTGGCGTAGGGATTATTACCGGCCGGCGGGTTTTGCGGCTTAGGCGGGTTGTTTTTTGACATGATCTACAAGCTCTTCTTCGTGTTTAATCAGTTCCTGCGCCTCTTTCATCGCTTTATAGTAAGCGCCTTCGATAATCATGTCGCCGATTTTCATGACGAACAGGGTCGTGGTCGGTGCCGCTTCCTGCACCTCTTTGACCAGTTTAAAAAACTTGTCGAAGTAAATCCGCGGGTTGCGGGCCAGATACATGCATTGCACCAGGAAGTAAATCTGTTTGCACGGCGTGTTGGCATCCTCCTCCTGCATGACATCTTTTTCGCGCAGGATCGGGGAATCGCCGGCAATATGCAGCCGGGTGCGTTGCTTGTCATTGGTAATGACGGCATCGCCAATCAAAATTTTTTCACCGGGCTTGAGATCGATAATCAGGGCCATGGTTTTCTACCTTTCGCGTCATGCGGCTTTCTGCCGCGCGGTTGATAACTAACCATAGCATGAAACGGTAAAAATTCCATTGATAATTGCTGTGATTGCGCGTGCCCATGGCGATTTCTTACAGGTGTCTGCAATGACAGTGAGGGGCGCCTGCGGCGCACATAGAAAAAGGCGGGAAATTCTTTCCCGCCTTTTTGATGGTAATCGGTATCTGTTCGCCTTGCGGCGCGCTGATTAGAACAGACGCAGGATCGACTGCTGGGACTGCGAGGCCAGCGACAGCGAGGTAACACCCAACTGCTGCCTGGTCTGCAGGGCCAGAAGCTTCGCGCCTTCTTCGTTCTGGTCGGCGTTGACCAGCTTGTCCGAACCTTCGGTCAGCGTATTGATCAGGTTCGTCGTGAAGGTCTCACGCGTCTGAATGATGTTCAGGTCGTTCGCCAGCGTCGAGCCGAAGTTCCTTACGCTTTCCAGCGCAGCCCGAACATCTGCCAGCGCCCCGTCAACAGCCGATTCACGAGAGAAATCGGCTTCGTTCAGACCCAGGCCGTCAGCGGTGAAGCTAACGCCTTGCGTAACCAGCGAGCTTGAGCGGAACTCGTTGAAGAAGGTGGTCAGGTCATCGCCGATCAACAGGTTGGTGCCGCGATAACCGGTATCACCGTTGCTGACAAGCTGAGTGATCTGGTCGCGGATGTTATCAAATTCGACCTCCAGTTCAGCAAGAACGGCAGCAGCCTGACCAACCTGGATGTTTTCCAGGAAGTCTTCGCCGGCCACACTGGTCAATCCTGCGGCATCGTTACTATCGACATTACCAAAGCCGAGGTTAACCGTAGCGGCATCGCGTACACCGATCTGGATACTTTTTACTTCTGCCGAAATCGGACGAATGCTCAGTTCACCGGTGGCATCGTCAAATTCGGCGCGAATAAACTGATTCAGCGTGTCATTGTCATTAATGTCATCAATGAAATCCTGAACTGTGACAGCCTCAACCGTACCACCAATATCGCGGCCAAGGTCGATAGCAACTGTCGTTCCACCATTGACGCTGATCAGGTACTGGTCGGCTGTATCGTCGATACCGGCAACCAGTGCTGTTGTGCCATCGTCTTCGACAAGATCGCTGAGAAGTGTACTGCGTACCGCCAACTCAGCGCCACCAGCACCATCATCACGATACAGAGTCGTTGAGCGCAGGGCGACATCAGCAATGGCCGTAAACTCGATGCTTGTGTCAGTCGGGCCACCGGCTTGATCGCCTGCCGGACGCGCGATATTGCCAAAGCCAAGCTCTGAGGCCAATGCGAGGTCTTCCGAATCCAAACTGTTACCAGCATCGAATACAACATTAAAATCGCCACCATTGAGGGTACGAATTTCCAGTTGGCCGCTTGCGTCAAGAGAGGCTTCGAAAGCTTGGTCGCCATTCGCAATATCATCTGCTGCAACGCCATCACTACTCGGGTTTGAGTCTAGAGCCAGATCGTTAATGTCATTAATCAGGTCTTCAATGGAATAATCAGCGCCAATTGTAATCGTAGCCGAAGTTCCGGCACTGTTTGTAGCATCGTCAAAGGCACCCAGCCTGATCGGGTCACCGTTTTCGTCAGTGATCGTGAAGGTCAGGGTATTGGTGTTGGTGCCTACAATACCGGCCAGATCGTTGAGATCATCAAAACCGCGGAGATCTCTGTCACCAGTGACCTTGGCTTCGGCTTGTCCTTGAGATAGTGCATCACGTGCGGACTGGGCCACAGAGTCGGCTTGTTCAACCAGCGTGGTCAGCGCGGTCACACCGTTATCGGCGGCGCGGATCACCTGGATGTTCTGGCCGATACCGTCAAGCAGGCGTGTCAGGTCGCTGGCGCGGTTGTTCAGGGCCTGTGAAGCAAAGAAGTTTTGCGGATTATCCAGAGCGGAGTTGACTTTGCGGCCCGTCGCAAGACGAAGCTGGGTCGTGTCAATTGATCTCTGGGTGTTTTGCAGCGACAGAAGGTTATTCCGTAGCGCTGCCGTAAGAACGACGTCAGAAGTCATAGTGGATCTCCTTTCCTAGGGTTTCCATTGTTAATATGAAGCCGGACTCCTCCCGGCTTCTTTCAGGATATCGCAGAATCCCTTAATAAGTTGTTACCACCCTAGCAAAAAACTATGGGGCCGTCACGCGGCTTTTTGGGTTATCCCGTTGATTTATTGGTGTTGTTTCCATATTTTTCAAGGATATAGAGGGACTCTTCCGGGGCATACGGTCCTAGTCCTTCGACAAGAGGCGCCAGATGCTTTTCATATTTTTTCCACTTCGCCATGGCCGTTTTATAAAGGGGCTGGTTAATCTGCCCGGCGCTGGCGGTGAAAACAAAACGCTCGTTTTTATGGAATTCTAAGCATTGGTCTTCGAAAGGAGCTCCTATGAAATCGAGAACACGTTTTATCTGCGTTTTGGGGTTATCAATCACGTCTTCATAATGCACATCCAGAATAAATCCGGGTAGTATATTATGCCAATGTTCCATCAACTCTCTGTAGCACCTGTAATAAAGGCTAATGTCAGTGAGATCATAAGTGAACTCCTGAGCGGTATTCTGGAATAATTGCTGGTAGCATGACAGGGCGCAATCTAGAGGATGGCGCATGGCGTTTATTATTTTTGCATTGGGGAACGTTTCTTTAATAATGCCGATCCATACAAAATGGGCGAGTTGCTTGTCGATATAGTATTTGGCTTGCGTGTTATGCGCTCTTAAAAAAGACAGGTAGTCTTCCGCAAGCTCGGCATACCCATATTGTTCATCAGACGACATGGTGCGGTTTACCGGGCTCATCTGTCCTTCCGGGTTTTCGGGCAGGTACAGTTTTGTTTGTATGCAATTAGATAAATATGCGCCTTCGCCGACGCCGCAAATCTGCGAATGCATATCCAGCATTTGTTCGATTAAGGTACTGCCGGAGCGGGGCATGCCGACGATAAATATGGGTTCTGACGTTGAATTTCCTTCATATGTCGATTGTTTGAAATATTCTTCTGAGAAAAAGTTTTTTATCCGGTTGAAGTACAAAATTGTCCCTTTAACATTATAATTCAGCCTTTGGCGCATTTCAGCGGCAGATTTGCTGTAGTGCAGGAAAGCATTGTCGTAATCACCAATCTGGTCGTAAGCATTGGCAAGAGCTGTGTAAAGGCTGGGAAAATGATGGCGGGGCACCTTATCCATATTCCCTGCAAATTTCTTCAACTCTTTGAACACAAAGTCGTTCTCGCTTTCAACTTTATATTTGGAGTTGACCCAGTTGCTTAAGTTCGAAACATTGCGTTCTGCAAGGTAAGCCCGTTTATGATATTCTGCCGCTTCTTCTTCCTGCCCCTGCCGGTAATATAGCGCGCCCATGGCGCATAATATTTCAGGGTCGTTCGGGAACCGTTTGTGACCTTCTGTGATCCACTTCATGGCCTCTTCCGGTTTTTGTTCTGATAAATAGAATTTCCCCAGATAGCCGTAAGCGCGGGCGTAGTCTTTATCGACATCAAGCAGGCCTTTTAAAAAGACTTCGACGGCATCGTTCCGTTTTAACAACTGTGACGCCATGGCCAGCTGTTCGATCGTTATGATGTGGTCCGGCTTAAGACGCAGGACTTTGGCGAAGGTCTCTGTCGCATTCACCAAGTCGCCGACTTGCATATAACTTGCGCCGATTTTGAAAAGTGTTTCCACCTCTTCCGAACCACGATTTTTTGCAATAATGCCAAGCGTTTGCGCATTTTTTTTATTTAGTTTGTTGTCTTTTTTTGCCTTGGACGAACGCCTTTGCTTGCGATTCATGATTCTGCATCCTTTTGAATAATCTTACATATAAATTATCCCATGCCTGCTGCGAGAATAAAAGAGGCGCGTTCGGGGGGGATCGTCTCCGCCGCCTGAACGCGCCTGTGTGCTGCGTCTGTTACCCGTTCTGGGTCAGGTTACCGCAGTCTTAGCAAGTCCTCCGTCATCTGATCGACGGTGTTAATCACCCGCGTATTGGCCGAGAAAGACCGCTGTGAAACGATCAGCCGCGAAAATTCGTCGGCGAGGTCAACGTTGGAGGTCTCAATCGTTGACGGCTCGATAAAGCCGGCGCCGCCGCGCCCGGCTTGACGTAGGTTCTCCTCGCCTGATTCCTCGGTCTCGCTATAGGCCGTGCCGGAGACTTCCTGCAGGCCGTTCACGTTTGCGAAGGTGGTCAGCGGGATCTGGTACAGATCGGCGGTGGCGCCGTTACTGAACCGGGCGACAACCCGGCCCTCGCGGGTCAGTTCCACGCCGGTCCGCAGGCCAAGCTCCGCGCCGTTCTGATCAGAGAAGATCACGTCGTAGTTCCCGGCGAACTGGCTGAAGCGTTCAACATCGACCGCGATATCCTGCAGGTCGGAGCCGTTGCCCCAGTCGATATTGGTCAGCTGGATATCGATATTGCCTTCGCCGTCGGAAACCGCGTTGAGAGAGCCGCTGCCGTCGAAATTGATCAGGCCCTGGGCAAGGTTGGTGCCGTCCGGATGAACGACCGTCAGTTCCCACCAGCCCTGCGTATTATGGGTTTCCGTCAGGTTCTGGAATTGCGGGAAGGTCGGCTCGTTGATGGATGCCTGGTCGTTGTCCGGATAGATTGCCGCGATATCAATCGGCTGATAGGTGACCGGGCCGGGGCCGCCGGGGAAGTTTAGCGTGCCCACGCCGCCGAACAGCGGGGTGCCGGTGACGTCATCAAGAACAAGGTCGTTGCCCACGCGCGGGTCGGCAACCTGCAGCAGGACGCGGCCGTTATCATCGAGGCGGGCCTCGATCTCAACGCCGCCGCCGAACACATCGTTGACGTCCTGAATAAGATCCCCAATCGTGTTGATGACAACATCGCCACCGGCGGCAGCACCGATATCATAGGTGCGGGTGGTGGCGGTGTTCGTCTGGGTGATACTGAACTGGTCACCGGCGGCGATGCCGGGGAACAGCGTCGGGTCGACCAGAGACGTATCAAGGTCAAGCCCCTGTGCGCCGGAGGTTGCGGCGGCCATCGGACCAACAATCTTGCGGAATTCGTAGGTCGTGGTCTGGGCCGAACCAAGCGTATCGAACACGGTAATGCCGCGTGTGAAGTGCGGGGCCTGTGAGTCGCCGATCGGGTAGGCGCCGCCGATAATGTCGAGATTATAGTCTGCCTGGTCGGCGTCGAGGTTCAGGGCAATCTCCGCATCCGTGGTCGGGCGGGTCAGGCCGCCAAGGAAGGCGACGTTGGCCGGGACCAGCGAGATCAGGTCGCCCTGGTTGGCGGGCAGGTTGCCGGCCGAGTCAAGCGGCCAGGCATAGAGCACGAACCCGGCCGTATTGCGCAGCAGGCCTTGTGAGTCCTCGCTGAACGAACCGCTTCGCGTATACAGGAACTCCTGTGTATCGTCGGCGGCCCGTTTGACCGGGAACAGGCCGTTGCCGGAGATTGCGCCGTCGGTGGCCGAAGAGGTTTGCTGGATCGGGCCCTGCTGGTCGACGCGCTGGACGCGGTTGACCGAGACCGTGCCCGGCGAATAGGTGGACAGCCGGCTTTCACTGGTCACGAGGCTGAAGAACGCTGCCTCCGACCGCTTAAAGCCGATTGTGTTTACGTTGGCGATATTGTTGGCGATCATCGCCGTGGACTGCGATTCCGCGCCCAGGCCCGATACGCCGGTAAAAAGGGAACCAAACAAGCTCATTGTACGTCTCCTTCTGTTTTGACTCTCACTGTTAGTCGGTTACTCATTAAATGTTCTTGGCCTTGCTGTTTCATTTCCCCAAAACTCCTTGTTAAACTTTCAGTTGCCGCAGCAGCTGGGTCATTTCATCGACCGTGTTGACCACACGCGAATTCGCGGAGAAAGCGCGCTGGCTGACGATCAGGTGTGAAAACTCGTTCGCGAGATCGACATTGGAACTTTCGATCGTCGACGGCAGGATCGAACCGGCACCGCCGTTATTTGCGGTATTCAGGACCAGATCGCCCGCATCCTGCGTCAGGGCAAAGACTGTCCCGGACAGCTCCTGCAGGCCGTTCGGATTGATAAAGGTCGCCAGCGGCACCTGGTACAGCACCTGCTGCGTGCCGTTGGTGAAGTCGGCGATAATCAGGCCCTGATCATCAATCGAGATATTGGTCAGCGTACCCGGCTCCGCACCGTTTTGCGCAGAGACCAGCACCGTGTAATCACCGGCAAACTGCTGGTATCCGCTGATATCAACCGTTATACCGATTTCCTCACCGGCACCCGAGCTGTCGAAATCGATCGGCACGGTGGCAAGGTCGAGGGTGAGCGAACCGTCTGCACCGGGCAGGGCGTTAAACGAGCCGTCGCCGTTAAAATTGATCAGGCCCTTGCGAATCTCGGTCAGCGCCGCATTCGGGTTACCGGCATCGGCCGGGTCGCGTGTCAGGACGCGCATCTCCCACCATCCGGCTGTATTCGGGTCGGTTGTGTTGGCGAAGGCGGGCAGGTCGGTCTGGTTAGGATTGGCGGTGCCATTGGCCGTCAGCGAGGCCTCCGGATCGTATACATAGTCGCCGTCGCCGGGATCGGGGATAAAGTCAAAGCCCCCGGCACCGAGAACACTGGCGCTGCTGCCGGAAATATCAATCGTTGCCGCCGGGTCTGAAGCCTGTACCAGCAGGCGGCCGCCATCGGTCAGGCTGGCGCGGACAACGCGGTTGCCGCCGCTGTCGCGGTAGGCGTTCAGCACATTGACAACCTCCTGGGCCGTACCGGCCTGGCCGAGTGTAATATCGGCGGGGCCGGCGACGATATCGACAGTGATGGTGTCACCACCGACCGCCACCTGTAGTGTGTCACCGGCGGTTATGGCCGGCGTGACGCCGCCGGGATCGGCCAGCGGGTCATCGGGGTTGTTAAAAGTCGCGCTATTGCCGGAGGTGAAATGCGCCATCGGGCCGACAATCTTGCGGTATTCAAATACAAGATCGCGCGGCACGCCGTTCTGGTCATAGACCGTCAGGTTCCGGCTGAAGTCTGCGGGTTGATTTGAAACCGGCAACTCCTGGCCGAGAAGATGCGGGTCGATCGATGGCTCGGAAGCGTCAAGAATGAAGACCTGCTGCGCCTGTGTTGTCGGCAGTGGCGCGGCGTTCAGTTCATTGACGTCAGCCGGAACAAGCGAGCCGACATCCGGGCTGGTCATTGGTACGCCGTTCGCGTCAGTCGGCCAGGCATAGAGGACGAAGCCGGCACTGTTGCGCAAAAAGCCGTTGGCATCGGGCGAGAACGCGCCGTTACGGGTGAACAGCATATCCAGCGAGTCGTCGGCATTGGTACGGACCGGGAAGAAGCCGTCACCGGCCACAGCGATTTCGGTGTTGGAAAAGGTCTGCTGCATCTGGCCCTGCTGGTCGATGCGGTGGATACGGTCGGTGGTGACGCCGCCGGTATTAAAGGTCGCGGGCCGTGTCCGGTTTGTGACCAGATCGGCGAACACGGTTTCACCGCGCTTGAAGCCGGTCGTATTCAGATTGGCGATATTGTTGGAAATGTTCGCCGTTGACTGGCTCTGTGCGTTCATCCCCATGACGCCGGTATATAATGATCCGAACAGGCTCATTACGCGGTTCCTCCTTCATCAGCGGGCGGATCCTCGCTATCGCCTGCTTCGCCGTCAGGAACGGCGGCGGTGTCCGTTTCAACCTCTGCCGGTACGGTCGCGTTAATGACCTGCCCGAGCGGCACGGCCCGTTCACCGATCAGCAGGAAGACAACGCCGTTTTGCGATTCAATGCCGCGCACTTGTCCCGATACCACGGTCTGGGTGTCGATGGCCTCGCCTTCGGCATCGAGCGCGTCAATCGTGACGCGGTAAGTGCCGGGCTCGACAACGCCGCCGCCCATATGCTCGCCGTTCCAGACGACTTCCTGAGCGCCGGTGCTGTTCGGGGCCGGGGCGCTGTAGACCAGGTCGCCGGCCTCGTCGAAAATATTGACCGTCGCCGAGAACGCATCCTCACCCAGCGCATAGCTGATCGTGACAGGCGTTTCGCCGTTATAGTTCATTTCGCTGCTGATATAGTTGACGTCCATGCCGACATAGCCGAGCGCGACACTCGAAATACTGCCGAGCTGCAGGCTGACCAGGTCATCAAGCTTGGCGTTGGTGTTGATCGCCTGTTCGACCTGGCTGAACTGGACCAGCTGGTTGGTGAACTCGGTTGAATCCATCGGGTTCAGTGGGTCCTGATTCTGGATCTGCGTTGTCAGCAGGATCAGGAACTCGTTAAAATCCTCGGCCAGCTGTACCGACTGGTCCTGCGTTCTTTGCGCGTCCTGCGCCGCGCCTGTCACCGTTACATCAGATACCATGATCCGTCTCCTTTATCCTTCCTCGTCTAGACCAGCGCGTCGTAGCGCATCAGCCCGGTGTCCGGGTCGACATACCAGTCCATCGTTGTCTGTATAACTTCAATCTCCTGCTCATCGCCTGCGGTTTCATCGCCGCCGCTACCGCCGCCATGCTGGCCGCCCGGTCCGCCGCGGTCTTCATGATCGAACAGCCCGCCATCCTGCGAGAGCTCAAACTCAAGACTGCTGCCGTCAGCGTCCAGCCCGGCATCCTGCAGGGCGCGTTCAAGCGCATGCGCGTCACGTTGCAGCATCATGAAAGTTTCCGGCTTCTCGGCGGTCATGATGGCCCGCAGCGTGTTATTCTCCTTATTGAACTCCATGCGCACCTGGACACGCCCCAGATCAGGCGGATCAAGCTGCAGGGTAATGTTGCGGTTTTCACCGTTGACCGTCGCCCTGGCAATGGTCGAGGCGATCATCTGGGTGCCGGGGTGGGGCAGGGCGGCCTGCTGTGCCTGCCCGATCAGGCTGGCCGCCTGGGCCGGGCCGGTCAGGGTCAGGCGCAGGCTCTGGGGGCCGCCCAATGAAAAGTCGAGTCCGTCCGGGTAAAGGCTGTCGGCGGAAAAAGCGGTAAACATTGATGTCAGCGGCGGCGGCGTGCCTTGTACGGTGCTCATCCCGGCGGCGAGATGCGCCTTAATATTGTGCGCCAGTTTTTCCAACCCTTTCGGCAGGGCGTTATCATTGCCCGGCTGTGCTCCGGCTTTGCCCTGCGCCGTCTCAAGGACGCGCAGGATTTGTTCAAAGTCACTATCAAGGTCGAATGGCGACTCATCGGCGCCGATTGTCAGGGCATTCAGTTTTGCAGCCATTGTTTCGGCCTGGGAGACGCTGCTCTGCGTCGCCGGTGTGTTGATTTCGCCGGCGACGGAACCACGCGGCAGGAACACAACATCTTTACGCTCCTGCGGCGGTGTGACGATTTGGGTAATAAAGGCCATGAAGCCTTCACCGGCTTCCGTGCCGTCTGTCTGGCCGCTTGTGATTCCTTCGATGATCCGGGTCAGCGTTTCCGGTGTCAGGCCGGTCGCAATCAGTAGCGGTCCTGCGGTGTCAGTTTCGGTTTTCAGGTCAGGAGCTGCCAGATCCGGTTGGGTGGTCTGGACGCTGGTCTTCGGCTTCGTGACCGGCTGTTGTTGCGGCACGGCCTGGGTCAGGCTGGCGATCAACGGCGCGATTTGTTGCAGGGCTGCCTGCTGAAGGGCCGGCTTCTGTTCCGCCGGTATGATTGTTTCCAGCGTTTTCAGCACTTGTTCGGCGCTGAGCGGATCAGCCTGGCCGGCAAGGTCCGTATGGGCCAGGACCTGTTCAATGGCCGGGTCATCGCCTTGCTTTAATTGTTTTAGTAAGGCGGCAAGAGAATTATCGCTTTGCCCCGGCGTTGTTTCGGCTTGCGCCACGCCGGGCGTAATCTCTGTATCTGTATTGCCGCTTTGTGAAAGATGCGCGAAAATCAGATCCATGAAACTCAGCCCCGCGATACCGGAAAATATACCGTTACCGCCCTGCAGGGCCTGCCCGTTACCGCTACCGCTGTTTTGCGGCGAGGTAGCGGTTTGCGGGGTGTAAGGGGGAAGCGCATCCATGGTGTTTGTCTCCTGCTCTTATGCCGACTCGCTGACGCCGATTGAAATGGCGCGGTCGTTATGATTAAGGTTGCCGCTGGCGCTATAATTCAGGCCGTCCTTGCGGGCCGCGTCGCGGGCCGAGGACATAATGCGGTCGTTCAGGCGTTGCACTCCTTTGCGCATACGGTCCAGCGCTTTCAGGTTTTCGGCCATGATGCCGGAAAAGCTTTCCTGCTTGGCGGCCATTTCCTGTTTCAGGGCGGCATCGATGTGCTCCAGATCGCCTTTGCGTTCCAGCATCTGTTTCGCGCCGCTTTGATAGTCGCGGGCGGCGGCGATCTTGCGGTCCTGCAGGCCCAGAAAGGCCTGGGTGTCGGAGGCGGCCAGGGCCTCGTTCTCTTCTTCATAAATTTCACGCAGCTGGTCTATTGTGTTCATCATTTGCTGCATGGCCTTGTTCGGATCGCTCGGCAGGGTAAAAACCTGTTCGCGTTCGCTTTCTGCGGTTTGTGCCGGCGCCTGATTGGGGGAAAGCTTATCCCGGTTTAAAAGTCTGTCCTGTGTCATCACTGTGCCTCCTGTAATTCCTGAAGTTTAATCAGTTCCGCCTTGACGTAGTCGGCGAGGCCGACACCGCCCTGTTCCGCCATGATCTTGCCGTACTCCTGCACCATCATGTCGTTAAACACCTGTTCACCGTGCCCGCCGCCGAATAACGGGTCGGGCTTGTTGATTTCCTTGAACATCGGCTTCATCATCTCGGCCAGGAACACGGCCTCGAAATCCTGCGCCGCCTGTTCAATTTTCGCGTAATTTTTGACCGTGCCCGCTTTGTCCAGCATCTGCGCCTGTTGCGCCTGCTGTTGCTGGGCCGCCCTGATCAGGGCCTGGTTCATGTCTGCGCTCAAAAGATCGTTCATCTTTGTCGTCCGTTACATTGTCGTTATATCGGCCTGCAGCGCGCCCGCTGCCTTGAGGGCCTGTAAAATCGTGATTGAGTCGCGCGGCGCCACGCCGAGGCGGTTCAGCCCGGTGACAAGGTCCTGCAGCGTCACGCCGGTTTCCAGCAGGCCGAGCTTGACGTCCTCGCCGACATTAACCTCGATATCGGTGCGCGGCACGACGACGGTCTGGCCCTGCGGCGAGAACGGGTTCGGCTGGCTGACCTGCGGTGTTTCGGTAATCTTGATCGTCAGGCTGCCCTGCGCGATCGCCACGGTGCTGACCCGCACGTCGGCGCCCATGACGATAATGCCGCTGCGCTCGTCAATGACAACACGGGCCGGCTGGTCTGGCTGGATCGGCAGTTGCTCGATATCGGTAATCAGGTCGACGATCGTGCCGCTAAAGCCGGCCGGCCGCACGAGCCTGACGCTGCCTGAATTTTCAGCCGTTGCAACATTGGCCGACAGGAAGCCGTTAATCGCCCGCGAGATCCGGCGCGCTGTTGTAAAGTCCGGGTTTTTCAGCGCGAGGCGGATGCTCGGGAAATCGTTCAGGTCAAAGTCAATCTCGCGCTCAACGATGCCACCCGCCGGGATACGGCCGGCCGTCGGGATATTGCGGATGAAGGTCGCCGCTTGGCCCTCGACCGAGAACCCGGCAATATTGACCGGGCCCTGCGCAACGGCATAGACCTCGCCGTCCGCGCCCATCAGCGGGGTGACCAGCAGCGTGCCGCCCTGCAGGCTTTCGGCGTCGCCCATTGTCGAAACGCTGACATCAATGCGCGATCCCTGGTTCGCGAAGGGTGGCAGGGTGGCTGTGACCATGACGGCGGCGACATTACCGGTATTCAGGTTCTGGCCCCGCACGCTGACGCCGAGGCGTTCCAGCATCGCGGTCAGGCTCTGCTCGGTGAAAGGCGAGTTGTTCAGGGAATCGCCGCTGCCGTTCAGTCCAACCACGAGACCATAGCCGACCAGCAGGTTGTCGCGGACGCCTTCAATATCGACGATATCCTTGATCCGCGTGGTTTTGGCGGTGCCGGGTGCGGCTGCAGCGGTCATTGTAATGATAATGATCGCCAGCGCGGTGATTATTCTTTTTACATTATCCAGCATTTTTTTTGCCATAAATCATAAAAGTTATTTTTGTCCGCCCTGTTCGATGCGAACTTCGTGCCATGATCCATTGTTATTTCTTTTCAATGGCTTGCCCTGGTGTAAGTCATGAACGTTGGCTGCCTTGCCCGGCATGTTTCACCGGTTTAAGCCGGCGATGCGGCAAATTTTGCCTGCCACTTGACCGGCCCCCGGATAGGGGTGATAGAGTAGAGACAGAAGGGGAGTATGCTATGAAAGTCGAAGGTCCGAAAAAGACCGACCAGGCCGGGGCGGCCAAGAAGAAAAGCAGGGTATCCGGCGGTGACGGTTCGTTCGGCGATCTGCTGACCGGCGGCGCGGACAAGACTGAAAAGCCCGGGGCGACACAGTCGATCGCCCGGGTCGATGCGTTGTTATCCGTACAGGCGGCGGAAGACCCGACCGAGCGGGCGGCGCGGCGGCGCATGCATCAGCGCGCGAGCGTGATTCTCGATGAACTGGACAAAGTCCGGCTGGCGCTGTTGAGCGGGACGTTAACGGTCGGGCATGTGATCGGCGTTGCCGATGTGATCGCAGCGCACCGGGAGAAGATCATGGATCCCAGTCTGAGCGCCATTCTCGATGAAATCGACCTGCGAGCGCAGGTCGAACTGGCCAAAATGCGGCAGGCTCTGGATAAGCGTGTCTGAGCCGTATATTCCATCTTGCCTTGCCGGGGCGATATCTTTATATTCATCCGGCTTGTAAACGGTTTGACCGCGATCAGAAAAGAAGGATTTTGAGCCATGGCCGCGCCTGCTAGTAGTGTTATTCCGCCCGATTATGATCCGTCCAAGGATAAGGGCGATTTCATGAATCCGGTGATGCTGGAATATTTTCGCCGCAAGCTGATCCATTGGCGCGAGGAGTTGTTACGGGAATCTTCGGAGACGATTACCCAGACATTGCAGACCACAGAGCTGCAACAGCCGGATCTGGCCGACCGGGCTTCGGCGGAAACCGATCATGCGCTGGAACTGCGGACCCGCGACCGGGAGCGCAAGCTGATTATCAAGATCAATGAGGCGCTGGAGCGGATCGATGACGGCTCTTACGGCTATTGCGAGGAAACCGGCGAGCCGATCGGTATTGCCCGCCTTGATGCCCGTCCGGTTGCAACGCTGAGCATCGAAGCGCAGGAGCGGCACGAGCGGATGGAAAAAACCCAGCGCGACGATTAATGCTTTCTGTTCCCTATAGAGTAAGCCCGGCGCAGCATTTGCCTGCCGGGCTTTTTTCATGATCTTTTAATATGGCTCTTTCTAGAACGGGAACAGGATATCGTAGACCTGCTGGCCGTAACGGGGCTGTTGCACGTCGGTGATCTGGCCTTCGCCGCCATAGGCGATACGGGCTTCGGCGATCTGATCGTGGTTAATCGTGTTGTTGATCGAGATATCCTCCGGCCGGATTACGCCGTCCACCTGCAGGATACGCTTTTCGAAATTGACGCGCACTTCCTGGCTGCCGCTAATGACAAGGTTACCATTGGGCAGGACCTGGGTAATGACGGCGGCCATGCGGACAAGAATTTCCTCTTCGCGCTCGATCGTGCCCTGGCCGACACTGCGTGAGGTCGAGCCGAGATCGGTCAGGCTGGCCGGGTTGACCGCTTCCGGAAGGATGCGGCCGAGGCTGGCTTCATAGCCCAGAATGCCTGGAATCTGTGCTGTCTCGCCGTTATCACGGGTGCGCTCGCTTTCATTCTCCAGTTCGGCCTCGTCCTGGATGTCGATGAGGACGGTCAGAATATCGCCGATCGTGCCGGCGCGCTGGTCTTCAAAGAAGTTGCGGCGGTTGGAGGCCCACAGCGAGTTTGGCTGGGTTTCCTCGGTCTGCGGCGCGGGCATCGGCATGCTGACCGGCTCATAGCCTTTGCGCAGCTGCGGGTTTTCGACCCGGCTCATTTGCGGCGGCGTGCCGACATTGGACAGCCGGTCGATCGTGTTGCCGCAGCCGGTCAGCAGGGTGGCCATCGCCAGCCCCAGCAGGGCGTTTTTATATTTACAAGCCGTTTTCATTTAAACCTCCTTTTATCAGGGCAACACCGCAACGGTGTTCTGGCTTTCGACAAACGCCTCAACCGTGCGGTTGCTGGCGGTGTTGACGACGCGGATCAGGTCGCCCTTGGCGCCGTTCTGCATCGCTTTGCCCCGCGCGGTCAGGGCCAGCGGCCCGTCGCGATAGGCAATGGTGATCATCGCGCCGCGCGATACGAGTTGCGGGCGCTCAAGCTCGCGGCTGCGCATCGGTGTCCCGGCGGCGACCAGCCGGCGCGGCGTCAGGCCGATCAGGTCGGTGTCCTGCAGCATCATGTCGCTTTGCAGCGTACTGTGTTTAATCTCGGCCCAGGTAATGTCGCCGGCGCCGATAATATCGCCGTTACCAAGCGTGCTTTTCAGGACCGGCACACTGATCAGCCGTTCGACTTTGCCGATAACCGTCAGGGTGGTTAGCGGCATGTCTGCGGTCGGGGCGGCGAGTGTGGCCTCGAAACGGCCGGAACTGGGGTCGTAGTTCAGCGCCGTCACTTCGGTCATCGCCGGTTTGTCGGCCGGCAGGACCAGACGCGGCGTGCCGGCGGTCAGGTAGGCGATCTCAAAGCGCCCGTCCACGCCTTCACTGCGCAGGCGGGTGGTCAGGGCGTCATCAATGGGCGCCCCCTCGATAATCGTTGCGGCCCGGCGGATCGTGACCTGCTCAAGGCTGTGCGCCGGCCGCCACGGCAGGTCGAGCGCCAGCGCAATCCGCATCAGCGTGCGGGCGTTGAGCACCATATCCTGACCCGGCAGAGGCGCGGCCCCCAGCACTTTGTCGGCGGTGTCACCATCCAGCCCGCTGAAGATATCCCCGACAGTGAAGGTGTCGGAACTGATGATCGCCGTAGGCTTGAGACTGGCGGCCAGCGCCTCGCGGGCGCCGGCAATGACCAGGAACACGCCGACCGTCATGGCCAGGATCAGGACGAGCAGCCTGAATGTCAGGTCGAGATTGCGGGTCAGTGTGCTCATTGTCAGTCTCCTTTTCTTACGTTTTACCCGTTATCCTTAGCGAAGCTGGGATACGTTTTGCAGCATCTCGTCGCTGGTGCGGATCACGGTTGAATTCATTTCATAGGCGCGTTGCGCAGTGATCAGGTTGGTAATCTCTTCGACCACATTCACATTCGAATTTTCAAGCGCGCCCTGGCGGATTGATCCGGCATTCTCGGTACCGGGGTTATTTAACTGGGCGTTGCCCGAAGCTTCGGTTTCGAGGAATAAATTATCGCCGATGGCTTCAAGACCGGCCGGGTTGATAAAGCTGGCCAGCTGGATCTGGCCCAGATTGGTCAGGTCGACCTGACCGGCGAGATCGGCGAACACCTCGCCGTTTTCATTGATCTCAATGGCGATCGCGTCCGGCGGCGCTACAATGCTCGGTTCCAGCAGGTAGCCCTGCGTTGTTACAATTTCGCCATTCTCATTGATCTGGAAAACGCCGGAGCGTGTGTAGGCCGTTTCACCGTTCGGCAGCGTGATCTGGAAGAAACCGTCGCCGGTGATCGCAAGGTCAAGCGGGTTCTCGGTAATCTGCAGCGGTCCCTGCTCATGAATTTTATACGCGGCACCGACCCGTACGCCGAGGCCGAGCTGCAGGCCCGAGGGCAGGATCGTGCTGATGTCCGAGGATTGCGCGCCTGGTTTGTCGATATTCTGGTAGACCAGATCCTTGAAGTCTAACCGCTGGCGCTTGAAGCCGGTGGTCGTCATGTTGGCGATGTTGTTCGATATCACATCGACATTCATCTGCTGGGCCAGCATGCCCGTTGCGCCGATATCAAGTG